>CABVAZ010000042.1:0-24752 GCA_902496445.1 uncultured Prevotella sp. | reverse complement strand
CAAATGACTATGAGAAAGTGGCTTCTGACTCTATTGTTAAAGTACCATTGCAAACTGTACATGAACCAGAGAGTATTTGGAATTCCAATGCTGACAACAAACAAGACAGCCTA
Source organism: uncultured Prevotella sp. (assembly GCA_902496445.1). Taxonomy (GTDB): domain Bacteria; phylum Bacteroidota; class Bacteroidia; order Bacteroidales; family Bacteroidaceae; genus Prevotella. Next base: position 24,639 of record CABVAZ010000042.1, on the reverse strand, counting down.
TCAACGAGAGACTTTCTAACAAATACAGAGAAAGAGAAAATAAAAGAATTGGCTTCACAAGTTCCAGACAGCATAAGAAATCGTTTTGCAAGTTTAGTGAATAAATGGATCATAGCAATAGATCATAATCCTAAGACGCGATATAGTGCAAGCACATATTCATATGCAAAATTGCCTGAGTTCATTCCTCTCAAATCAATGGGAAAACAAATAGTTCCACTAATTATGGAACGAATGATAAACCCTTGCGATTTTTATTTTCTTGTTCTTTATGAAGCTGTTATGGAAGGAAATGAAACGAATGACGATTCTATGTTTAGCGAAAGCGAACAAATCAGAGCTATAAGGTGTGTAAAAAAATGGCTGGAAAAACAATAATGGGCAATTTCTTCTTCATAGCTATCATAAAGAAAAAGTGTCCGCGATGTCAGACGGGTGGCATTACGGACACTTTTTATTAGAACATTTGCGGGTAGACAACCACCTGAGACCTGTTGTTCATATCAATATTATCCCATATTATCTGGCTACTTGTCTATGTAAGATGCTACAAAATAGACAATCGAAATTACCGTATAAAGGAAACACGGCAAGAATATCCAAAGCAAAGTCTTTACCCAACCATTCGACAACCAAACTCCTTCATTTCTTGACATCATATTAGACATATCATAGAAATGGCGAGTGAGGATTTCCTTATTCGCCTTTCGGTGGTCTTCAAGAAGTTTGGACTCGTTTTCAATGAGTTTCTTCCTGTTGTTGATTGCCTGTTCCATATCGGCATCATCAACTTTAGCTTTGACAGTTATGTCTTTTACTTTGCCGATGTAGGCTTCAATAGCTTTGGTGACAGTATTCGCTTTATCTGAGGCTTCACTTAATTTGTCTTTTGCTTCATGCATAGAAGCAGTAGCCATTTCAAGGCCACTTTTTGCCGAAGTCAAACTATTGCCAGCATCCTTGTATGCTTGAAGTTGTTGGTCAAATTTGTCAGAAACCTTGTCCGTTTCAATGTTTTTGTCAATCGTATTCTCGAAAGATCCGAAATCCATATTTGAGATTTTACTTTTACCTATTGGCATAGTTTCAATGCTGTTGGTTGAACATTCGGTTATCTGCCATATCCTTGCTTCTTGCGAGGTCTGCACAGGCGATTAGCCATTAAAGCGCAACGATGCGCCCATGACAGTTCATCCTCGTCCTTGTCTCGTCCCCAACCAGAGGTAGCACCACCTCCGCCACCGCCAGACTGGACGGCAATGGTTGTGGCTGCATCAATGTATTCAGCAAAGAGAAGAATGGCTGTCTTCTGCACATCGCTAATCTTGGCAAACACATTGTCGGCATCCAAAGCAATATTCTTATCGATGACATCCAGACTGTTCTGTGGAATGTCAACAGGATAATGATGAAACTCGTCCGTATAAAAGTCGAAGTGACGTATCTTTGGAGTGTTGTCCGCAGTAGGCATGGGTTTGGGTACAGTCATAATCTTTGGCTGTTGGGTATTCTTTGTTGGAGTTGAAACTGGTTTCTCCAATTCTTGATGATGCAGTTTTGCCCAAGTGCCTTCAATCTTTGAGGGCATCAGACAACGACCTTTGCCAAGTTCCGAGGACTTATAAATGGAGTTACCACGCTTGATGGCATAGCCACGCACTTGTCCTTTATTGTCGGATTGCAGTTTGACATCATATCCCATTTGCGTGAGGCATTTTGTGTATAGTCCCCAATCAAAGCACGGCATCTTAGTCAAAACGGAAAGACAATCATTGGTTATCGCTTCCTTGTTTTGGCGGCTTACCTCTTGGGCATCTTTCCATCCACGCTGTTGCCCAACCTTGGCGGCAGCAGCCATCGCTCGCTCATAGATATAATGGGCATCATTCACGTTGCCCCTTATGTCTATGCGGTTCGCATCAATGTGAAGGTGCATAATGCCACTCTTGCTGTCACGATGGAGCGCAACTACATATTGGCTGTCTTTGAGGTTGGTTGCCTTTGCACTCTTGCGCTTCGACTTGGCTGAAAGGTCAACCGCATCAAACGCACGGATAAAGTCATCCGCCAACCTCTGCCATTCCTCCATCGTCCAACCTTGCGTTTCCTCCGAGGTTGGGGAAACCTCGATACGTATCATGTTCCTTTTGAGCGGATGATAACGGTTCAATTTGTCCTCAAACTTCTTCTGCAAGGCAAGCATTCTTGCCCACATTGCCGTTGGGGAAATATCATCGGGCAAGAGATTGGTCTTTACAATCTCTGCCTTGTCCTTATCCACTGAGTAACGTATGGCATTTGCGCCATGACTTATTACCTTTGCTTTTGCTATCATATATGTCGTATGTTCTATTGTGTTAAGTATTTCTCTATCTCAATCATGCGGTTCAAGATTACCTCTGCGCTTGTTCTCCATCGTTTCATAAAGATTTCGCTACGGAGAATGTTCTCACGTTCCGTAAGCGGACGTCCTTTGAGAAAGCCGAACAATTTTTGTATATCACCCCTGGCGTCCGAAAGGCTGTTCAAAGCCTCCATTTCTTTGTCAGTCAGGCGTTGTTTGGGATATTTGCCCTCCAACCGCTTGCGTGCGTATGCGCTTGTGGTCAGTCCGCAAAGGGCAGCATATTCCGCTATCTCCTTATGGAGTTGCGGTGTCAGCCTTACTATCAGGCGGCTCGTGTATTTCGGAGCCTCCTTATCTATAAATTTCTTATTCATACCAAGTATTGCTTCTATAAAAGTGTGCAACCCAATGCGAGCTTGCGAGCGTTCAAGAAGTCCATTGGCATACGGACAAACGAAGTGCGTTTGTATGACATTGGTATTTCTTGCATAGCACTACTATCAGAGTTTACGCACAAGCACGATACGCACTGTGGTTGCACCAGTTCACAGACTTGTTGTATAACGGTTCTCAAATTACCCAAGCAACAGCAATTGTGGGGCATCCTCCGCTTCCATCTGTTCTTTGACAAATTGCCTTCTGGCTTCTGCCTCCAGTTCCATGTCAGAGACGCTTGGCGGTGGAACATCTTCCTCCTCGCCATTATCGCCATTTCCAGAAGTTAGGGAAGAAGAGGAACTGTTGGCAAGTTGTGTAGGAGAAGTACCGCCATTCTTGATGGGTGGATCCTCCTTGTTAGGGAATGCGGTTGTGGAAGTCATAGTATTAGACTTGCCGGAACAGTCTCTTTGGTTGATGGGAACATAGTGAGGATTGACATATTTCTTGTCGTCAACAATCCATGCAGAAATGCATAGCAATGTGTGAACACTTCCTCGTCTTGTCTGTACAGAAGAAAGGATGCCCAATTTGTTCATGTGGTCAAGCATCTTGGAGACGGTTTTTCGGTCACATTTCCATAGTTTGGATAGAGCCACCTCTGACATGTTCACTTCCCACAATTCTGTTGTGGACTTCCCAACCTCATTTGAGGTTTCAATCTGTCGTGTCACAATCTGAATGAGTTCATAAAGGCATGAAAGGCGATTGATGCCAGCCGTGCCACCCATCAGATAGTTCACTTGTTCATTACTCAGGATAATGCTGTTGAAAATATTACTGTTCATCGTTGTTTTATTTTTGTTGTGTAAATCTGTTCATGCTGTTATATGGAAAACTCCCTGCCGTCAAAAGAGAAACTATCGCCTCATGCCGAAGTCTCTCTCTGGCATATAATACTCCTTGTCGTATGCGATATGGTCAAGCACACGTTGCAGTCGGTCAAGTTGGGGACTGTCAAGCACTTGTATGGCATTGATGGTAATTTTCTGTGATGCTATTCTTCGATGCTCACAGTTTCTTTCAGACATGGTTCCGTCACCGTCAGCATAGACCGAATGAAGATAGGTATTGACTGCTTCCGTCTGTTCCTTGCTTGGGTAAGCAGCAGGGAAGCGGTCGGAAATGTAGTCTACCATATTGCTGACCGCATTAGCCAACAGAGGGTCGCGTTTTTGCAGACTGTTTACAAGTTCATCTTTCGTCATAATGCTATGGTCTATTGTTCATTTCATTCAGACGGTTTGCAGCCTCCAGTCTTATCTCCTCCTCCGACATGGCTCTTGCTCCTCGTACCCAGTCAAGCAAGGCTTTCTTCTCAAAGAAGATGAGCTTGCCAGCAGGCTTGAAGTACGGCAACTGGTTAAGATGCGTCATCTTGTAGAGCGTGCTCTTGGCAATACCGAGAAAGGCGGAAGCCTCTTCAAGGTTCAACACTTCCTTTGTCATATAGCAAAGGTTCTCCAACTTGTTCACTCTCGACTGAAGCTCCACTATCTTGCGCTCATGGTCGAGGTTCATCTTTAATGCGTTCTTTTCTGTCATAAATCTGATATTTTGTTTATTTCGTTATCGATTTCGGCTGCAAAGGTATATTGTTGCCAATGATATTCAAGCAGCCGTTATGGTTTATTAAAAGTGCTGATTTTCAATTCTTTGGTTCTATTTTACCATGCTGCAATGTGGTAGATTGGTCGGACACTCACTTGAAATTCAGCATCAAATGTCTATCGTTCAAACATTCACAAAACCAAGGATTGGACAATAAGGGTGGCAAATCTTTGGTTCTATTGCCAGTTCTCGTTTTTGAAAATGTCCAACAGAGTGCAAAACAAAATTTAACACCCGATTTTCGCAGACCAAGCCGTTTGAGGTCAAAACCGTTTGCAATAACCACATTTGGGGTACAATGGTAGGAAAATGAGTTGTGAATGAGAGAAATAGGGATTTCCCCTCGTTTTTCAAGGGACAAATTTGTACCTTTGCAAACGAAACAGAGGTATTCCACAAGGGATATTTCGGGCGAAGTGTTCTTGACTTTATTTTTCCGTGGTTTTGTCCCGTTTTTGTCCCTCGCTGATTTTGTATCACGAGACAAGAATTTGCAAGTGGCTGATTTACAGCTATTAAAGTTATGTTTTGGAGAATTGGTAACGGCAACCACCAGTAACCACCAAAAAGGGCTCGGAGGGACGCTCTAACATCAGCGCACATGCCAACTTGGGTGTTACCACACCGGGCCGGTTGATAGACCTGATAGACGGTCAGGACTTTGCCGACTATATCACTCAGGCTTATAAGAATGCCGGAAACGGTACGCCGGACCTGTCGGGCTTGGGCAAGTATAACACCAACTGGCAGAAGGAATTTCTTGAAAACTCAGCCCTCACGCAAGACTATGGCGTGACGTTAGACGGCAGCAACGGCAAGACAAACTATATGTTGTCGGGCGGATACTATAATCAGGACGCCTTGATAAAGAACCGCGGCTACGAGAAATTCTCTGTTCACAGCAACCTGGACCATAAGTTCAACCACTGGCTCACCATCGGTTCGAGCATGCAGGTGTCGGTTTCTACCCAAAACACGGTGCCCATCGCCCTCTTGCCCGATGTGTTCCGCTTTGGCTGGCCCACCGAGCCGGTGTATAACGAGGATGGTTCGTACCACATAGTGAGCGTGGGCGAGTTCTTCAATCCTATATGTGACAACGAGGCTTGGACCAACCGCACCAAGCAACTGCGCTTCTTGGGCAACTGGTATGCGCAGGCTCAGATAACCAAGCACCTGAGCTATAAGCTGAGCATAGGCTATGACACCAAGACATCCAATACCTATCAGTTCCACAGCTCGCAGAACCCGAAGTCTATCGCTGCCGGTCTGACCACCAGCACAGGTCAGCACGCATGGTACAGAACACGCAGCAAGCTGATGGATAACATCCTTACTTACAGCAACCAATGGGGCGACCACCGCATGACGGCAACGGCCGTGTACTCTTGGCAGGACTATAAGTACAACCGTTCGAGCATGTCCGGTCAGTTCACCAACGACAAGTTGCAGGCTTTCGACTTCTCCGGCGCCGTGCAATCTTCGCTGAAGAATACGAGCGACATCTATTCCAACAGGCTCATATCCTATACCGGACGCGGCACTTATGCCTATAAGGACAGGTATATGTTTACTGCCACCATCCGCTTCGACGGTTCTTCGCGCTTCGGTTCCGACACTAAGTGGGGCACCTTCCCATCGTTCGGCGTGGCATGGCGCGCCTCTGAGGAGCCTTGGCTCAAGGACAACAAAGTGGTGACCAACCTGAAGCTGCGCGGCAGCTACGGTATTACGGGTAACCAGGAGATAGGTAACTACAACTCACTGGCCAAGCTTTCTACGGGCAACAACGGCAGCTATTCTGACGGTACCGGCACGCTGGTGGGCTATTATGAGTCGGTGGGCAACTCTAACCTGAAGTGGGAGCGCACCAAGCAGCTCGACCTGGGCTTCGACTTGGCACTCTTTGACAGGGCCTTCATAACACTCGACTATTATAACCGCAAGACAACCGACCTGCTGTATAATGTTCCTATCCCCTCAACATCGGGCTATTCTAACGTGCTAAGCAACATTGGACAGGTGGATAACCACGGTCTGGAGCTCTCAGTGAACGGTGATGTGGTGAGAAACAAAGACTGGCGCGTGAACTTGGGCGTGAACTTCACCACCAACAGCAATAAGATTAAGAAGCTGTATGGCGACGTGCAGTCGGTAACCATCAACTCAGGAACGGCCGGTATCGCGCAAATCCTGCGCGTGGGCGACCCTGTTAACGGCGTTTACGCACGCCACTCACTGGGCATCATCAAGGATCAGGCCACACTAGACTGGTATAAGAAGTATGTGCCCAACACTGCTTCGGGCCTCTCGCTGGGCGATGAGATGTATGAGGATGTAGATGGCGACGGTTCTATCACCATCAAAGACTATAAGTGCATCGGCTCTGTTGAGCCACGTTACTTCTACGGCTTGAGTCTGCAAGTGGACTATAAGAAGTTCTCTCTCAAGGCTTACGGACAGGGAGCATGGAAGTATGCCTCTATTTCGGGCGCCGAAAATTCTTCTACTTCAGGCACTAAGTGGTCGATGGGTTACCAGGATTGCGGCAGCTATGAGCTGTGGGCAGAAAGCAATGTGCGTAATGTGCTGGGCATACCCTCACGCTATGCCTACGAGAGGATGTGGAGTGAGGCCAACCCCGACGGCTCTTTCCCACGCGCAGGTGCTAAGGAAGTGTATCTGAGCGACCGCACCAACGGCAACTGGAACTACTTTGTGGTGAAGAATATAGAGCTGAGCTACGACTTCTCTTCATTGCTGAAGAATCTGAAGACGGTGCGTTCACTGGTGTTCAACGTGAACTTCCAGAACTTCATCACCACGGCCAACCATCGGGGTTATAACCCGGAGAACGGCGACGTGAGCAACCCTTGGGGCAAGACGGTGATGTTTGGAGTGAGTGTGAAATTCTAATCTAATAAGAAGGAGAAACAAAGATGAAATCTATTAAATATATTTTCATGGGCTTAGTAGCTGCTGCTTGCGGCATGACGATGGGCAGTTGCAGCGGCGACTTGGACGAGCATCCCTACACATTCATCGATCCGGGGAGCTTCTATCAGTCGGAGGAGGAGACAAACGAGGCACTTAACGGTGTGTACAACAGGTTGCGCAATATGTATACCGCCAATTCTTGCCTCTATCTGGCCAACATAGAGCTATATACAGAGCAGGCTTGGCCCTCGTACAACAAGAATGCCATGCACCTGCTCAACCACTGGTATGACGTGAACAATGCCAGTACGGGCAACTCAGACCGTGGCGTTTACAGAATATGGAGCGCGGCTTACGACTGCATCAACCGCGCCAACACGGTGCTGGCACGTGAGAAAGGCGTGCAGATGAGCGATGAGGCGCACAACCGCATTATCGGTCAGTGCGAGTTTCTGAGGGCTTATGCCATGTGGCATCTCATGCGTTTGTGGGGCGGCGTGCCTATCATCACAACGCCAACCAACGGACTTGACGGGCTGGAAGTGCCTAGAAACACTATCGATGAGTGCTATGACGCCGTGACAAAGGACCTGGAAAACGCTGCTGCCAAGTTGCCGCAAAGGGGCGAGAGTGGCTATGACGTGTGGCGGGCGTCGCAAGGCGCATGTTATGCATTGCTGGGTGAGATTTATCTCTACCGTGCCAGCATGAACAATAACAATACTGATTATCTGACAAAATCGCGCGACTATAGCAAGAAAGTAATAGATTCGGGCAAGTATTCACTCATGCCTGAGTTCACAGACCAGTATTATTGGTTCAACGCCAATGCTAAGAACAACCAGGAATCTATCTTTGAGCTGCAGTTCTCTGCCACACCCGGACAGTTCAACCAGATGCACATACGCTTCGGTCTGGGCCGTACCTATAAGTCGATGGGCTGCTATCAATATGCGAGAATGGGCGTGAGCGGCTATCTCTATCGTGAGATGGTGAACAACGGAGATAAGCGTGCCAAGGCTCTTCTGTCTTCGTTCAAACTCAACGACGGCACAGAGTGCACCTACGACCCGGCTACTTGCCATTGGGTTCCGGCCATTACCAACGACCGAAATGCTGAGCACAGATGCGTTTTCAACTGTAAGTACTTCGACAACCGTACAGACGCTTCGCTAGAAATGCCGTGCGCCAACTTCCCCATGCTGCGTTATGCGGAGGTGCTGCTTAACTATGCTGAGGCTTCTAACTTGCTTAAGGGTGGCGACGGGCTTGCCCAGCTCAACCTGATACGCGAGCGCGCAGGGCTAAGTGCCTATTCTTACACCACGCAAGCAGCTATGGACGAGGAGATTTTCCAGCAGCGCAGATTCGAATTTGTGGGTGAAGGAAAGATATTCTACGATGAGTTGCGCCGTGGAGTGCTTGGGCAATATGCCTCACAAAAGTGCAAACAGGGCAAGGCCGACGGCATAACCTACTTTGATGCCGATGATGTGGACTTCAAGGCAGGGCGCCATTTCTTGTTCAAGATACCGCAGGGCGACCTTGACTCTAACCCCGCATTGGTGCAGAACCCTGACGCTCAGCCTGAACAATAGGTCATAGGGCTGAAGCTTAAATAGCAAGAAGGGCTATGAACGCAGGCAGATTGCCTCAACGTCATAGCCCTTCTTGCTTGATATATTAGCTTAAGCGTCGCACCATGTCAGGCGGCCCAAGAGCCGTTGCTCTTCATGAGTGCTTCACCGTAAGCCTCCATTGCCTCTACGAAAGCGGCACCTAGCTTCTTAAACATTCGTTTCATAGCTTTTGTCATCCTGTTCATAATCTTTCCTTTCTTCTTTGCGGGCACCCTCATCGTGCCCTTTGTTCAACATTATATTATCCTGAAATACGATGCAAAGTTAATGCCTGGAGAGCTAATGTCCTAGTGCTTGTGCAACGTTTTGCACATTTTTAGTCGATTATTTGATGCTAATCAAGTTCTTGTGTGCGCACACAACAGCGTCTAGACATGCTTTTGTCACTGTCAGAACGCAAAAAGGGAGCACTCCAAATGGCGTGCTCCCTGCCTCTTATTGGTTGTTTGTGGGGCTCTAAGGCCCGTTGTTATGGGGCTTAAACTACATGGCAAAGACGTTGAAGCCTCCGTCTACTACGGCCACCGTGCCGGTTACGAACTTAGCGGCATCGCTCATGAGATAGTGAATCGTGCCACACAGCTCTTCCGGTTGGCCCATCCTGCCAAACGGAGTCTGGCGTATCACGTCCTTGCCACGCTGTGTGTAGCTTCCGTCAGGGTTGGTAAGCAGGGCTCTGTTCTGCTCTGTGATGAAGAAACCGGGTGCGATGGCGTTTACGCGGATGCCCTCGCCGAACTTCTTGGCGGTCTCTGTGGCCATGTAGGCTGTGAAGTTTGAGATGCCGGCCTTGGCTGCGGCATATCCGCAGACGCGTGTCATGGGGCGGAAGGCTGCCATAGACGAGAAGTTGATGATGCTTCCCTTGCCCGCCTTCACCATGGGCTTGAGAAACACCTGAGTGGGTATCACCGTGCCGGTGAGGTTCAGATTGAGCACCTTCTGGAACTGTTCGGGGTCTAAATCAAAGAATGTCTGGTCGGGACCGATGGTAGCTCCGGGCATGTTTCCGCCCGCAGCGTTGAGCAAGGTGTCTACTTTGCCATACTTAGCTACTATGTCTTTGCAGTTCTGCTCAACCAGTTCGCGGTTCATGACGTCTGTCTTCATGAACTCGCAAGCGCCGCCTGCCTTGCGAATATCGTTCTCTATCTCGTGGCCAACCTCTTCCTTACGGCCCAGGATGATGACTTTCGCGCCGTTAAGTGCAAGATATTTGGCGATGCAACGGCCCAGGATACCGGTTCCGCCGGTTATAACAACAACGTAATCTTTTATATCAAACAAGTTGTTCATAGTGTTATATTTTAAAGATTTATATGTTTTAGGTTTACTCAAAGAAGCCCGGCTGATGGTAAGGCTTGCCCAGTTCGCGGTCTACCGTGGCTATAATGCCCTGCACTTGTCCCATGGCAAACATGCGTCCGAGGAACGAATAGCCTGCGTTATAGCCTCGCTTATCGTCTCCGAGCATGGTCATGCCGTGGTCTACGCGCATGGGCAGACGGGCTATGTTGGCGTTTGCGCTGCGCTTCATCTCTTCCTGCTCGAATATTCTGGCCAGTTCTATCACGTCGGCACGGCCACCCAGGTGGCTCGCTTCGGTGAAATCGCCGTTGGCAAACACGTGGCAGCTGCGCAAATGCACGAACCATGTGCGCGAAGCATACTTCTTTGCCAGCTCAACAACATTGTTATGAGCGCCGGCCGACAGGCTTCCCGCGCAGAAGGTGAGCCCGTTATGCGGGTCGTCTACGGCCTGCAAGAACCACTTAATGTCGTCGTCGCATGTCACGATACGTGGCAATCCGAGTATCTGGAAGGGTGGATCGTCCGGGTGAACGCACATGTACATGTCGCATTCATCGCATACCGGCATGATAGCGGCAAGAAAATAGCGCATGTTTTCGCGCAGTTGGTCCTTGCTGATGTTGTTATAGCGTGTCAAAAGTTCCCTGAACAGCTCTATAGGATGCTCGTCGCCCTCCTTGAAATTACCGCTCACGAAGCCTTGTGTCTTGATAACGATATTCTCTACGAGCTGATGCTCAGCCTCGGGAGTCATCTTCTGGCGCAGCTGCTCCACCTCTTTCATCACGTCTCTGCCGTTGGGTTTGCCGTCGGGTCCCAGCACTTTAAACTTCGCCCAGTCGTCTTTGGCTCCCTCACGCTTCAGTATATAGATGTCGAAGTAGGCAAATTCGGGTATGCTGAAGTAGAGGTTTGTCGTGCCGTTAGGGTTGGGATGGTTTAAGTCTGTGCGTGCCCAGTCCAGCACCGGCATGAAGTTATAGCATATAGTATGTATGCCTTCGGCCGCCAGGTTGCGTAAGCTCTGTTTGTAGATGCTTATCTGCTCGTCGCGGTCTGGGCCTCCGTACTTGATGGTTTCGGTGACTGGGAGCGACTCAACCACCGACCATCTCATGCCATACGACTCGATGTAGCTCTTCAGGTCATGTATTTTCTCACGTGTCCACACCTCTCCGAGGGGAACATCATGCAGGGCTGTGACGATGCCCTCCACGCCTATCTGCTTTAGCATGGCAAGAGTGATGGTGTCATTCTTGCCAAACCATCTCCAGGTTCTTTCCATTTGTTTGTCAATTTGGTTTGTTATAATAATTAGGTAATATGTCAGTTTGCGGGCTAAGGCATGAAGATTAGTTCTTCATGTCAAAGCCTATGCGCACTCCATCGTAGTTTTTAGATATGTCGCCGATGACTTGTGCGGTAGAGTTTCCGCTCAAGCTGGCCAGCGTTTGGAATAAAGTGAGCACCTTCTTGCTTTCAAAAAGAATGCTGATGCCCGATGTATTGCGCTTTGTATATCCCTTCAGGTTGATGATTAAACCGGCAAAGTTAATCTCCTGATTGCTCTCGTCGAAGGTGTAGTTGCCGCTCCAGCTCTTGCCGTCTATCTTGGCAGAGAACGTACCATCCTGCTTAAAGGTTACGTAAGTGTTGCTGCTTGAGAAGCCCAGCTTGCTGTATTGCGTCTTGAGCTTGTTCTTTACCTCAGTGGCGGCCACCTCTCCACCTGCCTTGGCCAGTGCGTTGTCAGACGTAAAAGCGCATCCTGGGCCGCTGTATCGCCATGTGCCGACGAGTTGCTGGGCGGTAACTTTGTTTGTGCCGATAACGGATGAGAGAATGTTTCCTACTGTTTCACCATTTGTTATGGCTCCTAAAATGCTGCTGACGGCGTTTCCTGCTGCCGATGAGGCAGTTCCTGTAGTGCCAATAGTGCCGCATGAAGCCATAGACAAGGAGGCTGCCGCAGCTAAAAAAAATACCTTTGCTTTCATTGTTGTGCTATTATTATATTTTTTCTTCTTGCATGCAAAGTTACTGTTTTGTAGGTAAACGAACAAGAAAGCCTGGCTTAAAATAAGTTGGTTTATGCAGTAAAATCAACAAAAAGGAGCTTTAAAGCCACAAAAAGTTAGTTTCTTTGTGGCTTTTAAGTGTATTTAGCTATTGTAAGTAGCAGGTTGTGGGAAAGTAACAAAAACAAGTCTGTCAATCCGTCACCCTTTGTGTCTTGCGCAGAGAGGGGTGCTGGGCCAGTTGCTCTATGCGGTATTGCCGTGGTGTCTTGCCTGTAAACCGATAAAAAGCCGAGTAGAAACTTTGCCGGTTGGCAAATCCCACCATATCAGATATGTCCTCCATATTAAGGTCTTGGTAGCGTTTGTCCACGAGCAATGCCATAGCTTCCTCTATGCGGTAGCTGTTTACGAACTCAGAATAGTTTTTGTGAAACCTCACGTTGACTACGGCTGAGATGTAACGTGTATTGGTGTTGAGGTCCTCAGCCAGTTGTTTGGCAGAATAGTCTTTGTCTCTATATCTTGCTTCGACAACTATTTTCTGTAGAATCTCCCTCTGCAAAGCATCCATCACGGTCGGACTTACAAGGCTTCTATAAGCGGCTTTCTTTTCTTTCTTCTCTTGAATGTTGTACTTAGGCATTTTTGTGATTCTTAAAAATTTGACAAGATTTCGAACAAAACCCACTTTCACTCTTCGGGCCAAATGTAAGAATAAATATTCGAAGTAGCAAGTTAATAATACTTAAATCGCAAAAATGCCATCAAAGTGATATCCCTTAATGCATCCAAAAACGCTTAGTTATGTCTATAAACTGTCCATTAGAGCTTTTCTTGTACATTCTCTGATTGGTTGTCTTGCTTTTTAGAGGTCCCAAATGTCTCAAAAATGGCCCAATCTTAAGGTAGTCGAAGTCGTTTTTGTTGACGCATTCAGGAATTCTTATTTTGCCGGAATACCATCCCACTTTGAAGGTTGGGTGCTGCTGGTGTATGTAGGCTGCCAGTTGGTTTATGCTTTCCGGCTCGGCATCACCGCCCATAAAGCTCACGCAAGTTATCTCTTTGCCATATTCGCCTATCATCTTTTCCAGCGCATCAGCATTGAGAGGCTCTCCCACATCCTTCCAAAGGAAGGGGCTATGGCACCCCGGACAGTGGCACGGACAGTTGGATATGTTGATGGCCAGCGTCACCTCATCGGGTATTTCTTGGAAAACTATGTCGGTGTTAACGTATTTAAGCATCTTTGCCTGGTTGTTTATAGCTCTCCGGCAGCCCTTGCAGGGTGTGCCGGAGAGTCTGTTTGTCATTGTTTGTCAGTTGTTTCAAGCTTTCACGTCCACCTTCACTTTGGGCATTTCTGCCTGTTTCTGCTCTTGTTGTGCCTCGCAAGTAACATACTTGTCTGTTGTAGCGTAATAGCGCCGGTGAGCCTCCTGCTGTCTGGGAGCCGAGAAGTTGCTCACGCGCTTCAGGTATCCTATGATGCGTGTCAGGTAGTCTACATTCTTGCTATGGCAGCATGGACACTCCTTGAGATAGCGCTTGTCGATGTGTCCGCAGTCGTTGCACACCGTGTTAGGAATGTTAAAGGTGAAGTAGTTGCACCCTTCTTTGGCTGCCACGCGCAGCAACTGGCGGTATTGCGGCTCAGACAGATGTTCCTCCAGGTTCATGTGGAGGGCCGAACCGCCCGTGAGATGCTCGATATAAGGCGCTCCGTGCAGTTTGAACTTATCCAGAATGGTGAGCGAATTATCCTCTACCACGTAGAAGTAAGAGTTATAGCAGTCGCGCGGAACGAAGTAACCATCCTCTCTGTCCCACTTGGCGTGCTTCACGCCCACGTTCTCGGCCGGTATCATCTCGCAGTTGAACATGGCTTCCTTAGAGCGATACTTCTTGTTATACTGCTCTACGAGGCCCAATATGCCTTGCACGAAGTGCAGATAGTCATCGTTTGGCGTAATTTTAAGCCCCATAAACTCGGCAGCTTCCACCAGTCCGTTGATGCCGATGGTGAGATATTGCCGTTTGATGTTGATGTATCCGGCGTCGAAGAGTGGCAGCATGCCGTGTGCCTGCAGCTCTTTGAGGTTCTCGTTGTAAGCCAGCTGCACCTTATGGCACAGGTCTATGACGTGTGAGAGATACTCTTTATAGTCTATCTGATGGTTTACGGCATACTGTATGCACCTGTTCAGGTTGATGGTGAGCACGCTCTTTGAGCCTGTCGACACACCTCCTGCGCCCAGCGTATAGCTGAAGCCGTTGTCTTGTATCTCGTTGCGCAGGCGGCAGCAAGAGCTCAGCGAGTCGGCGTTGTCGCTCATATAGGTGAAGAAAGAGTGGCCTTCGGCATACATCTCTGCCGTAAAGTCGCCCCACTCCTTATCCTTGCAGTCGCCGTTTTCAGTCAGCAACGCCATGGTTTCTACGGGGAATGTGAGCACCGTCTTGGTTCTTTCCTTGTTGAACCACTTCATGAAGCGCTTCTGCAACCAGCTCAGTCCGTCCCAGTCGGGCTGACTTCCGTCGGGGAAGTAGAAGTTTCCGAAGATAGACTGGAAGTAATATTTGTCGTAATAGCTGATGTTCCAGAACACGGCCTGATAGTTTCTTGCGCCCGTGGGTTGGTTGAGCGAGTAGACTATCTGCTCGAAACAGTCGGTGATAACCTTGTCTATGGTACGCTTGCGCAGTGACAAGTCAACCACCTCGTCGGCCCGTTTCCAGTAGTCCTTGCCATATTCTTTCTGTATGAAATAGTTCATGTACATCAAGAATTCGGGTGTGGCGCAGGCACCGGCCAACATGCTCGACACCATGAACACCATGTTGATGAATCCTCCGCAGAAGCTCTTCAGATTGGTGGGTGCCGTAGAGTTTCCTCCGATAGATGTCGTACCGCCGATGAGCCAGGGATACATGGTGATGCTGGCGCAATAGTTGGCCAGGCTGGTTTCGTCGTTCTTATATATAAAGTGGTGTGTGAGCTTGTCTATATACTCATCAGCCAGCTCCTTGCCATACATCTTCTTGATGCGTGAGGTGAGCAACCGGCGGTTGAGCCTGATGAAGTTTGACTTGGGCAGCTCGCCTATGAGCGTGGCGATGTTCTTGTGCTCAACGTTGGCATTGGCGTCATATTTAGAGCCTGTGGCAGCGTTTGAGGCGTCGCAATACTCCGTTAGGAACTTCATCTTGGCCAGTGTCTCACGGTCTTCGGTGTGTTCTTGGCGGTAGATGATGAAGCTTTTGGCCACCTTATAGTAGCCTTCCTCCATCAGGGCCGTCTCCACCTGGTTCTGGATGTCCTCTACGCGGATGTCGTTAGTGATGTTGAGCCGTGAGATGATCTTCGAGATAGAACTCAGGTCTACCTCTTCTCCCACGCTCTGAAAAGCTTTCATGATGGCGTTCATAATCTTGTCGAGCGAGAAGCTCTCCCTGCTGCCGTCACGTTTGGTGATTGTGAAATTCTTGATTTCCATTTCTAAATTTCTAATAGCGTTGTCTATGCTTGATATTATATTTAATTCTTGAAACTTTATCGCCTTTGTTTGCTATATCGTTATTCGGTAGTTTGCTCTACATGTTGTGTAAAAGTTTTCTACTTAACGATGTATCTAGCCTGATTAACAGTGTATTACATTTTTCAATAATATGAAAAGTTGCCCGTTTTAGAAAACATTTTTAGTTTTGTTTCCGTCGGAGTTGTCCGAGCAGGCAGATGTTTTCGACTGCAAAGATAGTAAAAATCACATAACCTGCAAGGCTTTCACGCATCTTTTTTGGCACTAAATTTCGCTACAACTTTCGTTATTTGGCGGAAGCATCTCTTATTCTGAAAGTTATCTCGCGTTGCTTCAAGTGAAAATAATTTTTGCCCTTGCAGGCCAGCTTCTCTCATGCTGTGTGTGGTCATCGGTCTTACCGCGGGATGAACCATTATGCGCTGCTCCCTGAGAGGTGGACTGTGGCTCCTCTGCCATGCCGCGGAGTGCTTGCGTCGGCAAGGTCTCGGCTGAAGAGAATTGGGGTGGGGCACAAAAAACGCACAGCCTTTTGAGCTGTGCGAATTATTCTTTTAATCTTTGTGGCTAAAAGTTTTGTGTTTCGTGCTTGATTGTTGGTTCGCTCCTCCCGGAGCTCCCCATTAATCAGCATCGATGTCATCCTGTTTTATGAAACACTCTTTTTACCTAAACCTTTACCTATTAAACGAAACAATCTTTGTTTCTACCTTAAATAAAATAACTAAAAACCTAAATCTATATTTACTACTAACCTAAACAATTTCTTATCTCTTAATTGCACTGCAAAGGTAGTTGGTTTCTTCAACGTTCGCAAGAAAAAAGCAGATAATATTGCTCTTTTATCGCTATTCTTGACCAATATCAAGGTTTTTGTGTGCGCACACAAACCCCAAACACCTATTTTGGTGCGTTTGGGCCCAACAAAGGGTCGCCGGACGGCGTCTTAGCGGGAGGCTCATAACAAGGCTTCGTGAAGCTGATTGGGGCTTGGCTGCTATCCGTTTGATAATCAGCGGGTTGACGGAAGTGCCTACCCCGGCTTCTAAAAACGGCCTTTTTACAAGCCCAAATAGGCACTTTCGCAGCTCAAAACAGGCATTCTTGGCAAGCAAAACGGTGCTTCTTGTTTGCTTGCCTGGTGATGATGGCTTTGGCAGAGCCTCTCGGATGTGATGCCGCACGAATTATTTCAGCGTTTCGAATAGACAAAGTGCGGGTTCATGCGTCATATTTAGAAATAAAGAAGACATTGAATAAAATCATCTAAAGAGTGACATTCTACATGAAAAGGAATCTTTTGACCGCTCTGCTCATGCTTGTGGGCATCCTGGGCAGCATGGCCGGACCCCGTGCGGAGAGGCTGCTGAGCGACGGATGGACCTTCTATCCCGCCTATGACGTGAGTAAGAAGCCCAATGTGCAGACCGTGAGCGTACCTCACTCGTGGAACTTGCGCGATGTGTTTAATGGCATGAAGTATGATCGCGGTACTTATATCTACGAACATTCGCTGCCTAAAGATGCCTCTATGCAAGGCAAGAGGGTGTTTTTGAAGTTTGATGCCGTGTGCTCAGTGGCCGATGTGATGGTCAACCAACACACCGTGGGGCACCATGCCGGCGGCTATACGGCCTTCAGCATGGAGGTGACGCACGAGCTGAAAGAGGGCGACAACAAATTGTCGGTGGTGGCCTCCAACGCCTATCGCACGGATGTGGCGCCGCTGGCAGGCGACTTCAATCTCTACGGAGGCATCACACGGCCCGTTCATCTCATCGTGACAGGCCCCGACTGCATATCCCCCCTCGACTGCGCCTCGACGGGTGTGTATGTGCATCCCACGGAGATAACCCCTCAAAAGGCGCGTTGCACCATAGAGACGGTGCTCTCGCTCACCACCGGTACGCAGGGCAAGCAACTGCGATGCAGCATCATTGATGCGGGCGGACGCTGTGTGGCTGAGGCCACATCGCCCGTAAGCGGTGAGCGCATGATGCAGAACTTGACCGTAACAAATCCTCATTTGTGGAACGGCAGGCAAGATCCCTATATATATAATGTGAAAGTTGAACTGCTTGACAACGGCAATGTGGTGGATGAGGTGACCGATGAAACGGGCTTCAGATACTTCAACGTAGACCCCGACCAAGGCTTCATGCTCAACGGCAGGCATCTCGACCTGCACGGAGTGTGCCGCCACGAGGAGGCATACGGCACCGGCAGCCTGCTCAACGAGAAAGCCTTAGAGCAAGATGCGCAGATTATTGCCGACATGGGAGCCACGGGCGTGCGCTTTGTACACTATCCCCACTCGCGCCAAGACGTGGAGCAATACAGCAAAAGGGGCATTGTGGTGTGGTATGAGCTCAACCTGGCAGGCCCCGGAGGCTATAGCTCGCCCGGATACGTGAGCAATAACGACTTGGAAGCCCACGTGATGCAGAACCTGGAGGAGATGATCAAGCAGAACTATAACGCGCCGGCCATCTGCATGTGGAGCCTCTGCAACGAGCTGTCGTTCAAGTATGACGAGCCTGCCACCTTCCTTCGCAAGCTCAACCAACGGGCTAAGCAACTCGATCCGTCAAGGCTCACCACGCTGGCTATATGCTATAGTCAGGACGGCTTTCAGCACATCACCGACCTGCTGGGCTGGAACAAATACTTTGGGTGGTATACGTCTGACAAGAACGTGGGCGACTTCCTCGACCAGGCACGCAAAGAGGCGTGGCCGCAACCCGTGGGGCTGTGCGAGTATGGCGCCGCCGGAAGCCCGCTGAAGCATGCTTTCAACAAGAAGTCAACCAACTTTGTGCACTATGAGGAAGACCAGGCTCGCGTGCACGAAGACAACTGGAAACAGCTGTCTGTGCGACCATGGGTTTGGTGCAAGTTTATCTGGCAATACAGCGACAATCCTTCCAGCATACGCAATGAGGGCGATGCCAGGGGCATAAACGATAAGGGCATGGTGACCTACGACCGTAAGACCAAGAAAGACAGCTACTTCTTCTATCAGGCCAACTGGACCTCAACGCCCATGCTCTATATCGCCTCGCGCAGATATACCGAGCGCACAGAGCCCGTTACCGACATAAAGGTGTACACCAATCAGCCGCAGGCCACGCTATACCTAAACGGCAAGAAGGTGGCCACGGGCAAGAAGGACGGCTTAGGCCGCGTGGTGTTTAAGAACATCAGGCTGCGTGACGGCAAGAATACGGTGAGGGTGACCTCAGGAAAGCTCACTGACAGCTGCGTGTGGACGCTGGATGTCACCAAGAAGAGTGACGATCGCCCAGCCGCAAGGCAGACACTCGACGGCGCGGTGTGACTAATAGCTCTGACTTGACGCAGAGGCTAACAGACAAGAACATAGGAAACAAAATCAGTATATGAACAAAAAAAGTATAGTTTTTATTGCAGGTATCGTGGCGTGTGCCCTGTCGGCACACGCCCAGAAAACCTTTGTGGCCACACCGGCTACGCTGCAAAAGGTGATGAAGCAGGTGGGTGCGGCCGCTAAAGGCATGAAAACCGACATCGTGGTGACGCTGCACGGCGGCGAATATGAGTTGAGCGAGCCCCTTACCTTCGGCCCGAACAGCTCGGCAAATAACACACACACCATTACGTTGCGGGCTGCCGCGGGCGAGACGCCCGTGATAAGCGGTGGCCGACATGTAACGGGATGGAAGCGCATACACGGCAATCTGTGGTGCGCGCCGCTGCAGAGCGACCATAAGCTGCGCTCGCTCTTCGTCAACGGAAAGCGGTGCCGCATGGCTGGTTCGCGTCAGCTCATCACAGGATTGGGCGCTTATGGCGAATATGACATAAAGGGCACGGAGCCTTGGGCCATGGGACCCGGAAAGGCTGCACTGGGCATCAAGATGCCGGCGGGCAAGGAGATGATGGCCTTTGGCAACCCCGAAGACGTGGAGCTGGTGCAGAACGTGGTGTGGAACGAGAAAATTCTGTGCGTGAAGGATATGCAAAAATGGGGCGACACCATAGCCGTGGAGCTTCAGCAGCCTTATGGCGCCATACTCACTAATCTGAAATGGGCCAAGATGAAGTGGCAGGGTGGCTTCTTTGTGCGCAATGCCAAGGAGCTGCTAGACGATCCCGGCGAGTTCTACTTCGACCGTAAGGCTCACATGCTATATTATATGAGCGACGGCGAAGATATGACCCAGGCCACGGTGATAGTCCCCCTGACCGAGGGACTGGTGCGCATCATAGGCCGTGACAATGCTCACCGCGCCGGAAATATCACTCTGGAGGGTCTCACCTTCTGCAACGACGCGTGGAACCTGATGCAGGTGGCTGGCTCAAGGGGCTTCGGAGGCATACAGTCGTTGGGACTTGCCACGAAATATATACCCGATGGCAACTGGCATCCGTCTAAATATAACTCGTGTGATGTGCCCGATGGCACCATAGAGATACGCTCGGCACAGAACGTAAAGATTGTCAGAAACCACTTCAGAGATCTCTCTTCAGCCGTGGCCATCAACATAGACAACGATGACAACAACATAGAGGTGACTGGCAATACCTTCATCGACTTGCTGGGTTCGGCCGTCAGCGTGGGACATCCGCAGCATTATGAGATAGGCGACGGCGAAGGCCGGTTTGCCAAAGGCGTGGAGGGCGTGTGCCAAAACGTGAACATCAGCAACAATTATGTGCGCTATGTGTCTGAGGACTTCCGTCAGGTGGAGGCCATGAACGGCTTCTTCGTGAAGAACGTTAGCTTCACCCACAACGATATAGCCGAGGTTCCGTATGGCGCCATATCGCTAGGCTGGTGGTGGGGCAATGCCGGCATACCCGAATCAAAGGTGGCCGCGGCCAACAACATCAGCTTCAACAAACTGGGCAATACCCACCGCGTGCTTACGGATGGCGGCATCATATACATGCTGGGCAGGCAGCCGGGTTCTGTGTGTGCAGACAACTACCTGTATAATGGCCCTCGTTGTATCTATCCAGACGACGGATCGTCGGGCTGGACAATCAAGCACAACTTTATTAACAGCGTCAGGCAGATGTGGCTGCACATAGACTCTGACCGCGACTATGATATTACGGTAGACGACAACTATGTGAAAGACAATTACTTGAAGAACAGTGGAAAGGGCGTGCTGGTAACCAATATGCACGTATACCGCAACATTCCTTTCTCTGATGAGGCTTTGGCGATAGAAAAGAAGGCCGGATTGGAGCCTGCTTACACAAGTATCGTGCCTGTTGACTTGCAAGAGCCGCCTAGCCTGTATATAGACATGAGTCCGAAGAAAATTCAATAACATTTATAAAGGAGTGGGAGCGTTGTTACTCTCGCTCCTTTTTAATATGGGTAAGCCTTGGGGTGGGGTGACAGCTGGCTGAAAGTTGAAGCCGGCTATGCCAGTTTGCTGCCCTTGATGTTCTTGGGGCAGAAGTCGTTGAAGGGGCATTTGTCGCACATGGGCTTGGCACTCTTGCACACATAACGGCCGTGGAGCAGCAGCCAATGGTGGGCATCGGGAATGTCGGCCTCGGGTATGTGGCGCATCAAATAGTCTTCCACCTTACGTGGTGTGTTGGCCGTGGCGGGCACAAGGCCCAGGCGGTGGCTCACACGATAGACATGTGTATCTACGGCCATGGTGGCTTTTCCAAACCACACAGCCTGCAGCACGTTAGCCGTCTTGCGACCCACGCCGGGCAAACGCATGAGCAGGTCGGGCTCAGAAGGCACTTCACCGCCATAATCGCTTACCAGCATCTTCGACATCTCCACCAAATGGCTTGCCTTGGCGTTGGGATAGCTCACCGACTTGATGTATTCGTAGACTTCTTCGGGTGTGGCCTGAGCCATGAGACGGGCATCGGGATAGTGCTTAAACAGCTCTGGCGTGATGGCGTTGATGCGCTTGTCGGTGCACTGCGCGCTGAGCAGGGTGGCGCAAAGCAACTGGAAGGCTGAGCCGAACTGCAGTTCTGTGGTCACATGTCCTTCATGCTCTCTGAAATATTTGAGTATACTTGTATATCGTTCTTCTCTTGTCATGCTGCAAAATTACTAATAATGTTTCTTTTTTAGGTATATATCAACAGATATTATGCCTTTTGGTTCCTCCCTCCCCCCAAAAATTTTTGTGTTCTTTAAGGTAGCGCCGCCCTTTGTATTGACCAGGTCTTGCTATTCGGCAAGGGTTACCGACATGGAAACAGCGGAAAGGATGATGAGAATGGCCTGCAGTTCTTGCGCGGCAAGAAGTGGAACAAAGGCAAAGGGCACCGCAACTGGCGTGACTGGTTTGCCAAGAAATACCTCTACAGCATCCACCGCCTGAATGATTTCGAGGCCCAGTATTATGGAGAAGCCTACCAGGGCCTCATTTCCGATGCACTCGCCGCCATGTACGGCGACAGCACTGCGTTGGCTAAGCATAATGGTGGAAACTCGAATGCAGCGATGAGCATAGGGAATTTGTAGCTTCTACGGTATATTAACTTTGATGATAAAAACAGCCATTAAAATTTGAAAGTGTCGAAAATTATCACTATATTTGCCGTAGAAACAGATATACAGGCCTTATGGATGCTTTGATGATTTACTTTCTCTGCGTTGCCGGGTTCTTCCTGCTTTGCCCGGTGATTATCATCGTGGACTATATCTTCAGCGACTATCGTCCCAATGAAGCACAGATGAAGGCTATGAAGGAAGAGTATGAACGGAAGAAAGAAGAAAAGAAACTTAAATCTTCCAACCGTGTTAGAATAGAGCGAATCATGGGAACAAAAAGCTATCGTACAGTTAGATAGAAAACGGATAGGAAAGGTATTGAAAATTATCATTATATTTGCCGTAGAAACAAAAAAATATAGGCCTTATGGATGCTTTGATGATTTACTTTCTCTGCGTTGCCGGGTTCTTCCTGCTTTGCCCGGTGATTATCATCGTGGACTATATCTTCAGCGACTATCGTCCTAACGAGGCTCAGATGAAGGCTATGAAGGAAGATTATGAGCGGAAGAAAGCAGAAAAAAGGCGCAGGAAGTTAGCTGGTAGACCAAAAGGGCATTGGGAATTCAACGGAGGTTCACTGTCTTCTCATTGGGTGCCTGACAAAGAGGAGAAATTGTTAGACATTTAGCACGTTGTACTCCTTATTTGTTTATAGGAGAAAAATATATGAATTATGGATGGGCTGATTACTTTTTTCGAGATACTGGTGGCTATCATGATCGTAATTTTTGTGATTGTAGTAGTAGGCACCTTGATCACCGGATACGGTCTCAGTGATGCGGATATGAAAGAGTATTATCGACGGGAAGAGGAAAAGAGGCGCAAGAAATTAGCTCGTAGGCCAAGAGGACATTGGGAATTCAACGGAGGATCATTGTCTTCTTATTGGGTGCCTGACAAAGAGGCAGACCTAATAGATATTGGTAGATACTGAGGAATGCTTATTTTCCTATTTTACGAGTAAATGCTATTTTTGTGACATCATAATCACAAAAATAGCATTTATTTTTTTATGGCAGACAGAACCCAGACTTTCACGACCAAGATATTTCTCAACGATGATCAGGCAAAGAATAAAATCAGAGAGTTGGAAAAGAGCATATCCACGATACGCGCTGATATGGCTAAGGCAGCAGATGCAGGAGACTGAAGCAAATTCAATTCGCTGAAGAAGGAACTCAACCAATCGACCAAGGAGTTGAACTCTATGCGTACCACCGCGCAGAGCGTAGAGCGCGTATTGAATAACCTTGGATCATCCTCTAAAAGGAGATCAAGCGAACCATCAGTGCCATCAACAAAGAAATGGCCAGCGGAAATGTGGCTAGAAACTCTCAGGAGTGGAAGTTTCTCGCGGAGCAACTTGGGAAAGCGAAGAGTGAGCTTCAACAGATTAATACTGCCAACAAAGAGATTAATAAATCCGACGGATGGACTTGGATAAGAAAAATTAAACGACGTCGGTTTTGCCATCACCAATTTCTTCGGTCTCGAGCAAGGTGTCTCCGGCGTTATCTCCAAGGTAACCAGTTTGGCCCAAGAGTCAATGGATGTGGCTAATCAGGCTGAGGGTATAGAGATTGCTTTCAAGCGCATAGACAGGCCCGGGTTGCTTGCCAATCTGCGCAAAGAGACCCACGGCACCATCAACGACATGCAACTGATGCAACAGGCAGTGAAGTTCGCCAACTTTGACCTGCCTGTGGAACAACGGCCATTGAAAAGTGTCGTCTGAAAAGTGTCCGGATTGAAAACCGGAAAACGTCCGAAGTGTTGATTGTCAACGACTTCGGACGTTATAGTTGCGGAGGCAGGACTCGAACGTGCGACCTCCAGGTTATGAGCCTGGCGAGCTACCAACTGCTCCACTCCGCGATCATTAATCGTTCTTTAATCTTATAGCTTGTGGGCTATTTTATTAAAGCGAGTGCAAAGGTATGGCTTTTTGATGTTCCCTGCAAATGTTTATGCCTTTTTTCTTGTATTTTATATTTATTATTGATATAAATCAAGTGGCAATACACACAAAATCTGCTTATACATGATATTAAGGCATCGCATCAGTTTGGGAGGTTAGGCGTAGAATGGGGTGTTGGCCTTGGCACTTTTCACGAGAATAAGAGAGAAAAGCGATTTGCTACTTATACAAAACCTATTGTCTATAGGATGCGTGTAGCCCTATATGTCTCTATCTCCCACAGACAATGATTGCCACAATGCCCCTTTGGCAAGCCGAAAATGCCCGTTTTGCATTGCAAGAACGGCCTTT
>CABVAZ010000041.1:0-25884 GCA_902496445.1 uncultured Prevotella sp. | reverse complement strand
CATCTCGGATGCGCATTCCCAGCATGGCCCTTGTAGACAGTCATTGGTGTGTGGGGCCACGTGGCGGTGGGCATCCTATGCCCGATAGCCATCCTGAGATTACAAGCATACGGAGCCTCGTAGAGGCTCACTCATCCGTAACCCCAGGTCAGGACGCGAAGCGGACGCAGCCTGGGGATAACAGCTAACAAGGATAATCAGCCTCGGAGAGGTTGACTAGCATCTCAGATGCGCATTCCCAGCGCACCCTACCCAACCGCACCGCACCACGAATCCATTGTAGTGGCCGCGCCTTGTCCCGGCCAACAAGGAACGTGCATTCAACTACCTGAAGATGTATTCCTACAAGCTCTGGTGCACAAGGATGTTGGCCGGCACAAGGCACGGCCACTACAACTGACTATGGTTTGGTGCGGACGCTCGAACGAGCGTCCCTACTTGAGTGTGGTTAGGGTGTTCGCCGATTGTGCGGTGGGTGAACATTGCTGTGTGGGCACCGAGACGGTGCCCATCCTACGACAACAGCATAATTACACTCTAAATGTAGGGACGTACCTTGGTGCGTCCGCAAGCGGAGAGACATTAAGATACATCATTTTTTATCCAGCACACCACGGTACGTCCCTACGGGCCAAAGTGCGATTTGATTTGTATTCACCTGTCACCCCTGTGGCCGCGCCCCGCATTTGCAATCCTCATCGTGCGTCATTCAGTAAAATGATACTCGTATGCGGAGGGCTATTTTTATATAAAATCAGGATACATAGGCCTCAAGGAACATTTCGGGTGAGATGTGGGTGGGATGTGGTTGAGATGTTTTAGGGATATAAACGACTTACTGAGACACATAAGCATCTGTGTATCAATACACTACCAGATGGGGTGGAATGGGTGGGATAGCTTTTACTGCTTTTTTTTATGGAAGGGTAATGCTTGGCAAAGAACTGAATGATGAATACTGTAGATTTGTTCTATCAGAGAGCTGTGTCTTTTTTTGACAGCCATAAATAAAGCATCAAGCTATCGAGTAGGAGCCAAGCGTTCCTAATAGGTGCTTATCTCCTACTCTATTCATATCAGTCTCTGAGAGCCGAAAGAGTGGCGGCATACTCGCTGAGCAGCCGACTCATGATGTCGGCCACGGGTTCTACGCTGCCAACCATAGAGGCCACCTGTCCAATTTCCAGCTCGCCGTTCTCCACATCGCCCTCAAAGATGCCGCGCTTAGACGATTTCGGTCCTAAGATGTCACGCAGTTCATCGGCCGAGGCGCCCCGTTCTTCAGCCTCGTGTATGCGCTCAAAGAGAGCATTGCACACCAGACGGGTGGGCGAAATCTTCTTCAATGCCATCATGGTGCCACCTTCCGGCAGGCCCACGCACCTCTGCTTGAAGGCCTCAGAAGCGCTGCTCTCCCGGCTCAAGGCAAAGAGTGACCCTATCTGCACGCCCTCTGCGCCAAGAGCCTGCACGGCCACCATGGCCTGCCCCGATGCTATGCCGCCTGCCGCAATGAGTGGCTTATCGGTGACCCGGCGCACTTGCGGGATGAGGGTGAGCGTGGTAGACTCCTCCCGGCCATCATGACCGCCCGCCTCAAAGCCCTCTGCAACGATGGCATCTACACCGGCCTCCTGACACTTGGCGGCAAACTTACTGCTCGACACCACATGGGCCACCAGCGCGCCATGGTCATGCAGGAAGGGCGTATACTTCTTTGGACTGCCCGCAGAGGTGAAGACGATGGGCACATGACAATCGACAAGGATGTCCATGAGCTTGTCTATTTCGGGATACATGAGCGGGACGTTAACGCCCCAAGGCTTGTCGGTGGCCGCCTTGAGCTTGCTGATGTGCTCCAAGAGGGTGTCGGGGTGCATAGAACCGGCACCCAGAAGGCCCAAGCCTCCGCTGTTGCTCACGGCTGCGGCCAGTCTCCAGCCACTGCACCACACCATGCCTCCGGCGATGATGGGATAGGATATGCCGAAGAGATGGCATATCCTGTTTTGCTTGAAAAGTGATTGCTCCATAAATGAAAGGATTTGATGATTAGCTAAGACTTACAGAAAGGGCGTCTCTCCTGCCTAAGGGCCTTACGCCGCGGGCACGCTCTGCCCTGCCCCACCGGCGTCTTGCCGGTGGCTGACAAGGCCCTACTAGCGCACAACCCGCTTGAGCAGGTGCCACAACTCGCGCACCCAGAGCACGAGCGATGAGCCCAGGATGATGATGACCCAGTCTGTTAACGACAGTCCGCAAACGTTAAAGAATTCTTGCAAGCCCGGTATCTCCACCATAGCTATCTGCCCTACAAAGATGATGGTAACGATGAACATCAAGCCTTTGCACCCTTTGAGGTGGAGCGCACTGCGCCCCGTGTTGAACGCACGGGCATTGAAGAGGTAGAAGAAGTGGGTCATGACGAAGATGGTGAAGAACAACGTGAGCTCATAAGGCGTGAGTCCGTTGGCCTTGCCCAGGCTTACGTGCAGCAGATCGGTGAGCTGCGTGATGTTGCTATGCTCAAAGACATAGAGCAAGACGAGCAGCAAGAGGAAGAAGAATCCTCCAACACCCAGGATATTCTCCATCATGTTACGATTCAAGATGAAGGCCTTTCGGTCGCGGGGCTTATCCTTCATCACGCTCTCAGAGGGCGGCAAAGAGGCCAGAGCCATGGCAGCGAAAGTGTCCATGATGAGGTTTACCCACAACATCTGGGTTACGGTGAGAGGGCTCTGCGTGCCCATAAACGAGCCAAAGAGCACAATGAAGCAGGCTGCCACATTCACCGTGAGCTGAAAGAGCAAGAACCTCTGAATGTTGGCATACAGTGAGCGTCCCCACATCACTGCCCTACCGATGCTGCTGAAAGAGTTGTCTATGATGGTGATATCAGACGCTTCCTTGGCCACAGAGGTACCGTCGCCCATGGAGAGCCCTACCTGAGCCGCCTTTAAGGCCGGTGCGTCGTTGGTGCCGTCGCCCGTCACGGCCACCACCTGGTTGTTGCGCTGAAGCGACTCCACCAGCCTCTTTTTGTCCATTGGGCGTGCCCGTGAGATAATCTTGAGATCCATGACACGCTTGTCCAGCTCATCATCGCTCAGGGCAGCAAACTCCGGTCCGGTAATGATGTTGCGGTCGGAGTCTTTATCGGTCCATAAGCCTATCTGTCTACCTATCTCCCTCGCCGTGCCCGACGTGTCGCCAGTCACTATCTTCACGTTGATGCCGGCATCGGTGCACTCCTTCACGGCAGCAGGCACATCGTCGCGCACCGGGTCGCTGATGGCCATAACCCCAATAAAGGTGAGGTTGGTGGCGGTGAGCTTGCCGTTTGCGATGCCCGTCTCGCTCTCGCCGAGCTTCTGACAGGCAAAGCCCAGGGTGCGCATGGCCTTTTTCTGATAGTCTTCGAGCCGCTTCAGGATATCCTCCTCACTTACGTCGCCCGCCACATGGTTGCAAAGAGCAAGCACAAGTTCGGGAGCACCCTTCACATAGAGCATTCGCTGACCGTCGAACACAGAGGAACTGACCGACGTGGCCATGTATTTGCGCTCAGTGGAGAAAGGCAACTCTTCTATGATTTCTGTATTCTCACGTATGTCGTTATAGTCTATGCCCTTGTCATGCAGCCACAACAGCAGCGCGCCCTCCGTAGGATTGCCCAGCACCTGAATGGTGTGGGGGTGCGACACATCGAGTGCAGCCGTTGAGTTCATGGCTATGCCCTCTGCGATGAGCCCCTTCCACTCGGCCTCATCCCCCTGCTCAGAGGCCGGGGTGAAGAATTGAGCGTCGTAAACCTGCATCTGATTCTTTGTCAAGGTGCCCGTTTTGTCGGTGCATATCACCGTAGCCGCTCCCATGGTTTCGCAGGCATGCATCTTGCGCACCAGGTTGTTGGTCTTCAACATGCGCCTCATGCTATAGGCCAGACTAAGTGTAACAGCCATGGGCAGGCCCTCAGGCACGGCCACCACGATGAGGGTGACGGCTATCATGAGCGTGTTGAGGGTATAGGTGACCAATGCAGCGATCTGCGAAGCGGGTGTAAGGACAAAATGAAAAAGCAGGACCATGGCCATGAGCACCATGAAATAGCCCACTATAGCCAGTGTGATGGCCTGCCATCGCCACTTGGCAAATTGCTTAATCACCATCCAGAAGAAGATGGCCGTGGGTATGACGAGCAGCCAGGCCAGGGGTTCCCAATTGAAATATACAATGAGTCGGAACACGATGATGAGGGCGGCGAACACGTAACTCAGCTTGGTGATGAGCTTGCCCAGCCCGTCGAGCTGCTCGTTGAGCGGCGTCTTCACCGAGTTGTCTATCTGCACGGCCTCGAACACCTTGCCATTCTCGGTGCTGTCGCCTATCGCTTCTACCTTGAAGATGCCGTGACCCTCCATCACCTTGGTGCCCCGGAGCACGCGGTTGGTGGGGAACGTGGCGTTCTTGTCAAAGTCTTCTGGTTTTACACTCTTATGGCACACGGGCTCACCCGTTAGCGTTGACTCATCCACTTGCAGGCTCACAGCCTCGAGAAGTTGTCCGTCGGCCGGTATCTCCTGCCCCGTATTGAGCACAACGAGGTCGCCCACCACAATGTCTTTCTTGGGTATGGTGGTCACCTTTCCGTTACGTATCACCTCATTAGGCTCATCGTCGTTCACCTGATTGAGTATGGTGAAAGCCTTATCAGCCTTCAGTTCAAACAAGAAGCCGATGCCTGTAGCCAGGAAGATGGCCACGAAGATGCCCACGGGTTCGAAGAATATCTCGGCCGTCTCATCCAATCCCCAATACTCATAGCACGATATGCCTACGGATAGGAAGCCCGCTATGAGCAGGATAATGATGAGAGGGTCCTTAAACTTCTCTAAAAACTGTTTCCAAAGTGGATCTTTGGCAGGCGGTGTAAAAATGTTTACGCCATACCTATTGCGGCTTTCGAGTACTTGTGCGTCTGTTAATCCCGTGTAGTGATGTTTGTTTTGCATAATCATTCATTACGTCCCTAAGGTGTGCGCATCTTCTTATCGGTGGTTTGCATGAAACCGTTCAGGCAAGTGAAACAGCATGTGCGGCGCATACAATTATTCTGTCACGCTTCAGAAGTGCCCCAGGGCTCTTGCCGTCTTGGGCTAATTGTTGGTAAAAAATCAGTAAATCATCGGGCATTTTACCTTTCAGCCTCATCAAAGAAGAAGCGAATGAGAAGGTTTGAGCCTGCCTGACAGAAGCTGTTAGCTGTTCGTCAGTCCCCTCTGAAACAGAAGGTTGAAAAGCCATCTTGAGCTTATTAAGTTTTTGCCCTGACCGTCACGACCTGGCAACGAGCCGGATGCGGTTATTGCAAAAATAGGAATTATCGGCTTACTCTACAAGAAAAATAGGATATTTTAATGAAAATAAAGGAAACTATTGATTTTTATTTGTCGCCAGACGCAATCATCCGTCCGGGCACTGAAGGATAAGGGCCATGCTCCGGTTGCGCACTCGCAAGCCACTATGTGCCTTGACGCATGCGGCCGGGCATGTCACTAACCCATTCTGGAGGTGTTGCAAGCAGCTGACAAGATGGGCTAAGCCCGACCTTTCAGCCCATTACAAATAATGTGTCGGGCCATGAAGCCAGACTGCTCACACTCTGTGATAGGTCTCGCTGAAGGGTTGGCGGTAGCGGTCGCCCCACACTCCGTCGGGCAGGCGCACGCCACAGGTAACCACCATATTGATTTCTACCTTGTGGGGCAGGCCCAACGCCTTTTTCACCAGCAAGCTGTCGAAGCCCTCCAAGGGACATGTGTCATAACCTTTCTCGCTCATGGCCAGCATGAAAGTCTGCGCAGCCAAGGCACAACTCTTATGTACCACCACACGTACATCGCCCTCTGACACCTGTCTGACGATGGGGCGTGACAGTCCTATGCACTGAGCCAGAACCTTGCGCACGCCACCCCAGAGGCCGAAGAAGCGCGAATAGAGAAACGGCATTACCTTACCATAATAAAGATCCCACTTCTTGATGCGCTTGGCTTGCTTCTCCTTGGGGCTGTTGCGCCGCTGGTTGTCCTCCTCAAAGTGCCTAGCCGCCTCGGCGTGACGCTTATACAGGTCTTGTCGGGTGACGAAGACCACCACCTCTTGTGCCGAACGTGCGCTGAGCTGGTCGAGGCAAGCGTGGGCCAACTTGGCCAATACGGTCTTGTCGGTGACATGATAACACTCCCAGAGCTGCATGTTAGAGCTGGTCGGGGCCAGGGTGGCCATCTCCAGACATTGCTTCACCTGCTCCGGATCTATGGGCTTATTGGGGTCGTAATGCCTCACGGCCCGGCGATGTTCTAGAATTTCTTGTAAACTCATCAGTATGAAAATATAAAGGTTACTTATCGTATTTGCTCAGCAGCTCATCCAGCATCTCACCGTGATGATATTCTTGCGCGATGAAGGTCTCAACAGTTTGTGCAGCCTTCTCAGCCCCCATGGCGCGCAGTTGGTCGGCAACAGGCTGCAAGACAATGCCTGCGTTGTATTCGGGCTTGGTGGCCTGGCGCATGGCAGCAAACACATCTACGGGAGCCTCAGCATTGAGCAAGGCATAGAATCCCCCGTGGTTGCTCTCCTGGTCGGCCATTTCTTCCAGCTTGTCAGCTATCTCCTCAGGCAGTCCCTGCTCGCGTGCCGCACGTGCAAGCGCATAATATTGCTTGGTTCCTCTCACCTCGGCATCGGCTATGATGCCCACTTGCTTCTCAAGAGGCGTGCCCTTGGTCACACCCACAATAACATCTTTCTGTTCCATATCACTTTATCTTATGTTGTTCGTAATTCGAAAAATAGCTTATAAACTCATCCAGCGTAGGCTTCATCTGCTGCAAGCGCTCGCCCAGGACGTCGCTGCCCTCAAGGCTGTTTAGCATCTGCATTCTGGCCTCGGCGATGGTCTTCTCCAGCTGTCTGCCCTTTTCCGTCAAGAAGACTATCTGCTTGCGCTTATCGGTCTCGCTGCCGTGACGACCCACGAGGCCCGCGCTCTCCATGCGCTTGATGAGAGGCGAGACAGTGTTGATGCCCAAGAAGAGCTTAGAACAAATATCGTTGATGGGCCGCTCGTCTTGCTCCCAGAGCACGATGAGCACCAGATATTGCGTGTAGGTAATGCCTATCTTCTTGAAATATGGCTCGTATGTCTGTATCACCAACCTGCTGAGCGTATAAAATCTGAAGCACATCTGGTCGCCTAACCTAATCTTCTCTCCTTTGATTATCATCTTCTTCTATTCTTGTTGACAGGTGCAAAGATAGTAGTTTTGCTTTATATCGCGCACGATATACATACTATTTTGTTCTTCTTTAACATATATCGTGCACGATATATCATCTTTTCAACAAGCGTTAACACCCCTTCCGGCAACTGAGACAGTTTTTTTGATGCGGGCCGGGCATAAGCTTTGGCCTGATCAGCAGGCTTAGGGTGCGGCCAAGAGCACATATTGAGCAGCGAGACAGCATCTTTCATACACATGTATTTATATTTTAATCAGATTGAAACAAATGCTAATTAATTTTGCAAACGAATATTATTACAATTAAAACATGAAACATCACCTTATCTTCTGTGCTTTCTTAACATGCTTTTTGCCAACGAACGCACAAACTTCAGCTACTAGCGATGAGGCCCGACAAGACTTTCAAACAGTGGAAAGGGCCGACGAGGGCAACAATGTAAAGGCGTACTTCAAGGAAGGAAAGCTGCATTTTGCCTCTAGGAACAAGAAATTTCACCTGTGGTTTGACAATCGTGTCAACCTCGAGTCGGCCGTCTATTCGCCTACAAAGGATGTAGACAACCTGACGTCTAAGACCAACAAGGATTTGGAAAACGACGACACTAAGTTCCGTTTCAGCAACGGCACCATCGTGCGGCGTGCCCGCCTGGGCATCAAGGCAGAAGAAAATGGCAAGGCACTGAGCGTAGAAAGGGTGAGCGGCTACGACCCTTTGCACATCTTAGCCTATGAGGTGCCATGCGTAAGGGCAGGCATCAAGCCTAAATTTGAGACAAAGAAAACCACCAATCTATTCAAGATAAAAGCATCGAATGCCACATCTACCATAGACATTACAGTCACCGACGGCTTCGGAAGCACATGCGTTGAGCACATGAAGAGGCCCAAGCCGTTCAGTCTGAACAGCTACACAACCACCGGGATACAAGCTACTGGCACAACGAAAATGCATTGTTGCCAGCTAAGCAACAAAATCTACAACCTTGCCGGAATGCCCATGGAAAGGCCTTTCAGAGGGATTTATGTGAGCAAAGGCAAGAAAGTGCTGTTCTGACCAACGGCAACCCACACAGGCAAAGCCCTTTTTCAAATCCGGAAAAGGGCTTTGCACATTTCATCTAATCACACACATAACACAGAGTATACTGCCGATTTGGCCAGACAGACAGTATAAAAAGCCTGCAAAAACCAGTAGTCCACCCCGTTAGTAATCTTTTTTCATCATTTTTAGGTATTGTGCACACAACACGTTCTTTATACCTTTGCAAATCCAAAAAAAGATTGTTTACAAGGACAATAAACATCACAAATATGATTAATAAAACCATTTACACCATTGCGATGCTCATGGCGACAGCTTATGCCGCATTGCCGGCATCAGCGCAAAAAGACTCTGTGGCCTTTGGTACACAAAATCTGCAAGAGGTATTGGTCATACCCAAATCACAGGCCCGCAAACTTCAGGAGCAGGCTTACACGGTTTCGGTGGTCAATTTGAAGGACCTCTATGCCCAGGCCACGCCACTCAACAAGGTACTGAACAACGTTTCGAGCGTCCGCCTTCGCGAAGACGGAGGCGTGGGCAGCAACTACACGTTTGCCATGAACGGCTTTTCGGGCAACCAAGTAAAGTTTTTCCTCGACGGAATACCCATGGACAACTTCGGCTCCAGCTTCAATCTGGCCAATCTGTCGGCTAACATGGCCGACCATATAGAGGTCTTCAAGGGCGTGCTGCCCGTTTATCTTGGAGCAGATGCCCTGGGCGGAGCGGTGAACATCGTGTCGCGCCGCAACGCCAACTATCTGGATGCCAACTACAGCATAGGCTCGTTTGGCACGCACAAGGCCAGCGTGAATGGTGCTTACACCAATATGCATACGGGATTTACGTTCCGCGGAAACATGTTCTTCAACTATTCGAAGAACGACTATAAGGTTTTCGCACCTATCGTAGACCTGAGCACGGGACTGCAAACGGGCGACGCATGGGTGAAAAGGTTCAACGACCCATATCATTCTGTAGGATTACGAATGGAGACGGGACTGGTAAATCGCTCTTGGGCCGACTATCTGCTGGTGGGACTCATCGCTTCCGAAAACCGCAAGCACATACAGACAGGTGCCACAATGGATGCCGTCTACGGTCAGGTGCGCTCGCGCAGCTACAGCCTCATACCCAGCCTGCGCTACAAGAAAACCAATCTTTTTACGCCGGGACTTGACCTTTCGCTCTACGCAACCTACAGCATGGTGAACACCAACAACACCGATACGGCCCAACTGAAGTATAACTGGCTCGGACAATCGGTGAAAAGCGCCAGCCGGGGCGAGGGTTATCTCACCGACGCACTTATACAAGAGAGGCAATGGACGGCCAGTGCCAACCTTAACTACGTGATAGACGCGCACCAAAGCATAGACCTTAACCACGTACTGACGTCCATGCGACGCAAGAGCAACGATAAGGAATACCCCGACTATGCCATGAACGGCGTGCCGCAAATACTCACCAAGAACATCACGGGGCTGGGTTATCAGCTGCGCTTCGAACGCTGGAACGTGCACGTATTCGGCAAAATGTATCTGCTGCACACCTCAACGCACAAGCTGATGGACCAGTTTCTCTCCACGCAACACTACGAGCAGGTGAGCGACAACAAGCATCAGATGGGCTACGGGGCGGCCTTCACCTACTTCATCATGCCCTCCTTGCAATTCAAAGCCAGCTTTGAGCAGGCCTACAGAATGCCCGAGGCTGTGGAGATATTCGGCGATGGCTTCGTGCAAAAAAGCAATCCAGACCTTAAGCCGGAGAATTCAAAGAACCTGAACCTGGGCTTGCTGTTCGACCAAAGATTCGGAAAGCACCACGTAAGCGCCGAAGCCAACTACATATTCCGTCACACCAAGGACTTCATCTTGAAGGGTGTGACACTCACAAGCGACCCCACCACGGCCTACGACAACATAGGCAAGGCCATCACCAACGGCTTTGAGGCCAGCGCCAACTACGACTACAATCAGCGATTGCACTTCGGTGGCAGCCTGACTTACCAGGACATCAAGGACAGAGAACACAGCGTGCAGACCGAGAAAAGCTACGTAGACCAGGGCGCAACCGACAATGTGTCGTACGGACAGCGCATGCCCAACATTCCATACTTCTTCTTCAACGCCTCGGCAGGCTACAACTTCCACAACGTCATGGCCCGAGGCAACACCCTATCCATAGACTACGACTGCGACTACGTATACAAGTACTACCTCACCTTCCCCGGACTGGGACGGCCCACAAGCAAGAAGTATATCCCCACACAGTTCTCGCACAACGCCGCCATCACCTATGCCATGGCTCAAGGACGCTACAGCGTGAGTCTGGAATGCACAAACATAGGCAACGAGAAGCTGTATGACAACTATCGCTTGCAGAAGCCCGGCAGAGCCTTCACGCTGAAGTTCAGACTGTTTCTGCAGAAGATGTAAACCCATAACCAACCCTTTAACATAACGAAAATGAACAAGCAAAAAATCAGAATATCCTTTCTGCGCACGCTGGTCGTTGCGGCTTGCTGCGCCCTGACAATGGCCTCATGCGATGACGACATGGGAAGCCAGGAAGTGCCTAACGAACCTTACGTGCTGTCGCTGGGCATAACGTCTAACGGAACAACCACTTACTACGTAGTGACTACGGCCGACCTCATGAGCAGCACGCCCATCAACGCCTACGGCAAGGGCATAGAACAGAACGGCTATCGCGACTATCAGCAGGCCGGGCAGACGGTCTTCTCCATCGGCGGGCTGGGTGTGACCAGCGCGACGGGCATACAGCGAGACGCCAACGGATATATTCAGGAGCACGGCGACTTTGTGTTCAACAACACGCCCATCGGTTTCTGTCAAGTAGACGACAACACCATGGCCGCCATGGAGCTTCCTTCGTCGGCCGGAAAAGGCGAGATGCTCACCTTCTATACCGTAGACATCCACTCAATGGCACTCAAAAGCAAAGTGACAACAACGCCTGTGGCTCCCATGGACCAGATAACGTGGCCCTCGGTGACGGGGTCTGTATACTCAAACGGCAACCTCTACGTGAGCTACGTGCCCATGAACCCCACCACATTTGCCACCCCGGCCGTTGACACAGCCTTTGTGGCTGTCTACTCCTATCCCGACTTCAAGTTCAAGAAGCTCATGAAGGACACCCGGACGGGCAACATAGGCAGCTGGAATGCCTTCAACGGCTTTCAGAAAGACGAGAGCGGCGACATCTACGCCATGTCTAACACGTCGCTCACCAATGGTTTCTCGCAGACGGCAGGCCATTCCGGTTTCCTGCGCATCAAGGCCGGCAGCACCGAATTCGACCCGGATTACTTCTTCGACTATGAGGCTTTGACGGGATATAAGGTGGCCCACTGGCTCTATATAGGTCAAGGCAAGGTGTATGCCGAGGTAAGCACCAACCAGAAAGCGGGCGCATGGAGCGATGCCGAGGATCTGAGCGTCATCATAGACCTGTACAACAAGACCAGCACAACCATCAGCGAGATACCCAAACACAGTGGTCAGGGCGGCCGGCGCTTCGTGGCTTTCGCCGAGAACGGCTTTGTCTACGCTCCCATAGCTACCGCCGACGGCGTGTATATCTACCGCACCGACGTGGCTACGGAAACGGCTGTGAGAGGCGCCAAGGTGCAGGCCACATTCGTGGGAGGACTGTTCAAACTACAATAACGCAACATACTGACGCACAACACATTATATATCATCTCTCAAAATAGGCATTATTGCCTTGCAAAATAGGCACTGTCAGCGCTCAAAATAGGCACTTTCGCAATGCGAAAATGCCTATTTTGGTATGAAAGGTGATTTGGAGCCTTGCTGAAAGTGGCTGTTTCATACAGCGATAATGTTTGTTTGGCGTGCCGAAGCAGACGCTTACAGAGACACACTGAGCATGAAACGGTTGACCATGAATCAGAAATAGGGGCAAAAAGGGGCCGTTCGGTCACCCGTGGTTGGCGGCATCCATGCTGCTGAGCTTGTCTTCAAGCGCCTGCATCAGCGGCATATCGACTCCCGCACTGCGGGCTATAGCGATGGGACGGGTGTAGAGATAATATATCTCCATGGGACGATGAAACTCATAGTCGAGCTTCATGCTGGGCGAATAGGGCTTCATCTTGCGCGTCATATCCATCACGTCGTCGGCATAACTGTCGCTTATCTGCTTCACGCCCAAGGCCTTTGCGGCGGCTATCACCTCCAGCATCTGCCGGTATATCAGCTTTCCCGTGACGGGATCGTTGGCCAGCTGGTCGGTCTGAGCATTCTCTACCACCGACATACCGTTGAAAGTCATGTTCCATACGGCCTTTTTCCACCGCGCCTCCAGATAATCCGCCACCTTGGTCTTGGCCTTGGCGGCAGTCAGATCATCGGCTACAGCATTAAGCAACGAGGCATCCGGGCACGAGTAATTGGCCAGGCTGAGCCGTCCCAAGTACTGATGGTTCACGTGTCCGGGCTGCGTCTTGGCCACGCAGATATAGGCTACGCCGGCCGCCAGGCGCACGTTGGGCATCATCTTCTGCACATCTTCCTCCACGCCTATGCCGTTCTGAATGAGCACCACAAGGGTGTCGGGCTTGAGCAAAGGAGGCAGCAGCGTGGGCAGAAGCTTGTTGTTAACCGTCTTGAGCGACACCAGCACCACGTCGCACTGCGGCATGTCGGCCGCATGATGATAAGCATTGACGTGCGGAAGACTGAACGAGCCGTCGCAAGAGTCTACTTGCAGGCCGTTCCGAACTACATAATCATAATCGCTGTGAAAGAGAAAATGCACGTCGAAACCTGCCTGCGCGAGTCTGCCGCCATAATAGCCGCCAATGGCTCCGGTGCCTATGATACCATATCTCAGTTGTTTTTTATCGTTCATATTTTCGTCATTCTATTTATTACAAAAGTCTTTTAACCTCTGAAAGTCTATAGCCGGCCAACAGAGAGGAACCATGCGAGAGCATCACTTGAACTTGTTATACGTTACGTTGGCCGCATTCCACTTGTCTTTAGCGTGAGCCTCACCGCTCGGATAGCCTATCACGATGGTGTTGAGGGGCACCAGATGAGAGGGCAGATTGAGCACACGAGCCACCGCCTGACAACGTTCGGCAGCCGGATAGGTGCCTGTCCACACGGCGCCCAAGCCCATGGCATGAGCCGCAAGCAGAATGTTCTCAGAGGCAGCCGAGCAATCTTGTATCCAGAATTGCTGTTCCACACCCTGCAAGGTCTTGCTCATGTCGCCGCAAACCACGATGGCCAAGGGGGCGCTGTAGGCATAGCTGGCATTGGGATTAGCCTCGGCCAGGCCCTTGAGCTGCTGCTTGTCGGTCACCACAACGAAATGCCAGGGCCGTTTGTCACACGCAGAGGGGGCCGCCATGCCCGCTCTGAGCAACTTTTCTATCTTATCCTGCTCAACAGGTTGGGCGGTATAGGCACGCACGCTGGAGCGTGTGAGGATGGCGGTGAGCGCATCCGTTCCGTCATTTGCCGGAGCTTTGCGCCCTGAAGCTCCCATATAGAGTTTGCCACACACTATCAGGAGGGCAAGCAACAGCACTACGATTATTAGTTTTGAAGTCATAATGATGATATAAAATGAAACATTCTGTTATAAGAATACAGGACCGCAAAGATGCTCAATAGTCCTAAGTATAAGAACAAAGTTACTTATTTTTTGATGAATACAACATTGCCAGAACTATAATTATAACATTTCTCAACGGTCATTTCACTTTATTTACAAGACCGGGGAAGGGTTGTCGTAGGCTTCTTACAGTCATTGATGGAGCAAAAAGAACCTGTTTGGAACAAAGGCTTTAGCATCACTGTCATGACATTGGCAAAGTAAACGGGCTGAATATTTCTGAACCGACAGGGTTCTAATGAATTGTTTTGCACATAAAAAAATAGGAGGCGATGCACTCGGCACCCCTCCTACCCGACGTTTCTGTCATAAGCTAACAGTCCGTCTGATGACTTGCAAGATTTAATTCTATTTTATATGGCTAAACAATTCTTCTTTTCTGTGTGCAAAGGTAGTCAATATCATGGGCTCACACAATCGCACGAATAAGGTAAAAAGCATCCCACGATTGTGGTATATTGGCCTGTAAAGCCATATTTCTGACATAATTTATATAAAAAAGAGGCATTTTCGGGATACTGCTTGCATGCTTTGACTCCTCAGGTTTATGCCTCAGAAGAAGTGAGATAATGAGATGAGCAAAGGAAAAGACACCTAAAATTTTCTGAAATATTTACATATAGTTACCCGTTTTTTATATAAATATGTAGCGCCTAAACGTCCGAGAACAATAACATATATACCATTGCTTATGCCGAACAATAACGTCTGGACAAAGCTCAAGGCCAAATGGCGGGAGTTTCTCAACTCAATCAGCTACAAGCAGAAAGTGTTTCTCACCACTTCCTGCGGTGTTATCGTGGGCTTGGTCGTTCTCTTCATGTATCTTTTGCGTATGCATACCTATATAATAGGCGACGATCCGGCAGCCTGCATCAACTGTCATATCATGTCACCTTATTATGCCACGTGGAGCCACTCATCGCATGCGCGCGACGTAACATGCAACGACTGTCACGTGCCCAATGGCAACATGGCGACACACTATGCCTTCAAAGGGCTCGACGGCATGAAACACGTGGCTTACTTCATCACCCACAGCGAGCATCAGGCCATACAGGCCGAAGCCATGTCAGACGAAGTGATTATGGACAACTGCATTCGCTGCCACAAACAACTGAACCAGGAGTTTGTGAAAACAGGCCGAATAGACTATATGGAGGCTAAGCGCGGCGAGGGAAAGGCATGCTGGGACTGCCACAGAAACGTGCCGCACATGGGCAAGAACTCACTTTCGGCCACACCGGGAGCCGAATATGTGGAGCCCATGCCGCCATCGCCAGTGCCGGGATGGCTGCAAAGAGCACTGGGGCATGATGCAGGGCCTTATGCTGACTGATGCTTCCGGAGACTGAAAACGTAATAACCGAACAACAATAATAATCCATACCGCTATGGAAAAGAAACTAAAGAAATGGCAAGGATGGCTTCTCTTCGGAGGAGCTATGGTGGTTGTGTTCTTCTTGGGGCTGCTCTGCTCATCACTGTTGGAGCGACGCGCCGAGGTGGCAAGCGTGTTCAATAACCGCCGCACGCCCATGACCGACTCCATCGTAGCACAGAACGAGAAG
Organism: uncultured Prevotella sp.; assembly: GCA_902496445.1. Taxonomy (GTDB): domain Bacteria; phylum Bacteroidota; class Bacteroidia; order Bacteroidales; family Bacteroidaceae; genus Prevotella. The sequence goes on along the minus strand of CABVAZ010000041.1, from coordinate 10,279 downwards.
TTTGCCGAGGACTTCCCACGCGAGTATCAGTCGTGGGCTATGACCGAAGACACCACCTTTGAGAGCAAGTATAACGGCTCTGCCGAACGCGACGTGCTGGAAGAGAATCCCGCCATCGTCATCAACTGGGCAGGATATGCCTTCTCGCGCGAGTATAACACGCCGCGAGGACACCGCCACTGCATAGAAGACCTGACGAAGATACTGCGCACCGGCTCGCCCGGAGTGGATGGGCAGGAGGACATGCAGCCCGGAACATGCTGGACATGCAAGGGGCCTGACGTGCCCAGACTGATGCGCGAGAAGGGCGTCAATGCCTTTTATGCCGCCAAATGGAGCGACTGGGGCTCGGAAGTAATGAACACCGTAGGCTGCTCCGACTGCCATGACGCACGCACCATGGACCTGCGTCCGGCCCGCCCGGCACTGTATGAGGCATGGGCACGTGTGGGTAAGGACGTGCGAAAGGCCAGTCATCAGGAGATGCGCTCACTGGTTTGCGCTCAGTGCCACACGGAGTATTACTTTGAGAAGGAGAACGGACAGTACCTGAAATTCCCGCAAGACAAGGGCATGACGTGCGAGGCCGCCGAGCAATATTATGACAGCATAGGCTTCTACGACTATATACATCCACTCTCGAAAGCCAAAATACTGAAGGCACAGCACCCCGGCTACGAGATGTCACTGCAGGGCATACATGCTCAGCGCGGCGTGTCGTGCGCCGACTGCCACATGCCTTACATCTCAGAGGGAGGCGTGAAATATACCGACCATCACATCATGAGCCCGCTGGCACACATAGACCGCACCTGTCAGACGTGCCACCGGCAGGACGCCGAGACCTTGCGCCAAAACGTATATGAGCGTCAGGAAAAGGTGTATAGCTTTGCCAAGCTCGTAGACGTTCAGCTGGCCGACGCTCACCTCATGGCACAATTCGCGTGGAAACACGGCGCCACAGAAACGGAGATGACCAAAGCGCTGAGCGACATACGCAAGAGCCAGTGGCGGTGGGACTATGCCATGGCCTCGCACGGAGCCGCTTTCCACGCGCCGCAAGAGTGCATGAGGCTGCTGGCCGATGCCATGATGTATGCCAAGGATGCCCAGCTGGAGTGTCAGAAGGTAGCAGGCATGCACGGATGGAAGGGCAGCATACCTCTGCCCGACATCTCTACCCGGGAGAAAGCGGCCAAATATATCGGACTGGATATGAACAAACTGCGCAAGCAGAAGCAGGACTTCTTGAACGAGGTAGTGCCGAAATGGATTGAAACAGCAAGAAGAAACAAACGGTTCATCACGAAACCGCTATAGCGACAACTTGATTATCAGAATGGTGCCGGGCATGGCAGACAAGCATGCCGGGCACCATTATCTTTGAGAAAGCACAGAAAGATGTGGAAGAAACCTTACTCCTTTAAGGAAGGAACAGCCATAACCCTGGGTCTCATGCTCACCGGGGTGATGTTACAGTTGAGCATGGGCCCTCTGAACTGGGATATCTTCATGTGGCCGGCCAATATCATTGCGCTGGCTGTCTTTGTATTGGCACTCGTGGGCTTACACCTCTTGCGCCACAGATGCTACTTCATCAGGTTCATGACAACGGCAAAGGCGGCCGTGCCTCCGCTCATCGGAGCGCTGGCCCTCACGCTCATCATGGGTCTGACCAAGCAGATGGGCGAGAAAAGCGCGCCTGCCGACCCTCTGGCCTTCAGCAAGATGCTGGAGAGCTGGCCCTTCATTCTGACTTATATTTGGCTCACAGCCATCGTGGGCGAGGAGGTTCTGGTGCAGGCCAGGCATCTCTCACGCCACAACATCCCCGTGTTGTGCAGTCATCTGGGTCTGTTCATCGTGCTGACATGCGGCACGCTGGGCAGCGCCGACATGCAGAGGCTGAAGATGTTCTGCGAACAAGGCAAGCCCGAATGGCGCGCCCTGGATGCATGGAACAACGTGCACGAGCTGCCACTGGCCATCGAACTGGAGAAATTCAGCATAGACGAGTATCCTCCCAAGCTGATGATTATAGACAATGCCGGTAAGCCTCTGCCTCGCGAAAAGCCCGCCATCATGGAAGTGGGTAAGGGGGTGAAAGGCGGACGACTGCTGAACTGGGATGTGAGCATAGTGAAACACATCGGCAACGCCATGCCCATGGCATTGGCAAGGATGGCCGGAGGTATGCCCAAAGAGATGGCTGGACGCATACGTATGGACTCTCTGGGGCAGGCACTCAACAAAGAGGGCTATGTGGCCACGTCGTTGCCGGGCTCAGAAAGCGCGCTTCTGATAAAGGCGCAACGGCTTGGAACTCAGGGCAAAGAGACTGCAAAAGGCTGGGTGACGTGCGGAAGTTATCAGTTCAACTACCAGTCATTGGCTCTCGACGCCACCCATTCGCTCGTCATGGCGGCGCGTGAGCCAAGCCGATATTACTCGCAGGTAACGGTCTACACCAAAGACGGAAAGGCCATCAACGCCGAGATAGAAGTGAACCACCCCTTGAGCATCAACGGCTGGAAGGTGTATCAGCTGAGCTATGACGAGCAGATGGGCAAGTGGAGCACACTGAGTGTGCTGGAGCTGGTGCGCGATCCGTGGCTCCCCGTGGTGTATCTCGGCATACTGCTGTTAGCCATCGGCGCGGTGGGCATGTTCTTCTGCCAGTCAAAGACCAGGGCTGACGAGAGTTCAAAAGCGCGTAAGGAATAAGGAAAATGTTGAACGTTCAATTTGTAAGATGAGATGATTTGGGATTACTTCATATATTTTGCCATCGCGGCACTGCTCTGCTGGGGCGCGGGAGCCTACTTGGCATGGAAGGAGAGACGCACGCCGGCCACGGCGCTCACATTTCTGGGGCTGGGCATATTCTTTGTTTACATCGCCCTACTGTGGCAGGAGATAGACCGTCCGCCTATGCGCACCATGGGCGAGACACGGCTGTGGTACAGCTTCTTCCTTCCTCTGGCGGGTATGGTGGTCTATCTGCGCTGGCGATACAAATGGATTCTCACGTTCTCTACCATATTGGCTGCCGTTTTCATCATCATCAACATTCTGAAACCTGAGATACACAGCAAGTCGCTCATGCCCGCCTTGCAGAGTCCTTGGTTTGCTCCGCACGTCATAGTATATATGCTTGCCTATGCCATGTTGGGTGCCGCGTTTGTGCTTGCCATATATCTTTTCGTCAAGAAAGGCAAGCATCCTACCGGTTGGAGTAAGGAAATGGCCATCACCGACGACCTGGTGACGGTGAGTTATGCTTTTCTCACGCTCGGCATGCTCATGGGCGCGCTGTGGGCAAAGGATGCCTGGGGACACTATTGGAGTTGGGATCCTAAGGAGACATGGGCCGCCATAACATGGTTCGGCTACCTTATATATATACATTACCGCCACGCCAGCCCGGCCAAACACAAGACGGCACTGTGCCTGGTGGTGCTCATCTTCTGCCTGTTGCAAATGTGTTGGTGGGGAGTAAACTATCTTCCGTCAGCTCAAGGGGCCAGCATACATACCTATTCCATGCAGAATTAGGGCAACGAGCGTATTTGCAGACGGAAGCAATGGCAAGCCGTGCCAAGGGCAAGAGGCACTGTTGGTGAAGCCAGCAGGCTGAACGCCTAGCCCAGTTTTTCCCATTTCAGAATGTTGATATCACGCCCTTGTATGCTGATAACGCCCTCCTTCTCAAAATCAGACAACGTGCGTATGAGTGAATATTTCTGTATGCCGAAGCTGTCGGCTATCTCCTGACGGCTGCGATAAAGCGTTATCTGCCGGCTTTTCTGCTCGCGTGCCCGCTCCTTCAGCAGCCAGGCTACCTTCTCTCGTACCGTCATCAGACTCAAAAAGCGCATCTTAGCCGTGAGAAAGGCATCGATATCGGAGAGCATGCGAATGAAGTTCATCCTCAACCTACTATCGCTGTCCAGCATACCCGCAAACGTGTCCTTGGTCATGCGCAGCACCGTCACCCTGTCGTCTGTCATCACGCTCACGGGCATAGCACCATTGCTGGCAAAGAGAAAGGCCGGGGCCACCATGCTGCCCGCCCTGAGACGGCTCACCTCCACCTGCCTGCCACTGAGCGACATCATCCGGCACACCAACGTACCGCTAACCACGATGTCGGCATAACGGCAGGGTTCGCCGGGCAAAGCATATATCTCTTGCTTGCCATAGCTCACCATGCGATGAGCAAAGCCCGACAACGAGGCGGCTATCTCGTCACGTGTCATATCCATGAACAGAGGACATTTCTGAAGCGCGGCATAAAATACATCTTCCATATCGGCGGTTGTTTCTTTATGTACATCATTCTGCTACCCAAGCACTGTGCTGCTATTGGCAAAATATATGACCTTTACGGAGCTACAAATATAATAATAATTTTTGTAAGGAGGCACCCTTGAGGGCATTAAACGATTATGATTTACTTCTTTTAATACGCGGTTGAAGTCAGACGGGTATTTTTTTTTCAGGAATAAAAGATTAGCACAAATCGAAGCGCCAACACTAGTTCGTACATAGGATGAAGCAGCACGGGGGGTGATTCGTACTGCTTTTCAGCCCAGTCTCAAAGTATGCGTCTCTCATAAGCCGGCAGATGGTTGACAACCGGTTTCTTTCCCGGCTTGTCAATAAGCTATCGTCCCAGTTCCTTACGCATTTCGTGGCCAATCTTTCCCCAATAGGGCAAGTGCTTCAAAGTGGAGCGCACCGGACTGACATGCCACATCATGAGCAGCAAGAGGAAGAAACAGCCCCCCAAGCACGTTGCGCCATAGAGTTGCTTAATGCCCGTGAGCAGACTCATCTCAGGCGTGTAGGGGTGTGCACTGACAAGGTTCTCCATGACATGATAGCGCAGCAGATAAGCATAAAAGCCTTCGGTCATCGTGCTGAGCAGCCCATTGCGGATGAAGCCGCAGATAGTGAGGCCCATGAAGAAATGCTGAAAAGGCATCAGCTCCTCCAGATAGAGCGTCATAGTGACGAAGAAGATGGTATAGCCAAACGAGCGAAGAAAGGTAGGCACGATGAGCATTTCGAAGTTGAGACCGGGAAAGACAAAGAAGTACATAGCCACCTGGTAGCTCAGCAACAGCGCAAAGCCTATCGTCAGCAATCGGGTGTAAGCCTGCCTTGTCATCTTCATCCACCACAGGCAGAACAGGCAGCCCGTCACATTGCCCGCTATGGTAATGAGGTTGAGCGGCGCTGTTGTCAGCATGCCCCAATGCTCTATTCCTCCCGTAAAGGTATTTTGCAGCACCTGAGGGGTGGCGTTCATCACCTCTGCCACGGCAAACATGCCCAGAATGGGCCATAAGGTCTTATAATGAAAAGCCTTCGGGTCTATATAGGGATGGCGGATATGGCGCATACGGCTTATTGCGAAATAGGCTGTTATCACAAAAGCCACACTCACGCCACGCCACATCCGGCTGTCCCACCAATTATAGTATTCGCCATAGTGGAACAACCATATCAGCTCTAGCAACGCAACCGACCAGAGAAGACAGCCCAGCCAGTCGATGGACAGGAAAGGCAGAGGACGCATAAAGCGGAAATGGCGTGTGCAGGTCCAGAAGAACAGCCATACTATCAGCAGCAACGCAACGACAAACCACTGCATGGCCTGCCACGAATCGCAGAAATAAGTGAGCTGAGACGACACCCATGCGCCGGCACTCATGTCACCCAGAACAACGATATACAACAACGGAAAGAAGATGCGGAAATCGCGGCGGGGTGTCATCCACAACTGCACATTGCTGAAGACCTCGAAGGTAGCCATGAGCTTGAAATAGCAACACACATACGACAGCACACAGAGCAAGGGCATTGTGGTGTGCACATCGGTGAAGTTATACAGGACCAGCGTCAGCAAGATGCAAACTATCATTCCGCCAACGGCAAACAGCTCCAGATTGCGGTTGGTGAAGCGAAACTTCAGGCGGAACAATACGGGGAAAGGCATTGCCACACCCACTACGCCACAAAGAAATATGAACGTGATGTCCTCGCGCATCAGTCCTGTAGAGCCCATCATTTGCGACACAGAGCCCATATAGGTGGTGTTGACAAGCTGGAATATAATGGCGCATATCACATAAAGCCACGGCTGAATCTTGCGAGGAATGAAGTCTTTCAGCATAGGCATGGAGAAGGGGCGCCCTATCATTGGATCGGCCATAGTATGATATTTAATATTTCACTTCAGTCTCTACATTCAGACCACTGAGCAATTTTCTCACGTCTTCGGCCTTGTTATCGGGGGTTAGCTCTATCCTCACAGGTACGCGCTGCTCCACTTTGACAAAGTTGCCCGTGGCATTGTCTACAGGAATATTGTCCATCACGGCGCCTGATGCCGATGATATGGCCACGACCTTGCCATGATAAGTAACTCCGGGAATGGCATCACAACTGAACACAACGGCCGCGCCGTCCTTGATATGATGTAGTTGCGACTCACGGTAGTTGGCAATCACCCACACGCTGCTCTGGTCAACCACGTTCACCAAGAGCTGTCCGGGCTGCACCAGCTGTCCCACATATATATTCTTTCGGCCCACATATCCGTCGCAGGGAGCCGTGATGACGGTGTACGACAGGTTCAGCCGTGCCAGGTTCAGCTGTGCCTCGGCCACGCTCTCACCGGCATGGCTCTGTCCGAGCCGCTGTTTTTGTTCTCCGCTCGCGCTTGCCGTAGCAGTACGGCTGGCGGCTGCCTGCGACAGTCTGGCTTGCGCGGCCTGCCAGCGGCTGCGCGACTCCTCATAGAGCGTCTTGGCGTTGTCATACTGCTGCTGTGTGACGGCACCCTTAGCCAGCAAAGCGGCATAGCGGTCATAGTCGCGTTTGGCGTTGTCCATGCTCACCTTGGCCTCGCTGATACCGGCATCGGCCACCCGCATACCCTCGCTGGCCACGCTGACATTGCGGCTGATGGTGTGCAAACCAGCGTTCACCACGCCGCTACCACGCCGCTGCCCACGAAGTGAGGCCTCTGCCTGAGCCAGGGCCAACCGGTATTCGGCATCTTCCAGAATGACGAGTGTGTCGCCTTTGTGAACATACTGAAACTCGTGAAAGCGAATCTCCTTGACGAAGCCTTGTACGCGCGTGTTGACCGGAGTCATATCGCGATGAACCATGGCGTTGTCGGTGTACTCTTTGTTGCCCAGATGAACGAAGCGGCTGCAGACGTAAGCCAGTCCGAGCAACAATAAAGCAATGACTATCAAGTTGTAAGCTCTTAAAATTTGTTTTCTCTTATTCATGATGATATGTTGTATTCTTTATATTATAATAATGTATAGTCGTTTTTTGATATTATGCTCTTTACAACTCGCCGGCAATAAACTTCATCTTGTAATACGCATAAGCGATATTGATGCGGGCGTCTACCTCTGCGAGCTCAGCGTCCAACCTCATGTTGCTGGCGTCTATCATGTCGGTGACCAGGGCAAGCTGATTGACGTATCTGTCGTTGATAACCTCAAAGTTCTGCCGGGCCAGCTCCACGCTCTTCTGCTGGGTTTTCAGCTCCACGTAGCTCTGCTCATAGCTGGTCCACGCCGCCTGCATCTGATTGTTTATAAGTTCCTGGGCCACCGTCTCACGCTCCCGTGCCTCGCGTGTTGCCACCTTTGCCGCACGCAACTTCTTGTTGCACTTGAAGAGAGAAGACACCTGATAAGAAACACCGATGCCTACATACCATATATTCAGGTTCTTGTTGACAGGCGGCAACTCAAAAGTGATGGGACCGTTGAAATTGTTTTGTGCCACTACGGCCACCTTGGGCAGAATCTCACTCTTTGCCAGTCGCTCGCTCTGACCAGCCATCTGCGCGTCTACATGGGCCATGCGCAGAGCCGGACTAGACGCGGCAGCAGCCTGCCACTGAGCCTCAGCGTCACGGGCAAATGTCTGCTCAGCCACATGCTCTGTTGGGATAATAGAGTCGGTAGAGGCTATGCCCAGTGAGTTACACAGTTGATGGTTGACAATGGCCCGCTGATTGCGCAGCTTGGTGAGTTGGAGCTGCAGGGTTTGCATCTGCAGTTCATAACGCGTAATGTCGTTTTTCAAGGCCACGCCCTGGCGATGCCGTGCCTCGATGTCGCTGATGATTTTTGCGGTAAGGTCGATGTTGCTCTTCACCACCTGCTCACGATTGGCTATCTTCTCCAAATCAAGATATTGGCTTAAAGCCAGGAAATGTTGCTGCTGCACCGTCAGGTCAGAGGCTATGCCTGCCTTCTCAAGCCCCAGCTCAGACATCCTGATGCCGGCTGTCAGCGCGCCGCCGCTGTAGATGGTCTGACGGGCATCTACCACAAACATATTGCCGAAGTGGGGAGAATGCAGGCCGTGCACCTCACCAAAGTCACGGTCGGTGAGCAAGGCGTTGCCCAGAAAGCTGGCCGACACCTGAGCGTTGATGTCGGGCAGAAGCTGACTCTTGGAAGCCTCAACCTCATGGCGTGCGGCCTCTATGGCACTCTTGCTCACGCGCACACTACTGTTATTGGAATCGATAAGACCAAAAAGGCCCTGAATGTCTAACGCACGCGGAGTCTGTGCCATGGCACTCCGCAAACAAGCTGTAGCAATAACCACAGCTAATATCAATCGTTTTTTCATACTTCTTTTATATGATTCTGAGGGTTATCCTTATAAAATCGAGTGCAAAGTTACGGCTATTTCCGACAGAGACGTTAAACATTAATTCACATAGTTTTGACAAAAACGGAACTATACGCCAATATTTTTGTAAATTTGCAGCATAAACAGGAAATACAGACAACAGATGAACCTATGAAAGAAGATATAACGAGAACGACATTCTTCAACGAGATAACCCCAAGCGACTTGCTTACCGAAGAACATGCCATAGCCTTCGGCGCTATGATGCTGTGCAAGAGCGGACACGCCGACATTCACATTAATTTCGGGCAATGGCTGTTGACAAAAGACAGCTTCATCTGTTTCTATCCCAACGACATCGCTCAATGGAAGAACGTGTCAGATGACTTCCTGGCTGAGGTTATCATCTACTCGCCCGAAGTGCTACGTGCAGCCAGTATGAACATAGAGCACGAGATATACAGGGAGCTGCGTGACGACCGTCTCTGCTCTAATAACGATTTGATACAAAACGTGGTGAAGGGGCTCTTCTACATGTTCCGGTTTTACCATACCAACACGTTTTTCAAGTCGAAAGACAACATCACGACACATCTCATACAAGCCTTCTTTATGGGTTTCGCCGACTTTACGCGCCATAACCCCAACCAAGCACACGCGCATCCTGAAGAGTCGCCACGCAACCGCCAGCTTTTCGCGAGGTTCATGCAGCTCATAGAAGAAGAATATAAGGAAAGTAATGAGGTGGCATATTATGCCGAACGAATGAATATCAGCAGTAAATACTTGGGAAAAATAGCTTTGATGCATACGGGACTAACAGCCAAACATCTCATCAACGATTACCGCGTGCAACAATTAAAGCTCGCGCTCGTCACTACTACCCAAAGCCTGAAGGAGATTTCACTCGCTTTCCACTTCACCGACCAGTCTGCTTTCACGAGATATTTCAAGGCGCACACCGGCAAGACTCCAAAGGCTTACAGAAAATAGGCGGCATCCCCTCATACACCAAACCCATTATCCTATTCTAAATGTAGGGACGTACGTGGTGCGTCCGCAAGCGAAGGGCCATAAAAAAATCATCAACGCATATATTCCCCGCATACCATGGTGCGTCCACAAGCGAAGTGCCTTCACAAATCATCAACGCATATATCCCCCACATACCATGGTGCACGTTGCTGTGTGCAATTACCGTAACCGCGTCCCAATGGGTGAGATGTGGGTGAGATGCCTTGCGCTGTCACCATCTATGTATCTATCTGATATACAGCGTTATACTATATGGGTGGGATGGGTGGAATAGGAAATGCGGTGTTTTTTCATGAACAAGCTTTTGACGGGTTGTAAAAAGGCCGTTCTTACAACACAAAACAGGCATTTTGACCAGGCAAAACAGGCGTTTCAGCAACGCAAAAAGGGCACTGTGCCGCGCATTGTGACTAGGCCTGATATTACTTCACACTGTTTGGTTAATTATTACTGAATTGGTGTACAATTTTTTTCTTGTTTTCTGAAGAGCTTTACACTCTCAGTGAAAGTTTACTGATCTGCTTTACAGCAGAATTTTCTTTATCATTTTATCCAATAGCGT
>CABVAZ010000040.1:0-27133 GCA_902496445.1 uncultured Prevotella sp. | reverse complement strand
TCCGATCTCATTCATAGAGCTTCCAGGCACGTGCCCACGTGGCCCAACCCCACGACCCTGTCCACTTGATAAGGAAGGTTGGGGGCAGCTCTCTGCTGCGTGTGAAGTCGCAAACCTGTATGTGTCCCACCTTCTCCTCGTCCTTATAAGTCTCCAAGGCATCGTTCATGAAGCGCAGAAAATAGGGCGCCACCACCAGGTCATCCTCCAAAACGATGACCCTTCCATAGCTGTTCACCACCTCTGTCACGCCACCTGTGACGTTGGCAGCAAGGCCAATGTTGTTCTGGCGCTCGGTAACTACCACCTTCTTGAAGCCTTTTATGCCATGCACTATCTGCCTCACCTCGCTTACCTTAGCCTCATCGGCGGGCGTACGGGCGGCATCTGAGAAAATGTAAAGGTCGGTTTGGGAGGCCTCAGCATTGCGAAGCAGCGACTCGATGCCACGCTTCACGTGCTCCGGACGATTATATACAAGCAGCACAACGGGTGCAAATGTTTTTTCACTCATAGTTTTTTAAATTTACATGTAACGACTCACGCCGTGTGACGAGCACCTGCGGGGTGCGCCCCATAAGGGTGAAGGCCATGCGCAGGTAAGCTCCCGCATCTCTGAAGCGCGCATGAAGTGCCCCCCCCAGAGCTTTTTTCACAGCGGCAAGCACCGACTTGGCGAAAGCTACAGGCAGCATATAATTGATGTTGGTGTACTCCGACAGCAGGTAGACCCAAACAGAATAGAGCCTTGACTGGCGCGTCACGACTCGGTTTTCTCTTGCATGATGGCCCTTGGCCTGCGGCAGATAGCCCGTCTTCCAGCCATAGTGGCGGAGCCGGTTGGTCAAGTCTTTATCCTCACCATAATGTTGAAAGATGTGAGCAAACATGCCCACCGACTGTATGGCGGCCGTGGGCATGAACCAGATGGCGGCATCTATGAAGTTTGCCTCCACGATAGTGTCTTGCGGCAGAGCCTTTAAGTCGCTCACGCCTATGTAATGCGCGAAGCCCTTCTCCAGCTCATCGCCTCTGCCGGTGAGGTGTATGGGCGACAGAATGCCAAAATGGGTATAGCGTGCGGCCGCCTTTACCAGCCGCGTGAGGGTGTCGCGCTGCACCCAGGCATCCTCATTGAGCAGCAACACACCGTCGTAATGATGTTCCAAGGCATAGGCCATGCCGATGTTGTTGGCCCGTCCGAAGCCCAGGTTGTCGCTGTTGGCTATCACCTTCACGTCGGGATAGTCGTCGCGCAGCACCGCCAATGTGTTGTCTTGTGAGTGATTATCCACCACAAGAATGTCTATAGGATAGTCTGACTGCCTCAACGAGCCGAGGCATTTGCCCATCCACGGAACAAAGTTATACGAAACTATGATGGCCAGAATGCTCATAACCTATGCCGATATATATACCTTAAAAACATCCATTCAGTGTTGTTATGCCCCTTGGGCAACGCAAAGGTAGCAAAAAACAGATAATTACAAAAATTATTTAGTAATTTTGCAGCCATTATTCACGTGATTATCAATCATCAGTCAATGAGAAATCCTTTTAAGATATTCGGCATCCGCCGTGACGAGAGATGGATGGCCGTCGTCTCGGCCTGCGTATTCGCCCTGCTCAACGCCCTGCTCATATACAACCATTACGGCCGTTTCACCCTTGCCAACCATGGGCATGTGGGAGCATACAGCCTTTTCAACAACAAGTTGATCTTCTCCGGCTACGATCCTTACGCCTACATGACGCTCACGAAGTATTCGTCTTACTACGTGCTCGACCGCCATCCGCTCTACACCTTGCTGCTTTATCCCTTTGCCTGGCTCAATCATCTCATCATGACAACGTTCAACTTCAACGCTGCCATGTTCATCATGGCCGCGCTGGTTGTCTTGGCGGCCACCTATTCGGCACTGTTCATGTATCGCACGCTGCATGAGGTGATGGGCCTGGGCAGGGCAGACAGCCGCTGGCTCACAGCGCTGCTCTTTTCGTTCGCGGCCATCATGACGGCTTCGATGTCGCCAGACCACTTCATCTTCTCGCTCTTCCTGCTCGTTCTGACTGTCTATGTACTGGGCCGGAGCATGGCCGGTGGCAGAGCCGTGGCATGGTGGAAAGCTGCCGTGCTCTATTTCTTTACGGCCGGCATCACGCTCACCAATGGTCTGAAGAGCCTCTTGGGCGTGTGGTTCACCGACGGCCGCAGCACCTTCAAACCTAAGAATGTGGTGCTGGTGTTGCTCCTTCCGTCGGCCCTGCTGCTGGGTTCTTACGCCTTGCAATATGAAGAATTGCTGCTGCCGCGTATGCAGGAGTCTGACAAAATCATGAAGAAGGCCGAGGCCAAAGACCCTTATGTACTGCAAAAAGACAGTCTGAAGCGGCAGGCCAACCAAAAGATTACGGGCAAGCCCATTAGCAACGAGCCTTTCCTGAAGTGGATTGACACCAGCTCGTCGCGCGTAGACGGCATCGTGGAGGGCCTCTTCGGCGAGTCGATAGCCTTGCACAAAGACTACCTGCTGGGCGATATATACCTTGGGCGGCCCCTTGTGGTGCGCTATCACAACCCTCTCAACTACATCATCAACGGCCTTGTGGTGCTGCTCTTCATGGCCGGCATCGTGGTGGGCATACGCCGTCGCGTCATACTCATGCTGCTGTCGTGGTTCGGGGTAGATGTTTTCATACATGTGGTGCTGGGCTTTGGCATCAACGAAGTGTATATCAACGGCACCCACTGGATGTTCTTCATACCCATAGCCATAGCATGTCTCTATCGTTTGAGGATGCCTGAGCGGGCCCTACAGGCCTTGCGGCTTACCGTTATGGCCATCACCATCTTCTTGTGGAGCTACAACAGCTACCTCATAGCCAGCTACATGCTGGGATAGACCAGGCATAAAAGCCAGACAGGAGGAGCTCTTGCCGTCTCCTCCTGCCCGTTTGATGGTTACACACTATAATAATGTGTGTGTGATTTCCCTGCTTTGCCGTGCTTCATGCCCGTCACGCCGGCGTGAAAAGCCGAGCCAATCAAACTTCATTCTATCATCTATTCATGCCAACGGCTTCAAAGTCCGCCCCGGCTGCGAATGCTCCCAGTTTTCGAAATAGGCACTTTCGGCTTGCGAAATAGGCACTTTCGGCTTGCAAAACAGGCACTTTTGGAAGGCAAAAGTGGCCTTTTCGCAGCTTACTTACTTCTCCACAACCCGTGCAGGTTGCAATACTCGCGGGCATAAACCACCTTGGCGTCGGTCTTAAACTCGGCAACGGGCTTGTCGCTCGGCGTGAGATACTTGCGCAGCACCTCGTTTTGGTCGGTTATCAACTCTATCCACTGAATGTAATGAGCCTCGGTCATAGGGTGCAGCACCTCGCCTACGGTGACGCGATAGCCCTCAGCCGTCTTCTCAACCACGGGCACATGCTTTTCCGTAGCGGCATCGGTGGTGTTCTCAACCAACTGCTTGAAGCCGCAAAGCTCCTTGTCTGTGCCTACCAGCACCTCTACTATATTGCCACACTCGGGACATTTGTAAACATCATTGCGTTTTGCCATAACTCTAAGAAATTTAAAATGTTGTTTGATAACTAATTATGTTCAGTGACAAAGATAAACTTTTCTGCCCGTACCGGCAAGCGTTTTAAGAAATAAAAGTTTATCATAACTACCTATAACATGTGGGCTTGCATGGGCAAGGCACGGTAGTGAAAACAACGAATAATAATTCCCGAAACCAAATATTTTGCTTAAAAAATGTTGTCCATATCGATTTTATTATTAAATTTGCAGACAACAAAGCTATAAAAACCTAAACGTAGTATTAAAACAACAACCTATGACAGTATTAATGATCGTAGAACTGCTGGTGGTGCTCATGGCTCTTGTCATCGGAGCGCGCTACGGTTCGTTGGCCCTAGGCGCCATATCGGGCATCGGCCTGGCCATTCTGGTGTTCGGCTTTCAGCTCAAGCCGGGCACACCTCCCACTGACGTAATTTACATTATCATTGCCGCCGTGACGTGCGCGGGCGTGCTGCAGGCATCGGGCGGCATGGACTGGATGATACAGATAGCCGAGCGGCTGCTGCGCAAGCATCCCGACCGCATCACGCTGCTGGCGCCTCTCACCACATTCTTTCTTACCGTCATGGTGGGAACGGGCCACGTGGTGTATACCCTCATGCCCATTATATGCGACATTGCGCTGAAGAAAGGCATCCGCCCGGAGCGCCCTTGCGGCATAGCCAGCATAGCCTCGCAGATAGGCATCACGTGTTCGCCCATATCGGCGGCCGTAGTGGCCTTCGCGTCTATATCGGCTGCCAACGGCTTCAACGTGAGTAACGTGCAGGTAGTCATGGTTACGCTGCCCGCATGTTTGCTGGGCATACTGGCCGCCGTGGCCTATAGCTGGCACAGGGGCAAGGACCTTGACAAGGATCCGGTGTTCCAGGCCAAGCTGAAAGACCCCAAGCAATACGAATATATATATGGTGGCAGTGCCTCAACACTAGACAAGACCATCTCTAAAGAGAGCCGCCGCGCCGTTTACATCTTCCTCGGTGCATTGGTAATCATCGTGCTGCTGTCTTTCTTCACCATGGCCGGGCACAACATTCTGCCCGCCTGGACCGAGGTGCAAGTGGTGAAGGGCGGTCCGGCGCAGATAACGTTGGCCAACGGCGTGACCGAGACAGCCAAGCAACTGGCCGCTGCCGGCGTGGTGGTGCAGGGCGTCACGGAGCAGGTATCCAAGCATCTGTCAATGAATCTGGTCATTCAGATCATCATGATAAGTGCTGCCGCGCTTATGGTTATCTTCTGTAAGGCCAAGCCCAAGGCCGCTGTGGGCGGCGCAGTATGGCAAAACGGCATGGTGGCCGTGGTGGCTATCTACGGCATAGCATGGATGTGCGACACCTACTTCAGCAACTACACCTCTGAGATGAACGTTATGCTGAGCGATATAGTAGAGAAATATCCGTGGTCGATGGCCTTTGTGTTCTTCATTGTGTCGGTGCTCATCAACTCGCAAGGCGCCGTCGTGGTGGCCATGTTGCCCCTTGCCTATCAGCTGGGCATACCGGGCTGGGTGCTGTTGGGCATCATGCCGTCGGTTTACGGCTACTTCTTCATACCCAATTATCCCTCAGACATCGCCACAGTTAACTTCGACCGCTCCGGCACAACGGTCATCGGTAAGTATCTGCTCAACCATTCGTTCATGGCACCGGGCCTCATACACGTGGTGACGGCCACCATAGCAGGCTATTGCATAGCCTTCCTGATGCATCTGTCAGGACTTATCTGAAAAACCGGAAACAATGGAAAGTATCACGATGCTGGGCACAGGAAATGCCCTGGTGAAGCACATCTACAACACATGCTTTGTTATTGACGATGGCCAAGCCCGCCTCTTGGTTGACGCGGGTGGCGGAAACGGCATACTGACTCAGCTGGACCGCGCCGGGATAGAAATCGGCAGCCTGCACGACCTATATGTTACGCATGCCCACACCGACCATATACTGGGCGTGATATGGGTGGTACGGCTCTTCATACAGATGCATCTGGCGGGCAAGGCCGGCGGCACGCTCACCGTGAGAAGCCACCAGAAGGTGCTGGATGTGCTCGACTATAACCTGCATGCCATGCTCACGGCCAGACAATATGGCGAGATAGGCAAGACAGTGCAGTTTTGTCTGACAGACGACGGCAGCACCTTCAGCGTGGGGGGCAGCCACTACAGGGCCTTCGACATACACAGCATGAAGGAGCGGCAGTTGGGTTTCAGCTGCCTGCTGCCCTCGGGCAAACGGC
The DNA here is from genome assembly GCA_902496445.1 of uncultured Prevotella sp. Classification (GTDB taxonomy): domain Bacteria; phylum Bacteroidota; class Bacteroidia; order Bacteroidales; family Bacteroidaceae; genus Prevotella. Next base: position 21,294 of record CABVAZ010000040.1, on the reverse strand, counting down.
TGGTGTGCTTGGGCGACGAGCCTTATAACGAGCTGAACAGGGCTGAAGCAGAGCACGCCGACTGGCTCATGGCCGAGGCTTTCTGCCTCTATGCCGACAGAGAGCGCTTTCATCCCTACGAAAAGCACCACTCTACGGTGCGCGACGCCGCTGCCCTGGCACAAGAGTTGGGCGCAAAGAACCTCATTCTCTATCACACAGAAGAGGCTACGCTGGCCACGCGCAGGCAGTGCTACACCGCCGAGGCACAGCAGTTCTTCGACGGCAACGTGGTTGTGCCCGACGACCTTGAGGCAATCAGGCTTTAAACCCGGAAGCAGTAGCTACGTCATAATATCAAGGCCATAACGCAACGAGCCTCATGTGCCTTGCGCAAACATATTATGCATACAGTTATATCCATTTTCCTTCTGAGCAGCTTCGGCAGCTTCGTGCAACGCGTAACGGGCTTCGGGTTCGGCATCTTCATCATGACGGTGCTGCCCTTCCTGGTACCCTCGTATGGCGAAGCCACCACATTGTCGGGCCTTCTGGCCCTTTCCACGTCGCTGGCAGTGTCTATCCGCATGCGCCGTTACCTGTCTTGGCGCAAGGTGCTGCCCGTACTTGCCATCTTTGCCGTGGTATCTGCGCTCAGCATCTTCTGCCTCAAGCGCATGGACGAGGTGCTGCTGAAGCGCATCTTAGGCGTGGTGCTCATCATCATCAGCATCTACTTCGCCTTTTTCAGCAAGCACATCAAGATACCATCCACAGTGCCCGCACAGGCCGCAACGGGCACTCTGAGCGGACTGATGGGCGGTTTCTTCGGCATGCAGGGCCCTCCTGTAGTGCTCTACTTCATCTCCACGGCTAAGGACAAGAACGAGTATATGGCGCTGGCGCAAACCTTTTTCGTCATCGGCAACATCTTCATGACCATCGTCAGGGGCTTCAACGGCTTTCTGACACCTGCCGTAGGGCGCGGCTACCTGTACGGCATAGGAGGCGTACTCATCGGCATGAGCCTGGGAGCCTTTGTGTTCAGGCGCATACCCAACCGCATCTTCCGCTACATCGTCTATGCCTATATCGCCGTGAGCGGTGTCATCATTCTCGCTACTGCCCACTGACGGCAGGGCGGCAAGCCCCTTTTAAGGCCCTAAAAGCGCCCTATAAGAGACCGAAAAGGCCCATCAGCCAAGTTTTAAGCCTCAATAAGGGCTTTTTACAACAATATTTCTTACTTTTGCAGGTGGCTTGACGGCAACAACAGCTTACGCCTTGAGCCCGTAGCTTACCAACACATGACAACAGCAAAGCACAGATGAAGAAAATTGTTTTTGTTCCGTCCGGAGGATTAGGCAACCGCATGAAGGCCATCTCGGCCGCCATACTGCTGGGCCGCACATGCGGTTCGGAGTTGACCGTGAAATGGTTTCAAGACTGGGGCATGGGCTGCCGCTTCAGCGATTTGTTCTGTCCGATAGCTCTCGACCATGTGTCCGTGCAGGAAGGCACATGGCTTGACAAGCTCACCACCGACCGTCCGCGCCGGCATAACCTCTACATACCGGCTCTTTACGAGTGCCTGCGCTACAGCAGACGCATGAACGAGCTAGACACGGCCAAGGGTGTGGAGCAGCAATTCAACTTCGCCGCATGGGCCAAGGGGCACGACGTGTGGCTGAGCAGCTATACTTATTTCATGGCAAAAGACATTCCGGCCGATGCCTTCGACTGCTTCAGGCCCATCAAAGCCTTGCAAGAGCGCATAGACCGGCAGGCTTTGAGGCTGGGACAAAAGTGCATGGGCGTGCACATCAGACGCACCGACAACGCAAAAGCCATAGCAGACTCGCCCACCGAGGCTTTTATAGAGCGGATGAAACAAGAGAGCGATGACACGATATTTTATTTGGCAACCGACTCAGAAGACGTGAAGCGGCAACTCAGAGGCATCTTTGGCGACAGCCGAATCATCACCTCGCAGAGCAAGGCCGACCGTGGCAGCGTGAGCGGTATGCAAGACGCGCTGGTAGAACTCTATACCCTGGGACGTTGCGGGCACATCCTGGGCTCGTCGTTCAGCACCTTTGCCATGACAGCGGCCGCCGTAGGGCGCGCCCACTTCGAGTGCGTCAGTGTGTCGGCTGCCCGGCAATGAGCGTCCTGCCGCCCCACCCCACACCGTGAAAACCTCACACCTATTCTGCCACAATGCCACACCTATTGCGCAACAGCACCTGCGCCATGTGACCGCCTGCGCCTTGCTGACGGGTGCGGCAGTTGCTACTGACAAGCAAGAGTGCCGTTGCGCGATGCCCGAAGAGGCTTTCACTATCTTCAAACAAACATGAAAGCACGTTCAAAAAGCCTATTTCATCTACCAAAAACAATAATCAGAGCCACAGAACGGCACGTTTCAAGGCAGAAATGCGAACATTCAGGTTCCTCAAAATTCTTATTTAATGTTAAAATATAAAACATTTCCAATCTTTTTGTGCTGCACTTTTCACGAAAAGGAGTAACTTTGCACCCGTTTTCAGGATTGTGGTTGAACCACAAAATATCCTATAACATAGTAATTTACTGTAGTATAAGTTAACAACAAGAAGCTTTCAGCAGAGCAAGAGTAGCCTCATGGGCTGCCCATATTACTTTCATGAGGCAAAAAGAAACAAGTTTTAAATAAATAAAAAATGAGAAATTATTACAAATCTCACAAACTATTATTGCTTTCCGCGGCCTTTACTGCAGCCTCATTAATGGGGGAGGCAAAGGTTGAAGCACAGACTACCAGCACAGCGGATAACAGTGACGGTAGCGTAATTACAGGCGTTGACAAGTTAACGGGCTCTGTTCCGTCCGACCTTAAGGTGACCGACGAGAGCCAATACACCAACAACGACCCCGATCACGTGTTTTTCCTTTACAACGTAGGGCTGAAAAAGTTCGTCGGAAACGGTGGCTCCCGCACGATGAAGGGCATCTATAACCTGCAAGAAGAGCGCCTGCGCGACGGATCGTCTACACAAGGTCTGCCCAGCGGACTGTATATCGTGAACGGAAAAATAACCATGATAAGATAATCAGAATATATGGATAAGAAGAAATATATAACTCCGCAAACCAGAGCTTGCGTGATGGAGAACATACTTTTTCAGTCGTTCACGGTGGTTCAAAAAAACGGAACGACAACACAGAACATTGGCGGCGGACCGGTGGTTGAGAAAACAGACCCTGACGGAGGGACCAACGGAAACTGGTTTGACAACACAGACAACTGGGGAGGCGACTGATTTCAACCTGCCTTTCGAGTTACTCCACAAACAGACACAATATGTAAGGCGTGCCAAGAACCCCACTTGGCACGCCTTTTTCATGCCCCAACGGCAGGGCAGAACATTCGGATTGAAACACGAAGTGCTGGTCATGAGCACTGTGCGCCACTGATTACGCACACACATTAACGGCCTTATGACGTGGCGAAAAGGGCCTTTTTACCCGACGAAAAGGCCTATTTGAGGGCGCAAGAAGGCCTATTTGGGAAACGCGAAACAAAAAAGAAGCAGCGCAAAAGCAGAGAGACGACGAGACCGGAACAAGAAAGCACCCGGCCTATGAAACAGAAAAAAGTCCAAAGGTGTTTCTCAACAGCTTTGGACTTTGCATTTTCTAACTAACTTATTATCAACTATTCATTACTCATTTTCTAAATTCTGCTACAAAAATACATCATTTTTTAATAGCTTGTATCACTTTGATTGCAAAAAAGAACGTAAACGTTTGCAAATTCAAAATATTTTTATATCTTTGCATTCACGATATTATCAACTAAGTATGAAACAACACCGCACTTCTTTAAAAGACTTAGCCGCCCAACTAGGCGTGAGCATTGCTACTGTGTCGCGCGCACTGCGTGACAGCCACGAGGTGAGCGAGGCCATGCGAGAGAAGATACGTGAGCTGGCCAAGCAGCAAAACTACCGTCCCAACCCCTTCGCGCAGAGCCTGAGAAAGGAGACTCCGCACATTCTGGGCGTTGTTGTGCCCAATCTGGTGACGCATTATTACGCCAGCGTGCTCGACGGCATAGAAGACTATGCGCGGCAGAACGGCTTCACGGTGATATGTGCCAACTCGCATGAAGACCATATAAGAGAGCAAGAAGAAATGGATGAGTTTGTCAATCTGCACGTGGCCGGCATCATAGCCTGTCTGTCGCAAGACACTGACAACTACGACCACTTTCGCAAAATCATAGAAATGGGGGTGCCCATTGTGTTTTTTGCCCGCACCTGCCTGCCCGAACTGTGCTCAAGCGTGACAGGCGACGGCGACGTGGCAGCGCAAAAAGCCACGGAGCATCTCATCGACACGGGCAGCCGGCGCATCGCCTTTCTGGGCGGGCCCAACCATCTCGACATGGTGAAAAGGCGCAAGCACGGCTATCTGCAGGCGCTGAGAGAGCATCGCATAGCCATAGACAGAACGCTGGTGGTGTGCGGCAAGATAGACTTTAACGATGCGCGGCAGGCCGCAATAGACCTTCTCGAGCGGGAAGACCGTCCGGATGCCATACTGGCCTTCAACGATATCATAACCTTTGCGGCTTTCGATGCTATCAAGTCACTGAACCTTCGCATTCCCGAAGACGTGGCCATCGTGGGCTTTACCGAAGGCGACACTTCGCTCTTTGTCACGCCTAAGCTCACCACCATAGCCGACCAGTCGTATCTGCAAGGGCAGAAGGCGTGCGAACTGTTGGTCAACCTGCTGAACGGCGACCATAAGATAAGGCACGAGGTGGTGCCCATGAGGCTGGAGGTGCGCGACAGCTCTGACAAGCAGAGGGCGAAGATGACGGCCACGGAAACCGATGAGGCCCGGCAAATTTCCTAAAAACTAAAGTAGATGAAAGGCTGTATGGAGCTGCTCTTCACCTGAATGATGGCGTAGATGACCAGCACCAGCAGCAAAACATAGACGGGCATGCCGCCCTTGCTCATCAACCTGATGACCCTGTGGCAAGTGCGCGGCGGTATGGCATGGCCTATGTAACCCAGCAGGATGAGCATAAACACGTAACGGTAAGAGCTCAACATGGGCAAGAACAGTTCGGCATGGAAGTTGCACACTATCTGCCTCACCATCATCTGCAGGCTTTGGAAAGACTGATGGCGGAATATCATGAACATGAAAGCCACGAAATTGAAGGTAAAAAACATTCCGGCATACTTGCGGAAGCCCTTGGGCACATAATGCTTGTCGTGGTGCAGCACCTCGAAGTGCAGGGCGCGCTGCAAGCAAAGAAACACGCCGTGAATGCCACCCCACAGAACGAAGTTGAGACTGGCGCCATGCCACAAGCCGCAGAGCAGCATGGAGGCCAGCAGATTGACGTAGGTGCGCACCTTGCCCTTACGGTTTCCGCCGAAGGAGATGTACACATAATCGCGTATCCACGACGACAGCGAGATGTGCCAGCGGTGCCAGAATTCGCCTATGCTGGTGCTCAGATAAGGTGATCGGAAGTTGTCGGGGAAGTGAAAGCCCAACAGCAGGGCCAGACCGATGGCCATATCGCTGTAGCCACTGAAGTCGCAGTATATCTGAAGAGCATATCCATACACGCCCGCCAGGTTTTCTACGCCCGAGTAGAGAGCAGGATTGTTGAACACACGGTCTACGAAGTTCAGACTGATATAATCGCTGATGATGGCCTTCTTGATGAGTCCGATGATGATGAGGTATACGCCCCGCGACATCATCGTGGTGCTGACGTAAGGCGCTCGTCTGATTTGCGGTATGAAATCGGCCGCCCGCACGATGGGGCCGGCCACCAGTTGGGGGAAGAACGACACGTAGAAGGCATAGTCTAACAGGCTCTGCACGGGCTTTATCTTGCCCCGATAGACGTCGATGGTATAGCTCAGGCTCTGGAAAGTGAAGAAGCTGATGCCCACAGGCAGGAATATATCCCATGGCTTGAAGGGCTGATGAAAGAGCTGGGCGATGCTTCCGAAAATGAAATTAGTGTACTTGAAGTAGCCCAGCAAGCCCAAATCAACCACCAGACTGAGTGCCAGCCACAGCCTTCGCGAGCGTTTGTCGGCGGCATCACGCTGCCAGCACTTGCTTATCTGATTGGCTATGAGGTAGTCGCTGGCCGTTACGAAGGCCAGAAGGAGGAAATAAAACCCGCTGCTCTTGTAATAGAAATAATAAGAAAAGGCTGTGACAAACGCCAGACGTACTGTTGTGCGCCTGCCCAAGAGCATATATACGAAGCTGAAAGCCACGAAAAGCACCAGAAAGAGCCCTGTGCTGAAGATGAGAGGCTCTGAGGGATGATAGGTAAGCTCGTTGATGATGTTATGCCAAATCTGCTCCATGATGATTCTTCCTTGTTATTCTTGCTTTTCGGCTTGCTTGCGCCGCTTATAGTTGTCGAGGCCGTCGAGGAACGAACGATAGAAATATCCGGCCAGGCGATGCCCGCCCTTGAAGTTGATGTGCGTATAATCGAGGTTGGCCTCGCCTTGGTTGACGAGTCTGAGCATACTGTCTTTGCCACCCATAGCCTTGAAGAGATTGAAGAAGGCCACGCCACATTCAGAGGCCATGACGTTCTGCTGAGCCGACAGAAGCTCTATTGAGGGCATGGTGTGTATGCCCCTTGCGGTGCGTGAGTCGCGGTCGGCCACGCCCACAATGAGTATGGAGGCCTGCGGAAAGCAACGGCGCAGCTTGGCTATGCTCTTCTTCATCTTCTCGCAGTAGGCCTTGCAGTAGGCCGCGTCTGACGTTTCGGCCACGGCATTCACGCCATAATGCAGCACGATGAGGTCGTAGGGGCGCAGGCGGGCATAGGCTTTCAGAATGCTTTCGGGCATGGTGGCGATGGATGTTCCGGGTATGCCGCGCATGCCAAGATTGTCTAATATCACGCCACGGGGCGACTCCAGGGCCACGCCGTGCATCACTGTGCCTCGTCCGAAGGCCGAGAAGGCATAAGAAACGGATGTCATGCGCCCGTCCGTCTCCACCATCTGCAGGTTGGCAGAGGGGCTGAGCCGCCTCACGGCAGGCGCCGAACCGTTCATGGCAACGGCCACGCTCAAGCCTTGCGGTGCTATGCAGAAGAGTCGTGCCACCTGCCACTGCGCGGTGTGAGGCCTGAACGAGGTAGCCTTATAGGCCACCTTGGCCCCGGCAGATGGCAGCGAGTAGCGCTGGTTGACGCTTTGCAGCGCGGTGCTGAAGGCTTGCTTGTTGAGCAAGTCATAGCCGGTTAGGCCCGCAACGCTCATATCTACCGTGGGACGGAAGGCGTTGGTGCCCTTCACGCAGTCGGTCCAGCCGAGGCCGTTGCCGCCAAAGCGGGCTTGCAGCATCTCGCGCAGGTCGGCCAGAAGGATGTCGCCTTCAACAAAAGAATCGCCGAAGTAAGCGATGCGCACGGGTCGGTTGAGCGACGACACGTTGGCGAGCATGTCGTAGAAGTGGCTCATGCCGCCGTCGCGACCGTCAGAATAGTCGTCGATGGGCACTACTCCTTTGGCGTGCCTCTCATGAAAATGAGGAATGGAAGTGAGGTGACTGATGGGCTTGGGAGCCGGCAATACGTCGGGAAGATCAGCCTGCGACGCGCTGCCTATGTCAGACAGGATGTCTACGCTGCGCAGTTGCGTACCCATAACGGTGATGGTGGGCAGATGATGCATAAACAGCAATATGGTAAGAACGATGCCTCCCAAAGCGAAAACCTTAGCCAACGAATTCATCTAAGAACTTTAAAAAATGTTTGTACAGGCTTATAAAATCGTGCAAATATAGTTATTTTACTCGAAACGAGCAACAGTTAGCCTTGAAATATCATCCAACAGGGCTGGCTATCACGGCTCTGAGGCCTCATGGGCGAAAGGTCACCGTGATGGTGTTGAAGCCCATGGCCTGTATGAGACGTGTGAGTTGCTGCCGCGCATTGTCTTCGGCTTGTTGCTTATTGGCCCTTGTGAGGCATCTTTGCAGCATCTGCCGGCGGGCCCGTTGTGCCATGGCGGCGCGGTCGGCATCGGTCCAATGCCCTACCTCAATGAAGGGTTTAGACAGCGCCTCGTCTATAAAGGCGGAGTCGAGCAGCTCGATGGCGGGGAAGACAGCCGTTGCCGTGTCGCCCCGGGCGTGCAGCCAGTTGTCGGAAAGCTTGCGCATGTCGATGCCCAAGCGCAATGTGCCGTAATAAATGCGGGCCAACCGCCTGTCGCGAAACATGCCACTAGCGGTTGTGTCTACGAGTTCCTCATCGTGAACAGAAAGAAACTCCCACTGGCCGATGTTCTTGATAGAGGTTATTTGTTGCGGGGTGACGTCTATCTTATTGCTTTGGGTCACCTCCATGTGATTGGAATTGATAATCCATCTTATGCCCACGATGCCCACAACCACGAGCAACAGCAGGAAGATGACGTTGAGTTCTATTCGTTTCATACGGTTATTTCATCAGATGTAATACTCGGCGGCGTCTACCAGACCAGCCCTGAAGGCATAGCGCGTGGCCTCATGCACGTTGTTGACGCCCAGTTTTCGGAAGATGTTCTTGCGGTGTGTGTTGACTGTGTGGAAGCTCGACACGCGCTTTTCGGCTATCTCGCGCGTGGTGAGTCCAAGGGCTATATCCTTGAGTATCTCTGTTTCGGTCTTGGTGAGCCGCACCTCGTCTTCGGCCACATGCTGCGGGGCGAGGAGCATCTCGGTCATGTGCTGGCAGATGTAACGCTTGCCGCGCATGGCAAAGTCTATGCACTCGCGTATCTCTGTGGCGGGAGAGTCTTTGAGAAGAATGCTTGTCAAGGAGCTTCCCCCGGTTACTCGCCTGACGAAATCAACGCTCAGATCGTCGCTGAAGAGTATGAGCGGTGCCTCGCCAAAGCGCTGGCCAAACACCAAGAGGTCGGCTTCGTCGTTGAAGTTGAACAGCGTATAGTCTAATATTACGACGGAACGGGGATGCTCCTTGAGCTGATAAGCCAGCTCTATCTTGTCGGTTGCCACGCTGCACGTGACGTCCTTGAGCTTTTGCAACACATAAAACAGCCCGAAGCGGGTGATGTCTTGATTGTCTGCCAAAATAATATTCGTGATCTGCATGATGAAAAGAGATTTCTAACTTAAAACACCAGATTGAACCCTAAGCGTATGCCGCCCTTCTTAACACCGGGATAGTCTGTGTAGGTGAGGCGCCTCACATAGTCTATCTCCAGACACTTTAGGATGTTGTGTATGCCTACCACGGCCTCCAGATAGGGGTCGCTGGTCATGAGTCTTGTGGCGGCCGGAAACTGAAAGAGCGTCGCGTCGGCGCGGTTGCGCTCCAAGAAGGGATTGTTCTTGTCGGTCAGGGTGCCCCACATGCCCTTGAAGGCGATATACTCGCGCCACTTGAGCCGCTTGAGCAGGGGCACGCGGTTGAAGATTTTGCCTGTCAGGTCCCACGCAAGATTGAATTGCGCGTATCTGTCATTGAGGAATTCCATGTTCTCCATCATATTGAACGAGCCCTGATGCTCGAAGTAGGAGGTGTTGACAGGGGGCATGATGAGCAGCACATAGGGCACCTTGTTCCACTGCGCGCCTGCCATGGCCCGCACGTCTATATGTCCCCAGCTGCCCAGCCAGAGCCGCTTATAGGCTGAGACGTCGGTTTGGTTATACCTGTATTGTCCGCCCAGCACGCCGCTCAGGCCCATAGCGTGCTGCAAGGTGAACTGCGGCGCGTCGAGGTTAACCTCTATGCGGTTCTGCTTAGAGTTGATATAGGTTTGTCCGGGGCGATAGTCGAAGCCCAAGAGCAGCTCGGTGGTACGCACATAGGGCACGGCCGCGCCTCCCGCCTCAGGCAGATGGTTGAACGCCAATGTGCCCGCGGGCTCCTGACGCTCGGCCTTCAGCGACAGCTCTGTGGCCAGTCCGCCCTCTGTCTCCCACTTGAAGTCGAGCATCTGACGGTTATAGAAGAACATCTCCTCCACCTTTGAGGGGCGGAAGGTCATGAAGATATTGTCTTTGTTGTGCTTGAGATACTTGTCAGACCACGACATAACGTCTCGCGTAGTCTCGAAGGAGAGGGTGCGTATGGGGAACTCTATGGGCTGGTATTCGGGCTTATTAAACGAATAGGTGAACTTTGTGTCGTAATAATGCCGGTGCGAGTCGGTGCCATAGGCATAATATCCCTCCCAAAAGAAGTGCGGATTGAGCTTTGCCGTGGTGCGTGCCGAGAGTCGCAGACGCAGGCCGTCTACATAGTTCTTGGATATTAAAGTGTTGACAGGCCCCAGGTCTATCTTGCTGGGATTGCGCGGGCTGCCTGTCTCGATGAAGTTTTCTATGAGGGCCTTTGCGCCAAACATGATCCACTTGAAGTGTGGGGTGCTATACAGGTTGCGCACAAACGTGTTCATGCCGGCCTCGCCTTTGGAGAGCTGCACCTTGCGATTGCGCTGCCAGAAGGCCTCATCCTGCATCTTGGCGTTGGGCAGATAGCGCGTCTCGGCCTTGCCACGAAACTCCTTGTCGGGTATCTCGCCGAAGGAGTAATCGCTCATTTGCGTCTGCCGGATGACCACAGCCTTAGACAACCGGTCGTTTAGTTCGAGCTCGGCTATCATGTTGTCGGTGGTGAGCACCCACTCTCCGTTGTCCAACCGTGAGTATTCCTGCTCCAGACGCATGGCTTCTACAAAGTTAACGCCCGTGTTGGAGGGCAGCTGCATGTCGCATTTCTTGACGTGCAGTGTGCTGTCGGCCAGCACATAGAGCTCTCCGCGGAAGCCAAAGTCTTGCTGATTGGCCGGTATGAACTGCAGGCGTATGCACCTGTCGTGGTCTACATATACGGTGTCATCAATGTAGAAGTGATAGAACGATATGGCTGTTGAGCCTATAGGACTGGGAAATCGTTTTTGCAGAAGGTTGATTTGATCGTCGTATAAGTCTATATCCTTGAACAAATCTTTTACCATCGTGTTGAAAGCCTGACCTGTCTGTATGAGCTTGCTCACGCCTTGGGTGCTCTGTCCCAGCACGATGTCTTTCTCATCGCGTGGGTTGCGACGGTAGATGTGCCTTGTGGCGGTTTCGTCTACCGACACGGGCAGGATGAGCTTACGGGTGAACGGGCAGGTGTCTATCTGGTTTCTGAGCCATGGATAGTTGCTGAACAGCCCGCTCTGAAGGTCGTTTGGCGTGATGTCGTTCACGGCTGTGGTGACCTTCTGGTACTTGTGATATTGATAGAAGGGATTGTTGGAGAGGTCGGTGCGCTTCTTTGCCGCTATGACACGGCGCATAAGCTCTACGGCGGGGTTGTTCTTTCTCGAGTAGCCGCGCTTGCGCTTGGCTCTGACAACCACCTCCTCCAGCCTCTGGGCATCGGGTACAAGCACCACACTAATGTCTTGGGGTGTATTCTTATTGATGTAAACGCGCCGTCTTTTATATCCCACGGCGCTCACAGTGAGGGTTTCGCCCTCTCGGCGAAGGATGTTGAATTGGCCCGAAAGGTCGGCCGAGCAGCTGATGCCCGTGCCCTTATACGAGGCGCTGGCATAGGGTATGGGCTGTCCTGTCTGCACGTCAACCACCTTGCCTTGCAGGTTTTGGGCATTGGCAACGCAGGCCAATGCCCAAAAAAGAATGATATTGAATAGCTTATTAATCAATTTCCTCATCAGCTTCATAGCCACCCATCTCTCTGATGGCATTCTTCAGCATAGTGTACTGCTCGAAGAGGTTATTCACAGCCTGCTCGCCCTTGGTGTAATCGTGCATAGGACTCTTGAGGAAGAAGCTCAGGAAGCGCTGCGTTCCGTAGCGTCCGGCGCGTGCGGCAAGGTCGATGAGCAGAGTAAGATCCAGCAGCAACGGGGCTGCAAGTATGGAGTCGCGGCACAGGAAGTTAATCTTTATCTGCATGGGATAGCCCATCCAGCCGAAGATGTCGAGGTTGTCCCAACCCTCTTTATTATCGTTGCGCGGAGGATAATAGTTGATGCGCACCTTATGATAGATGTTTCCGTAGAGGTCAGGCTGGTCGTCCTTGCGCAGGATAGTCTCAAGAGTAGACAGCTTGCTCACCTCTTTGGTGTGGAAGTTGGCAGGTTCGTCGAGCACCAAGCCGTCGCGGTTGCCCAGTATATTGGTAGAGAACCATCCGCTCAAGCCCAGGTTGCGCACCTTGAGTATCGGCGCGAAGCCGCTCTTCACAAGGGTCTGTCCGGTCTTGAAATCCTTGCCTGCTATAGGCATCTTCACCTTCTCGGCCAGCTCCCACATGGCCGGTATGTCTACAGTGGTGCAGGGTGCGCCCATCACAAAGGGTGCTCCCTCGGTCAGGGCAGCATAGGCATAGCACATAGAGGGTGCTATATGCTCGCGGTCGTCAGCCTTCATGGCCTGCTCCAAAGCTGCCAGCGTGCCATGATACTGCTCGTTATAAGGAACGTAAATCTCAGTAGAGGCAGCCCAGATAGCCACAATGCGGGCGCAGTTGTTGGCTTTCTTGAAGGTCTGTATGTCCTTCTTCAGCTCCAGCACCATGTCCCAGCGCGTCTTGCAGTCCTTCACATTGTCGCCGTCTAGGCGCTTGGCATAGTTCTTGTCAAAGGCTGCTTTCATCGGAACAATCTTCTCCAGCTCATCACGAACGGGGTCTATGTCTTTCTGCTTGAGCACTTCGGCATACACAGCGGCCTGATAGGCATTCTGAGGATACACATCCCATGTGCCGAAAACGATGTCATCGAGCTTTGCCAAGGGCACTATGTCGGCGTAATGCAGGTATTTTTTGTCGGCTCCCTTGCCTACGCGTATCTTGTCATACTGCGTAGCAGAGCCTATAGGCTTGGCAAGTCCCTTGCGAGCCATTAATACTCCTGTCATGAAAGTAGTGGAAACGGCACCGCATCCAACTACCAGAATGCCCAGCTTACCATCTGCTGGCTTTACGTTTGTTTGTTTCATGTCTATTATTTTATTAATTTGTTAAGGTAAAACACTTCGTATACAACGTTTCATCACAATAAATATTGTTTGGCAAGTATGTTCAAATCATTCACAATGATGTCTGCTTCGTCACATCTGTCGGGCGTTTCGGTCCATCCTTCGCCCCTGAGCCACGCCGTATGACAGCCCAGCCGGTGGGCCGGAAGAATGTCGTTTTTGATGCTGTCGCCCACCACCAGCACCTCATCGGGCTGCCTGTTCAGAGCCTTCAGCCCCAACTCAAAGATGCGCTCGTCGGGCTTTCGCACGCCCACCTCGGCCGATTCTATCACGCCATCCACCAAATCCAGAAGGCCAAACTCATGGAGCACGGTGCGCAGGTTGCCGTAGAAGTTGCTCACTATCACCATATTATAATGTCTGCGCAGCATACTGAGCACCTCTCTGCTATGTTCTGTCACGCCGCACACGTCATGATAAACGCCCTGAAGCATGTCTGCCAGGCGCTGCTGCCTCTGAGCCGCGGTCTCACTGAGCCCGCCTTGCTGCTCAAGGAAGTCTAGCTCAAGACCTAGCTTCACCCTCAAGGTGTCATGAAAGGTATCGGCTGACTTGATGAGGGCATGACTGCCGAGGTACCTCTCCGCATAGACATAAGCCTCACGAAAAGCGTCCTCGCTCACCGGAACGTTCATTCTTTGGTAAGCATGCCACAGCACTTTGCCCCAATGGCATCCTGCCGTGTCGAGCGTACCGCCATAATCAAAGATGAGTGCCTTTATCTTCATTGGCTGAAAGTATTTTGCGTGTCAAGCCCAGGCACAGCTTTTCATGACGATGATGCATATATATGCATATCATGCTCATCACGATGATGTCTACAAGAAAATAAGCCCAGGGTATGTTGAGCAGGCAGAAGACATACAGGCAGATGGCCCGCGTGTTGAAAGTAAGTATATTAGTGAGTGGCATGAGGGGGCGGCTGCCGGCCAGAAATTCGTTTTTCAGGTCGGCGGGCAGCTTGTCCAGACCGCCATACCTGCGCCCGGCAGCCTCGCGCAGGCGCTGGAAAGCAGGCGTGCGCTTTTCCTGACTGTTGCAATAATGCTGATAATTAAAATAAAAAGCCCTTGCCCAGAAAGCTCCCTTGCGGGGCAACGCCAGATAGGTGGCGTGCATCTTGGCATAGGAGTCGAGCTCGGCGCCCTGCCTTCCGTTAAGGAAGAAGAGGTGTATCTGCCTGTAATAGTCGGCCAGCGAGCTTTGGGGCGAGTGGCAGAGCACGCCTGCCACGAAGGCCAGGGCAAATATCCACCAGCCCCACAGAAATGTTGTGCCCGGCATGTTTTGCGGCATGAGCCTCAAGCAAAGGGCCAGATAGATGGCAAAGAACCACACATCGCCCGCGAAGCCATCGAGTATTCGGCCGGCCAGAGTCTTTTGTCCGGTGAGGCGGGCCAGTTGTCCGTCGGTTGAATCACAGAAGTTGGCTAGCATCAGCAGCGCCACTCCGGCTATGTTATGGGGCAAGTCGGTATAGTAGAACATCCATCCGGCGCAGGCGCCCAGCACGATGGAGAGCAGGGTAATGGCATTGGGATGCACGCCGAGCCGCCTCCACAAAAGGGCAAAAGCCAGGCCTATGGGGCGCGTGAAGTGCACGTCGAGCCACTCCTCGGTGTCTTTTGATTTCATACTGGCGCGCAGCAGCTCGCCAAAACTTTCCGACTTATTGTCTGTTATGTCATTCATTGCTTTTCTTTCTAATGTTTTTAAGCAGATGCCTCTACACCTTATATAATATATAAGGCATCTCTCTGCAGTATCACCACCGCTACAGCTCCATGCCACGGAGGCGCGCCGAAGGTGAGCTTTGCGGCAAACCGGGCAGGCGAGTCATGGCGCTGGCCGCTTCTTCACGGCACCTTGAGTAGCTGGGCCAGTCGTTGAAGTCTATGATATAAAACTTCCCGTCGTCGGTGATGATGGCATCTCCGCCGTAGATAGGCACATGCGCCCGACGGGATAAGAACTCGGCCGTTTCTTGCAACAATTCTTTCCGGAAAGACGTATAGCTGGGCTTGCCGTTCACGCGTTGCGCTCCGAACTTGCCCACAACGTCTTTTCCCGTATAGAATATCCTAAAGAAGCCGGTGCCTTCTACACCATAAAACTTCACTTCATCGCCGGGTATATGGGCCTGCACAACATATTTGGTGATGCCCCGCTCGGCAAACCGCCGCTTGGCAAGGCTCAGTTGAGCCTCATCAGTGCAAAACACCACATCCTCTTCCTGCTCAGTGGTGCCGGTGCGCTTGAGCCATACGCCGTGTTCTCCCACTTCGCCGGGCACCGGAATGCCCGTTTGGGCCATCAACTTGCTCAGTTCGTCGCGCCTGCAATGCGCTACTCCCTCCGGAGGATTCATCACCCAGACGCCCCGACGCTCGGCCTCGGCAAGCAAAGCCAGCGTGCGCTGCTCGCGGCCCATGCTGAACACGTGCGTCACACCCTGCAGAAGGTCGTGCGTCAGCGCGCTCTCAAGCACTATATCGCCTCCATAATGGCGCATCACCGCTTCAAGAATCTGCCGGTCCTTGACCACGGAGTTGGGCGAGAAGCGGGGTGCCCTCGCTATGCCTAATATCTTTATGCTTTGCTTCACTATTTACTTAATGCTTAAAAAAGTCTCAGCCTTGGCTATATCCTCCTTATGGTCTATGTCCAGAACCTTTGAGAAGGCGTAAGCCTTGAGCCGCCGTCCGTCGGCTATCAGGGCTCTCTGAAAGTTGCGCATGCGGCTCTCGCCCCGCGCCATGCAGCCGTTGAGCGTGTCTAGCGACGTGCCTTTCAGCCCATATATGCCCCCTGAGATGTATTCTATACCTTTTTTATATGCGTCATAAAAGCCCGTTATGTTGCTGTAGGCATCGGTTGCCACATACAGGGGCTTCTCATCGTCGATGTAATTGGTTACACCCATCACGCCGTCGAAGCCCTCACGCAGCCTCTGCCTGAAGCAGTTGACATAATCGGCGAACTCCTTTTCGCGGAATATGGTGTCTACCGTGGTTAGTATGAACGGTCCTCCCTGCAGATGGGTGCTTAGCTCATAGAAGCTGTGCATAGAACTTGGAGTGTTCTTCACCATATAGTTCAACGGTATGCTTCGCCCTCCGAGACCCTCGTGCTGCACGCGTTGCAGATGCCGCCCCACGGCAGGCCACCTGTCATTACATACAACCCATATCTCTTCGGCCTCGTTCTGCATGAAGACGCGCAGCAGTCTGTCTATCAGGCATTCGCCGCCTATCTTCACCAAAGGCTTGGGTTCGGCCACGCCCTCTTGCCTTAGACGCGACCCTTCGCCTGCCGCAATGACAGCATATCTCATTTTTATCAATCTTTATTCACTTAGGTTATGCAAAGATAAACATTTCAATCTAGTTTAAAAAGTTTTCACCTGAATATTCTACTTCATTTAACAATAGGGGGATGTACATACAGTTAAAATCCGTTAACAACAAAAACATTTAAAAAAAAGCCATTGAAAAATGACAAATAATCTGTAATTTTGGGCACTTAAATAACTCAAAACAAATCTAAATCAAGTAATGAAGCATTTCAGAACTAAAATTTCTATGTTGCTCGCTATGCTTTTAGTGCAACTAACGGCATTCGCGGCACAGACTTCTGTCACTGCTTTCAAGGCTGACCTGACCAACGGTAACTTGCTCACCACAGACGAGATTACCAACAAGACAGCCTTTGAATTCGGCGTGGCAGTAGCTGCTGACGGCACCGTGTCGAGAGTAGACAAAGGCAGTGCAAGCGCTGTGGCTACATTAAGTGGAAAGTTTCACTCTAATGAGCACGGCTGGAACAACTTCAAGGCCACCGTGGCTGTCACGGGACCAGTAAAAATCACCATGGGCACATGTGCCTGGGGAGGAAACGTAAACGTAACTAACAGCAACGGCGAGACAGTGGCTACCTTCACAACCAACACGGGGGCTTGCTATCACCAGGACAAGGACAAAAACGTGGTGACAGCCTACTACAAAGGTACGGAGGCCACAACGCTCACCATAAGCGGTGGAAGCTACGTGCCTTACTTTGCCATTGAGACGGCCGACCCTTCCGAGCTGAAGCAGGAGGTAAGCATCAGCTACTCGCTGGGCTCTGCCTCTGCACAGGGCACACTGCCCGCTACGGAGAAGGCTGAGGTGGGAACAACCTACACCCTGCCCGTTAACCACACCCTCTATGCGGCCGGAAAGACCCTTACAGGATGGACCGACGGCACCAACACCTACGCTCCGGGCAGCTCCATGACTGTGCCCGAGGCCAACGTTGAGCTCAAGGCTGTGTTCACCGACAATGCCGTGAACCTGGCCGACCGTAAGGAAGAGACAACATTGCTCTTCGACTTCCAGCGCAAGAACGGCGCTCCGCTCATGGCTTATCAGAATGCCAAGGGCATATATGTCACACAAGCTACGATAGGCTCTAACACCATAGACGCCAAACTAGACTTTGACACTAACAACGGAGGCAAGATTGCCAACGGCAACTGGACCGACTGGTGCCAGATGAACGGCGGCACAAAGCTCACCGTGCCCTCTGCGCAGAACGCCGTAGTGTCGATGGAGGCGTTTAGCAACATCACTACAACTACCATAGACGGGCAGAGCGACTACACGCAGGGCTCTACCATCAGCTACACCGTGGCGTCGAAGACCGACTCTGTAGACATCGTCATCGGCGACGGCTCTTATTACAGATATGTAAAGGTGGTGCTGCCCGTACCCACTGCAACGCAGGGCAAGACCTACGACAACGCCGAGGCCACCATCACCTACCCCTTCACGGGCAACACTACCGACCCGACTGTAGTGACACCTGCCGACATTGCCTCGCTCACGTCATTCGCAACGGGCGACGACATCAAGGAAACCACTTCCGGAAGTTACGACGGCATAAGCTATACTCGCTTCCAACCGGTGAGCGGAGCTAATGAGGCCAGCGAAAATGTAAGGCTGGAGTGGTCGGTGAAGATAGCCAAAGGCCTGACCTTCACACCCACCAAGGTGAGCGCCAACGTGCGCCGATTCGGCACAGACGGCGGACGGTTCGACGTGAAAGTGGTGAACGGCGAAGGCAAGGAGTGCACCCTCGCAACTGGTCTCATCCCCGCACGCAACAAAAACGCAGCCGACGACAAGACCAGCACAGAACCCAACTATCGCACAAGCTTCAACCTGAGCGTGCCAGATTCTATGGCTACATCGTCTGACATCAAGCTCGTGGTTTACGTTTACGGCATGGGTAATACTAAGCAGTTCGGCATCAACAACGTGCAGATAGCCGGAACGGCAAGCGGAACAATAGAGGAAGTACAGAAATATAGCTTCGGCGCAGGTGCCAACCCCGCTGAAGGCGGAAAGATAACCATCTATCCGGCAGGCGATAAGTTTGAGGCCGGCACCGAGCTCACCCTCACCGCAACCAAGAACTTCGGCTATAAGTTTGTGAACTGGACCGACACAAAGGGCAATGTGGTGTCTACGGAGAATAAATTCAAGTACACCGTGAATGCCAACGACTCGCTTACAGCCAACTTCGAGAAGGTTAACACCTACGCGCTAGACTGTAAGATAGAGGGCGGAGCGGCTGCATATATGGTGCAACCCGACGTGGCTCCTACCGTAGTAAACGGAAAGAACATGTATGAGGATGGCACCGTGGTGACGCTCACAGCTTCGAGCAACGACATTCTCACCTTCAACAATTGGAGCAACGGCGAAACTTCGGCCGAGGTAAAGATCAACATGACGCAGGATCAGACCATCACCGCGCTATATTCTGCCAAGGACTTCATCGCCGCTTGGGACTTCTACAACTCCGGAAACAACGGCCGTAAAGCCGACTTCTATGCTGCCGACAACGATGCCGACCAGCTTGTGCTGCGCGACTCGGTGGGCAACACCGTGGGATGGCTCGACAAGAGCAACGCCTCTGGCGGATATGAGGGACGTAACGCCGGCGTGAACTGGCGCAACGACCAGCCTCTAGGCACCTACTACTGGCAGACAAAGGTCAACGCAACCAACTTCACCAACATCAAGGTGAAGAGCGGCATGGCTTATAACTACAACGCTTATCCTGTTTACAATGTAGAATTCTCACTCGACGGCACCAACTGGACCAAGCTGGGCAGCATCACCATGCCGGGCGTAAAGGCGTGGACTGACTCTACCTTCGCCCTGCCGGCAGAGGCTAACAACAAGGATGAGGTCTACATACGCTGGAAAGCTGACAAGACGTCGACCATCGACGGTACGGCATCTGCCAACGACGGCAATGCCATATCGCAAATCTACATCACCGGAACAGAGAAGCCATACGACGACAAGACGGCTCCCAAACTGCTTGCCACCGTTCCCGCCGAGGGCGCTACCAACGCTTCGGCCAACGGAAAAGTGGTGCTGACCTTCGACGAAAAGGTTCAGCTGGCTGACAACGCTAAGGCCACGCTGGCAGGAGAAGAGCTGCAGGGCGTGGTGTCTGGCAAGACGATAGCCTTTGCATATAAGAATCTGGCCTATGCTACGCCTTACACATTCACCCTACCGGCTAATGTGGTGAGCGACTTGGCGGGCAATACCCTCACAACGGCCATCACACTGAACTTCACTACCAAGCAAAAGCCTACCGTAGAGAAGAAGTTATACGACTTCGTGATACCCGATGACGGCTCGTTCCGCGAGGCCATCAGCGCTGCTGCGGCACGCACCGACAAGAGCACACGCTATCGCATCTTCGTAAAGAAGGGCACCTACACCGTGCCTGTAAACACCGGAGCCACCGTAACAGGCTCTGACGGAAAGTCATACGCCAGCGTGACTACCGTGCTCGCAGCCAACAACGTGTCGCTCATAGGCGAAGACAGAGACCAGACCGTCATTCTTAACGACGTGCCTTACGACAACGTGAGCGGACAGTGGGGTCCCGCATGTCCTATAGAGGGCATCGGCAAGTGCGACTTGCTGCAAATAACGGGCAGCAACACCTATATCGAGGACATCACTCTGAAGAACGGCACTGCCGACGCTACCGGACGAAACCTCGCCGTGCAGGACAAGGGCGACAAGACTGTGTACAAGAACGTCATGCTGGGTGGCTATCAAGACACTTGGACATCCAACAACAGCAACGCACGCTATTACTTCGAGGATGGCATCATACGCGGACGCACCGACTACATCTGCGGAAAGGGCGACGCATTCTTCAACAACGTCACCTTCCTCAACGTGGGTACAGGCGGATACATCGCCGTGCCCTCACAGCCTAAGAAGTATGGATGGATTATGAGCAACTGCGCTATCAAGGGCGAGAGCAATGACAACGACGGCAACTACACCCTCGGACGCCCATGGGGTAGCGGCACGCCTATCGCTCTGTGGATCAACACCACCATGGTGTCGCAACCCTCTGCCATCGGATGGGGCGAGATGAGCGGCGGCTATCCGGCTCGCTTCGCCGAGTATAACTCTGTAACGGCCAACGGAACAGTCATAGACTTGAGCGGCAGAAAGAAGGTGTTCGGCGACAACCATGCCAACAACCCCGTGCTCACTGCCGACGAGGCAGCCTTCTACACCATTCCTAACGTGATGGGCGGAACAGACGATTGGGATCCCACAGCGCTCACCGAGCAGGCTTCGGCACCCGAGAACGTGAAGCTCAGCGGCAGGAACCTGACTTGGGACGACAACAACTATGCCCTGATGTGGGCCGTGACAAAGAACGACTCTGTAGTGGCCTTCACCACAACACCGGCCTACGAGGTAAGAGACACCAAGGCCACATGGGCCGTAAGGGCTGCCAACGAAATGGGCGGACTGGGCGAAGCCACCACGGCTTTAGTTATCACAGACGGCATCAATACCATCAATGGCAATGCCGGCAAGCCCGTGCACACCGAGATATACAGCATAGACGGCAAGCGCCTCAATGCTCCCGCAAAAGGCATCAACATCATCGTCTCGACAATGGCTGACGGCAGCGTTGTAAAGACAAAGGTTGTAAGAAGATAATTCTTACACATAACTCACAAAAAGCAGGGCCCCCACCCTGCTTTTTTTATGCCCTCACATCATCGTTAGGCTCATTCGAGCGTCCACACCGAACACACATCAGCTGTAGTGCCCGTCCGCACCAAACCCTCATAAGTTGTAGTGGCCGTCCGCACCACATACACATCAGTTGTAGTGGCCGCGCCTTGTGCCGGCCTCGCACCAA
>CABVAZ010000039.1:0-27588 GCA_902496445.1 uncultured Prevotella sp. | reverse complement strand
GCCTTGGCTGCATATTGCTTTTTCCCAAAGAAGCCCTCCATTGCAGTTGAACGTTCCATTGACCGTCAGCTTACTCTGTTCTAAATTCATCGAACTCACGTTAATAATAGGGAGTGTACTACGTTTTATAGGCATGAAGATATTGATAATAGAAGACCAACGCAGCCTCTCTGACAGCATACGCGACTATCTGCATTCGCAGCATTATCTGTGCGAGCAAGCATTTGATTACGCGCAGGCTAAGCTCATGGTGGGCTGCTATAAATATGATTGTGTGTTGCTTGACCTGATGCTGCCGGGCGGCAACGGGCTTGATATCTTGCAGTCGGTAAGGGCCAAGAACAACGACACCGGCGTGATTATCATCTCGGCAAAAGGTGCCCTCGACGACAAACTGCGTGGCTTGCAGCTGGGTGCCGACGACTATCTGGCCAAGCCTTTCGCCCTGTCTGAGCTGTCTATGCGCATCTACGCGCTCATCAGGCGGCGTGAGTTCAGCTCCAGCAACCTGTTTCGGTCTGACGGAATAACCATCAACCTGCTCACCAAAGAGGTGACAGTGGACGGCAAGGTTGTTGAGCTGACGCGGTCGGAATATGACTTGTTGCTCTTCTTTCTGAGCAATAAGGGCAAGGTGTTGTCTAAGATGGCCATTGCAGAGCACCTGAGCGGCGAGATGGCCGACATGATGAGCAACTTCGACTTTGTGTATAGCCACATCAAAAACCTGAAGTCTAAGCTCTCAAAAGCGGGCGCCAAGGGCTGCCTGAAAACGATTTACGCAACGGGATATAAATGGGTATGAAGAGGCAAAGCACGCTTACAAGCAAGTTTCTGAGGCATTTGGCAGCCAGCATGATGGTGTTGCTGGTGCTCACCCTGCCTATATTGTATCACATCACCACACAGTTTTATGCCGAAGACCTTATCAGGGTGGTGAGGCAATATGGCCTTACGAATGTGCATTTAGACTTGGAGGAGGACACGATGATGGGTCTCTTCATTCAGTTTTTCACCATTCTGCTGGCCATGATGGCCGCCGTGTTCCTCGTGATGCGCACTTCGCCCAAGCGCCTTTGGCGCCCTTTCTTCGCCACGCTGGGCAAGATTTCGGGCTTCAGGGTAGAAGATGGCCGGGTGCCTGTGCTGCCCCAGACTGACGTAAAGGAGTTTGCGCAGCTCAACGACGTGCTCAACCGCATCATGACGGAGAGCATCAAGAGCTATAACGTGCAGAAGGAGTTTACTGAAAATGCCTCGCACGAGCTGCAGACACCCTTGGCCGTGGCACGCGGCAAGATGGACAATCTGATGCAAGACCCCGACCTCACGCTCCATCAGGGCAAGGAGCTGCAAGACATATACGACCAGCTGAGCCACATGTCGCGCCTGACGAGCAAGCTGCTCATGCTCTCTAAGATGGAGAACAACCAATATCAGCGGCTCGACAAGGTGAACCTGGTGGCCAAGATAGAGGCTTTGCTGCCCGTGTGGCAAGGGTTGGCGGTGGGCATACCCGTAAGGTTCAGCCACGATGACAGTGTGAAGGCTCTGAGTTGCAGCGAGGTGCTGCTGGAAAGTATGCTCAACAACCTGGTGGTTAACGCCATCAGGCACAGCAACGGGCAGGGCAGCATAGACCTAGACGTCAGACGTGGCAGCCTCAGGGTGAGCAACACCTCAGACGAGAAGGCCCTCGACGCACAGCGAATATTCTCGCGTTTCTACCGCAGCAACATGAGTAGGTGCGGCAACGGGCTCGGACTGGCCATTGTGAAGGCCATTTGCGACTATCACAAGTGGACGGTGGGCTATAGCTACGAGGCCGGCAAGCACGTGTTTAGCGTGGTGTTTTAAACGATGATGTGGGTTACTTTAATAATTGTAGGTTTTATTGCCGGGGCTCTTTCGGGCTCGGTTGGCTTTGGCGGTGGCATGATTCTGCTGCCCGTCATCACTTTTTTCTTCGGCGTGCAGGTGGCCGTTCCGGTGTCTACCATCGCACAGCTCATGAGCAACCTGTCGCGTTCGGTGATGGGATGGCGTAGCATCAGGTGGCGCCAAGTGGCATGGTTTCTTGTTCCGGCGCTGCCTTTCACAGCGTTGGGAGCGTTTGGCTTCTCCATGGTAGACAAGGTGTTGATGACCCGTTTGCTGTGTGTCTTCCTCATATTGTTCTCTGTTATGAAGCTCAAAGGCAAGCTCCATCTGCCTCAGGGCAAGTCTACCATGCTCATAGGCGGCAGTCTAACGGGCGTGTTCAACGGTCTTTTGGGCATCTCGGGGCCTATTAGCAGTGCCGTATTCCTTACGCTCAACCTCTCGCCCGTGAGCTATATAGCCAGCGAAGCCACGGCGGCAGCCGCCATGCACGTGGTGAAGGCGGTGACGTATGGCAAGTTCAGCCTGATGAACACTACCATCTTCTTGAACGGACTGTTCATCGGCATGGCCATGATAGCAGGCAACGTGCTCGCCATGCGGCTCATCCGGCTGGCCAACAGGCAGGCTTATCAGCGCGTGGTGGGCGTGGTGATGATTCTGATATCGCTGTGGCTGATGATAGAGGTAAAGTAGGTTGTGCCGCAGCCAGGCCCGTTCGGCTGGTCTGCCGGGCGCATGTGGCGGGCAGACGGAGGTGCATAAAAAAAGCCCCCAGCCTCTTTCTGTTACGAAAAAGGCTGAGGGCCGCAGGGCCATGCCCGGGATGTTAGAGCGCCTTGAAGGCTGTCAGAATCTTGTCGGCGATGGCTTTCATCTCATCGTCTTGCAGTGTTACCTTGTTCTTGAAGTTCACATCAGCCTCGCTGTTCATGGGTATGAGGTGTATGTGAGCGTGTGGCACCTCCAGACCGAGCACCACTTGGGCCACCTTCTTGCAGGGTATGGCGGTGCGAATGGCCTTGGCCACCTTCTTGGCAAAGACCTCAAAGGCCGCCAAATCGTCGTCGTTCATGTCGAAGATGTAGTCTATCTCCTTGCGGGGAATGACCAGAGTGTGGCCCTTAGCCACGGGATTGATGTCTAGAAAGGCGTAGAACTGGTCGTTCTCGGCACACTTGTAGCTGGGTATTTCGCCAGCCGCAATCTTTGAAAAAATATCAGCCATGATGTAGCCTCCTTGTTTTTAATGTGATTAGTCGATGCTTATCTTGTCTATGCGCAGATGTATGATGCCGCGAGGTATCTTCACTTCAACCACTTCGCCCACCTTATGGTTGAGCAGTCCCTGTGCAATGGGGGTCTTGATAGAGATTTTTCCGGCCTTGATGTTGGCCTCCGACTCGCTCACGATGGTGTAGGTCATCTTGCGATTGTTGTCTATGTTGGTCATCTGCACAGTAGAAAGGATCTGCACGGCGTCGGTGCTGAGGCGTGAAGTGTCTACAATCTTGGCTTCGGCAATGCTCACCTTGAGGCGGTTGATCTTGGCTTCCAGGTGTGCCTGTGCCTCCTTTGCGGCATCATACTCAGAGTTTTCGCTCAGGTCTCCCTTATCAGCTGCCTCTGCAATGGCTGCAGAAGCCTTGGGACGTTCCACTGTTTCCAATTCATGTAGTTCGGCTACGAGCTTGTCGTAGCCTTCTTGTGACATGTAAGCCATAATACTATAAATTTAGAATTAATACGTTTTTCTGGAGATACATAAAAAATAAAGAATTCCAACATGCTGCATGTCAGAATTCCATACTCTTATTATTTCCTTGTTAAAATTTCTGTTTGCAAAGGTATTGATTATTTTTGGCATTGCCAATTTTTTAGTTTCAAAAGTTGCAAAATGTTGTTATTATTTATACTTTTGCAATCAAATTAATGATGTTATATGAGACACTGTTTGTTTTTTGCATTGAGTTTGCTCTGCTTTTCATTAGGTTTGGCGGCTCAGAATCCTGTTCATTTTAGTGTTCAACAAAAGCAAGTGAAGCCCGATGAGGTAGATATTGTGTTTACCGGAAAGATCATTGACGGGTGGCATGTGTATTCTACGGGGCTTGGCAATGATGGTCCTACATCGGCATCGCTCACTACCGAGAAGGCTGTTGGCGTAAAGCCTCTGGGCGGATTGCAGCACAGAGGGCGCGAGATACGCCAGTTTGACAATATGTTCGGCAAGGAGTTGCGCTTCTTCGAGCATCAGGTTACCTTTGTGCAGCGTTATAAGATAACGGCAAAGGAGTATGCTGTGAAGGGCTATCTGGAGTATGGCGCCTGCTCAGACCAGATGTGTATGCCACCTACCAGCGTGGAGTTTAATTATAAAGGTAAGGGTCCTGCCGATGCCAAAGCGGTGGATATGACGGCTGCTGAGACTGCTGAGGCTGCTGCAACGCCAGCTGATACGGCCACGGCAAAGGCTGTTGTGCCGGGCGACAGTGTGGCTCCGACCAACGTAGCTAAGGCCGACACGGCCACGGCGGGCATAGGGTCTGACCTGTGGAAGCCTGTGGTGAAGGAGCTGGCTGCCTTTCATGAGGGTGGCGACGTGTCGTCGCACGGCTTGTGGTATGTCTTTCTGATGGGCTTGCTGGGCGGTTTCATCGCTCTGCTCACGCCCTGCGTGTGGCCTATCATACCTATGACGGTGAGCTTCTTCCTTAAGCGTTCGAAGGACAACAGGGGCAAGGGCATACGCGACGCCTTCTGTTATGGCGTGTCGATAGTGGTTATCTATCTGACGTTGGGCCTGCTTGTGACGGGCCTCATGGGCGGTCAGGCACTCAATGATATGGCTACCAATGCCTTCTTCAACATCTTTTTCTGTCTGTTGCTGGTTATTTTCGCGCTCTCGTTCTTCGGGTGGTTCGAGATAACCCTGCCCTCGTCGTGGACCAATAAGGTGGATGCCAAGGCCGGAAGTGCCACGGGTATGCTCTCTATCTTCCTCATGGCGTTTACGCTAACGCTGGTTAGCTTCTCTTGTACCGGCCCTATCATCGGCTTCCTGCTGGTTGATTTCGCCACGACAAAGGAGTTCTTGGCTCCTGCCCTGGGCATGTTCGGCTTCGCACTGGCACTGGCTCTGCCCTTCACATTGTTTGCTATGTTCCCCGCATGGCTGAAGTCGGCGCCTAAGTCGGGCTCTTGGATGAATACAATCAAGGTGGTTCTGGGCTTCATAGAGCTGGCCTTCTCACTCAAATTCTTCTCTGTTGCCGACCTGGCTTATGGTTGGCACTTGCTAGACAGGGAGGTGTTCCTGGCTCTTTGGATTGTTATCTTCGGCGCGTTGGGACTCTATCTCATCGGTTTACTGCACTTCCAGAGCGACGGCGACCATGCTAAGGCTCAGCCAGTGCCCTGCATCATGCTGGGCTTGGCGTCTATAGCGTTTGCCATCTATATGGTTCCCGGCTTGTGGGGTGCTCCTTGCAAGGCCGTGAGCGCCTTTGCTCCACCTATGTACACGCAGGATTTCAACCTCAATGCAGATAAGGAGGTGCGGGCAAAGTATTCTTCTTACGAGGAAGGAATGGCTGCCGCGAAGGCTGCGGGCAAGCCTGTGCTGCTCGACTTTACGGGTTATGGCTGCGTAAACTGCCGTAAGATGGAGGCTGCAGTGTGGACTGACCCGCAGGTAGCAAGCCTTTTGACGAACGATTATGTGCTTATCTCGCTCTATGTAGATGATAAGACGCCGCTCGACAAGCCTATCTCAGTGAAGCAAAGCGATGGTAGCACCCGGGTGCTGCGCACCGTTGGCGATAAGTGGAGCTATCTTGAGCAGTCTAAGTTCGGCTATATGGCTCAGCCGTTCTATGTGCCTGTAGACAATGAAGGCAACCCTCTGAATGGCTCTTTTGTCTATAAGGAGGACATAAATGGATATATAAATTTCTTGAAAACGGGCTTGAAAAATTACGAAAAGTAAGTAATCAAAGGTTTAAAGTTTTGATTTAAATCAATAATTACTATATATAGCGCAATAAAAGCTATAAAATCTTGGCAGTGCAGAGATATGTATGTATCTTTGCACTGTGTTTTTCATAGTATTAGATTTAAGGTTAACAAAGGTTGGACTACGGCGGTAGTCCTTTTTTTATGCCCAAAATCTAGTGTTTCCGGCACGTTATTCCGCTTTCGTTTCAATCCCTTCGGGCCTTAAGTCGCTCTCAGGCATCTGATAGTATCCGCCTTTTTGCCGGATAAAGTCGATGAGCTGACCAAACAAGGTGTTGCCTCTCAGAATGCGTTCGTTGCCTGTCAAGATGAGTTGTTTGCGTGCTCGCGTGATGGCAACGTTGAGTTTGCGGTCTATGATGCGCCCTTGCTCCATGAAACTGTTGGCAGTCAGGAAGTCGAGTTGATAGAAATGCTGTATCGTAAACGAGTAGATGATGACGTCGCGCTGGCTTCCCTGATACCTCTCTACCGTGTCGATAGACACTTGTTGCAGGGCTTTGATGCCACAGGTCTCTATCTCTGAGCGTATCATGGCTATCTGATTGCGGTAGGGCACGATGACTCCTACGGTCTTATTGGGGTTGAACTTGCTGCCGTATTGCCTGTAAACGCGTGCCAGGAGGCTCGCCGTGATGCGTGCTTCGGCCCTGTTGGCCTTCTCAGACACATCGCTTGAGAGGTTCAGAGGCGATGGGATGAATATCATTCTGTGCTGTTTCAGAACGTCGTCTGTGCCATCCAGGCTGGGCATATCATACTCCAGGCGGTTCTCAAGCTGGTGTTTCAGCGGCACGGGCACTAGTTTCTCGGCAGCGTAGAACATCTTATTAGGAAACTCGGCGATGCTTGGATGCATGCGTCCCTGCCGCCTCAGTATGCCCATGAAGTGGGTTCTGCCCGCCGCCTGCTCTGTTCTGACAAGCCGTTCAAATAGCGAATGGCGGCAGTTATCGAGCTGAATGGCCTGCAGGTCGGGGTCGTTTACGGCCGAGCTATCCTCACTTTGCTGCACCACAGCGGGCAGTTGCTTGTAGTCGCCTATCAAAATAAACTTTTCTATGCACTGTTTGGCGCGGTGAGAAGCTAGTAATCCGATGATATCGGGCTCTAATATCTGACTCGCTTCATCGATGATGGCAAGCTTGAAGTGCAGCAAATCGAACACGAAGGAGCGGCTTTGCAGCATGCTTGTGGTGCCTGTTATGACGCGGGTGTGCCGCAGCAAGGTTCTTATCTCATCACGGCTGGCGCACTGCTTGGTCTGTTCAGAGAGCAGATAGGGTCTGAAAGCCTCGTCGCAACTATAGGTTGAGCCTATCCTTATGAACGTTATGCCGGCCTGACCCAGCATAGCGCATATCTCATCTACGGCTCTGTTGGTGTATGACATGAGCAAGAGCGCGCCGCCATCTTCCTGCAACGCCTCCTCCACCATATAGCGCATGGCCATCGAAGTCTTGCCCGTTCCGGGCGGACCTACTAGTAAATAGTAGTCTTTGGCCTGCTTAGCGTGCAACAAAACATCGTCATACGACTCGTTATAGCTTCTTGTCAGCCGTGCCGAAGCATCTCTCCTAGGTTCTCTAAGCCCCAATAACAGCTGTTGCGTGTCGGGCGATGCCGTTGCGAAAGCGTACAGACTGGCTGCTGCCGAGCTGGCTGATAGAGCCGTGCTGTGCTCTATGGCATAGCACACACCGGTTTCCTTGCCCGGCAACAGCACGTGAGTGTTCTGCTGTCCGTCGGCCAGTTGCAAGGTGATGCGCTTGCCCTGAATGTCTGTTATGGTGCCTTTGTAGAGGATATGTTGGCGCAGGTCGGGCTCATCCTTGGGGTTATAGGCATAGAGAAACACGCTGTCGTTGAGCCTGAAGTTAGGCAGAAAGCGGCTGCTTTGCTCCGGAATAGCCAGCTTAATGAGGTCATAGCCCCCGCCTTCCCGGCTCTTTTGCTTGTCTATAATAGTCAGTCCGGTGTAGATATTGCCCGATTCCGTCTTCCCCGCCAAGGGCATTGTCCAAAGAAAAGCGTCGGCGTTGCCGATGCTTTCGCTCGTTCCCACCTTGCTGAGCAGTTGTTCCTGATAGGCAAATGTCATCATCCTGCAGAAGTATTTCCGC
Organism: uncultured Prevotella sp.; assembly: GCA_902496445.1. Classification (GTDB taxonomy): domain Bacteria; phylum Bacteroidota; class Bacteroidia; order Bacteroidales; family Bacteroidaceae; genus Prevotella. The sequence goes on along the minus strand of CABVAZ010000039.1, from coordinate 19,567 downwards.
ACGATGGGCGGCATGTTGTGCAGTGGTTGTAGCGTAGCATTGATTTTTGGAAAGATGAATTGATGGTAGAACATCGAGTCATCGTGCCGCTCATTGAGCGTAGTCTCCTTGAGATGAGGCAGCAGTTTGTCGTATCCTGCTCGCGTAATCCAGTAAGCTGTGGCCACGATACGGTTTCTCAGCGTCATGGCTTCCATCAAAAGGCTCTGCAAATTGTTCACTACGAGCAGTCCGTCTTGCGGCTCATACTTCGAGTAAAGCAACTTGATGTCGGTTGTTTTGCTGCTTTTTCCCAGGTTATAATGCAATATGGCGAAGTAAAGCAGCAGCTGCACGTAGTGCTTTTCAAGCTGTTGACTGCCGTGCAAGCCCATTTTGTGCCGCTCGATGTTCATGTTTCGTCCCGCCTTTTGCTCCACAAGGAGCCTGAAGTCGGTGGTCATGAGGTCTACACGACCTTGCAATCCCAGTCTCTCACTCACGAAAGAGGGCTCCAGAATCATCTTTTCACGACCATATTGAGCCACGAGCAGCCTCACCACCTCCTTCAGATTAGCCACCTGTTGCTGCGCGTCGGCCTGGAAGCCGGCCCCGTTCCATTCCTTGCAGCAGGCTATTTCCAGGGCCTTTTGCTGCAAGTAGGCGCTGAGAGTGCGGTCTATGTCATAATCTGTTTGGTTGATGATGTCGTCCAAAGCCGCCCCTGCGAAGTTACCCAGCAGTGTGCTTTGCGTGTTCACCTTACCCTCCAGTGCCTTCACGAAGTAGGCGAAGGGGTGGTGGCCATAGTCGTTGAAGCACGCCGCAAGGCTACTAATATCAATCAGATAATCGGGTTCCACCACCACAAGTCTGGGCATTAGCATGCCTGGATGGTCCTCCGGCTCGGCACAGTCCAGCAAGTTGAGCTGCATACCCTGCCGCAGCATCGTCCTGAGATAGGTGAGATCGATGCCGTCGTGCACCGTTCCGTAGTCCACTTCCATCTGTTTGGCAGCGCCGCTAACATCGATGGAAACGCCCATTTTTGTATTATCCCATGTCTGAACGATGCATCTCACGCACTGATAGCGCCTGCCTTTCTCAGCCTGTGTGGGCCTGTTGGTGTGCGGTATGCGCTTAGCCAGCTCGTCAGGTATGCTTTTATCAAATACGGCAGCCACCAGCAAGGCCAGTGCCCGTGCGTCATACGGCAGCACGTCGGGGCTTATAGGCTCCGCATGATTAGAGTCTCGCCTCATTTGCTGCATGTCGGCAGCATCTCGTTGGGCAATGTTCAGTCTCTTGCACAGGAAGTCCAGTTGGGCAAAAAGGTTGCCGAAGGCCTGTCCTGAGCCTGCGGTCCCAGCCTGACATGCCAGCACCAGCGTCTCGTGCATGGTGCTGTTCACCTTTTGCGGAGCCGCTTTTGCCTCGTCAAGTAGCTGTGTTACGCGCGTGAAGAGTTCTTCTGCTGTGATGGATGACTGCATCTTTTATTGTCCACCAAGCCTTTCAAAGTACACGATGATTTCTTCCCACGTTTTAAACTCGTCACTGCCATATTGCAGTGTAGTGCCCATGAAATCGTCCATTTCATCGTTACATATCATATAATCGCCATAGAGCAGCTCCGGGTGCGACGTAAAGATGATGTGGTTCCATGCCGGTGTGCTGCACACATCCTTTATCCACGCCTGCACATGCGGTATGAATGCTTCGTCTTCGTTGGGCGATGGAGCCACGAAAAACACGTTATAGTGGTCTAACAGCAGTTCGTAGGCCTTGTGAAGGCTTGATGTGGGCTTGCCATAAGCATCGGCCATGGTGTTCCAATGAATGAAAATGGTTTTGCGTTCGCGTCCTTCCTGCCGGTCGTCTATCCATCTTATCACCGGCATCACATAGTGCAGCAGAGCCTTGTCCATCAGTCTGTGCCCTCCATGAAAGTGTATGGCCTGTCTGTAATGGCTCTTGAAGAGGTCGAAGGTGTGCACCACGTCATCCTCATCACCAAACAGTCCCCACACGTGCTGCTGCTCTTCGCCCTCTGTTTGGGTGAAGTTGTTGGCGGCTATCTCACGGTATTCGTGCACTATACCCTTTGTAACGAGAAACGTTTGTTCTCCGTCAGCCCTTGGATTATGCCATGTCTGCTTGCCCGTCATGCCGTGCGCGTTCATTGTGTCGGCCATGTTGAAGGCCGGGTTCACCAGTATTCGGTCTCTGCCGTGCAGCATTTCAGCATACATGCCGCCCATGGACGTACCTATAATCAGGTCAGGCTGCTCGCTGTCGGCCACGTCTTTCAGCAGCTTGAGCCCCTCTTCGGGGTGCAAAGGTATGTCTGGCGCCACCACCGTAGCCTGCGGCATATACTCTTTGAGCAGCATTGCCGTGTGCGTAGAGCCTGCCGAGCCGAAGCCGTGACAGTACATAATCTTCTTTCCCGCCATCAGTTCGGGAAACGTTTTTTGATACTGATTCTCCATATACATTATATTATTATATTGCAAAGATAGCCATTTTTCTACACACGTGCAAGCAAAAGACCCTTGCACATGCAGTCTCTCAGGCCTCTGTGCTCCTCTAAACGCAATGAGGGCACGCCACCTTAGCGACGTGCCCTCATCTTATAGAGCTTCTGAAGCGGATGTCCTTACTTGGCAGGAGTCATCACAACTTCAGCGTGATTGTTGGCGTTGAGCAGCTGCTTCAGATAGTTTGCTATCTTCTCAGGGGTCAAAGCCTGCACTGCAGCCTTGTATCCGCTCATCAAATCAACGTTAGTCCACACATACTCATCAATCACATCCATCCAGTAGTTGTTGCTCTTCAGCTCCTCTTCGTGGTTCTTCAGCATGTAGTCTTTCACCTTCTGCACCTTGTCGGCATCCACTTTCACGGTGTTGTCCTTAAAGCCTTGAGCCAGCAGCTTGATGGCCTCGTCGCTCTTGTTGGGGTCCATAGGGCAGTAAGCCTGCATCACGGCGAAGGCCTTGTCGCCCTTGCGAGCGAGTGCACCTGCAGCGCCTACCGAGTAAGCAGCACTTGCATCCTCGCGAATGCTCTTCAGATAAACCATTGAGAGCACTTGTGCGGCAGCGTCAGCCAACACGTCGTTCTGCACGTTATAGGCCATAGGCATGTGCCAGAACTCAAAGGCAATGGCCTTAGGTGTCTCCATTTTGCGTGTGAAGAAGTTCTTTATGTTGCCATTAGCATAGTAGGGAGTTTCCTTCCAGTTCTCTGCTTTGCCCTTAGGCAGGCATCCTATATATTTCTCGATGAGCGGAATGAGCTTAGCCTCGTCGAAGTTGCCGATGAAGTAATAAACAAACTGTCCGGGGTTAGCATAGCGCTCTTTCCACATCTGCATCACTCTGTCGTAGCTAAAGTTCTTCAGATCCTTTACTTCGAGCGGCTTGTTTCTCCAGTTGTGTCCGTAGATGGTGTTGCTTACAGAGTCGCCATACACGCTCTCCGGGTTGAGATCCTTGTTCTTGAGCATCAGTTCCAGGTTGTTCATCATGGCGTTTACGGCAGCGGTGTCCTTAGAAGCGCTTGTCATATTGAGGTAAACCAGCTGCATGAAGGTCTCCAGATCCTTTGGCACTGTGGTACCGCTGATGCTCTGGTAGTTTCTGTTCAGGCCCAAGCCAACGTTGCACTGCTTGCCGTAGAGAGCCTTCTGCACCTGCTGGTTGGTGAAGTCGCCCAGTCCGGAGCTAGCCAGAGCGCCGATGAAGAGATGCAGGTTGGCATAGTCGTTCTTGCCATAGAGGCTCGTACCACCCTTAGACATGCCCTGGAAGCGTATCTCGTTCTCCTTGAAGTCGGTCTTCTTCAGAATGACGCGGGCGCCGTTAGAGAGCGTCAGCTCCTTATATCCGAAGGTCTTGTTCTCCTTTGTGGCAACCACCTTACCCGCCTTAGGCAGCTTGGTCTCGTCGAGCAGCGGCTCGTTCTTGGCGTTGTCAACGTAGGGAGTAAGCTTCTCTGAGCGCACCTTTGCGATGGTTTGCGCCATTTCATCGGTAGTAGGATAAGTCTTACCAGCCTTTTCCTGTGCGAAGATGTCCACCACGAGGTTGGTGTCGGTGTTGCTTATCAGCTCCTTAGCGAAAGCATTGATCTGGTCTACGCCAATCACGGGCATTGAGGTGAGCTGCTTCATGATCTGATACTCCTGCTCTATGCTGGGCATAGGCTCGTTCTCCAGGTAGTGCTCAGTGAGCTCATTGCCGTAATAGCTGTTCTTTGTCTTGTTGCGGTTGTTGTACTGGCTCTCCAGCTGCGACATATATTCAGCCTTGGCACGGTCGAACTCGCCCGGCGTGAAGCCGAAGTCGCGCACGCGCTGAGCCTCTCTGTAGAGCGCTGCCAGCGTTTCCAGGTCCTTTCCATCCTTGGCATAAGCTGTCAGGTTGAAGGCATCCTTGGTCTTAGAGTAGATGTATTGGCCGTAATAACCGCCGGCGTCAACAAACGGACAGTCGGCTTTCTGCGTCTCTTCGCTCAGTCTTTGGTTAAACATCATCGTGATGAGCTGCTTGGCATACTGGTCCATCATGTAGGCAATGGTTGTTTTGTCAGAGTCAGGCACGGCATCTTGCTTCATGGCAATCTCCACTGTGCTGAACTGCATCTCCTTATCCTTGTCGAAAACGTATATGGCCTTATCGTTGTCAGGCACTTGCTCGTCCACCACTTTGGCGGCATTGGCCGGCACCTTGGCGTCTTTCCAGTACTGCTTGATGAGGTTCTCCATGTGGTCTACGTCTACGTCGCCCACGATGATGATGCCCTGGTTGTCTGGTCTGTACCATTTGTGATAATAGTCGCGCAGCTCCTTATACTTGAAGTTGTCCACCACGCTCATCAGTCCGATAGGCAGACGTGTGCCATACTTAGATCCTGGGTAGAGCTGAGGCAGCACGCGCTCGAATATTCTCTGCTGAGCCGAAGAGCGCAACTGCCACTCCTGGTGTATCACGCCACGCTCCTTGTCTATCTCGTTGCCGTCGAGCGTCAGGCCGTTGCTCCAGTCTTTTAGTATGAGCAAGCAGCTGTCCAGAGCCGACTGGCGCTTGGTGGGCACGTCGCAAATGCGATACACCGTCCTGTCTATAGATGTATAGGCGTTCAGGTCGCTTCCAAACTCCACGCCCAACGAGCGTGTGTACTCCAGCAAAGTGCTGTCAGGGAAGTGCTCAGAGCCGTTGAAGGCCATGTGCTCCAGGAAGTGTGCCAAGCCACGCTGGCTTTCATCCTCCTGAATAGAGCCCACACGCTGCGCTATGTAGAAGTTGGCTACATGCTCAGGCCAGTTGTTGTGCTTGATGTAATAGGTCAGCCCATTGCTGAGCTTGCCCATTCTCACCGTCGGGTCTACTGGGATTTTCGGCATTTGTTGTGCCGACGCAGCTGCCGTTACGAACAGGAAGGCAGCTACTAAAAATGATTTCAATCTCATAAACGTTATATTAAAAATGAATATTTATTTTCTTAATCTGGGCAAAAATAATAATAATTTACCAATCATGCAATATCTTCCGGCTCTTTATTTGCTTTTTGATACTCCAGAATGTCGCCCGGCTGACAGTCCAGCGCCTTGCATATCGCTTCCAAGGTGCTGAACCTGATGGCTCGGGCTTTGCCCGTCTTCAGTATAGAAAGGTTGGCCGGGGTGATACCCACCCTCTCTGCAAGCTCGCCTGAGCTCATCTTGCGCTTGGCCATCATTACGTCTACGTTAACTATTATTGGCATGTTGTATAGATGTTTAGCTCGTTCTTAATGTGTCAGATAGTGAGTTCCTGGTCCTCGCGTAGCCGTATGCCGATAGCCAGTACCTCGGTCATGGCGAGAATGAAGAAGCTGCTCACAAGGTCGAGTGAGCCCAGCACGGGCAGTGAGTTGACGGTGTAGCCCTCAGGAGCGAACCGGCCGGCCAGCTCATACGATGTCCCTGTCATCATAACAACAAACACCCCTGTGCTCGCTAAGAGCGTCCAGCCGCTCTGGCGCAGCACTTTCACCGTGGTCCAGTCGAACACCTTGCCCTTGTTGACGCGCCATACAAAGCGCACAAACATACAGAGCGAGAGAGCGGCCAGCACCATACCGCAGAGTGCCAATATGGCCCAGCAGATGATAAAGGCCGTAGAGGGCCTGCTCTCTATGCTCACTTCCACTTCGCCGCTGGGAAAAACACGCACGGGCTTGCCCGTCACCTCGTTGATCATCGTCACGCTCTTGGGGTTGCTGCCGTCAGGCTTCAGAAAGGCCGTTGAGGTGTTGCCGTAGGCTTCAACGTCTTTCGGATCGGCCCTGAAGGCTTTGTTAGCCTTTCTGGGAAAGAGGGAGTACACGTTTATGGTATTGGTAAACAAGTCTACCAAAACGCTGATCAAGATCAGCACACAGAATACATTGAGTTTTGTTTTCATGTTCGTTTGGGTGTTAATGGTGGTTTATCTTTCTCCCATATCTTCTGTCTGGACAGCCGATACTTTGTTTTCTAATCTCGCTGCAAATATATATCAAAGAATGGAAATGTGCAAGGAAAACAAGAAAAAAATATCGAAAAACGATAAATTAACATCGTTTCTTAACACGTTTTACATCTTTTGGGCTGTCAGTAGACTTTTCTTCACATTCTGCCAGCCATCATTTGCCGTACGACAACCATGCTTTCGGCTTGCAGTATGGCTCGTTCGCCATCCTCAAATGCCCGTTCTTCTCTTTGAATATAAATTATAAAATCATCTAATATAAATTATATTGTATTTCAATATAGTTTAAAAGACATAAGAATATAATTTATTTTATATCCTGAAACTGATGCTTTCTCCCCCTCGCAATGCCGCCCTTTGTGGCCGAAAGCACTTATCACACATCCACTGTAGTGGCCGCGCCTTGTGCCGGTCTCGCATTCAGCGTACAATAAACTAACATCCATAAACCACAACCTAACAGTAGTGACGCTCGTTCGAGCGTCAGCAGGCGAAGAACAAGCACCTTGCGCCCACTGCAAGGGTGCCGCCCTTTGTGGCCGAAAGCACTTATCACACATCCACTGTAGTGGCCGCGCCTTGTGCCGGTCTCGCATTCAGCGTACAATAAACTAACATCCATAAACCACAACCTAACAGTAGTGACGCTCGTTCGAGCGTCAGCAGGCGAAGAACAAGCACCTTGCGCCCACTGCAAGGGTGCCGCCCTTTGTGGCCGAAAGCAAGTGAAGAATAAGCAACGCCCCCTGCCTGCCCTCTCCAGCATTGGATATTTGCTGTTCCTAAACCTTTCGGGGACCCCTCAAGCACGTCCCTTCGGACATGAAAAAAGGTTGTTCGGACGCGTCCGGACAACCTTCCTGAGGTGACAATCTTCTTTTTCTAGCAGCCTGGGCCGGTTATAGTTGTCCGGCCTCCACCAGCCTAACGACGCGCTCGGTGAGGCGGTCTACGCCGTTAGGGTCATACTTCTTCTTCAGACTGGCGCCGAAAACCCAGGCAAAGGCTTGGTAGAAGCCGGCCCTGACAGGTCCCAAGAACGACTTGATAAGCTCGTAAGACGAGCTGTTGCACTCGCGGTAGATGAGCTTGATGAGCAACTTTCCCTGCTGGTAAGTGAGCTTCTTCATGCGCGGGGTGTACTCTTCCTTGATGCTCTTCTCCACTAGTTTCATGTGCGCATCGCGTGCCCGCTTGTTAGGAAGGGTCTGAAGATACTGGTAAGTCTCTATGATTATCTCGTTACATTCCTTGGCTATGGGCAGCACTTTCTTCACATTATACACCAGTCTGTTGTATGCCATGCGCTCAGCGGCGCTCTTAAACTGCAGCGGAGGGTAGACAAAGACGTTGTTCATGCGCACATACTGCACGCTGTCGCCGTCCATCAGCACCTTGCCCACCTTCACCATGGGCACGAAGGTGGGGTTGTCCATGTCTACGACACGGTCTTCCGGATTGACGTAACCCGGTCTGTCGCTCTGTGCCCCTGCCGTAAGGGTCATGAAAAGGGCACATAATGCAAAAAGCAAACGAATGTTCATAACGGGGGCAAAAATACGCAAACTTTCCGAACAAAAAGCATGTTGCCGGCCATTATTTTGTCTTTTCGCTTGCTTTTGTACGTATCTTAAACTATATTTGCGCTTTATAACCTATCATGTATCATGAAGAAGCTGTTAGTCTTAGCCTTGTTTCTGGCTCTGAGCTTGTGCACCCAGGCTCAGGAGCAACCTGACTGGCAACGCCTTTTTGCCGAGCTGAGCACGCAGGAAGATTTGGAGTCGGCCTCGTGGCAAGACACTTATGAGGTGCTGTCTGACCTGGAGGAGCATCCCATAGACATCAACACGGCCTCGCGCGAAGACCTGGAGCGCATACCGTTTCTTACAGCTCAGCAGATAGAAGACTTGCTGGCCTACGTCTATCAGTATCATGGCATGCGCTCACTGGCCGAGCTGAGGCTCGTGAAGTCGCTCGACGCGACGCGCTGCAAGTTGCTCGGCTGCTTTGTATATGCCGGTGCCATGGGGCAAAAAGGTTTCCCCTCGCTGGCCTCCATAGCCCGCAACGGCAAGAGCACGCTGCTTGCCACGGCCAAGGTGCCCTTTTATGAGCGGCAGGGCGACCGAGAGGGCTATCTGGGCTACAGGTATCGGCACAGTGTGCGCTACGACTTCAGCATGGGCAACTATGTGCGTCTGGGCCTCACGGGGGCGCAAGACGCGGGCGAACCCTTCTTCGCGGGCAAGAACAAGGCGGGCTATGACTTCTATTCCTTCTATCTGGTGCTGCGCCGTCTGGGCCCGCTCAAGGCGCTGGCCGTGGGACGTTATAAGCTGAAGTTCGGTCTTGGACTGGTGATGAACAATGATGTGGGCATCGGAAAGCTCACCATGCTGGGACAGCTCTCGCAAAGCACCAACACCATCAGGCCCTACACGTCGCGCATGGAGGCCGGTTACATGCAGGGAGCGGCGGCCACGGTGAGCCTGAGCAAGGCCATAGACGTGAGCGCCTTTGTGTCTTACAGGAAGATAGATGCCACGCTGAACCGTGACACCGGCACCATTGCCACCATCCTGACCACGGGTCTGCACCGCACGGAGAGTGAGATGGCGCGGCGGCGCAACGCTTCTGAGACGGTGGCGGGCGGCAATGTGCACGCCACATGGCATGGGCTGCACCTCGGACTGACAGGTCTGGCCGTGTCGCTCAGCCGTCCGCTCGACCCCGGCATGACGCAACGCTATCGCAGATATTATCCTCGTGGCGACCATTTCTATAATGTGAGCATCGACTACGGCTATACCTCGTCGCGCTTTTCGCTCTCCGGCGAGACGGCAACGGGCGACAGTCATGCCGTGGCAACGCTCAACATGCTGGCTTGGCAGCCCACAGAGGCGCTCCACTTGGTGGCTGTGCAGCGCTTCTACAGCTATAAGTATTATGCGCTCATGGGCCGAAGCTTCAGCGCGGGCGGTCATCTGAGCAACGAGAGTGGCCTCTATGTGGGCGTGACGTGGCAGCCTGCCTATCGCTGGCAGGTGCAGGCGTGCTCAGACTATGCCTATTTTGCCTGGCCTAAGTTTGGCGTGGATGAGGCCAGTAGAGCCTCAGACAACATGCTGACGGTGACTTACGGTGGCCAAAAGATGGGTGTGGCGGCGCGCTATCGCCTTGTGCTCAAGCAGAAAAACAACAAGCAGCACACGGCATTGGCCGATGACGTCACGCATAGAGGGCGCCTTCAGCTGTCGTGGAAGGAAGAAACATGGAACGTTAGGGTGCAGGGCGACGTTGCTTATAACGATTTCAAGCAACGCAGTTGGGGCTGGATGGCCTCGGCAACGGCGTCGTGGCAGCCGCTGAAGGGGCTTAGCATGACAGGAATGGGCGGCTACTTCAGCACCGACGACTATGCCTCGCGCATCTATGTATATGAGCGTGGCCCGCTATATTCATTCTCTTTTCCCGCGTTTTATGGCCGGGGCATCCGCTACGCGCTCCTTTTGCGGGCCGATGTGTCGGCTCATGTCATGCTCTCGGCTAAGGTTGGCACCACCGATTACTTCGACCTCGACCATATCTCCAGCGGTTTGCAGCGCATAGACCGCAGCTCCATGACCGACATGGAGCTGCAACTGCGCCTGAAGTTCTAGGCCGCGGGGTGCCGGGCAGGCTGCTTAGTAGCGGCCCAGCACAGCATATTTAACGATGTGCCAGTAGTGCTTATACTTCAGAAGGAGCTTCTTGCCCAAAGGATAGTCTATCCATGAGCCCAGAATGCGGTGCATACCGAAGGTGTCGGCCGTGCGGGGATAGTGGTTGAGAGGGGCAAGATAGCGTGTGGGATAGATGGTCAGGCCGTCTAGCTCCTGCTTCTCGTCGATGTTCTTAAAGCCGAACTGCTTGGCCACGTCGGCCATGACGTAGGGCGCCACGGTCTCGTCGGTGGTGCTGTCGGGCTTGATGAAGTGGCGGTTTTTATAATATTCGAACATCGTCTTGCAGAAGGTGTTGCCCTTCTCACCCATGAAGAAGGCGGCTTGCAGGCCTGCCCGCTCGCCGTGATCAACCACGCACTCATTGATGGTAGCGCATCCGTGCTCCGGAATGATGTGGCTGAAGTCGCTGAAGAGCCAGATGTCGCTGTCCATATACACACCACCTTCTTTCCATACGGCGTAGTAGCGCACGGCATCGGCCGCGAAAGCCCACTTACGACGTTCCAAAGCTTCGTTGATGAAGGGGCAGTTGATGGCCTTGGCATCCTCATAGGTCCACATGCGCACCTTATAGTCGGGCAACCACTTGGCCCATGTCTTCATGCAGGCACGCACTTCAAAGGGGTATTTATCTCCGCTAAACCAGCAAAGATGTATAGTCTTGGGTATCATATTGGTGTATTTTTGTAGGTTATGGCAAGGCTACAGACCGTGCTCTGTGACGCTTCGGCGGGTGAGCCTCGTTTCTTTTCTTATCTCATTGTTGCGCTTCCATGCCTCTTCATTCACGTAAGGGCGGTTGTGGTCGAGGTGCAGCGTGATGGCACTGTAGCGTATCTGCACGCCCTTCATGCCGGCGTTGACGAGTCGCTCGCCCAGTTCGCGGTCTTCGCCGCCATATTGCATGCGCTCGTCGAAGCCCTTGGCGGCCAGCAGGTCGCTGAGCCATGTGCTGGAGTTCATGCCGTTCCATGTGGCGTGTGTGGGCGTAAGGGTGTTGAGCAGGCGGCTCCTGAAGCCGTGGCTGCACGTGAGCTTGGTGCACTTCCAGCTCCATCTGAGGCCTTGAGCCTTGAGCCACGCGTAGCTGAAGGCTCGTCCTGACAGGATGTCGTCGCGGCTGATGAGCCTGCTGATGGCCATGGGCAGCTTGAAATAGCCGCCACTCAAGAAGCGGCCGGGGCGCGCGTAACGCTCGTGGATGGCCAGAAAGTCGGGGCGCGGCACGCAATCCTGGTCGGTGAACACCACATAGTCGGCTGTTACCTGCCGCAGGGCGATGTTCAGAATGCGCGTCTTGCGGAAGCCCATGTCCTCTTGCCACACATGCTTCAGGGGCAGCGCGTCCTTGTAGCCTTGCAGCATCTGGGCCGTGTCGGGGCGCGAACCGTCGTCGGCAATGATGATTTCGTCGGCCTTGCGGGTCTGTGCCATGTAGCCCCAGAGCGTTTTTTCCAGCCACTGGGGGTTGTTGTAAGTGGATATGATGACGGCTATGCGCATGTGCTTATAGGTGTGAGAGCAGTTTATAATAGTTTCTTCCCACGGTGTGCAGGTACAGGTTGTGCAGGCTCAGGTGGCTTCTGGCCGGCGTGAGGGTGATGTCTTGCTTGTCGGCATCGGCCTTGAGCGTGTCGCACACGGCCGTTATCTGCATGAAGATGTTATACTTGTTGAGCACCAGTTGCTTGCTCTGCTGCAACTGTTGACGGTTGCTGATGTCAGCATCTGCGGCGATGAGGCTGTCGATGCGTGCGAAACATTCCTCGGGACGGCTGATATCGATGGGCGCGAAGGCTCCTTCGGGGAAGTAATCGGCCGCGTTGGTGCATCCGTAGTAGATGGGATAGCAGCCTGCCAGAAAGCAGTCGGACAGCTTCTCTGTCCAGTAATAGGGCGTGCTGCTGTTCTCTATGGCGATGTGGAAGCGGTAGGGGGCCAGCACGCTCCATTTGTCTTCGAAACTGCGGAAGCCTCTTCCGTAAACGTCTATCTGGTCTTGATAATGCTCTTTGAGCTTTTCTACGAAGCGCATACGGCGCAGATGCCCGGCCGTGACTGCCTTGTTGCTGGTTATGACGCTGATGAGCTTGGTCTTACGGGGCGCGGCTTGCGCGATGTCGTCGTAGGTCATGTTCACCTGGGTGGCGTTTAGTCCGTTGAAAGAAGCGCCTACAAACCAGGGCAACTGGGCAGGCGTGTAGCGCACGTTGCTGCCTTTGAGCTGCGGCTGACAGGCACACACCACGCCAAACTGGCGGGTGTAACCCTTGGGATAGCCCAGTATGTCGTAGGGCTCGTTGGTAAGCAGCAGGGTGTTTTGGCGCGCCACGCTGAGCGTGACGGGCTCTCTGAAGCCCTTGCCCACCACAGCTACGAAGTCAGGACTGCTTATGCCGCGGTTGATGAAGAAGCGGTAGCGACCGTCGATGGATGTGTCTCGCCCTCCGGGAAGTTGCCTGAAGGAGATGAGAGGGTCGCGTGTGAGGATAAGAATGTTATGCGTTGCCATGCAGATTCTCTTTTTTCATGACCTTGCCGTTGACCACTTCAAACAACTCGTCAAACTCTTTATGGGTGCGTTTCCATCTGTTATGGCTCCATAACCAGTTGGCCGGGTCGCGGCGAATGGTTTCTTCGAGCATGCGGAAGTAAACTTTCGTTATCTCGTTTTCGTCCATTTCTTTGGGCTTTTCGGTCATGAGCTTCATCTCACATTCATAGTATCCGCGCTTAACGCGCCTCACATCACCGTAGAACACGGCCATGTTGGTGTGCCTCACGATGCGTTCTCCGCCCGTCAGCACCGGTGTGTCGTGGTGCAGAAAGTCCACCCACAGGTGTATGGAGCCCCATTGGGGCACCTGGTCGCTGATGAGTCCCACCACGATAGCCTTGTTGTCGCGTTTGTATTTCAGTATGTAACGCAGCGATTCTTTCATGGATATGCACAGCGCGTCGTGCTTCTCGCGCACATACTTGAACAGTTTGTCGAAGTATTCGTTCTCTAACGGGTGGTAAAGTTCAGAGCATTGCACGCCGTCGGGCACCCAATAGGGCAGCGACGTAATCCACTCCCAGTTGAAGATATGTCCCAGATAGATAGCGGCAGACTGTCCGTTGGCCAGCACCTCGTTGAGTTTGTCGAGGTTAGTGAACCTTAAATGGCTCATGAGCTGGCGCTTGCTCATCGTCATCATCTTGATGGTTTCTACCAGATAGTCGCAAAACAGCTTGTAGAACTGCCGTTCCAGCTGCCTTACCTCAGCCTCGCTCTTCTCCGGGAAGCTCTCTCTGAGGTTCTTGTATATTATCTTATGCCGGTATCTCACCACGTGTGCGACAAGCAGATAGAGCCCGTCCGAGAGCAGATAGAGCACCCGGAAGGGCAGCAGCGACATGATATACCAGCCTCCGTAAGCCAGTGTGTAACCTATATAACTAAGTGCCTTCTTCATTGAGAGGTTATTTTGCCATGAGTTTATCGTTCACCATGCGATACATATATTGCTGTATGATGGCTTTAAGCTCGTGCTCCATCTTGGCCTGCACAGGCACATGGCCCCGCAGGTTGTGCTGCATGAGCACGTCGGTGAGCTTGTATATGCCCTTGGTTTGCGTGCCGTCGAACTGCAACACGTAGCCATACTTCACGTATTGGTATACGCCGTTGAGGTAGTTAACGGCATAAGTGTCTTTGTTGGGCGTGCTGAACAGGTCGCAGCCAAACGACAGATAGGGCTTGTCATAGCCCAAGATGCCGAACACCGTGGGCATGATGTCTATCTGCTGAGCCACTCCGTTGCGCATTCCGGGCTTGATATGACCCGACGGATCGTATATGATGATGGGCGAACAGAACCCGCCTATGTCGGTTTGATACTGCTTGATGTCGGTCATATTGGTGTGGTCGCTGGTCAGGACAAAGATGGTGTTCTTGAACCAGGGTTGCTTTGACGCGCTCTCAAAGAACTTGCCGATGGCCATGTCGGTATATCTGATGCACTTCTGTATGGGCAGTTTCTCCTCCGGAAACACCTTCTTGTACTTCTCCGGTATGACAAAGGGATGGTGAGACGACACTGTGAAGACCGCTGTCATAAAGGGTTGGCGCATCTCTCCCATCTTTGTGCAGTAGTATTGCAGGAAAGGCTCGTCCCAAATGCCCCAGTTGGTGTCGAAATCGGCATCGCCTCCGAACCGCTTGTCGGCATCATAGTCTTGCCGGCCGTAGTAGTTTTGGAAGCCTGTTTTATTGGCAAAGGCCAGGAAACCCATGCTTCCGCGGTTGGCACCATGGAAGAAGGCCGTCTGATAGCCCCACTTAGAGAGGTGTCCGGCAATGCCCGTATAGGTGTTCATGCTTGCCGGCGTGAGCACGAAGGGCTCTATGAACTCTGGAATACTGCACAACACAGAGGGCATACCATCTATGCTTTTACGCCCGTTGCAGTAAGAATAATACCACACGGCGCTCTTCTTGATGAGCTTATCCACGTTAGGTGTGAAGCCTTTATACTTGCCTCCGAAGTACATCGTGTTGAATCCGCCTATATACTCGCGCCCGAAGCTCTCCACTATGATGATAACCACGTTCTTCTTCACGGGCTTATGCTGAGGCTTGGGATGGCGGATGGGGTTGAACACGGCTGCTGCCGCTTCCATGTTGGGATAATAATCAGGCACGGCAAACACGCTCTTGCCTATCGTGCGCAGCATGGAGAACGGCGTGTTGAGCACCAATGCGCAGTCGGTAGGGCGTGTTACGTATTGGTTGGCGTTGTTGATGGTGATGGGTCTGACGCCCGATTGCAGTCCGCCACGGCATCCTCCCACGCACAGTGGTGCGGCTCCGGCCAGGCAAGCCAGCTGTATGAGGCCGTACTTCACGCGGCTCTTGGTTGTAGGATAGTGTGCCTTGTCGGTGCGGGGCATCACGTAGAGCTTGTAAAGGGCAAAGATCACCACGGCCGCAATAACCACCAGATACCAGTGGTTAATGAGTTCGGTGCCCACGATGTCG
The DNA here is from genome assembly GCA_902496445.1 of uncultured Prevotella sp. Classification (GTDB taxonomy): domain Bacteria; phylum Bacteroidota; class Bacteroidia; order Bacteroidales; family Bacteroidaceae; genus Prevotella. The sequence continues at coordinate 4,319 of CABVAZ010000039.1, read as the reverse complement.
CCCAGGTTGCTCTCGTTGTCAAACTCCTTAAACACGCTGGTGGTTGTTCTTCTGAGCGTGTAAGGGAAGTAAACGGAGTCGGCCAGATTGGCTATGAAGGCCAGACCGTTGACTGTTACGAAGAGCCCGCGGCATATCTTATGGTATAGAGGCGTCTCCTTGGCCCACAGGGGGAAGAGCATCATCACTATCCATAGCAGGTTTGTGTAGATGATGGCAGAGGTGTCGAAGAGCAGTCCGCCCCCGAACATCTCCATGAGTTGGCTGAATGTGAGTCCCTGAGTGAAGTAGCTCAGGTTCACCAGCATGTAGACCACCCGCGCGATGAAGTAAGTCACATAGGCCAACAGCAGGTTGATGAGCGATGTGACCAGTGGCGCGAGGGCCGAAGAAAATAATTTTTTCATATCCTGAAACAGTATATTGTCCTAATATCAAATCTCTTGCATATCGTGCAACTTCTTGTAATAGCCACCGGCGGCAAGCAGTTGCTCGTGCGTACCGCGCTCCACGATGCGCCCCTCATGCAGCACGCATATCTCGTCAGAGTTTTTTATGGTAGACAGTCTGTGCGCAACGGCAATGGTGGTTCGCGTTTTCATGAGCCTCTCCAGTGCGTCTTGCACCAGTCTCTCGCTCTCTGTGTCGAGCGCCGAGGTTGCTTCGTCGAGTATAAGTATGGGTGGATTCTTCAGAATGGCACGGGCTATGCTCACCCTTTGCCTCTGTCCGCCCGACAGTCTGCCGCCTCTGTCACCGATATTCGTGTCATATCCGTGCTCAGAAGCCATGATAAAGTCGTGCGCGTTGGCTATCTTGGCAGCGTTTTCCACTTCTTCGGGCGTGGCATTCTCCACTCCGAAGGCTATGTTGTTATAGAAGCTGTCGTTAAAGAGTATGGCTTCCTGGTTCACGTTGCCTATCAGTTGTCGCAGGTCATGCACGCCCAGGTCTTTCACATTGATGCCGTCGATGAGCACTTCGCCCTCCTGCACGTCATAATAACGGGGTATGAGGTCGAGCATCGTAGACTTTCCGCTGCCGCTCTGTCCCACGATGGCCACCGTCTTGCCTTTGGGTATCACCAGATTAATGTCTTTTAGCACCCATTGCTGTCCGTACTTGAACGACACATGGCGGAACTCTATCTCGTGCTCAAAGCCGCTGATGTGCACCGGATGAGCCGGGTCTTTGATGCGCACCTCGGCATCCAGTATGGCATCTACGCGCTCCATGGAGGCCATACCCTTGGGTATGTTGTAGCCAGCCTTTGAGAATTCTTTCAGCGGGTTGATGATGCTGTATAATATAACAAGGTAGTATATAAAGGTAGGACCGTCGAGCACCTGCTTGTTGAGCACCAGGATGCCGCCGAACCACAGCACGATGATAATCATCACGGTGCCCAGAAACTCGCTCATGGGGTGGGCGAGCGACTGCCGGATGTTCACCTTCATGACGTCGTTGCGGTAGGCTGAGTTTGTCTTATCAAACCTTTCGTTCATCTTATCCTCGGCGCAGAAGGCCTTGATGACGCGTAGTCCGCCCAGAGTCTCCTCTACCTGGCTCATCGTGTCGCTCCAAAGGGCCTGCGCTTTCAGCGAGCTGGCCTTCAGCTTGCGGCCCACCATGCCCATGAACCAGCCGAAGACGGGCACGAAGACGATGGTGAACAGCGTGAGCTGCCACGATATGAAGATGAGCGTAGCGAAGTAGAAGATGATGAGCACGGGGTTCTTGAAGAGCATGTCGAGGCTCGCCATGATGGAGTTTTCTATTTCTTGCACGTCACCACTCATGCGGGCGATGATGTCGCCCTTGCGTTCTTCCGAGAAAAAGTCGAGCGACAGCGACGTCACCTTGCGATACAGCTGGTTGCGAATGTCTCTCACCACGCCCGTACGTATGGGTATGATGGAGGCAGACGACAGAAAATAGGCTCCGGTCTTAAAGAATGTCATCACGGCAAGGAACAGTCCGATGATGAGCAATGTGGTTGTCGCGCTCGTGTCTACGATGAGTTCCTGCACATAATAGTCCATGTTGTTGGTCAGCACCTCACGGGCGTTGCTCCAGTCCCATGCCATGAGCTCGTTGGCGCGTATGCCTCCGTCCACCTGAAAGAGTATTTGGAGAATGGGTATGAGCGTAGCGAAGGAAAAGATGTTGAGTATGGCCGAGAGTATATTGAACACCACCGACATGACGAGGTAGCGTTTGTAAGGTGGCACAAACCTTTTGAGTACTTGTAGAAACTCTTTCATAAATTGCAAAGATAGTATAAATGGTTGAAACCAACAAACTTATGGCCTCTTTTTTATTTGGTTTCCTCACCAAAGAGCGTGGCGCTCGACGAGTGTGTGATGTGCACCCGCACCCTGTCGCCGATGTGATGACTGCCCTTGTCCAGCACTACGGCCTTGTTCTGGGGCGTGCGTCCCATGAGCTGACTGTGCGAACGCTTGCTGAAACTCTCTATGAGCACCTCAAAGTCATGGCCTTCGTCGGCCTTGTTACGCTCGGCTGAGATGGCTGTCTGCAGGCTTATCAGCTCGTTCAGGCGTGCCAGTTTCACCTCCTCGGGCACGTTGTCGGGCAGGTGCTTGGCCGCGTAGGTGCCCGGACGCTCCGAGTATTTGAACATGAAGGCCGAGTCGTAGCCCACCTCTTTCACCAAAGACAGCGTTTGCATGTAATCTTCGTCCGTTTCATCGTGGTATCCCACGAAGATGTCGGTGGTCAGTCCGCAGTCGGGAATGATGCGCCTGATGGCATCCACCTTGCGCAGATAATCCTCGCGCGTGTATTTGCGGTTCATCAGCTTCAGTATTCTGTCGGAGCCGCTCTGCACGGGGAAGTGTATGTGATGGCACAGATTGGGCTCCTCGGCTATGGCATGCAGGATGTCCTCACTCATGTCTTCGGGGTTGGATGTGGTGAAGCGCACGCGCATGTCGGGCACGGCGCGAGCCACCTTGCGCAGCAGTTGCGCGAACGATGTGCCGCCCTCCACGGCTTTTCCCGATGGCGACAGGCCGTAGCTGTTTACGTTCTGCCCCAGCAGCGTCACCTCCTTGAAGCCCTTGTCGTGCAGGTCGGCCACCTCACGCAGTATGCTCTCCACGTCGCGCGAGCGTTCGCGGCCCCTGGTATAGGGCACTATGCAGTAGTGGCAGAAGTTGTTGCAGCCTCGCATGATGGAGACGAAGCCGCTCACCCGGCTTCCGCACACCCTCTGCGGCAGTATGTCGCGATAGGTTTCGGTGGTAGACAGCTCTGTGTTGATGGCTTTGTGTCCGCCCTCTGCCTGCGCCGTGAGGTCGGGCAGGTCGAGATAAGCGTCTGGTCCGCACACCAGGTCGGCGTGATGATGGTCCAGCAGGTCGTTCTTCACGCGCTCTGCCATGCATCCCAGCACGCCCAATATGAGCTTGCGGCCCTTCTTTCGCTCGGCGTTCAGGGTGTCGAGGCGGTTGTATATCTTGTTTTCGGCATTCTCGCGCACGCTGCACGTGTTCAGAAACACCGCGTCGGCCTCGCTCTCATCCTCACAAACGTCATATCCGGCCATCTTCATCACGCTGGCCACTACCTCAGAGTCGGCTACGTTCATCTGGCAGCCGTACGTCTCTATGTATAATTTTTTCATTCGTTTTTTAATATATCCAGCATGCAAAGGTACGTGAATTTCAACTATTATGCAAGTTATATGCTGATTTAATGCCAGTTAACGGTTTATGCCCGGTGCTTTAATGGCCATCTTGTTGCACACTATCAGAGGCCCCGATAGGTGGTGTTCCGTGTGGGTGGCATGTATAAAGGTGGATGCTTGTTGGTGCTGACGGCCAGCCTCCTATGCCCAACAATATAATTACACCCCTTGCGGACGCTCGAACGAGCGTCCCTACTGGTTGGATATGGTTAGGGTGTTCGACGATTGTGCGGTGGGTGCACGTTGCTGTGTGGGCACCGAGACGACAAACCTATAGCACAACAATATAATTACACCCTAAATGTAGGGACGTACCTTGGTGCGTCCGCAAGCGGAGGGCACCGTCCAGGGGCCGTTCACCAACGTGTCAAAGCCTCATCTACTTCTGGGGTGCCTACTTGCCGTGTATCTGGCTATGAGCATCTCGGATGCGTATTCCCAGCGCATCCTACCCAACCGCACCGCACCACGTATCCATTGTAGTGGCCGCGCCTTGTGCCGGCCAACAAGGAAGAACAAGCGAATAATATGTAACGCATGCAATAATCAACCCCCTAACAGTAGGGACGCTCGTTCGAGCGTCCGCACCAACGAGCAACCCAACCGT
>CABVAZ010000038.1:0-29511 GCA_902496445.1 uncultured Prevotella sp. | reverse complement strand
AATACGAAAGTAGGAGATAAACACCTATGATTAGTATTTACCTCCTACTCGATTTCGTCTGAAAGAAGAGGAAAACAAACAGGCTTTCATTCACTTTTCGTTTTCATTTATATATTAGGTGTATGCATCCGCTCCTTCTCCTGTTGGCTTTTCCTCACATGTAAGTATTTGCCATGCGTGTTATTTTCCACAATACAATAGGGCGGTTATCAAAAAAAGTTGTATATTTGCAGCATTAACTAAAAACAAAAAAATGCGAGGTTGCCTGATTATAATTGCCGTATTGTTTATTTATGCCTTGATATTCGGTGAAAATATGGGTGAGGCTCTTGAATACACATTGTATATTGTGCTTGCGTTAGCCCTTCTTCTTTTTGTAACAGCAATTATCCGTGCAATCATCCATTCGGGTGATGATAAGCTAAAAGCAGGCATGAATAAGGATGGGGCGAAAGCGGATGGGGCAGAGAAGCATGATGTCTCGCAATCGGCTTTCATGCTGATGGGTGATGAACAAGATGATGACAGCCATGCAGCTGTTGTGAGTAATGATGAAACCAAACGTGAAACAGTTGTGGTGAAGTTGTCTCTGCTGCAATATCAAGGTTTGGAGGCGGCAGTGAAGAGGGGGCTTGATTTTTGTAAAAAGATGAGCCTGGATGATGATTTGCGCAAGACGTTCTTTCAGCAAGCAGTTAACTCGGGTATCTATAAGGAGTACTCGGCTGATGATTTCTTCCATACTTTGAGATTTTTTCTCGCAAACGACCTCTTTGATTGCTTCAATCACCTAGGCCATAAGCTGGAAGATATTGCCCGGACGCACTCTCGTGTTCAAATAGATTATACCGATCCGGCGGGGCAGGCTCTCTTGGCTACGCTTTCGTTGCTTACGGATAAGGGAGCCGACTATCACTCGTTCAAGGAGGAAATACTGTCTGTAAACCAGCAGGGAGGCACTTCGTTTGATGCTGAAATCAGAGAGGCAACAGAAAAGACGCTTCCCGTTTATTTAAATTCCGGAGCTTCCATAACGGCTGAAGGGGTGGATGACTTCAACATGGTGCTCTTGCTGCGCTCCTTTAACAAGGACGAATATATCCCGGAGATAAGGAAGGTGTACTATGATTTTGCCGAGGCCGTAGCTCTCTCAGATCATGATAAGGATGGCACGGAGGCCGCCTGGCTGGGTGAACTGAAGGAAAAGATAGTGACGAAATCGGTTACGCAACAGCCTTCACAAGCTGACGACCCAGGCAAGGCAGGCACTCAAAGGCAAGATACTCAAGGGCAGCCCATGTGCGATGCCGATGTTAGCCCCATGAAACAGCTTGACGGTCTCATCGGGCTCGGACAGGTGAAGACGGAATTGCAAACTTTAACCCGATTCATAGAGGTGAACCAGAAACGCCAGAAGGCCGGATTGCGAGTGGCCAGCATATCTTATCACTGCGTGTTTGCCGGTAATCCGGGCACGGGCAAGACCACTGTGGCCAGAATATTGGCAGGCATATACAGGCAGCTGGGCATACTCAAGAAGGGTCAACTCGTTGAAACCGACCGCTCAGGACTGGTTGCTGAATATGTTGGTCAGACGGCCGTCAAGACCAATAAAATCATAGACAAGGCTCTGGGGGGCGTGCTTTTCATAGACGAAGCCTACACACTGGCCCAAGGAGGCGAGCAGGATTACGGCCGAGAGGCCATAGCCACCTTGCTCAAACGTATGGAAGACGACAGAGAACGGCTGGTGGTGATCCTTGCAGGCTATACTCAAGAGATAGAACAGTTTATCAGTTCAAACCCCGGTTTGCGGTCGCGGTTCAACAGATACATTCATTTTGAGGACTATAGTGAGGAAGAGCTCTTTCAGATTTTCCTCTTGCAAGCCAAGAAATATGATTACAAGCTCAACGAAAGTGCCGAAGAAAAACTTCATTTGCTATTACGACAGAAGATAGCTGATAAGCAGAAAGACTTTGGCAATGCCCGTTATGTGCGCAACCTCTTTGAGAAGGTGATAGAAAATCAGGCTGTGCGACTTGCCAAAGCCGGAGATATAAGCAAGGCCGACCTTACCGTCATTACGCAGGATGACGTGTTTGAGTAACCAAGAGCCCATTGCTGATGCGGCCGGGAATAGAATCTTATGTCAAAAATATATACATAAGAGCATCTGTAAAAGCCCCTTCGGGAAGTGCTTACAGGCACAACCATCAGCCTTAGAGAGTATTCCTGGCCGGTCTTTCCTATGCAACAAGACAATGTAAAAACAATATTTTTAAATAGAAAATTTTGCATTTAAAGGGAAATCAACTATATTTGCACTAGTCATTGAAGAAAATACAAACGCATGAATCAAAAAGAAGACATCGAGAAAGCTATTGAAGTGATGAGGAAGGGCGGCGTGATTCTATACCCTACAGACACGGTTTGGGGAATAGGATGCGACGCTACAAACGCCGAGGCGGTGGCCAAGGTGTACGCCATCAAGCAGCGCGACGACTCAAAAGCGCTGATTTGCCTTGTAGACAGCGACGACCGCCTGCAGCGTTATGTGCGCAACGTGCCCGACGTGGCATGGCAGTTGATAGACGCCATAGACAAGCCAACGACCGTTATACTTGACAATGCCGTTAATCTGGCCCCCAATCTGATAGCTGCCGATGGCTCTATAGGATTGCGTATCACCCACGAGCCATTCAGCCATGAGCTGTGCTACCGTTTTCAGAAAGCCATCGTGAGCACGTCTGCCAATATCTCCGGCAATCCTCCGGCACAGAATTTCTGCGACATCGACCCCCGTTTGTTGGAGGCCGTAGACTATGTTTGCCAGAGCAGGCGCAATGAGAAGAAGCCCCATAAGCCCAGTGCTGTCATCAAGCTTTCGGCCGATGGCGAAGTAACCATATTGCGTAAATAAGATGGGAAAGAGCATTGGCAGGTAGTATGGACAGTCAATTACATGATATAGCATATCGTTCATCCTTGTTGGGACGTTTGGCCTCTTGGCGAGAACAACACATCTCAGACCGTCAGTTCACCCTTTTGCTTTCGTTCCTCGTGGGCTTCCTGGCATCGGTAGCTGCCTATGTGCTGCATCTGATGATACATGAGATACAGCACCTTTTGCGCTCCGGCTTCAGAATGGAAACATTCAACTGGCTCTATTTGGTCTTTCCTGTCGTGGGCATTTGGCTCACCAGTCTCTTCGTGCGCTATGTTGTCAAGGATAACATATCCCATGGCATCACCCGTGTGCTGTATGCCATATCCAGCAAACGCTCTTATCTACGCGCCCACAACACGTGGTCCAGCATCGTGGCCTCGTCTATCACCATTGGCTTTGGTGGTTCGGTGGGAGCCGAGGCCCCCATTGTGCTCACCGGTTCTGCCATAGGTTCCAATCTGGGCCGCATCTTCCACATGGACAACAAGACCATGATGCTGTTGGTGGGTTGTGGTGCTGCGGCTGCTGTGTCGGGCATCTTCAAGGCTCCGATAGCCGGTTTGGTCTTCACACTAGAGATATTGATGCTTGACCTCACCATGGGTTCGTTGCTGCCCATTCTTATAGCCAGTGTTACGGCAACGTGCTTCTCTTATCTCTTCACGGGCTCGTCGGCCATGTTCAACTTCCACATGGATGGCAGCTGGCAGTTGGAACGTGTGCCCGCCACCATTCTGCTGGGCGTTGTGTGTGGCTTCCTTTCACTCTATTTCATGCGGGTCATGACGTGGTGCGAGAATGGTTATGCCCGTCTGTCCAGCAGGCCATGGGCCAAGCTTGCCGTAGGCGGTTTGGTGCTGAGCACGCTCATCTTTCTCTTTCCTTCGCTCTATGGTGAGGGTTACGACATTCTCGACATCTTCATAACGGGCAAGACAGAGGCCGATTGGGACTCTATCTTGCGCGGTTCGCTCTTTGCCGGCCACGCCAATCTGTTGCTTCTCTACGTGGGACTGGTCACCCTGACCAAGGTGTTTGCCACTTCGGCCACCAATGGCGGTGGCGGATGCGGCGGAACCTTTGCCCCCTCGCTGTTCATAGGCGGTTTTATGGGCTTCTTCTTCTCCCGCTTTTGGAATATGGAGCAGATAGGTGTTTACATTCCTGAAACCAATTTCACCCTCTTGGGCATGGCAGCTGTCATGTCCGGCGTGATGCATGCGCCCCTCACGGGCATCTTTCTCATTGCCGAGCTCACGGGTGGTTATCAGCTGTTTCTGCCCCTGATGATTGTTACGGTGGCCTCTTACCTCACCACCAACATCTTTGAGCGTCACAGCATCTACGCCCAGCGACTGGCCAGAGAGGGCAAGCTGCTCACGCATCACACCGATAAGTCGGTGCTCACCCTGATGAGTCTAGACAGTGTGATGGAGCACGATTACACGGCCGTTATGCCAGATATGGAGATGGGACAGATGGTTCACGCCATCAGTCATAGCCGTGACTCTTACCTACCCGTTGTCAATCAGAACGGAACCTTCATGGGTGAGATTGACATCAACAAGATTAGGAACATCGTTTTCCGCACGGAGTTGTATCATAGGTTTCATGTCAAGGACCTCATGACGCCTCCTGTAGCCACGCTCAACATGAAGCAGTCTATGGAAGACGTGATGAACATCTTTGATAAGACCGGCGCTTTGGTGCTGCCTGTGCTTGATGACAACGACAAGTTGCTGGGTTTCATCTCACGCAACCGTCTCTTCACGATGTATAGAAAGATGGTAGCCGACCTTAGCGAGGAGTAAGCTTATGCGCATAAAGAATCTCTTGACTAATTTTTTCTTGCTAACCTGTGCTTGTCTGCCATCCCTTTCAGCCTCAGCCGGCTGTGCCGATACAACACGGCAAGTGTCGTCAGCGCCCCTTCCCACTGCCTTTTCTTATGAGCTTCGAGTCCTTCCCGGTCGCATTGTCAGTCAGGATGACGCAACGCGCTCTATGCTTCTGAGCAATCAAACCTATGCCGTGCAAGCCGAGGCACATTATTTTCCCTGGGCAAGGGCGTTACGCAGACACTCGGCGACCGACAGTCTCTACCTCAGAGAGATGGCCGACTACAACCTGCCTTATTTCTCCCTGGCCTTTCGCTACACCCGCAATCACAGCGTGAGGCTGCACAGGAGCGTGGCAGAAGAAGGAACCTTTTGTCGCCTGAACGACTTCTACACCCTCTCAGCCACGTTCAATCGTCCGCTCTATAGAGGTAAGATGGTGGGCGCAGGCTATTATCTGGGCACAGGAATAGGTTATGCTACAAGCACCTACGACCCCCATCAACACTTCAACAACGAGTTCATCGGCACACATCTTAACATCTTCTTCACGGCAGGAGCCTATGTGCGCCTCATGCTCTCGCCGGAGTGGTCGGTCAAGGCGGGCATAGACTTCTCGCATCACAGCAATGGTGCGCTCAAAAGACCTAATAAAGGGGTGAATGTGTTCAGTCCCTTTGTCTCTCTGGTATACCACGAAGGTAGTACCGGCCGACCAGAGTCAGTGCCCTACAGCCAATGGAAAGCTGTTCGTTTCACGCCCTACTGGATGTTGGAAACAACCCTTGGTGTAGGAGCCAAAACCCTCTTGGAGGGCTGGCAGAACAACCAATACAAGTTGAAAGAAACGGATAAGGATTATCACTCCCGCCATCTTGCTCTCTATGGAGCCTACACATTACAGATAGACATGCTCAGGCGGTATGCTCCCCGTTGGGCTTCGGGCATCGGAGTGAACGTGTTTTATGGCGATTATGTCTCGCGCGTAGCCTATCTGGATGCCCAAAGCGGACATGCAGACGAGCCGCACAGCCCCTGGAGCGTGGCTCTGGCACTGAAGCATCAGGTTTATGTTGGCCGTTTCTCTGCCCGTATGGGCGTGGGCTATTACCTCTACCGGCACATGGGATGCAATGCCAACCAACTGGAAAAGCCCTACTTCGAGCGCATCGGCGTGCATTATGAGTTGCCCAATATGAACGGCATATCGCTGGGCTTCAACGTCAACGCGCATGCGTTGAAAGCCGATTTCACAGGATTGGAACTTGCTGTGCCCATCAAAATGTAATGTGCCTGGACTTGCATATAAGTAAATAAAGTTGTAATTTTGCGCAACAATATAATGCAAGTGGAATGAAACATCTCTTTTATATACTATTATTGGCGGGCTTGATGCCTGTTTTGCTGTACGCTCAGAGCACTCAGAAGCTTCGCGGAATACCCCATGGAGCTATCTTCTACGATAAGAACGGCAAGGGAGTAAGCTCTGCTCGCTCAGCCGCTTACTATCGTGTCTTGGCCACAGATGCCCAGCACAAGAAGATATTGATGGACTTCTACATGAACGGACAGCTCAAGAGTGAGAAGCATTATATCACCTTCAGCAGATTTGACGACAAGGCCACAGTGCTCAACGGCATGGTTCGCACGTTCTTTCCGTCAGGACGTGTAGAGTCTATCATGATGTACACACATGGCAAGGCCAATGGCCGGGCCATCTCGTTCTTCCCTGATGGCAGCGTAGGCATGAAGCTCTGTTACCGCAACGGCGTGCTGGATGGCACCACATGTGTATATGACAAAAACGGAATGTTGGAACATACGGAGGTGTGGAAGAATGGAAGTAAGGTGAGCGAGCAACGGGGTGGGAGAGACCCCTACATCAACCGGGTCACCAACGAAGACCCCTTTGTAGACCAGTATCGCAAAGACGAAGTCACGCTCATGCGCCAGGCAGCCGCTGGTCAAGCATCCAAGCCTCAAAGCCATCAGCAGGCAGCGACAGACGCGCATAAGTCTGCTGTCACCAAACCAACAGCCTCAGCCTCAACAACGCAGCCTGCCGTGACCGCCAAGCCGGCTCCGGTCAAGAAAGAGCAACCTGTCGTGGCCAACAGAAGACCCTCACGGACGCAGGCTGTAGACTCACTGTGCTTGGCACAGTGGCGTGTAGTGGCCTCACTCTCTCCCTTAGCAAGTAATAAGCGTAAATCAGAAAACCTGCGTAAGCAGCAGGTAGACAGGGCCTTGAATGCTTATATGCGGCAAAGGCATCCTGCACCAGCCGTTTCTCAGCACGCTCCCAAAGCCGCCGAAAAGCCTCAGCCCAGCGCCGTGCAGGCCGAAATTCAGCAGCCTGTGGCAGCTGCTAAGCACTTCGATTTACAGGAATTGCTCACCCTGTTGCTCAATGAGCAGACCAATACCCATCCCGAAGATTACTTTGCCGCCTTTGCCCGTCGCTTCGGAGTGGCGCGGGCCAGTAAGCTGAACATCTTTGGCAACCTGCAAGAGTTGTGCTATACACGCGACATGACCTATGACGCGCAGAGCGGAAAGGATGTGATAACCGGTGATCATCCCAGGCAGATAAGCTTTCAGTGTATGAAAGGAGCCGACGGCCTGTACACCTTGCGATGCATTAACGTTTATACCAGTGATGCCAGTGAATATCGTGCACTGGCCGATGATGCCCTGAAAGCGCAGTTCAGTGTGCTTGGCGGTGAGGCGAATGCCCAGTCAGACAGTTTCGTGATGAACCGCGTCAACAAGCAAGCCTACACAACAAGCAAGATAATAGCCATGTTCTCTCATCTGCCCAATGCCTATGCAGGCATGTATCACATCAGCTTCGAGGTGAAGTAACCTTCTGCCTCGAGACTGAGAAGGTCTGGGCAATAACATAGCTATAGCTTATTTGCTTTCCAAAATAGGCATTATCGCAGGGCAAAATAGGGCATTTGGCAACGCGATAATGCCTATTTCGCGTTGCGTTCTTGATGTGCGTGTTACCTCACGTGGTTTCCGGTTCTGTTTTCTATGAATGGCGTGCTACAGTAGGTAGCCCTCAGAGCAGTTCGAAGAGGTGGGCCGAGCTGAGCAGATAAGCCAACAACGCGAGGGCTATGATGCCGATGATGACGCGCAGTATGCAGCCCGTAATCATCTTGATGAGCATAATGCCCACGATGAGCACGATGAGTGCTGCCACATAATAGCTGAAGTCGTTCATGCTTTATCAGAATAATTGAAGGAACGAAGACGGTATGGGCGTTTCAAACTCCATGCGTCTGTGATGTATGGGATGGTAGAAGCAGAGCACGTAGGCATGTAGGCAAAGACGGTGAATAGGATCGTCGCCGTTGCCATATTTCACGTCGCCGCACACAGGGTGGCCCATGTCAGCGGCATGAACACGAATTTGATTCTTGCGACCGGTCTCCAGTCGGAACTCAACGAGTGAGTGGGTAGTGGTGCGGTTGAGCACATGAAAGTGTGTGATGGCATATTTACCACCATTGTCAGTGTCAGACGAGTAGGTAACATACGCCTTGTTGTCTTTCAGCCAGTTGGCTATTGTTCCCTCATCGTCCTCCATCTCGCCCGACACAACGGCAACGTAACGTCTGTCGTACACAATATTATGCCAGTCGTGTTCAAGTATTTGCTCTGTCTGTATGTCCTTGGCATACACCATGAGCCCGGATGTGTCGCGGTCAAGACGGTGCACCACATGCGCCGTACAGTGCTGTCGCGTCTTCTTGAAGTAGTCGTCGAGCACCGTCTTAACGTTGAGCGTAGAGTGACCGGCAGCCATAGAGAGAATGCCAATGTTCTTTTCTATGACCACCAAGTACTGGTCTTCATATACAATTTTGAGAAACTTGCTCTTAAACTGGTTGTTCTTCTTGGATTTGCTCACGCTCACCTTGTCGCCTACCTTCAGTTGATAGTCAAACTGGGTGATGAACTTTCCGTTCACTTTGATGCCTCTGTTTTGCAGCGTAGCCTTAACCTTGTTTCTGCTTTCCTTTAAGTTGGCAAGCAGCCAAGGTAACAGAGTTGACGGTTCTTCAACCTTAAACACGTTGTAAGCGTCAGTTCTCAGATTGTTATATCTATTTTTCATGCTGGCAAAGTTACGATAATTAGTTGACAGTAGCAAGTATTGACCCACAAACTTTCTTGGCTGCTAGTGGGTTGTTATCTGTTTTCCGGTTTACCTTTGTGCCATGATGGGTAATCAGTTGGCGGCAAAATCAAGTGTGGCGCCCACTGTTCATTGCTATGACGGTGGCAAGATACTATCTCGTTTTTTCGTCTTTCACCAGTCGTTTCAGGTGTCGCTCTTCTTCTGTCTGAAAAAGAAAATGTGATGACGCACGGTGTGGATGAAAACTTTTTCGTAACTTTGCACTATAAAGAGACAACAAACTAGTAACAATCAAGACATGGAAATAAAGCAAGATCAAAGTAAAATTATAGAAAACTTCAAGGTGGTGAGCAAGGGCTTTGCAACGCGTGAGGCCATAGCAGAGGCCAAACGTTGTCTGCACTGCAAGGTGCCCCAATGCGTGAAGGGCTGTCCGATAGGCAACCATATACCCGACTTCATCCACCAGTTGTCTAAAGGCAATATGGGCTCAGCCATGAGCATCATCAACGAGACGAGCAACCTTCCGGCCATTTGCGGCAGGGTGTGTCCGCATGAGAAGCAGTGCCAGGGCCATTGCGTGCTCAGCAAGAAGGGCAAGCCTATACAGATAGGCAAGCTGGAAGCTTTCATAGCCGATTTTGATACAGACATGGGCATCATCAGGGAAGACCTCCCGCAGAAGACGCGCGGCAAGGTGGCTGTGATAGGATCTGGTCCTGCCGGCCTGACTGTGGCCGGCGACCTGGCCCGTCAGGGGTTCAACGTGACTATCTTCGAGGGTCAGGAAGAGCCCGGCGGCGTGCTGATGTACGGCATTCCTGAGTACAGGCTGCAAAAATCTGTGGTAAGAAAGGAAATAGCCAAGATAGAGGCGCTTGGTGTGAACTTCGTGCTCAACTGTCTGGTAGGGCGCAACGGCGTTACGGTAGACAGTATTTTTGCCGAAGGCTATGACGCCATCTTCATAGGAACCGGCACCGCCCTTCCGCAAGAACTCAAGGGGGTGCCCGGCGTAGGCCTGGAGGGCATCAGCCAAAGCACCTACTTCCTGCACAACGTGAACGCCTTTAACGAGGGCGCCATGCCGCGTGAGATGGTTCCACTGAAGCCCGGCGAGAAGGTTGCTGTGATAGGCGGAGGCAATGTGGCCATGGATGCAGCCCGCACAGCCATCAGGCTGGGGGCCGACGTGAGCGTGCTCTACCGGCGTACACAAGCTGAGATGCCGGCCATAGAGAGTGAGTTCAGTGAGGCTGTGAAGGAGGGCATCAAGTTCAGGTGGCAGACACAGGCTAAAGAATTCTTAGGCAATGGCGGCAATAGGCTGAAGGCCATCAGGCTGGAAACACCGGAAGGTGAGCGGGTAGAGCCCTTCGACCGCGTGTTCCTGGCTATTGGCAGCAGGCCGGCCAGCCGCATCGTATCTACCACAGAGGGCATTGATATAGATGAGAAGGGCTACGTGATAGTGAAGGACCGACCCTACGGAATGACCACCAGGCCGGGCGTGTTTGCCGGCGGCGATGTGGTGCACCGGCCGCAAACTGTGGTAATGGCCATGAAGGCAGCCAAGATGGTGGCGCAGGGCATTGCCGAATATGTGGACGCAGAGCGATTGATGCGCGACTTGGGCTTGCTCAGAGACACTGATGATGACAAAAAGGCCGAATAGCCGTCATAAGCAAGAAAGTTGACTATTGATAATTAATGCTTTAAAAATAACTATGAAACTAAAACTATTAGGCTTAGCAGCCATGCTTCTGACCTCCTTGACAGGAAGTGCCCAAACCTATAAACTATGGTATACCAAACCGGCCGAGGTGTGGACAGATGCCTTGCCCTTGGGCAACGGACGGTTGGGGGCCATGGTGTTTGGTCGTCCGGCTACCGAGCGCATAGCTCTGAATGAAGAAACGATATGGGCCGGCAGCCCCAACAACAACTTCACCAAGGGGGCTTCGCCATGGATAGCCCAGGCCCAGCAGCTCATCTGGCAAGGCCAATATATCAAGGCAGAAGGCATTTTGAACAGTCATGTCATGTCGCAAACCAATCAGGGTATGCCTTATCAGACCTTTGGAGACGTGTTCATCTCCCAACCGGGCATCACGCAGTATAGCGACTATTACAGAGAACTGTCACTCGACTCGGCCCGGACGCTCACACGATATGTAGCCAACGGCGTGAGTTATCGGCAGGAGGCCATCACCTCTTTTGCCGATAATGTCGTGGCCATACACTTCACAGCCAATAAGCGGGGCGCCATCACCTTTAATGCCAACTTCAGCTCGCCTCACAACGATCCCATCATAGCCGCCGATGCCTTTAAGGCAGATGACGGAACGGCCATCAACAGTGTTACTCTGACAGCTGTTACGATGAGCCACGAAGGGCAAAAAGGCAGGGTGCGCTTTCAGGGGCGAATGGCCGTGAGTGTGAAAGGAGGCTCGGCAGCGATAACCGACGGCACACTGAGCGTGGCGAATGCCGATGAGGCAACCTTATATATTGCCATAGCAACCAACTTCTCCAATTATAAATCACTGGATGCCAACGAGGTGGAACGCACAAGAACCGCCTTGGCTCATGCTATGAAAAAGAGTTGGGACAGCGAACTGAAGGCTCATTACGATCTTTACAACAAACAAATGAGCCGCTGCTCCTTGTGGCTGGGCCCGGACAAGTATGCCAGCCAGCCCACCGACCAACGACTTATACACTTTGCCGAACGTGCTGACAACTGGTTTGCGGCAACCTACTTCACCTTTGGCCGCTACCTGCTCATCTGCTCATCGCAGCCCGGCACGCAGCCCGCTAATCTGCAAGGTATATGGAACGACAAGCTTTTCCCGAGTTGGGACTCAAAATACACCACGAACATCAACTTAGAGATGAACTACTGGCCCAGCGAGTCCACTAACCTCTCGGCACTCAATGAGCCCTTGTTCAGCCTTATCAAGGACGTGAGTGAGACGGGACACGAAACAGCGGCACAGATGTATGGCAAAGACGGATGGGTGCTTCATCACAACACGGATATCTGGCGCGTGACCGGAGCTATAGATCATGCCTCATCAGGTATGTGGATGACGGGCGGGGCATGGCTCTCGCAACACCTGTGGCAGCACTATCTGTATACGGGCGACACGGCGTTTCTGCGCAGGGCTTATCCCATTATGAAGGGCGCAGCCACCTTTCTCGACCAGATGCTGGTGCAAGAGCCCCGTCATCACTGGCTTGTGATAGCGCCTGCCGTATCGCCTGAAAACAGTCATCCGGCCGAAAACGGCAAGCGCAGTGCCTTGTCTGCCGGAACAACCATGGACAACCAGTTGCTTTCCGACCTTTTTAATGAGGTGGCATTGGCGGCAAAAATACTCAAGACAGACAAAGACGCGCAGAGCCATTATGCCGAGCGGCTCAAGCTGCTGGCTCCTATGCAGATAGGCAAATGGGGACAGTTGCAAGAGTGGATGGACGACTGGGACGATCCCAACGACACGCACCGCCACGTAAGTATGCTTTACGGCCTGTTCCCCTCAGCCCAGATATCGCCTCTGCGCACACCGTTGCTCTCTGAAGCAGCCCAGACTTCGCTCATTCATCGTGGCGATCCCAGCACGGGATGGTCTATGGGCTGGAAGGTGTGCTTGTGGGCACGGCTGCTCGACGGCAACCATGCTTACAAGCTGATACAGAATCAGCTGACGCTTACCGACGACCATTTTGTGGCCTACGGCAGTAATAAGAAAAAAGGTGGCACCTATCTTAACCTCTTTGATGCCCATGCACCTTTCCAGATTGATGGCAACTTCGGTTGTACAGCAGGTATTGCCGAGATGCTCATGCAGAGTCAGGATGGGGCCGTTGCGCTGTTGCCCGCCCTGCCCGATGTGTGGAGTGAGGGCGAGGTGAGAGGCCTCTGCGCCCGCGGAGGATTTGTCATTGAAGACATGGCCTGGGAAAAAGGCAAGCTGAAGCGCCTCGTGGTGCGCTCTACTTTGGGAGGCAACCTGCGCTTGCGCACGCTCACTCAGCTGAAAGGCTTGAAGAAGGCCAAGGGCAATAATCCCAATGAGCTGTTCACGGTGTTTGCTACGGCTGCTCCTATCAATCACAGCACGGTGAAAAGTGAGAACGCTGAATCGAAGAAATACTACGAATACGACATTCGTACCAAGAAAGGACAAATCATAACATATAAAGCGATAGACTGATGAGAAAAATATTTTTTGCAATAGCCCTTGTTCTCTCATTGGGAGGGGCACAGGCACAGAACGTGAAGCCATGGAGCGGCGGACGGCTCATGGTGTCTGCCAATCACAGATATTTGCAAACAGCCAATGGCAAACCCTTTTTCTGGCTGGGCGACACGGGGTGGCTGCTGCCCGAAAAGCTGAACAGAGATGAGGCTGCCTATTACCTTGAACATTGCAGAAAAGCCGGCTTCAACGTGGTGCAGGTGCAGGTAATAGACGGTGTGCCGTGCTATAACATCTACGGGCAAAGCAGTAATCCTGATGGGTTTAATATGCAAGCCGCCGACCCTAAAGGCGTTTACAGCTATTGGGACCACATGGATTATATCGTGAAGAAGGCCGAGGAAAACGGCATCTACATAGGTATGGTTCCCATTTGGGGCGGACTGGTGAAGCGTGGGCTGATGAACGTGGAGCAGGCCAAGGCTTACGGACGCTTCCTTGCAGGCAGATATAAGAACAGTCCTAACATCATCTGGATTATCGGAGGGGATATTCAAGGCGACGTGAAGCCCGAAGTGTGGAATGCTCTGGCTACCACTATCAAGCAATACGACCCCAATCATGTGATGACCTATCATCCGCGCGGACGCTACACCTCGGCCAAATGGTGGAGCAAGGCTCCGTGGATAGACTTCCACATGTTTCAGAGTGGACACCGAAAATATGGGCAGCGCATGGGCAATGCCGACTATCCCATACCTGACAACACCGAAGAAGACAACTGGATGTATGTAGATTCTACATGGGCCTATAAGCCGATGAAGCCCGTGCTAGACGGTGAGCCCAGCTACGAGGGTATACCTAAGGGTCTGCACGACCCCAATGAGGAAAGGTGGCAAGACTATGATGTGCGCCGGTATGCTTACTGGAGCGTGTTTGCAGGCTCGTGCGGACACACTTACGGCAATAACTCCATCATGCAAATGATAAAACCGGGCACCAGTACGGGATATGGCGTGTCGGGCAAAGAGAAGTATTGGTATGAGGCTCTTGAAGACCCTGGCTTCAGCGAGATGCAATATCTCAAGGACCTGATGCTCTCGTTGCCTTATTTTGACCGTGTTCCTGACCAGACACTCATCGTGGGAAAGAACGGCACAAAGTATAACCGGCTGCTCGCTACGCGTGGCAACGATTATATTCTGGTTTACAATTATAATTGTGTGCCCATGAAAATAGACTTGACAAAGATAACAGGCGAGAAGAAAAACGTGTGGTGGATGAATGCCGCTACGGGCGAACTGACGTATGTTTGCCAGTGCGACAACAAGGTGAAGACCTTCAGCCAGCAGAATCCTACACCCGGCCATGTTTATGATGGGGTGCTTATTGTGATAGATGCTTCTAAGAACTATATAGCGAAAGACCAGAAGCAAATTTCTAACATGTCACTTGCCGACAAAACACGCAACCTAAATGAATAGATTTCTAAAGTGCCTGACAACTTTTGTCTTGCTTATCACAGCACTACAGACGGGCGCTGCCGTAACAGTGAAGAACCTTACTGTTGAGGGCATGGCCAATCCTTTGGGCCTAGACACTGCCCTGCCGCGCTTCTCATGGATGACTGTATCCGACAAGAAGAATACCATGCAGACGGGGTATCAGATTCTGGTTGCCTCGTCGTTAGACAATCTCAATCATGACAAGGGTGATGTGTGGGATTCAAAGCTTGTCACTTCAGACCGCCAGTTGTGGGTGCCCTACGAAGGCAGAATGCTGAAAAGTGGCAACTATCTGTACTGGAAGGTCAGGGTAACCACCAACCAGGGCAACTCGGCATGGAGCGAGCCGCAGCACTTTTCCATCGGATTGCTGTCTGAAAACGATTGGTCAGGCCGGTGGATAGGCCTCGAAGGATTGCAACAGGGCGAGCAGATGGGCATGCACACCAGGCTGGCTGCCAGAATGTTGCGCAAGGAGTTTAAGGCAAAAGGCAAGATTAGCCGGGCCTTGGCTTATGTGGCCGGACTGGGATTATACACCTTTTATATAAATGGAACGCGCGTAGGAAAGGGTGAAGCGCTTACGCCTTCTCCATCAGACTATCGTAAGAGCATTTATTACAATACGTATGACGTAACGTCATTGCTGCAGGCCGACAATGCCGTGGGCATAGTGTTGGGCAACGGCCGCTTCTTCCCGATGCGCCTGGAGAAACCTTATAAGGTTACGTTCTTCGGCTTTCCCAAGTGCAGAATAAACATCTGCGTAACTTATGACGACGGCAGCACGGAGACGTGGGCTACCGACCAGACCTGGAAGCTCACCACCGAGGGGCCTATACGTGCCAATAATGAGTATGACGGAGAGACTTATGACGCGCGGAAGGAGATGAAAGGCTGGGCGCAAGTGGGCTTCAACGATGGGAGCTGGCAGCCCGCCCAACGGTGCGCCTTGCCCGATGGCGCACTGCATGGAAAGGTGATGCCCACCATGACTGAGCAGCCTTATGGCCATCCTGTGAGCATCACGAAGAGAGAAGATTGCTATATTCTGGACTTCGGACAGAACATGGCAGGCTGGGTGAGCATGAACGTGAGAGGCACTGCCGGCGACACGCTCCGCCTGAAATATGCTGAAAGGCTGAATGCTGACGGCAGCTTGTATCTTGACAATCTGCGCAATGCGCTCTCAGAAGATATATATGTGTGCAATGGCACGGAAAACGGACGTCCGTGGAGGTCTACCTTTGCTTATCATGGCTTCAGATATGTGGCCGTTTATGGCTATCGCAATGCGCAGGCCAGTGACTTCATGGCCTATACGGTAGGCGATGAGATGGCACAAACGGGCTCTCTCACTACTTCTGACAGCACGCTTAACAAAGTGATACACAATGCAATATGGGGCATAAAGAGCAATTATAAGGGTCTGCCGGTAGACTGTCCGCAGCGCAACGAGCGTCAGCCGTGGCTCGGTGACCGCTCAGCAGGTTGCCTGGGCGAATCGTTCGTGTTCAACAACGAGAGGCTGTACACCAAGTGGATGCGCGACCTGACGGAAGGACAGCGCTATGACGGAGCCATGAGCAACGTCACACCGGCTTTCTGGAATTACTATGAAGACAACATGACATGGCCTTCTGTCTTCCCCTTTGCCTGCGATATGCTTTACAGACAGTACGGCAATGCTGAGGCCATCGTCAACTCTTATGCTGCCATAAAGAAATGGCTCAACCATATGACGTCTGAGTATATGCACGATTATATCATTACGAAGGATAAATATGGTGACTGGTGCATGCCGCCAGAGAAGCTCGAGCTCATTCATTCGAATGACCCGACAAGGCAGACTGACGGTAAATTGCTCTCCACGGCATACGGCATACGCATCATGCAGCTCATGGAGCAGTTTGCTTCTATGCAACATCTCACGGCCGACTCAGCTATGTGGCATGACACCCGGGCAAAGATGATAGAGGCCTTCAACCGTAACTTCCTTACATGTAAGCGCGGAACGTCTCTTCGACCCGGACATGTGCTCTATCCTGACAGCGTGTTTTATGGCAACAACACCGCCACGGCCAACCTCGTTGCCCTTGCTTTTGGCATCGTGCCCGACAGCTTGAAAGCCGAGGTAGTGAAGAATGTGGTTCAGAACATCATTGTGCGTGGCAACGGCCACATCACATGCGGCATCATCGGCACATCGTGGCTCATGCGCGGACTCAGCGACAACGGCTTTGCCGATGTGGCTTATTTGCTGGCTACATGCTCTACTTATCCTTCGTGGGGATATATGGCAGCCAACGGTGCAACCACTATTTGGGAACTGTGGAACGGCGATAAAGCCAATCCTGCCATGAATTCGGGCAACCATGTCATGCTTCTGGGTGACTTGCTTACTTGGTGCTGGCAATATCTGGGAGGTATCAAGCAGCAGGGAACGGCTTATAAGCATCTGGTTCTTAAGCCTAGCTTTGAGATAGAAGACCTCTTTCATGTAGATGCTTCGTATGAAACGCCCTACGGAATGGTACGCAGCAAATGGCAGAAGACCTTGCAGCAGTTGTCGTGGGATGTTGAGATACCCGCCAATACAACGGCTGACGTCTTTCTTCCTAATGGCGAGGTGAAGCACATCGGCTCTGGGCAGTGGCACTTCGACAGTGATATTCCCACTTCGAGTCCGCTTATCAAGACAGATGAATTCCTTTATGAGCGTGCACCTTTCCCCTCTGCTCATGCCTCAACGGTCACCCAATTGAAGAACGGTGACTTGGTGGCCGCTTATTTTGGCGGTACTTTCGAGCGAAATCCTGATGTCTGCATTTGGGTGAGCCGTAAGCCTAAGGGCGCGAAAGCATGGGAAGCTCCTATCCTGGCGGCCGACGGCGTGTTTGAGGTGGGCTCAGAAGATGCTTTAAAAGCAGGTGTAACAAAACAGACTACGGCTGCTGCATACGGTCCGGTGAAGGTTCGCAAGTCACAGGATCTGAAGAAATACCAGTCGCAGATAAGCCAATGGCACTATGACTATTACAATAAGGCTCTGAACGACACGACGAAACTATCGCCGAATTTGCGTCGTCTGGCTTGTTGGAATCCCGTTCTTTACACCATGCCCAATGGAGAGATTTGGTTGTTCTACAAGGTTGGAGCCAACATAAGTGGCTGGACAGGATGGCTGGTGAAGTCGAAGGACGGCGGAAAGACATGGTCTGACCGCGAGGCATTGCCCAAAGGCTTTCTCGGACCCATCAAGAACAAGCCCGAAATCATTAACAACCGGCTGGTTTGCCCGTCGAGTACAGAGAGCGACGGCTGGAGATTTCATGTCGAGATATTGGATTTGGCCACCGGAAAGTGGAAGTATGTCGGTCCGGTAGATGCCGACTCATGCGCTATAACAGATGATGTTGAGCCTACGACAACCGATATGGCACACCCCATCTATAAGCCGGGAAAGGGGCCAAAGCCTATTTACAGCATCCAACCTTCTATATTGAAGTTGGCTGACGGCAGGCTGCAGGTTCTCATGCGCACGCATAACGCCCGCCTGGCTCAGTCGTTCAGCAGCGACGGAGGCGACACATGGAGCAAGGTTACGCTCTCCAGCTTGCCCAGTACACAATCGGGCACGGATGCCGTAACGCTGTCTGACGGCACGCATGTATTGGTTTATAACAACTTCTCCACCCTTCCCGGCACCAAGAAGGGCCCCCGCACTCCTCTTGATGTGGCCATATCAAAGGACGGACAACACTGGAAGCATGTGCTGGCATTAGAAGATAGCCCCATCAATCAATACTCTTACCCGGCTGTCATTCAGGGAACCGATGGCAAGATACACATCGTTTACACCTGGCGCAGGCAGCGTATAAGCTATAAGTGCATCTCCCTGCCAGCCGAATAAACCCTCTTACATAATTTCTGCCGCGCTTCGGTTCATGCCTTGAGCAAGGCTGTAAGCGCGGCAGAACGACTCTCTTAGTAATCAAATTATATCCATCTTTAAAATCATCTATAACAAATCAGCATTCAGAAATGAAACCAACATTCTTTCATAACACTTGTCGGTTGCACAGGTTGTTATACTTTTCATTCTTGTTTCTTGCTCTCTTTCTGGGGCACAGCGCTTTGTTGAACGCCCAGAATCTAGACATCAGATGGCCCAAGAACGCCAATAACCGCGTAACCTATGCCGCCTCTTATCTCAAAAAGAAGTTGGAAGGCCAGCTTGCTTCTAACAAGAAGTATCGCATAGACCTGAAACTGGCATCCGATACCACCGGTCTGCGCAAGGAGGGATTTCGCATCAGCAGAAAAAACCGCCGACTGACGGTCGAGGGTTTTGATGGTTCTGGCGTAATATATGGCTGTAACGAATTGGCACAATACGCCATTGAGCATCATGACTTGAACATACCCAACATGACCCAAAACCCTGAAATGGTGCTTAGAGGGGCTTGTGTAGGACTGCAGAAGACGCAATATTTGCCGGGCCGGGGTGTATACGAATATCCCTATACGCCCGAAAACTTTCCTTGGTTCTATGACAAGAATCTGTGGATAAAGTATCTTGACATGCTGGTGGACAATAAAATGAACTCGCTCTACCTGTGGAACGGCCATCCCTTTGCATCACTCGTGAAGCTAAAAGATTATCCTTTTGCCGTAGAAGTAGACGATTCTACCTTCAAGAAAAATCAGGAGATATTCTCCTTTCTCACTCACGAGGCCGACAAGCGTGGCATCTACGTCATACAGATGTTTTATAACATCATCGTCAGCAAACCTTTTGCCGAGCATTATGGCATTAAGACACAAGACCGCAACCGACCCATCTCTCCTCTGTTGAGCGATTATACCCGCAAGAGCATTGCCGCTTTCATAGAAAACTATCCTAATGTGGGCCTGTTGGTTTGCCTGGGTGAGGCCATGGCTACCTATGATGATGACGTGGAATGGATGACCAAAACGATTATTCCGGGTGTAAAAGACGGTCTGAAGGCTTTGGGCCGCACTGACGAACCTCCTATTCTGTTACGCGCACATGACACAGATTGCAGTGCTGTGATGCATGCCTCGTTGCCCCTCTATCATAATCTGTACACCATGCAGAAGTACACGGGCGAGTCGCTCACCACCTATCAGCCGCGTGGACCATGGGCTCAAGAACACCGAAACCTTGCTGCTTTGGGCACAACACATATAGAAAACGTGCACATACTGGCCAATCTGGAACCCTTCAGATGGTCGTCTCCCGCTTTTGTAGAGAAGACTGTAAAGGCCATGCACAACATTCACCATGCCAACGCTCTGCATCTCTATCCTCAGGCGTCTTATTGGGACTGGCCTTACACAGCCGATAAGTATGCCGACGGCCATAGAGAATTGCAGCTGGACCGTGACTGGATGTGGTATGCCACATGGGGAAGATATGCCTGGAATTGTCATCGCGACAGTGTGCCGGAGGTTAGATACTGGGACGGACGGCTATCACAGAAGTTTGGTTTCGACTCTATAGCAGCGCGAAACTTGCTTACTGCTTACGATGAAAGCGGCGAAATAGCACCCAAACTCATTCGCAGGTTTGGCATAACCGAAGGTAACAGGCAGACGCTCTTGCTTGGTATGTTGGCCAGTCAGCTGGTTAACCCTTATAAGTACACCGTTTATCCTGGCTTTTACGAGAGTTGTGGACCGGAAGGAGAGAAGCTTATAGAGTATGTGGAGAAGGAGTGGAAGCATCAACCCCATCACGGTGAGCTGCCTCTCGACATCGTGGCGCAGACCGAGGCCCATGGCGATAAGGCTGTGGCTGCCGTGGATGAGATAGCCGGCAGGGTGACACGAAACGCCGAAGAGTTCAAACGCATACAGAATGACATGCACTGCTATCGTGAGTTTGCCTATGCCTTCGGCTGGAAGGTGAAAGCCGCTCAGCACGTGCTCAACTATAAATGGGGCAAGGACATACATGAGCTGGAGGCTGCCATCCCATTGCTAGAAGAGGGACTGAAGCATTATCGCAAGCTTGTGAACCTCACCCAAGACACTTATCTCTACGCCAACAGTATGCAGACGGCTCAACGCCGCATACCCATAGGGGGCGACGGAGGTAAGATGAAGACATGGGCCGAGCTGTTGCCGTGTTATGAGCAAGAGGTAACCAATCTGAAGAAGAATATCAACTTACTGAAGAATAAGGCCCGGGGACTTGACAGCAAGCCTAAAAAGTGGCCGACCCTTGTGCCCGCTGACGTCACTCTGGCAGACAATTATTCGGTGGTTACCATAGGCAAAGGTGCAAAGCTCTTCGCCGACTTAGACAGCACCGTAACTGATTTGTCGCCTGAGCTCAACGGATTAAAGGCCCTGGTGATGAGCAGCAAACAGCAACGCAATGGGCAGACACGCATCGCCTTCAGCTGCAAGAAACCTGTTCAGCTGCTTGTTGGCTACTTCCGCGACGACCAGAAGAAGTATGCCAAGGCTCCTAAGTTGGAGACCGATGCTACAGCCAACGACTATGGCCAGGCAGAACCGCAGATAACATCGGCCCTGCGCATAGCCGGTATGCCTCAGGTGAATGTTCATAAATATGTTTTTCAGGCAGGACAGCATGAGCTTTACCTGCCCAAAGGCATGTCACTCATCCTAGGTTTCACGCAGAGCACTATCATTCCGCATGATGCCGGCCTGGCAGGCGAGGATCAAGCCACTGATTGGCTGTTTCAATAACCATCCAATATATAAGAGGGACGCTGCATGGAGTATCCCTCTTTTATTTTAAATGCTCTCCACTTTATATTCCCGCGGGGGTTTTCCATGCGTTTGTGGCCGGCCGGCCGTTGTTGGTTTATGCGTGAAGGGGTAGGGAAGGGTGTCAGATATAAATGAAGAAAGCCAAGCAATTTTTCAACTGCTTGGCTTCTGTGAGGTGCGCCCTTAGGGACTCGAACCCTAGACCCACTGATTAAGAGTCAGTTGCTCTACCAGCTGAGCTAAGGGCGCTACGCCTTTGAATGTAAACTTATTGAAACTATTGTGCGCCCTTAGGGACTCGAACCCTAGACCCACTGATTAAGAGTCAGTTGCTCTACCAGCTGAGCTAAGGGCGCTCTGTTTCTTGTTTGCGGGTGCAAAGGTAGCGCTTTTCTTTTAATTGGCAAAATATATTATACATTTTTTTCACAAAACTTTGCCCCCGGCGCTATGCTGGGTTAAGATTTTAAGGCGGTAGAAAGGCTGCGAAAATGCCGTCAGGAGATGCAATAGAAAGTTTAATCCTTTGTCAGTCAAACTCTTGACTATTCACTTTGGCGGCTCCGATTCGGCATTTCCTTGCCAATAGGCGATATGGTTTGTTGATTATTCTTTTTGGTTCTTGTTGGCAATATATACACCCAGCAGGATGAGCGCGCTACCTATGAAAGCCATAGCGGTCATCGGTTCATTAAGAAAAATGGCACTTACCACCACAGTAGCGATGGGATTAAGATATACATAGTTGGAAGTGGTAAGCGCGCCGATGCGTCCTATGGCCCATGTCCACAAAGCGTAGCACGCAAAGGAGGCTATGATGCCCAGGAAAAGCACGTTCATCCATATAACGGGTTGCGCCATTCTGGCCAGAGGATAATCCCATGGATGGATGGCAAAGACGGGCAGGATGGTGACCAGACCATAAAAGAACACCTTGCGTGTGATGAATACTGAGTTATAGCGCTGCGTGGCCCACTTCATCAGCATACTATAAATGGCCCAGCTGCTTGCGGCAACAAGGGCCAGAAAGTCGCCCAACGGATTAAGGTGTAGCACAAAGTGACCATTGAAGATGACGATGGCCACTCCGCAAACTGCCATGAGTGAGCCTGCTATCAGCCTTGGAGTGGCATGTACGCTCTTCAAGAAGGCAATGGCAAGACATGTTGTGAGCAGGGGAGCGGTGCACACAATGAACGACACATTGTTGACGTACGACAGCTTGACAGACTCGTTTTCTGCTAGAAAATAAAGCGATCCGCCCGTTATGCCCAGTAAAAGCATCATCGCTTCGTCTTTCAGACTGTGGCAGAAAAGCTGGCGCGGAGATATGATGCAGATGCATATATAGGCCAGCAGAAAGCGCAATACGAATATCTCGTGCGGCATCAAGCCACCCAAGAGCAGAAACTTGGTGTTTACGAAGGTGCATCCCCAGCACGTTATGACTATCAGAGCGACGATGTGCCCTAAGACTTTAGACTTCTTCAAATGTGATGATTCTGATTTTAATGGTGATAACCGGTGTCTCTCTCAGAGGGTGATATGAAAGGTCTTGGCAGCGTTTTGGCTGGTCACCTCATTCACTTCATCGGGCGAAACGCCATACACCTCAGCCAGCTTGTCTCTTACCAGTGCCACAAAGGCGCTCTCGTTTCGCTTTCCGCGATGGGGCACAGGAGCCATAAAGGGGCTGTCTGTTTCCAGCACGATACGAGATAGCGGAACAGCGGCAGGCAGATCCTCACGCAGATGCGAGCTCTTAAACGTAAGCACGCCCCCTATGCCCAGCATGAAGCGTGGAAAAGCCAGTAGTTGGGCAGCCTCCTGCTGATTGCCGGTGAAGCAATGAAACACGCCCCCGGGCAGCTCTTCGGCATACGGCCGGAGAATATGCAGCATCTCGTTCTGTCCCTTTCTGCAATGAATCATCAGAGGCAGGCGCGTCTCTATGCTCCATTCCACTTGCCGGGCAAATGCCTGAAGCTGCTCTTTCTCATTCTCGCGTGTCCAGTAAAAGTCCAGTCCCACCTCACCTATGGCAATAAATCGCTCAGCTTCGGGCGCATTCTTCAGGTTCTCCGTCATGATGTCGTGCATCTTGTCCAGCACCTGCTGATAGTCGGCCTTCACCTCTTCCGGGTGCAAGCCTATCATGGGATAGGCGTAATGTGGATAAGCTTTGCACACGCTCATCATGCTCTTCACCGACGGCAAGTCAATGGCCGGAAGAAAAACCTTGCCCACTCCGGCGGCCTTAGCCCTGGCTATGGTCAGTGGCAGGTCGTCCTTAAACTCATCACCGTCTATATGTGTATGCGTGTCTATAATGTACATGTGTATTCTTTTTTTAACAATCCTTATGAGAGAGCATTCTGTTTCACTCTTCAGCAGCTTTTTCTCCCTTTCGATAATAATATATCACGCCCAGCTCCTTACACTTCTCAAGTCTCTCTTCTAGGGGTAGTGAGGCATAATGGGCCTCGATGGCATTCCATAGTTCCAGCAGCAACTCATCCACTTCAGGCCTGATGTGAGCCACTTGCTCGGTGGCTCTACGCGTGCGTTGCATGTCAGTGCTTCTGGCTTCAGCAGCTTCTTTGAATATGTCGAAGTGCGTGCTCACCATCCCTATCGTTGGGTTATAGATGGGTCGTCCTCCCTTTGCTATGCGAGCTTTCTCTCCGTTGATGATTTTGGGTGCCCATTGCATGATGCCCTCCGTGCTCTTCACCTCGGGCACCGCTTTGCTGTCAGCGTTCAGCCCATACAGCTCCAGCAAGGCAGGTTTTATCTCTCCCCGCTCAACACCCATATACAGCACCTGTATGAAGTGGCTCAGATACATGCTGGCCCTGGCCTTCAGGCCATTGTTCTTGTCAGAGTGGCGCACCTGCGAGGCATAGGCCACCTTGTATTGCTCAACGGCTGTGAGCAGTTGGTTGTAAAGTGATTGCGCGCTGTTCAGCACTTTCCAGCTGATGAAGTGCTCTCTGACGGTGTATAAGTCGCCGTTGTCGAGCACCGTTTTCAGTGCTTTGAGCCGTGCGGCATCAGTCTTAGGCAGTCTGCGGTATGGCATGGGCTCACTTCTTTCTTTTCATCATTTTCAAGGCATAGGCCTCCAGTTCTTGCTTTCGGCTCTCATCCACATGCAGGGCAGTGAGCAATGTCTTGCTTTCTTCAAAATATTGGTTTATCTTCTTGATGGCCAGGTCGCCTATGTGCATCTCATCATAGAGGTGAGTCACGGCCTTTATCTTTTCTTGTGGGTCAAAATCTTTTGCTGCCAGCCACTTGCCCAGTTCCTCACGTTGTACCTCATTGGCCCTGTTCATGGCGTTGATGAGCATGTAAGTCTTCTTATTGGACAGTATGTCGCCGCCAATAGCCTTTCCGAACACTTCCGGATTGCCGTAAACATCCAGATAGTCGTCTTGCAGTTGAAAAGCCAGACCGATGTGCTCGCCATATTTATACAAATTCTCAGCATCCTCTTCGGGTGCGTCAGCCAGTATGGCGCCCATCTTCATGGCGCAAGCCAGCAGCACGCTTGTCTTGAGCCTAATCATCTCAATATATTCCTCCTCGCTCACGTCGTCGCGCTGTTCAAAGTCCATGTCATATTGTTGCCCTTCGCCTATCTGCAATGCTGTTTCGGTGAAGAGGCTAAAGATGGGTTCGAACTTATCTGCCGGACATTCTGACAGCCGTTGAAAAGCCAGTACGAGCATGGTGTCACCCGAGAGAATAGCGGTGTTGGCATCCCATTTCTCGTGCACCGTCTGATGTCCTCTGCGCATCGGGGCGTTATCCATCAGGTCGTCATGCAGCAAGGTATAGTTGTGATAAGTCTCCAGCGCGCAAGCCACGGGCAGGATGTTTGCGGGGTTCTCTCTATACATGTTGTATGCAAGCAGCATGAGGGTGGGGCGTATGCGCTTGCCACCCATGGAGAGAACATATTTAATAGGCTCATACAGCCGTTGTGGCTTACGGTTATATGAGAGATTGCTGATATATTCGTTCACTAAATGAAGAATCTCTTCGGATGTTAGATTTCCGTTCATGATATGCTGAAATATATTTTGTTCTACAAATTAAAGTTGATAGGTATTTCGAACAGCGTGCGGCATGGCTTGCCGTTTTGCTGTCCGGGTGTCCATTTGGGCATGATGCCGATGACGCGCAGAGCCTCTCGATCCAGGCTGGGGTCGGCATGCTTGATGATTTTCTGACCGCTGATGGTGCCGTCCTTACCCACGATGAACTGCACGATCACCTGCCCCTGTATCTTCTGGGCCTGTGCTGTGGGAGGATATTGCAGGTTCTTGGTGAGCCACTTCATAAACTCTACCATTCCTCCGGGGAATGAAGGCAGCTGCTCAACAATTCTGAAATTCTCCTCGTTGTTCTCGTCTATGGCTACCGGCGACTGTGCTGTTGTCTCGTTGCTCACCTTCTCGTCTTTGGTAGGGTCGGGCATCTGCGTGCCGGTGGCGTCGCTCTTCAGGTCGAGGTTCAACTTGTCTACCGCCTCCGGCGCAACCGTCTTTTCCACCTCGTTCAGCTTTTCGGTAACCGATTTTGAGCTGGGCGGGGCAGCTACGGCGGCTATCATGTCTTTCTGATCCATGAGTGGCAGCTGACTGAGGTCTTGTGCCATATCGTCGAGCTCATCGCTGTCGTCGTCGCTTGAGCTCGCTCCGCCGGTGGTGAACTCCAGCGCTGCCAGCAGCAAAGCCAATGAGAGGATGAGCCCCAGCAGGAATGCTGTAGGACGAAGGTGTTCTATGTCGGCGTTATATGCTTTCTTTACTTCCACGTTACACTAAAATCTAACTTTTATCGTTATATGAAACGTAAATTCAGTGATGATGATTCAATTCACTTGCAAAAATAGTACAGTTATTCGAAAAAAAGCATAACTTTGCCGAAAATTTAAATACAATTAAATGAAGAAAGGCTTTTTACTGCTCCTTTTGCTCTTTGCGGCCTTACAGTCACGGGCACAAGAGAGCCAGTCACAATACAATTTCTTACGTCTGCCGGTGAGTGCGCACGCTGCGGCATTGGGTGGCGACAACGTAACCATTATAGAAGATGATGCTTCGCTGGTGTTTTCCAATCCCGCCCTGGCTGCCTCTGTAAGTGATATGAGCATCGGTCTCAACTACATGAGCTATATGAAGGGAGCCAACTATCTGAGTGCGTCTTTTGTGAAGGCTGCCAGCGACAAGGCCACGTGGGCCGTGGGAGCGCAGTATATCAACTATGGCACCATGAAAGAAACGGATGAGTATAACCGCGAAACAGGCTCTTTTTCTGCTCAGGATGTGGCTTTGAGCGGAACATTTGCTTATACGCTTGCTTCCAAATGGGTGGGTGGCATAACGGCCAAGATGGTTTATTCGTCGCTGGGCTCTTACACCAGCCTTGCCATGGGAGTAGACCTGGGCCTGAATTATTACGACCCCGACCATGAATGGAGCATATCGGCCGTAGCACGCAATTTGGGTGGTGAGCTGAAAGCTTATGACGAGGACTTTGGCAAGATGCCCCTTGATGTTGAGGTGGGCGTTTCTAAGACCTTGGCCATGGCGCCCCTGCGCTTTTCGGCTACGCTGGTGGATATGACCCATTATGATTATCGCTTTGCCAACCACCTGTGCCTGGGCGCCGATCTGCTGCTCTCGGAGAGTATATGGATAGGTGCCGGATATAATTTCAGGCGGGCAGACGAAATGAAAATACAAAGTTCTGACAGTCAGAGCAGTCATGGAGCAGGGCTTAGCTTGGGCGCCGGCGTCAATCTGGAACGCTTTAAGCTGAATGTGGCTTATGGCAAATACCATGTGTCTTCTTCTGCTTTAATGATTAATGTGGCTTACTGCCTGTAATGGAAATACAGTATATAGAATTAAATCTTTACTTTAAATCATGCGAAAGATTATTATAGCCATAGACGGCTACTCATCGTGCGGCAAGAGCACGATGGCTAAGAACCTTGCCAAGGAGATTGGTTATGTTTATGTAGACACGGGTGCCATGTATCGCGCCGTAACCCTCTTTGCCTTGCGCAAGGGCTTTTTCAAGACCGATGATGAGGTGGACGAGGAGGCTCTCAAAGCTTCGTTGCCCGACATACACATCACGTTTAGGCTGAACAACGCTACGGGCAGGCCCGATACTTATCTGAATGATAAGAACGTAGAACAAGAGATAAGAGACATGAAGGTGTCGGCGCATGTAAGTGTCATTGCCGCCCTGCCTTTTGTCAGACAACTGCTTGTGGCCCAGCAGCAGCTCATGGGCAAGGAAAAAGGCATTGTGATGGATGGCCGGGATATTGGTACGGTGGTCTTTCCTCATGCCGAGCTCAAGGTGTTTGTCACTGCCTCGCCTGAGGTCAGGGCTCAGCGGCGATATGATGAGCTGAAGCAGAAGGGACAAGACGTTAGCTTTGACGACATACTGAAGAATGTGCAGGAGCGTGACTACATAGACTCGCACCGGGTCACCAGTCCTCTGAGGAAAGCCGATGATGCCATAGAGCTAGACAACAGTCACCTCACCATTGCTCAGCAACAGCAATGGTTGCTTGACGCATACAGAAAGGCGGTGGCAGAAGCGTAATCTAAAAAGCGTAGAAATAGTATTTATCATCAAACACTAATGAGCAATATGAACATAGGAGACAAATTGCCGGAGATGCTGGGAAAGGACCAGGACGGCAGGGAAATAAAATTGAGTGACTTTAAAGGAAAGAAGTTGGTGCTCTATATCTATCCTCGCGACTCAACACCGGGATGCACCAACGAGGCTTGTAACCTTCGCGACAACTATCAGTCTTTTCTCTCTCAAGGCTATGCCGTTGTGGGCGTGAGCACGCAAAGTGCCGCCAGCCATAAAAAGTTTATTGAGCGCAACAACCTGCCCTTCCCGCTTATAGCTGATGAGGACAAGCGGCTTGTCACCGAACTGGGTGCTTACGGCGAAAAGAAGATGTATGGCAAGACCACTATGGGAACCTTCCGCACCACGTTTGTTACAGATGAGGAGGGGCGCGTCACGCGCATCTTCCATCCCAAAGAGATAAAGGTGAAGGAACATGCATCTCAAATTTTAGGATAAGAGAGTGGGACATTGACATGTGTCGTGGGCTGTTAAAAACTCTCAAGTTTTTGTTACCCTGCATTAGTATATAAAGTACCTAATGCAGGGCGCTGATTTTTTTTGACAGTCAGTTCGATTAAGCAGGTGCGAGGCCAGTATAAGATGCAGCCACTACTTGATGTGTGTATTTAGTGTAAGCTGATAAATGTACACCGAGTCGGTGTCTCTCCTACGACTGACGGCCACAAAAAGGGCCGCGCCCTGCAGTGTGTGTCCGTAGCTGAGCGTGAATGCAGATATCCACAAAAACGCTTATGATGCATACTTTCCGCTTAGCAACGATTGCTGCATGAGCACAGGAAGTGCTTATTTTTTTAATTTACAGGCAACACCAGCTAGACACCAGAAGATTATCACGCCGAGCTCAGAGACATAAGCGATTGCCAAAGGCCACGAAAGATAATCAAATGTTGTTGCAGGGCGGATCGGGTAATACTTCTCTATTGATGAACGGAAGAGCAAAAGTACGATAGTTATGATGCCCAACAGCATCAAAAATGAGATCGTTGGCCTCAACACTTTCTTAGAAAGCAAGTAAGCTTTACAGTCTTTATTGACGACAGAAACAACTATCAGCAGAACCAAAGTCAATATGGTGAGGATTAATATCTCAGGCATCATTGATTTTAATAAAGTGTTACACATAATTAATTCATTTTATCAAATTGGTAAGCCTTGTTTTTTACAACACACTTTATGCACATTAATTAAAGTAAGGGAATGAAACTATAATAGAATCTTTACTTTCAGGTATAATACCCCTATTAACGGTACAATATCCAAATATAAAATCTGATTTTTCTTTTTTCTCACTGTTTTTTTACCGATTTGTTGTTTATTTTCGTTTACAAATCTATATAAATTTATAAT
The DNA here is from genome assembly GCA_902496445.1 of uncultured Prevotella sp. Taxonomy (GTDB): domain Bacteria; phylum Bacteroidota; class Bacteroidia; order Bacteroidales; family Bacteroidaceae; genus Prevotella. The sequence goes on along the minus strand of CABVAZ010000038.1, from coordinate 46 downwards.
ATTGGCAAAGATGTTTTGTATCTTTTATGAAACTTTTTGGTTTAAA
>CABVAZ010000037.1:0-29643 GCA_902496445.1 uncultured Prevotella sp. | reverse complement strand
CCGCACCGCACCACCCATCCATTGTAGTGGCCGCGCCTTGTGCCGGCCAACAAGGGACGTGCATTCAACTACCTGAAGATGTATTCCTACAAGCTCTGGTGCACAAGGATGTTGGCCGGCACAAGGCACGGCCACTACAACTGCTGATTATCGCAATAGAATGATTACAGGGAACTTCCCCAGTCTGTTCTCGCTCCGCTCGTTCAAACTGGGGTTATAGATAAGTCAACCCCTTCGGGGCTGAAAGATTAGTGGCATTTGGTGTCCCCAGTCTATTCTCGCTCCGCTCGCTCAAACTGGGGTTATGGATAAGTCAACCCTTTCGGGGCTGAGAGATTAGTGGCATTTGGTGTCCCCAGTCTGTTTTTGCTTTGCTCGCCCAAACTGGGGTTATGGATAAGTCAACCCCTTCGGGGCTGATATATAGACAGCGTTGTTGGCATGTGTGCCACGTGACGGTGACTCTCCTACGATACTGCGACCACTGGCATGTGTGCCACGTGACGACGGGCATCCTATGCCCGATAGCCATCCTGAGATTACAAGCATACGGAACCTCGGAGTATTCTGTCATTATTTCGATTACGATGCAAAGATAGTTGGCAAATGTTTCAATGCCGTTTCTTGTGTTTGACAAGAGTTTTTCCATCAAGTTACAATATTGTTAACGCCTGGGCATCGCCTCCTTGCGATTCAGGCGCAGCCCTTTTATCACACCTTATTATATACCCTGCTTTGCTCCGACACGCTGCATCGCAGGTTGCCTTTTTATAAAAACTTGTCTCAGCAACGCAAAAAAGCCGTGGCTAAGTTTGCATAATCTATTAAAAGTGAGTAACTTTGCAGCCGGTTTTGGGCGAAGTGTGCCCATACGTAATTAACATAAAGTCTAACTTTATTAATTAAACATTTATTTTTTAAAAACATTTATGTCAGATTTAAAGAACGTACAACCGTTGGCAGACTTCAACTGGGATGAGTTTGAGAACGGCGGAAAGGTTGAGGGGCAGAAAGAAGAGCTCGAGAAGGCCTACGATGAAACCCTGAACAAGATTCAGGAGCACCAAGTTGTTGAGGGCACAGTGATTGCCGTAGACAAGAAGGAAGTGGTTGTAAACATCGGCTACAAGAGCGATGGCATCATTCCTGCTTCTGAGTTCCGTTACAATCCCGACCTCAAGCCCGGCGACAAGGTAGAGGTTTACGTAGAGAGCCAGGAGGACAAGAAAGGTCAGCTGGTACTTTCACACAAGAAGGCTCGTCTGGAGAAGAGCTGGGAGCGCGTTAACGAGGCTCTCGAAAAGGATGAGGTTATCCAGGGCTACATCAAGAGCCGCACTAAGGGCGGTATGATTGTAGACGTGTTTGGCATCGAGGCATTCTTGCCCGGCAGCCAGATTGATGTTCATCCTATCCGCGACTACGACATCTTCGTGGGCAAGACCATGGAGTTCAAGGTTGTTAAGATTAACCAGGAATTCCGCAACGTGGTTGTTTCTCACAAGGCTCTTATCGAGGCTGAGCTTGAGGCACAGCGCAAGGAGATTATCTCTCACTTGGAGAAAGGCCAGATTCTGGAAGGTACTGTCAAGAACATCACATCTTATGGTGTGTTCGTTGACCTTGGCGGCGTAGACGGACTGGTGCACATCACCGACCTTTCTTGGGGCCGCGTAAGCGATCCTCACGAGGTTGTTCAGCTCGACCAGAAGATCAACGTTGTTATCCTCGACTTCGATGAGGAGAAGAAGCGCATTGCTCTTGGCTTGAAGCAGCTCACTCCGCATCCTTGGGATTCTCTTGATCCTAACCTCAAGGTTGGCGACCACGTGCATGGCAAGGTGGTTGTTATGGCCGACTATGGTGCGTTCGTTGAGATACAGCCCGGCGTGGAGGGTCTTATCCACGTATCAGAGATGTCTTGGAGCCAGCACCTGCGCTCAGCTCAGGACTTCCTGAAGGTTGGCGATGAGGTTGAGGCCGTTATACTTACTCTCGACAGAGAGGAGCGCAAGATGAGCCTGGGCATCAAGCAGCTCAAGGAAGATCCTTGGCAGACCATCGAGGTGAAATATCCTATTGGCTCTAAGCACACCGCTCGTGTACGCAACTTCACCAACTTCGGTATCTTCGTAGAGCTGGAGGAAGGCGTTGACGGTCTTATCCACATCAGCGACCTGAGCTGGACCAAGAAGGTAAAGCATCCTTCAGAGTTCACCAAGGTAGGCGCAGATATAGACGTTGTTGTGCTCGAGATAGATAAGGAGAACCGCAGACTGAGCCTCGGCCACAAGCAGCTGGAGGAGAATCCTTGGGATAAGTATGAGAAGATCTATACTCCGGGTTCTATCCATCAGGGCAAGATTACTGAGAGCATGGACAAGGGTGCCGTTATCACACTCGATGAGGGTGGTGAAGGCTTCGCTACTCCTAAGCACTTGGTAAAGCAGGATGGTACTCAGGCACAGCTGGGTGAGGAACTTCCTTTCATGGTTATAGAGTTCGTGAAGGACACTCGCCGCATCATTCTCTCTCACTCTCGTACCTTCGAGGATGTGAAGGATGAGCCACGTCGCCAGCGTCATGCCAGCCACAAGGAGGCTACTCCACAGATTCAGAATGTAGCAGCAGGTACCTCTCTTGGCGACCTCGATGTGCTTGCTAAGCTGAAGAAGGACATGGAGGAAGGCAAGTAATAATAAGCAAAATTATTATTTAACATATCAAAAGGGCCAGCTCAAAACAAATTGAGTTGGCCCTTTTAGCTTTATCTGAACTAAATAAGAAAAAGGAGGCAATAACTGCGGATGGAGAGATGACTTAGCTAAAAGCTCAAGATTCTGCTTCCATCTTCCTTTTCTGTGATGGTTACCTTTACGGCATCTTCAGGAAGAAGGTCTTCTATCAGCTCAGGCCATTCCAGGAGACACAGGTTGCCACTGTAGAAGTAGTCTTCGTAACCCATGTCGTAAACCTCCTCAATCTTCTTAATGCGGTAGAAGTCGAAGTGATAGATGGGTTCGCCTTTGCCGGATGTATATTCATTGACCAAGGCAAAGGTAGGAGATGTGATGACATCTTCAACGCCCAGTTGTTCGCACAAAGCCTTTATGAAAGTGGTTTTACCCGCTCCCATTTTTCCGTAAAAAGCAAAGACACGTGCGTTGCCCATGTTTTGCAGAAATGTTTTTGCTGCCTCTTGAATGTTGTCGAGACTCTTAATTTGTATATCCATGATTGTTTAACGTTTTCTGGAAGTTAGTGTGATGAGCGGTATAATCATTTCTTCCATCGATATGCCGCCATGTTGGAATGTATCTTTATAGTAACTCACGTAATAATTATAGTTGTTGGGATAGGCGAAGAAGGTGTCGCCCATGGCAAACACATAAGATGTTGAGAGGTTGGGCGAGGGCAGTTGGGCCTTTCTGGGGTCACGGATGGTGAACACCTCTTTAGAGTTATAGTTGAGATTCTTGCCCAACTTATATCTCAGATTGGTGTTGGTGTTCTTGTCGCCTATAATCTTGATGGGCTTGGTTGCTCTGATAGAACCATGGTCGGTAGTGATGACCACAGTATAGTCGGTGCGTGCGAGAAGCCTGAACACCTCAGCTATGACCGAGTGTTGAAACCAACTGAGCGTGATGGAGCGGTAGGCACTCTCGTTGCTGGCCAGCTCTCTCACCATCTTCATCTCTGTGCGCGCATGCGACAGCATGTCGATGAAGTTCACCACCAGAACGTTTAAGTTGTTTTGTTGCAGGTTGTTGAACTGCTGCATGAACTTTTCGGCGCCAGTAGAATCGTTAATCTTATGATAAGAGAACTTATCGTGGCGGCGGAACCGTTCTATTTGTGTCTTGATGAGAGGACCCTCGTTAAGGTTCTTGCCCTCTTCTTCGTCTTCGTCAACCCATAAATCAGGGAACATCTTTTCTATTTGCGAGGGCATCAGACCGCTGAAGATGGCGTTGCGGGCATACTGGGTGGCTGTGGGTAGGATGCTCATATAGAGTGACTCGTCGATGTCGAACATGTCGCCTATCTCCTTTGAGAGCACCCGCCACTGGTCGTAGCGGAAGTTGTCTATTACGATTAGGAATACTTTCTTTCCTTTGTCGATGAGTGGAAATATCTTTTTTCTGAACAAATCGGGGCTCATCAACGGTCGGCCGGGTATGTTGTCTGGTCTTGTCTGCGGGTTTACCCAGTCAAGATAGTTGTTGGCCACATATTTCGCGAAACCTTTGTCGGCCTCTTCTTTCTGCATGTTGAGCATCTCTGTCATGCCACTTTCTGCGCTTGACAGCTCCAGTTCCCATCTCACCAATTTGCGGTAGATGTCAGTCCAGTCGTCAAAGCTCTTGCATGATGCTATCTGCATGGAGATCTGCTGATAGTCTTGCTGATAGCCACTCTGCGTAACTTCCGTAACGATTTCTTTCTCGTGAATGTTTTTCTTCAGAGTAAGTAGAATTTGATTGGGATTTACGGGCTTGATGAGATAGTCTGCTATCTTCGACCCTATGGCCTGATCCATGATATTCTCTTCCTCGCTCTTGGTTACCATGACCACGGGAGTGGCAGGCTGAATTTCCTTAATGCGCTGCAATGTGTCTAGTCCTGACAGTCCGGGCATTTGCTCATCCAGCAAGATAAGGTCGAATGTTTGTTGTGAGCATTTGTCAATGGCATCCGTGCCATTGCTGACCGTCATGACATCATATCCTTTTTTCTGCAGGAAGATGATGTGAGCTTTCAGTAGCTCTATCTCATCATCCACCCAAAGTAATAATCCTTTGCTCATAATCTTTAAAATCCGTCTAAGTCATAATACTCATCATCAAGATTAAGGTCTTGATTTTGCTTATTGTTGTTGGTGGGTTGTTGCGTATTGTTGTCCGTTCCGAACCCATCATCAAAGTATATGCCGGTGTCATCCAGTGGCTTCTGCGGCTCTTGATACTGCGGCTCCGGCTTTTTCTCAGCGGGCTTAGCCGCACCCTTGGTGGTAGGCATGGCCTTTGGCGTTGTCTGCTTTTTGTCAGTCTCCGTAGTGACTGGCTTTGGTTGCTCTTTCTGTGTCTTGGTAGGCGTGGTGCCTAAGTCATATTGCTCATCATTGCCCTGAGGTGAAGCAGGTTGAATGTGCTGTGCGGGTTGTTCCACCTTATAGGTGTCATCGTCCTCTTGCTCCGGCTGTTTGTCTTGCTGCTTCACGTCGGGCAGTGTGAATGTGTTGTCATTCTGCTCGGGCTCCTTCTGTGGCTCCGTCACCGGCACTATGATGCTCTCTTCCGGCTGATTGCCCTGCTTATTCTGCGGTTTCTCCGGTTCAAGCGGAATGGTCATGCCGTCTTCAGGTTGTGCATTGCCATTGTTGTTCTGCTCTTGCAGGTCGTCCTCAGTAGGAGCCTTTGAGCGTATTTCCTCTTCCAGGTCACGTTCTCTGGGCGTTGCAACCTCAGCCGGTTCAGACAATAGGTAGCGTGAGGTTACCTTCAGCTGTGCAAAATGCTTGCTGTAGAAATCTTCATAATCCTTATAACTATACTGTGTGCCGATGAGCTGTAAGTTCTTATCGCTGATGATGAAAGGCTTCACCTGCTTGTTCATCTGAGCCAGCAAGTTCTTGTTGCTGAACAGCTGCCGCGCGTATTGATAAGCTTCATCAAAGCTTCTGAATCCGCTGAGCTGCATCTGGTGATAGCCATCTACGTCTACTATATTGATATCGAAGTTGCGCACCATGAAGTTTGTGAAATTGAAGCGAGCCATTTCAAAGAGAAGCTTGTTCTCGTTCAGCGAGTCAGGGTTATACATGAGCAGCACCTTAAAGTCGGCAAGTCTGTCGGGTGAGAACTTCTGTGCATGTATAGAGTCGCTGTCGTTGAGCACGTTAGATCGCCTTGTCCATATACTTTCAATGTCAAACTTCCCACCGTGCAGCTTCCTTCCTGCCTGTACGCCATTTACTATCATACCGGCCAGCTCACTAATGCGGCTCTGCGGATATTTCTCAACCACCTCTTTCATGTCTTTCAAGCATCCTGTGGCATCGCCGTCATTCAACTTGGCCAGTCCGCCTATAAAGAGGAACTTATCGCGGTTGGCTCCCAAAGGAAATCTTTGGGCAGAAATTTGCGTGTTGCTTTGCACCTCGGCAAATCTGTCTTTCTTGAAGGCGTCGTAGGTTGCGGCATAGAGCGAGTCTTCTATCTGAGCCCCAAACTTACTGTTTTCTATGAAATAAGGATCTGACAGCAGAATAGTCCACTGGCTCTTGGGATAGTCTTGCTTCAGCTTGTTGACATACGATTGCGCCACATCGCTTTGTCCCAGTCGTGAGTAGAGCAGGTAGAGATGATAGTAAACCTCGTCCATGTGCTCGTAATCAGCATAGTTGTCGGTCAGCCTTCTGAGATATTTTTCTGAGAGAGGCAGGTTGTCGAGCTCGTCTTTGAAGATTACTCCGGCGTGGTGCAGCCCGTCTTCCAGAATCTTGTTGCTGGCCTCCACCTGTTCTGGGGTGAATGGTATCTGCGCAAGATAATATTCTCGTTTGTGCGGATCGTTCTGCGCGCTGTCTTTTATCTGGTCTATCGAGTCTTGCTTCTGCTCGGCCAGGGCAATAGAGTCGCGCTGTGCATCGGTGAGCTCGTTGGTGTTACCCATCGTCAGGTTACTCACCACGGTCTGGTTGGCGCGCTGCCAGTTATCCACATTCTGACGTTTGCCCCATAGTTGTTGGAATGTAGCCTTGCCTTGGCTCACCGCCATGGGGTTATAGAAGTACCATGTGGCATTCTTCTGTTGCTCGGCCGTGTTGTTTCTGCCGTTGTTGCTCAGATTGTTGTTTGAGCCAATGGCCCCGTTCTGGTTTTGTTGCTGTTGGGCATCGGCCTCAGCCTGTTTCTTTCGCTCTTCCTTTTCTTTCTTTTTCAAGGCATCAATCACCCTGTCTATGGCCTCATTGCGTTCTTTCTCAGGCATCTTGGCCAGAGCCTGCAATGAGTCTTGCAGGTGCACGGCATCTGTATAAGGCACCAGCTCGTCCAGTACCTTTGAGCGTTCGGAAAGCTGCTCATAGTCTTTTCTGTCTTTGTCAAGCAGTCCTATGGCCTCACCATAGCATCGCCGTGCGTCACTATATTTCTCCTGAGCCCAATACAGGTCACCCAGATGCAACAGCAGTACGCCTTTTTCTATGCCGCTGCGGGTAGCCTTGGCATTGCCCTGCTCATATGCCTTGATGGCATGCAGGGTGTCTTTTTGGCTTAAGTAGATGTTGCCTATGGCATAATATACTTGGTCAAGATAATCCTTGTTATTGTCAGAGGCTGCCATACGTCGCAATTTTGCAATCATCTGTTTGGCTTTCCCGCCGCTTGCCATCACCTCGGTTTGTGAGATGCGGGCATTAAATTCCAGTTCGTAGGGCGGGTTCTGCCTTATCACATGCTTGAAGGCCTGATAGGCCCCTTGCTTATTGCCTACGGCAGCATACAGTTGCCCCAGCAAGTACCACTCACGTGCTTTCTGCTTACGGCGCATTTCATGCTTTATCACCTTCTTCATATAAGGTATGGCCTGTTCAAACTGCCCCGTATGTACATAATAGTCGGCGTAAGTGTAATCCCATTCCTTTACGGCACGCCAGTCCAGCGAGTCGCGCTTCATGTTTCTGATTACGTCTTCAGCGTCATATATCCAGCCTTCCTCCACATAGCATTTGGCCAGCCATGCACGTGCTTTGCCGTATATGGCGGGTTGTGTGCGAAACAATCGGCTCATGTAAGCGAAGGTAGAGGCAGCCTCATCAAACTGTCCTTCAAAAAATTGCGACCTGCCCATGAGCATCCAAGCCTTCCAAATGAAGGGGTTATACTCTCTGCGTGAGAGCCATTCTATGTCGCGTTCGGTCTTCTTGCGGTTCTTCGTCCACTCCGGCCTACGCTTGATGCTGTGCCTTGCTATAGCCTTCTCGGCTTTCTGTATGGCCTTGTCGAAGTTGGCTTTGCCCAGTTCCTTGCTACTTTTGTTGCTCACGGTGTAGAGCGGAATCATCTCGGTATAATTGTCTTTGTTGCCGTTTTCCTTCTCTAGCGAACCGTCTATGTATGCCAGCGTACCATTATAATAGGTGTTGTAACGTGCATTAAAGGCATGCCACCAGCGCGACCGCGCCGTGTTTTTTTGCGTGGAGCAACTGGCAATGATTATCGTGACGGTCACCAAAGCCAGTGAGATGAGAGTAGTTTTGAAACGTGACATTATTTATAATAACTCATTTTCCCGCTTTCTATTGCATTTTACGTGCTTTTCACGTCAATTATCTTGTATCATGCTTATCAGCTCGTCCTTCACCTGGTTGGGCACTTCTATACCTCTTAGCCTCAGGCTGTGCCACCATGCGCGGGCCTCTTGCGGTCTGAGGGTCGTCATCACCTCGCTGAATTGTTCGGCCTGCTCGTCGGTATAGGCATCGGCTTCGGTTCCTCTAAAGGCATCCAGCTCCTCGTCGTCGAAGTACTCTATCTTCTTGAGTGAGGCGCGCATCATGTTTATCTGCTCGCATGAGGCATCTTCACCCGAGCAGGTAGAGCAGTCGGCAGAGCCTGCAGCCTTTGTCTCGTTGCCGTTGGCCGTCGTTGCGGGTGTATCGTCGCCGTTGCCGGTGAGTTTGGTTGCCAGGGCTGCTACCACACCCAGCAGGATGAGAGCAGCCAGTGCTATGATGTAAATTTCCATGTCAGTGAGTGTTAAGATTGTGAGGTGATGCTGAAGCCCGCCTTTCTCAGGTCGTCCCAGAAGTGTGGATAAGATTTGCTCACCACCTCTGGGTGGTTGATGGTTATGCTACCTAACTTGGCTGCCATGGGTGCGAAGCTCATTGCCATGCGATGATCGTCGTAAGTGTCAATCACGGCATGGGGTAGGGCAGCACATCTCTCCCCGTTCCAGCGCAGCTCGTCATCGTCGATAATCTCTATCACGTAGCCCAGTTTCAGCAGTTCGGCCCTCAGTGCCTCCAGTCTGTCGGTTTCCTTGATGCGCAAGCTATGCAGTCCTGTAAAGCTGAAGTGTATGCCTAAAGCCGCGCAGGCCACCGTCATGGTTTGTGCCAAATCCGGCTGATTGACAAAGTCGTAGCTCATGCGTTGTAAACTTCGTTGATGCAATGTGATGACGGGAATGTGCTCGTTGCCCTTTTCGTCTTCCTGAAAAACCGTCTTCACTCCCAACATGGAGAAGAGATAGCGTACGGCAGAGTCGCCCTGGCGTGAGCCGTCATACAGTCCGGGAAGGGCTATTCGTGATTGTGTGTCGCCCAACAGGGCCAGAATCTCATACCAGTAGGAGGCTGCGCTCCAATCGCTCTCAACTTCATATTCTCTTTTTTCAATGGTTTGGTGCGCAACGCTGATGGTGTCTACGTCGGTCCAGTCCACCTCTATTCCAAATTCATGCATCACATGCAGCGTCAAGTCGATGTAGGGCCGCGACACGATGTCGCCGGAAAGCTTGAGCACCAAACCTTTCTGCAGTGCCGGACCTATCAGCAGCAAAGCCGATATATATTGTGAACTCACGTTGCCGGGTATTTCCAGCAGTCCGCCTTCTAGCTTCTTGCCTCGGATTGAGAGAGGCGGAAAGCCTTCCTCACCTTTATATTCTATGTCAGCGCCTAGCTGCCGCAATGCGTCTACCAGCGGTTTGATGGGCCTGTGCCTCATGCGCTCGGTGCCTGTGATGGTATGTTCCCCCTCCGTAACGCTCAGATAAGCCGTCATGAAGCGCATGGCTGTTCCTGCCGCATGAATATCTATCACTTGCGGCATGTCTTTGAGGGCTCTGAGCAGCACCATGGTGTCATCGCAATCAGACAGTCGATGAATGGCCTTATTGTTGCCGGCCAGCGCACAAAGCACCAAGGCCCGGTTGCTGATGCTCTTAGATGATGGTAAGCCAATGCTGCATTCAATATGCTTCGGAGCTTGTATGATGTATTGCATTTTTACTGTAGTGAAGTTGTTTTGCAGATACAAAAATACGAAAATATACCGTTAGAACAAAAAAAGTAAGTCAAAAGTTTGCTACTATCAATATTTCTGTGTACTTTTGCACTCGCAATTCGGGATTTGGCGCAGTTGGTAGCGCACACGTCTGGGGGGCGCGAGGTCGCTGGTTCGAGTCCAGTAATCCCGACATAAAGCAGAATAAGCGGTTGATTATCAACCGCTTTTTTCGTATCCGTATGTTTATGGCATCATGTTAGCCATGCTTTTCCTTATCGGTACGGAGGGTGTCGTTGAGCTTCTCCATCCTTATTGTCGTGGCCTTTGCCCGCCCATTGTTGAGGAAAATACGTGCGTTGAAGGTCATTATCCCGCCTGCCATGAGCGATAAAATGCCATTCTCACTCCCTGCTTGATATAAGAGGCCTAACGCAATAAAACAGCGCTCAACTTGTAGGGACGTAACGTAGAGCGAACATAAGCGAAGACAATCCATCAACAACCGAAGAACAGATTTCACCATTTACCCCCAATAACCGACGAGCACCTTTTTACGTTGCGATAATGCCTATTTCGCACTGCAATATAGGCACTTTGAGCTTGCGATATAGGCACTTTCAGATCGAGATGGGAAATATTGCGTGGGGAAGCAACCGGGGCTTGATATTCCCGGTTGAAGATCTGAAAGAGGGTAAGCTGTCTGAATAAGCTCCTTCGACGCCTCTTGTGCTAGGCCTCACCATGTACGCCGAACCAAACCAATTGGCCCGTCGTGAGGTCGATGACAGCGTCGGCATAGTTTCTTCCGCCATCATTCACCATGTAGGGGTGTCGCATCAAGTCGTAATACCATGCATTGGGACGGCCGGAAAAATGATCTACCGAGTGCATCATGACTATCCTCACCATGAGATGGCCTTTTCTCCGCTCGCCATAATATTGACGTATGTATTCATTGAAGGGCAGTGGCTTGGGCCGAAACGGGTCGTTCGTCTTATCTCTGGCTATTCTCTCAAAGTGCTTTTTCAGTATAGCTTTGGCCCGTAGCATGTTTTTTTTGCTCAGCGCAACAAGCGAATCGCGTGGGTCGGAAGTCTTGACGATCACATCGCTTGAGTCTTCCGGTATCTCAGATGCCCCTTTGGACTTGTGATTCAACATCATAGCGTCGGTATCCTTTCGAAAAATCACACCTTTGGAGAACAGCTTCTTGCCTTCAAGAATCAGGCTGTCGCCCCCAAGATATTTCATTCGCAGTGCCAATGCGTCATCGTTCCAGTCGTATAGCAAGAGCGTATCTCCATGAATGGCATAGCGTTTATAACTATAGACAGTATCGCCCAACATGGGATCTATACATATATAATTACTGTCGGCTAGATCTATACTGGCTATGTTATACTCGTTGCTTGGCTCTTTGCCGGTATAGTTCCATGTCCCTGGTATGTCGGCCGGTCTGATAGTTTTCTTACTCTTACATGCCAATAGCGCAAGAGTGAGCATCAAAAGAGGCAGAACGTAATATCCGATGTGTTTCATAAGAGTGCATGATTGGGTTTTCAGACGCAAATATACGATATAACTTTGAAAGATGCAATAGCTATAGCCCTATTTTATCTCATTCAGGAAAGAAGACAAGAAATAGTGTGACAGACAACCTATAGTTATTCTTCGAGATGTCGGCGTGCCGTGCCAGGGCCTCTTATGAATGTAGATAAAGACTTGTGCGTTCATTCTAAGTGTCATAAACATAGAGGCTTACGACTTGTACGCAATGGGATGGGAGCGCGTTGGGGATGAAGCGAAGAGGGTATATAAAAAAATAAAGCGATGACCTTCGCAGGCGACCGCTCTAAATCTTCAATAGGTATTAGTCTCTTTAAGGTAAAAAGATTGTTTTCAGGATAACATTTGCAAAGATAGCATCTTTTTTTAATAATGCAAAATTTTTCTTCATGTTTTTTGGCATAAGCATGAACAATGGCCCGTTATAGTGCATATATGCGATATTGCGCGTCGTTCTTTTTCCTGCTCATGGGCGAAGTGTCAGATTAATTTGCTATATTTGCATTCAAAAACAAATAAGCATGAAATATCATCTCATTTTGCCTCTGTGGCTCCTTATCTCATTCTGTTGTTCTGCGCAAAACCTTCAGAAAGGCTCTTATGGCTATCTCTATTGCCACATGAGCGACAAGGGTGAGTGGACGGCCTATGCCGTGAGCCGCGACGGACTGCATTATCAAGACATACTGGGCGGCGATTCTATATTCAGTCCCACCCTTCACGCGCGTATAGAGGGTGGTACGAGAGACGCATATATATGCAGAAAACATAACGGAAAAGGCTATCTGATGGTGACAACCGACATGTGCGTGCGCCGTTCGCACCGGTGGGACAACTATGGCATCGACCTTTTGCAAAGCAAGGACCTTATAACCTGGTCGTCGGTGACCTTCGATTTCCGACAGGGACCCGGCATCTTCTGCGACCCTTCCAGCCCCGATGTCTACAAGAGCTATGCGGGTGTGTGTCGTGTGTGGGCTCCCCAAATGTTCTGGGACGGCAGCTATCGGTGGCCCGACGGCAAGAAGGGCGGCTATTTCATCTACTACTCCATGCTTAACCGTGATGAGGAGAAATATGACAGGATGTATTATTCTTACGCCGACGAGTCGTTCACCCACATCACCAAGCCTCGTTTGCTCTTCGACTGGGGTTATGCCACGATAGATGCCGACATCAATTATCTACCCTCAGACGGCCTCTACCACATGCTCATCAAGAAAGAGGGCGGACAGCCCGGCATCTTCACCACCACGGCACCCACGCTAAGAGGCCCTTGGAAGGAACCTTCAGACACCGACTATGTGAACTTTGAAGGCAAGAAGAAGTGCGAGGGCGCGTCAGCCTTTCAGCTCATAGGCGACAGCACATGGCGGGTGGCTTACATACAATATTCTGACCGCCCCAAGCATTATCGCATCTGTCAGGCAGACGCTCATCTGCGCAACTTTCACGACCCTGTAGACATTCAGGGCGTTACAGGACCTCAGCACGGTTCGTTCATGCGTCTTACGAAGAAAGAGTACCAGCGGCTTATGCGTTTTTCACGAAACAATGAGGCTCGCAAGGCCGGGCGATAGAGCAAATGTGATGGAAGAAAGATTATAAAACTCGAAGAAGATATGGCAAAAGACAAGATAGCATACGTGTGTGAGAATTGTGGCTACGACTCACCCAAATGGATTGGCAAGTGTCCTAGCTGCGGTCAGTGGAACACTTTCAAGGAGATAAGAATATCAGCCGATACGGGCAGCACGGCAGCACGCAATGCCGCCCACAGCGTGAGGGCCGCCCAAGGCGTGGCACATGCCAAGTCGCAGCATCTGAAGGATATCTCATCGAAAGGCCTTCCACGCATAGACACGGGCGACGCCGAGCTCAACCGTGTGCTGGGAGGCGGCATTGTGCCGGGAAGCATCATCCTGCTGGGTGGCGAACCGGGCATCGGCAAGAGTACGCTCACGCTGCAAACCGTGCTGCACATAGGTCAGCACGTGCTTTACGTGAGCGGTGAGGAGAGTCCGCAGCAAATCAAGATGCGCGCCGACCGCATCTTGGAACATTCAGGTAATGCCACTGACGGCAACAATGTGGATATACTCAGCGAGACATCGCTCGAGGCTATCTTTGCCGAAATCAAGGATGTGAAGCCCGACTTGGTGATAGTAGACTCCATACAGACCATAGAGACGGAAGACGTAGACAGCTCGGCGGGCAGCGTGTCGCAGGTCAGAGAGTGTGCCTCGGCCCTGCTGCGCTTTGCCAAGACCAGCGGCATGCCCGTCATTCTCATCGGTCATATCAACAAAGAAGGGTCGTTGGCCGGGCCTAAGATACTGGAGCATATCGTAGATACCGTCATTCAGTTTGAGGGCGACCAGCACTATCTGTATCGTATATTGCGCAGCATCAAGAACCGATTTGGCTCTACGTCAGAGCTGGGCATCTACGAGATGCAGCAATACGGGCTCAGGCAGGTGAGCAATCCTTCGGAACTGTTGCTCACGGAAGAGCATGACGGACTGTCGGGTGTGGCCATATCCAGCACCATTGAGGGCGTCAGGCCATTCTTGGTTGAGACGCAGGCTCTTGTGTCTAGTGCGGCTTACGGCACGCCGCAGCGTCAGGCTACGGGCTTCGACCAGCGGCGTCTCAACATGCTGCTGGCTGTATTGGAAAAGCGTGTGGGCTTTAAGCTGATGCAGAAAGACGTGTTCTTGAACATTGCAGGAGGCTTGCACGTCACCGATATGGCCATGGACCTGAGCGTGATAGCCGCCGTGCTCTCATCGAATGTTGATACGCCCATCGAAACAGGCTGGTGCATGTGTGGCGAAGTGGGACTGAGCGGTGAGGTGAGACCCGTGAGCCGAATAGAGCAACGTGTGGCTGAGGCCGAGAAGTTGGGCTTCAAGCACATCATTCTGCCAAAATATAATGTCCAGACGCTCAAAGGCAAGCATCTGGACATTGAACTTCATCCTGTAAGGAAAGTAGAGGAAGCCCTGCGGGCTTTGTTCGGTTAGGCCCCGGTGGGGCTTACCACGACCGCCATTAGTGCTCTATGGTCTTGATATCGAGCTGCTCGTCGGTCACGTCTTCGGTGATAACAGCCGGCCGTGCGTCGGGCCTGAGCAACGAGAACCTCACGTTTTGTGCCCGCAAGCCTTTCACGTGGCGTGCGTAGAGGCCGTAGCTGGGTGTCGGACCGGCCCAGCGAGGCTCGGGATAGTTGGTTCCCTGCTCTCTGTAAGACTTGCCCTGAGGATAGGCTTCGCCCCCTCCTCGATACTCACAATAGATGTTGCTCAGGCTGATGTTGCGCAGCGGATGGCCTGGCATACCTGTTACGATGATGCCGGCCAGGCTGTCACAGTCTTGTGCCACCACATTGTCTATGCTTATGTCAGCGCCGTAGCTCACGTTGGTGTTCTCTTTCGGTCCTCTGTTTCGGCATCCTGTGGTAATGTAAATAGGGTAGTGGTGCACGTGGTTCATGGTGATGTTGCTCACCACGATGTTCTCCATACGGCCTTGGTCCACCTCCTCGAAGGCCAGTCCGCTGCTGTACATCATCGTACAGTTGCTGATGGCTATGTTCTTATATCCGCCATTGCTCTCCGTGCCCAGCTTGATGCGTCCGCAAACCCAGCCCACTTGTTCGGGCACATAGGTGCCGTCGAGCAGCGTACCGAGCTTATATCCCGTGACGACGCAGCCCGTTATGGCGATGTGCTCACAGGTCACGGGCCGCTTCAGGGCATACGACGCCTTCAAGACGATGCCGTCGTCGTGCGGTGTGTTTACCTTGCAGTTGCTGATAGTGAGATATTTGCAGCAGTCAATATCTATTCCGTCGCGGTTGGTGTCTATCGTCACGTTGTCTATATGGGCAATGTCGCATCCCGTCATGATGATGGCGAAGTGGCCGCCCCGATAGATGGTGATGTCGCGAATGCTCACTTGGCGGCACGCCTTCAGCGCTATGGCCTTGTCGCCCATTCCGATGCTTCCTCCTTGCACATGGCCTGCCTTCTCTGTGTCTTGCTTGGTGAGTCCCTCGCCATCTATTTTTCCAAATCCCGTGATGGCCACGTTGTGCTGCCCCTCGGCCCATATCAGGCTGTTGTGGAAATAAGTATGTCCACCGTCCTGATATTCCGGGAAGTTGAAAGGCTCGCTGGGGTCGTAGGCTTTGGCATCAGTGGTGGCAATGATAGTGGCTCCAGCCTCCAGATGCAGCTCTATGTTGCTCTTCAGACGTATGCTTCCGCACAGATAAGAGCCGGCCGGCACAACCACCCTTCCGCCACCGTTGGCAGCCGCCGTTGTTATCGCGGCATTGATGGCCTTGCTGTCGAGGTTCTTGCCATCGCCTTTTGCCCCGTAGTCTTTTACTATATAGTCTTTAGCCAATACTGAAAGGGTGCTTGCGCATAACAGCGCAAGCACGATGAGTCTGTGTGTGTTGAGCTTCATATCAGAAAGTCTGAAGTTTTAAATCCTTGTTCTTGATGTTTGAACGTACGCTCAGCGACACTTTGCCTGGCTTTGTCCCGGCTCTCAGAACAACCATGGCTGAGCCTTGCCAGAGTCTTATTCGATTGCCGGCCAGGTTCTCATCGGTTGTCATGTCGCCGTTGCTCACACCTGCCACCGTGGCATCTCCGTCTACGAGGAAGGTCAGTTCGTTGTTGGCATCAAACACTTTCCGGCCCTTGCTGTCTACGGCATAGATGGTTACGTGCTGCAAGTCATTGCCGTCGGCGTGCCATGTCTCAGCGTCGGGCACTACCTTCAGCGCTACAGCCTTGCCCGTTGTTTCCAACTGATGGTGGGCTACAGCCTTTCCGTTTCTGTAGCCAATGGCTTCCAGCTTACCGGCTTGCCACGTCACGTTGTTCCATACTATCTTGTCGCGTTGCTTGGGGTCCATGCTGTTGGCGCGTTTGCCGAGCGAGTGGCCGTTCAGCTTGACCTCCACCTCATCGCAGTTGGTGAAGATGTTCAGCGTGAGCGTGTCGCCCGCGTTACGGTTCCAGTTCTCAGACATGTCGGCTGTTCCCACATTGATACCATTCCACTGCTTCACGCCCTGTTGCTTCTCCAGAACGGCTGCGTGCACCACGGGTTGTTCGGTGAACATGCTCTTCAGGAAATAAGCAATAGGCTTAGGTTGCAGGTCAAGGTAGAACGAGCCGTGGTCCCATCCCTTATAGGGCCATCCTTTGCTCTCGCCGATGTAGTCTATCTGTCCCCAGTAAGCCAGCCCTATTACTTTGTTCAGGTCCATGCAGAAGAAGTTGGGGCCCATATCGGCCGTGCTGGCCTCACTTTGGAAGAATGTCTTGTTGGGATAGAGCTTGGCGTCGCCAGGGAAGTACATGTAACGATAGTTGTAACTGTTAACTTCCGTCTCCACGGCCAGCGGTGCAGGCTTGTCGTTGGTGTCCAGACTGCGATAATGGGGGTGCATGGCCACGGTGGTGAGGCGCGTGGTGTCATAGCGATGAAGCAGGGTCTTGAGCAGTCTGTAGTCGGTTACGCCCCAGTCGTTGTAATCCATGTTGGCCATTTGCTGTAGCTCGTTGCCCAGGCTCCATAATATAACGCTGGGATGATTACGGTCGCGCTGCACCCATTCGCTCACGTCATACTGCCATATCTGGTTCCATGGCTTCCGCCCACCGGCGTAGAGCTGGAGCCATTTGTCATACAGCTCGTCTACCACGAGCACGCCATACTTGTCGCACAACTTATATAGGTCTTCGCTATAGGGATTGTGTGAGCATCTGATGGTGTTGAAGCCAAACTCTTTGAGCAGCTTGATGCGCTTCTCAATGGCCCGGGGGAAGGCCGCAGCGCCCAGACAGCCCAGTCCGTGATGGTTGGCATTGCCCTTGAGCAGCACCTTCTTTCCATTGAGCTTGAAGCCGTATTCAGGACCAAAAGAAATGGTCCGGATGCCGAAAGGCTCGCTCACGCGGTCGGCTACCTGACCTAATGAGTCGTATAGAGTTACCTCGGCGGTGTATAGATAAGGGTTGTCGAGGTCCCACACATGGGCATTGGGCATGGCCACAGGCGGCAATTTGTATTCGCGAGTGCGCCATGAGGGATAATAGGTCAAGTCGGATGTTTGTTCGGCAGCCACCTTGCCGTTGGCATCGAGGATGCGCACGCCCAGCCTCACCGCCTTTACGCGGTCTTGATAAGTGAGGTTGGCCTGTATGTCTACCTCATTGTTGTTCTTGGTGGTTATATAAAGTGGGTGCCGCTCAAAATAGAGTCGCTTGGGAGTAAGGATAACGTTCACGTCGCGATAGAGTCCACCGCCGGTGTACCAGCGTGAGTTCTTCGGCCCTTGCGTGTCGCATATCACTTTTATTTCGTTAGGTTGGCCAAAGCGCAGCCGATTGGTAAGGTCGCACTCAAAGCCCAGGTAGCCATAGTCGGTGCCGCCTATGAGCTCGCCATTGAGATATACATCGCCGGTGAGCATGATACCTCCGAAGTCAAGAAGTATGCGCTTGCCCTGCCATGAATTGTCGGGCGTGAGCGAATAAGTGTATATGCCCTTGCCCATTTCCTTAAATCCTCTGGCCGACAAGCGGCTCTTGATGTTGGCCGCATCGTTGTTCAGGTCGGGTCTCTCGCTGGGGTCAGGCTTCACCCAAGGTTGTGAGATTTGATAATCATGGGGCAAATTAACCGTTGTGGTGGCAGTCTGTCCGTCGTAACGGAAGGTCCAACCACGGTTGATGTTGATGGTGTCGCGCTGCGCCTGCATGGTTGAGGCTGCCGCAACACAAAGCATTGATAGAATAAACGTTTTTTTCATGACATTAATTTCCGTCGGGTTTAACATTATCATAGAAGGGTGCCGGATACCATTTAAAGGTTTTCCAGTCGTCGGGGTGAGCGGGGCTGAAGTCTTTCCAGTCGGGAAGGAGATGGCTGGTGACGGGCAGCTGACAAGCCTTCATGCCCATGACAACCATCTTAGCCACTTCGTAAGCTCCATAGGGGTTGAAGTGGGTGTTGTCGGCCAGCTCCTTTTGCTGTCCGGGGAAGGTGCCCATAGGATAGTGCACCAATGCCCGCTTGCTGTTTTCGTAGCCCAGTGTTTCAAAGAAGGTGCGGGTCATGTCGTGCAGTTCTATCACTGGCACGTGCTCTCGCTGTGCTACTTGCCTCATGGCATTGGGATAGTCGCCGTGAGTCTCCATGATATGGAGCTGCTGATCGTCGAAGAACCGTCTCTGGGTAGGTGTCACAAACACGATGTTGCCTTTGGCTTTGCGTACACGGTCGATGAACTGCTTCAGTGCATAGGCAAAGTTGTAATATGCACCTGCGCCTGCAAACTTTTCTTTCTGGTCGTTATGGCCGAATTCAACCAGCACATAGTCGCCCGGCTTGAGCATCGTCATCACCTTGTCCAGTCTGTTTTGGGCAATGAAAGTGGTGGCGGTGAGCCCGCTTTCGGCGTGGTTGCTGATGGCTATCTTGTCATCAAACCATCTGGTGATCATCTGTCCCCAACTGGCCCAGGGCTCATTCATCTGGTCTACTACCGTAGAGTTACCACACAGAAATAGGGTTCGTGCGGTGGTGTCGGGCTCTATCTCAATGCCAGCGACGGCAGGACGGGGACCGTTAAACTCCAGGGTGAGCCGGTCATCCCAGTCAAGATAATCGTGCTCACGTGGCTTCAGCTTCACTCTCTCTGTGTCGTTGATGCGTGGCGACCGCTTGTTGATGACGAAGGTGAAGGTTTTTAGCTCTCCCTTACGTGTGGGTGTACATTCCAAAAAGAGTCTGCGGTTCTCTGCTCTCACCACGGTTTGTGCGGCAAAGTGCTTGCTGCCTATGGTGACACGTACCCGGTAGTTGCCGTCGGGCACTTTTACGGAATAATAAAAAGGCGAGGTGCTGGTTTTAGTGGGCGCTTTGGTTACGTCGAAACCATGACCCACGGCATCGGAGTAATAAGGTATCTTCTCCGGATGGTAAGGCAAGTCGCATTTCAGCGTATAAGATTGCGCCTTTGCCCCGCTGATGCTTGCAGCCAACAAGCACAGCATAAGAATAGTTTTCTTCATTTTGTATTAATAGATGATGGTATTTGTTATTTCCTTGCAAAGTTAACAAAAAGTCTTGATTTCTCGCTTGTTATAAGACTTTTTTGTAGTTATTTCGAATGATTTCCTACATTTCCGGGTTGACGGGCAGCATGTACGAACGGCGTGAGGGGTTAAAATCTATCAGCCATTGGTCTACGATGATATGGTTGTCCAGCGCTTTGATGCGCAATGTGTGCTTGCCCTTGCCGAGCCAGATGGCTGAAGTTCTTCGGCTCTGTCCGCGTAGCACGTTCTCTTTCCATCTCTCTGAGCGGTAAGGCTCCTTGAGAGAATACACTATGGGCGTTGCTCCGTCTATGCTCACGCTATAGCGTATGTCGCCCTTGTCATTGGCTTGCGTGGGGATAAGTGCCGTGGTGAGCATGGCTTTGCCCTCGCAGGTTGTGGTGAAGGCATATTCCAGCCATTGTCCTTTGGGCACAGCTACGGCGTTCATGCTATGCCCCAGCATCTGGATGGGCTCTATCCCTGCTCCCGCTGTTGTGTAATTGCAGGCATTCATGGCTATGTAGGTAGAGTCAGTTGTGTCGGGCCATGAGCACGGTGCCCCCTCTTTGTTGTCTGAACCCCATGCGGATAGCTGTGCGTCAGGCTGGGGAATGAAAGGCACAAGGGGCGGGTTGAACACCGGCAGGTCTCTTGGCGCATTGTCCATGAGGCCGTTCCATTTGCCATGAGCCATCTCCTTATTATATGTCTCGGTTAAATGGTTTATCTTTTCATATGCCTTGAGACTCTTTGCAACATGTCTCAAGGCTGTTTGCTTGCGACGGGTGATGGTTGAGTCTGTGCTTCCTGCACAGCATTCTCTTGCTCTTTGTGCCTCCAGTTGCTTCTCTGCCATGGCAGCGGCGGCCGTTACGGGATACTGAATGAAGGCAAAGAAGGCGTCGCGCAGGCTCTCCGGTACTTCAGCCGAAAGATTCTCCACGGTGGTTGCAGTATTCTGCCAGTCGCTGAGGTATTGTTGCAGCTCGTTGCCAAAAACATTCTCCTTGAACTCCGTATTCCTTACGGGAGTCAGTCCTCTGTCGTAAAGATTCCTGTCACATTCCACCTGCGACCAGCCCATGAACTCCGGCTTTCTTACTGCGCACAGTTTGTAATAAGCGAGCATGGGTGCCAGAAGCTTTGCGCCCAGCTCCTGGCCGAAGATACTTTTCAGCCAGTTGGTCAGGTGCAGGGTGATGGTGTTGTGATGGATGCTGTTGATGTTCCAAGCCATGTCCATGAAGAATTGCAGGTCATAGGCTGCCACCTTGGGGTCGTGCACATTCACTATCCACAGTTTGCGTGCCTGATGCTCATAAGCCAGCTTCAGTTCGTTATATATCAGCCCGGGCTGAGTGGTGGTGAGCCACAGATAGTCGTGTGGCCGCCCCCAGTAGCTCAGGTGATAGTAGACGCCCGCGCCACCGCTCCTTTGCTGTTGCACACTGTCGGAAAGTCGGGTGAGATAGCCGTAGTTGTCGTCGCACCACATCAGCGTAACATCATCGGGCACCTTCAGGCCGCTCTCGTATATCTGCAGCACCTCTTTGTAGGGTATGAATACCTGTGGCACTGAGCTGACATGCTTGTTATAATATTTGGCGATGAGCTCTCTCTGGCTGTTGATGACGGCCTGCAGCCCTTTAAGCTTCTCCTCATCGGTTTTCACCCCTTGCATGCTGCCGTCGTGAATGCCCCTCATGCCGATGGTGAAGAGCGCGTCGGAGCCCTTCATCTCTTGCAGGCGCTTGGCCCAATATTGTTCAACGGCGCTGCGGTTGGTGATGAAGTTGTATTCGCCGTGCTGTTTTTCGTCCCACTCAGCCACGTTGTTGCGCAGCAAAGGCTCACAATGGCTACTGCCTAAGACGATGCCGAAGCTGTCGGCCAGTTGCTTATTGCCGTCTACTTGGAAGAATCCTGTTGTGCCGGGATGCATGGCAGGCCACAGCGTGTTGGCCCTGAGCCTCAGCATGAGCTCGAAGATGCGTCTGTAGGTGTTATGACCCATTCTGCCATAAGGCCTACCCGCATCGGCCGTCAGGTAGCTCCAGTTGCGCAGACTCCAGTCTTCGTCATTGATGAATATACCCCTATATGCCACAGAGGGCTCCTGCCTGTCATAATAGCCGTTGGGCAACGAGAGCCTGCTTCTGTGTTGCGGTGCGGCATCACCCCACCATACCCAAGGCGTAACGCCCGCCAGGCGCGACAACTCCAGTATGCCGTAGGCCGTGCCTCTGCCATTGTCGCCCTTTATAATAATGTGTCCGTTGTTGGCACTGATGCTGAAGGCATCAGATTCACCGGCTCCCGTTTGATAAATCTTGATGATTGCATCTCTGGAGCTTACGGCATCTCGCCCTGTTACGGCCCTCATGTCTTGCCGAAAGAGCTCAAGAGCCTTCTTGACAACGGGCGATACGCGAGTGCACACGTTAACGGTGACGGGATGCTCACCATCAAACCATGTTACAGCAGGGCCGGTTGGCTTGCCGGATAAAGGCGCATTAGCGCAGAGCAGAACTACAATCAGTGTGGTAAGAATAAAAGTTTTTCTCATAGATAGATGGTTTTTATGTTTATAAAAGGTTTCGCAAGCTGTTCCCTACATGGTTTGTAGTCTGCAAACAGCAGGGCATATCACCAGTTTCCTTGCAGATAATCCAGACTGTCTATAGGGTCTGGTATCGTGTCAGCGGGATTGCTGATGTGCTGTATGCACAGTTTGCGCAGATCGTAGAAACTGCCGTTATAGATGTTCAGGTCTACATACCCCCTGATGCCGGGCAGTTTTCCCACATCGGTGTGTTGCCAGAACTTCCATTGCCCGTGATATTCCATCTTTGGCACATAGTAGTGGGCTATCCAGTAAGGATAGTCGTCGAAGCGGGCATCCGACAGATACTGGTCGCGAAACTTATAGTTTGTGTAGATGATGGGCTTGCAGTTGTACTTGTCTTCCACTATGTGGAGCCATGTGAGCACCTCTCTTTGGAAGTCAGGTATCGACATGTTGGGCGACTTATGCTCTACGTCGAGCACCGGTGGCAGGTCTCCCTCCTCCAGATGCACGTTGGTCAAGAACCAGTTGGCCTGCTTCCGTGCACTGCTCTTGTTGCTCCAAAAATGATAGGCGCCCCTGATAAATCCGGCCTCACGTGCCTGATAGAAGTTATCGGCAAAGTTCTCGTCGAGCTTGCTGGAGCCTTCCGTAGCTTTTACAATAACGAATCGCAGCGGGCAACCGCTCACCATGGCGTTGCGCAGCTCGTCCCAGTCTATCTTTCCTTGATAGTGGCTGACATCGATGCCGTGTATCTCGTAGCCCGAGGGATATTCGGGATCGCCGTAGATAGCTCTCCATCTAAAGCCTGTAGGGCCTACAAAGTAGACGTAGAACGCCCATACGTATAGCACAATGAGTGCTATGCTTCCTGCTAATCGCACCCATCGGGGCAGTTTTTGCCAGGGAAAAGACAGATGGGGCGTACTGCTGTGGCGCGCCCTCTGCCTGTTTTGTGTCCTTGTATGCGTTGTCCTGGTGTTCCTTGTCTTTTTATACATAACTGTGATACGCTATTGAGATATGGATGATGGGGAGCAGGAGGCTGGCCCGGCTCCCCATAAGGGTCTTGGCCCTTTATTGTATGGGCACGTCGTGTTCCAGCTTGAGGGTGAGCGTGCATCTGTCGCACAGCTCCGACGGTCCCAGATATTGCAGCGGTCCGGGATAGATATAAGCTGTGTCGTGCGCCCATCTGGCTCTTCTGGAAGCAAAATATTTGAAAGGCTTTCCGTTCAGGTCCACCAGTTTCTTCTTTATCACGGCATTATCCTCACCGTTTCTTCTCTCTATGTTCATCATCGATACGAGTGGCACGCCGCCGGCCTCCCACTCTGACGGGGCCTTCCACGTGTTCCTTACATAGGTCATATATCCCGTCTTTCCGTTCATAATGAGGTGGGCCGCGCTGATGCCCAGAGCATAGCAGTAGTTGGCATCATAGTTGGAGGGGAAGGCGCAACGGCCCTCATAGCCGAAGAAGTGGTGCTGCGCGGCGAATTTTCCGTTATATTTGCCTTCTTCTTTCATCTTGGCCAGCTTGGCTGCCACCATGTGTGAGAGCAGTTGCTCAGTCTCGATGAGCGACACTTGCACGTTTCCGTGAGGATCTCTGTCCATTGCCAGTTGCCGGGCCACGTTGTCGGGCAGTGTCTCATAAGTGGCTTTATTCTTCGGGCTGAGGTGCTCCAGAATATATTTTCGCTGTTGCTTCAGCGGCAGGTCACGATATTCATCGGCATGTGCGGCCAGCAACTCGTTCAGTTCGCCTATCAGTCGGCCTATGGCCGGGATAAACTCTATCAGTCCTTCGGGCACCAGCACCACGCCATAGTTCATGCCTTCCTTAGCTCTCATCACCACAACGCGCGCTATCATGTTCACGATGTCGTTCAGGTCATAGTCTTTCTCCTTTATCTCTTCTGATATGATGCAGATGTTGGGCCTCGTTTCCAGGGCGCACTCCAGGGCGATGTGCGATGCCGAGCGGCCCATGAGCTTGATGAAGTGCCAGTATTTGCGTGCCGAGTCGCAGTCGCGCTCCACGTTACCTATCACCTCAGAGTAAGTCTTTGTGGCCGTGTCGAAGCCGAACGAAGCCTCTATGATGTCGCTCTTCATGTCGCCGTCTATGGTTTTCGGCACGCCAATTACCTGAATGTCATCATGGTGTGCCTTGTAATATTCTGCCAGGAAAGCGGCGTTGGTATTACTGTCGTCGCCACCTATAATCACCAGAGCCTTGATGCCCAACTGGTGCATTATCTCGGCTCCCTTTCTGAACTGCTCTTCTGTCTCCAGCTTCGTACGTCCGGAGCCTATCATATCGAAGCCTCCCGTGTTGCGGTATTGGTCTATGATGTCTTTCGTAAGCTCTTTATAGTTGTGCTCTATAAGTCCCTCCGGCCCCATCAGAAAGCCGTACATGCGGTTCTCTGGATTGATGCGCTTTATCTCGTCAAATAGTCCGCAAATCACGTTATGTCCTCCGGGCGCCTGTCCACCGCTCAATATGACACCCACGTTAAACTTGGGATGGTCCATCTTTTCAGCAGGAACAAACTTCACTAACGGCATTCCGTAAGTGCAAGGAAAAAGTTTTTTGATAGTCTCCTGGTCGTCAGCACTGGTCAGGGCGGTTTCTTCCTCCACCCGTACAGCACCTTCCAATGCTTTTGGAATCTGTGGTTTGTAAGCAGCTCTCATTAGCTGCAATGCGCTCATTTTCATGTTTGGTTATATTTTAATTCATGGTAACACATCTGCTGATATGCTTTGCAAATATACTCGATTTCCTTGTAAAAGCCGAAGAATAGACTAAAAAAATGCAATTTGAAGCAAATTTTTCATCTTTCACCTTGCAGTTAAGCAATTTTTTTATAACTTTGAACGGTTAAAGTTCATCCTTCCAGGGTCTTCTGACTTGATTTTGGGTCTCATTCAGCGAAGCGATAAGACTGGGTTGCGGGCCTTTTGCATCAGTAGAAAGTAGTGGGCATGAGCTTTTTCCTTAGATATCAAACAACGAAAATGAATCAATTTAATTATTAGAAAGGAGATATACTATGGCAAGTAAACGCGATTTAAAACGGAGAATCAACTACATTTGCAGCGATTTGTTCGCAGAATGCGTGGCAGCGTCACTCTATGGCACCAGCGAATATAAGGAAACGGCTGAGGCTACTCTCACATCACTGCTCTTTATGCACCGCAACTATGTTAGGCGAATATCCCATCCCGAGCCCGGCATGACCAAGAAGGCTTATTACAAGGACCTTATATCAAAGTTTAACACGGAGACAGGCGAAATCATCGACCAGATAGCCAGCCTCCAGTAATTCCGTTTTTCATCACATATTCATGTTACAGAAACTTTGCAAGTTCATCCTATACAGACTTATGGGGTGGAGCAAGCATGTCACTGTGAGCCATCCCGATAAGTATATCATCTGCCTGGCCCCCCACACCAGCAACTGGGATTTCCTCATCGGGCAGCTCTATGCCAAGGCTGAGGGACTTCACAGCAACTTTCTTATGAAGAAAGAATGGTTCTTCTGGCCCTTGGGACCTATCTTCAGACACATGGGTGGCATACCCGTATGGCGGTCTAAGCACACCAGCATGACCGACCACCTGGCAGAACAGGCACAGAAAGCCACGCGCTTCAGCCTCTGCATAACGCCGGAAGGCACACGCTCGCTTAACCCTGACTGGAAGAAGGGCTTCTACTTCATAGCATTAAAGGCCCGCATACCCGTCTTGCTCTATGGCCTGGACTATGAAAAGAAAATGATTCAGTGCACTCAGAGTCTGCTGCCTACAGGTAATATAGATGCTGAGATGGCCTCCATCAAGAAATACTATAAGGGATTCAAAGGCAAACATCCCGAACTTTTCACTACAGGAGAAGACGCATGACAATACTATCACGGTCATTCATGGCTCTTGTCATGCTTGTATCAGCACTCACAATGAGTGCCCAAAGCTACAGCAGCAAGAAGGTTGCCAAGTTGGAAAAGAAGCTCAACCGTTACTTCATGCGCTATGCCATGCAGCAACAGCAACCGGGCAACACTCCTGTCATGCTTAGCTATAAGCTCGATGACGCGCACAAAAGGCTTACTATAACGGCTAGCGATGCCTTCGCACAGCAGTCGTTCAGCAAGAAGAAGGTAGAAGACATTTATCACGACTTGGCAAAAGCTGTGCCCAGTCCTTTCGATGACTACAAGATAACAGTCATCACAGGAGGCACAGCTATAGAAAGACTCGTGTCTAACCAACTGCCCGGGCAGCAGAAGGCTGGCCTGGGGTGGGGGAGTATTCAGTATTCCGGCAGGCCCTGGGTAGCGAATGTGTCGCGCCCCAACAACATCACGCACGGACTGCAAGGCTGCCATTTGTCCTTGTGGGCTAGCCATGGCCGATATTATGACACCCGCACAGGCTCATGGAAGTGGCAACGCCCCAGTCTCTTCTGCACCACAGAAGACCTCTACACGCAAACCATTGTCATTCCTTATCTCATACCCATGCTCCAAAATGCGGGTGCCATAGTCTTTACACCGCGCGAGCGCGACTGGCAGAAGCACGAGTATGTGATAGACAACGACACGCATGTTTCACCTTATTATATAGAGTTGCAAGGCAAGGAGGCTTGGCGAACAACTGCCCAGGCTGGTTTTGCCTCACATCCAGGCAGCTACACTGACGGCGAGAATCCTTTCACTTCTGGTACGGCCCGCATGGCAAAGACAACCACCAAGGCAGCCGTGAGCACAATAAGCTGGCAGCCTAACTTCGTTGAAGAAGGTCGTCATGCGGTATATGTGAGTTATCAGACGCAAAAGAAGAGTATTGACGATGCCCAATATCTGGTTTATCACAAAGGACAGGTAACAGAGTTTCGTGTCAATCAGCGGATGGGCGACGGCACATGGGTGTATCTGGGCACGTTCAACTTTGATAAGGGATGCAACAAGTTCAACCGTGTGGTGCTCACCAACGCCTCACACACCAAGGGCGTGGTGACGGCCGATGCTGTGCGCTTTGGCGGAGGTATGGGCAATATAGCCCGTGGTGGCTTCGTGAGCGGATTGCCCCGATGTCTGGAGGGCGCACGCTACTATGCGCAATGGGCGGGGGCACCCGACAGCGTGGTGACTCACAGCAATGGCAGCAACGACTATAACGATGACATCAATGCACGCTCGCTCATGGCCAACTGGCTCTCCGGAGGCTCGTGCTATCTGCCTGGCCAGCAGGGCAAGCATGTGCCCATCGAGCTGTCACTGGCCGTTCACTCTGATGCCGGAACGACACCGCAGGGCACTGTGGGCACGCTCACCATCTGTACCACAACGGGCAACACAGGCTCTGGCCGCTTCGACAACGGCGCGTCGCGGGCCATGAGCAGACAACTGGCCGATGATGTGCTCGACGGCGTGTGCAAAGACCTTGGCGCTAAGTATGGCAGTTGGACGCGGCGAGGCGTATGGGACAGAAACTATAGCGAGACCCGACGTCCCGAAGTGCCCGCAACCATCATCGAGACGCTATCGCATCAGAACTTCGCCGACATGAGATATGGGCAGGACCCTAACTTCAAGTTCACTCTGGCCAGGGCTATTTATAAGGCGGTAGCCCGTTTTGTGTGCAAGGCTCACGACAAAGACTGCATCATAGAGCCCCTGGCTCCCAACCATTTTACGGCTACCCTGGCGGCTCCCGGCAAGGTGAGGCTGTCATGGCAGCCCGTGGCCGACCCTCTTGAACCTACGGCGCGTGCCACATCTTATAATGTATATGTAGCCATAGGCAACGGCGACTTCAACAATGCCACACAGGTTCAGGGACGCGAATGCGAGGTGGATGTAAAGCCGGGCATCACTTACAGCTTTAAGATAACAGCCTGCAACCGCGGTGGAGAGAGCTTCCCCACCGAAGTGCTGTCTGTTGTATGGCAGCCCGGCGCCAAGCAAACGGTGCTTGTGGTGAATGGCTTTCACCGACTTTCATCGCCCGCCGTCATCAACACCGACTCGCTTCAGGGCTTTGACCTCAATGCCGACCCAGGACTTACCTTGGATCCTACGGCCGGATGGTGTGGCACGCAGCAATGCTTCAATGTCTCGCAGGCCGGAAAAGAGGAGCCCGGCGCGTTGGGCTACAGCGGGCAAGAGCTGGTGGGCACCTTTGTGGCCGGCAATGACTTCAATTATGTAAAGGAACACGCCGATGCCTTGCGCACCGCCAAGGCGTATAATGTGGTGAGCTGTTCGGCCGATGCCTTGGAAAGCGGATCAGTGCGTATGGCTGATTATAGTTGCACCGACCTGCTACTGGGACAGGAATGCTTTGATGGTCATTCGCTGGTTTACTATAAAACTTTCACTCCCACCATGCGGCGGCTCGTGGCAGATTATGTGGCTAGAGGCGGACGAATATTGGTCAGTGGCTCGTTTGTGGGCTCTGATATGACGGCACCTGAAGAGAGACAATTTCTCGGTCAGACCTTCCATCTGTCTTGTCCTGGCAAGTTGGCCGTGGGCAAAGGTGAGGGCATCACAGGTCTTGGACTCAATTTCGATGTGTGGCGTAACATCAATGAGCATCATTATGCCACCACATCACCCGATGTGCTGCAGCCGGTGCAAAATGCTTTTACGGCCATGAGATATGCTTCCGGACAATCTGCTGCTGTTGCTTATAGCAGTAAGACCGGCAGAACATTTGTCATGGGATTTCCCTTGGAGTGCATCAAAGACGCTGCTGCTCGTGCCACTGTTATGCGTGGCCTGATGGCTTTCCTGCTTAACGGGCAACATGACTGATGTTAGCCGTGATGGCTATTAAGTGCCACAAAGGTGCACCTTCTCGGTATCCGCACGGTGTTGGTGTTCTATTGTTTATCATTCGATTGCTCTTCGCTTGCGGACGCACCAAGGTACGTCCCTACGTTAGGATGTAATTATATTGTTGAGTGTAGGAGGCTGGCCGTCCCGGTGCCCGTTTGTCAATGCCCATCCACCGCACAATCGTCGAACACCATAACCACACTCAACTTGTAGGGACGCTCGTTCGAGCGTCCGCAAGGGATGTAATTATATTGTTGGGCATAGCAGGAGCGCCGTCCTGGGGCCCCACACACCAATGACCGTCTACAAGGGCCACGCTGGGAATGCGCATCGAAGATGCTAGTCAACCCCTTCGGGGCTGATTATCCTTGTTAGCTGTTATCCTCAGGCTGCGTCCGCTTCGCGTCCTGACCTGGGGTTACGGATGAGTGAGCCTCTTCGAGGCTCCGTATGCTTGTAATCTCAGGATGGCTATCGGGCATAGGATGCCCACC
>CABVAZ010000036.1:0-29839 GCA_902496445.1 uncultured Prevotella sp. | reverse complement strand
AGTAGATGCTCGGTTCATCGTGGCACAGACCATCGGCGGGTGCGACTGGAAGAAGACCGTCTATGATGCCGGCATACAATGGAAGATGCGCGGTGGCCTATCGCCTACCATGTCGCTGGGCTTCAGGCATGAGAACTCACACACCACGGGCATACCCAATATGAATATAGTTTATGGTTCACTGGGTATCAGACTCTAGACGTGGTGATATAGCCATAAAAAGGGGCCGCATTCAAGGTTTCATCCACTGTAGGGTGCGGCCCATGTATAGGATAATCATTAATCATTCATTTACAATAATCAGCAAATAGTGGCCGTGCCCTCAAGCCGGCCACGCAATCAACGCGCACCATACCCTACATTGAATGCAGGGTGCGGCCCTTTGTGGCCGTCCGCAAGCGAAGAAAAATTCATTATCAGCAGTTGTAGTGGCCGCGCCTTGTGCCGGCCTCGCACCAACGAACACCCAACAACAAACGAATAACATCCCATGCCGCGGCCTGCTGAACAAGGATGTTGGCCGGCTTGGGGGCACGGCCACTACAGTTGATAGGCGTCGGTTGTTTGTTGATACGAAGGTTGTAGGGACGCACCGGGGTGCGTCCACATGATTCAGGATGCCCCTGCTCACTCTGCCCAAATAGCCTTTCCGCTGTATTATGCCAGCAGCTTGGCAGCCATGTCACGGCCCAGCCGCTCGCACTCTGCCTCTACTTCGGGTGTCATGGCCTGCTTCATCTCAACGGGCTCACCCACCTTCTCAAAGTGCAGATGCTGCTCGTTCCACTCGCCTATCTTCTGCACAGCCTTGCCTGCCCATGCAAACGAGCCGAACCACCCGATGAGATGGTTCTTAATGTCGCGGTTGGCCACCTCGCTGAGCAACACGTCCATCTCGGCATAAAGGCCGGTATTGTAAGTAGGTGCGCCCACGATGAGCCCCTTATAGCGGAAGATGTCGCGCAGGATATAGCTGTGGTGCGTCTTCGAAACATTAAACACGCTAATCTTCTTCACGCCGGCCTGGCTGGCAGCACGTGCTATCACCTCTGCCATACGCTCGGTGTTGCCATACATGGTGCCATATACTATGACCAGTCCGGGCTCGGTTTCATACTTCGACATGTGGTCGTACAAGCTGATGACGTGGCTCACCTGCTCGTGCCATACAGGTCCGTGAGTAGAGCATATATAGTCTATCTGCACGCCGGCGAGCTTCTTGAGCGCGTTTTGCACGGGCACGCCATACTTGCCTACGATGTTAGAGTAATAGCGTATCATCTCATCCTCGCACCAGCTGGTGTCTATCTGACTGTCTATCAGCCCGCCGTTGAGCGCGCCAAAGCATCCGAAGGCATCGCCCGAAAAGAGTATATGGTCGGTCTCGTCAAGTGTAACCATCGTCTCAGGCCAGTGAACCATAGGCGTAAGCACAAACTTCAGCGTGTGCTCACCCAGCTCCAGCACGTCGCCGTTCTTCACCTCCAGGCAGTTGTTATCTATGCCATAAAAGCCCTGCAGCATGTTGAACGTCTTCTTGTTGCCCACGATCTTCACGTCAGGATAGAACTTGCGCAGCAGCGAGATAGAGCCTGAGTGGTCGGGCTCCATGTGATTGATGACCAGATAGTCTATCTTCTTGTCACCCAGCACGCCGCGTAAGTTCTCTATAAACTGCGTGAAGAAGTCAACCTCCACCGTGTCTATGAGGCACACCTTGTCGTCGTTGATGATGTAAGAGTTGTAGCTCACGCCGAAGGGCAGCGGCCACAAGCCCTCAAAGAGTGCCTTGTTGCGATCGTTTACGCCCACATAGTACACGTTATTCTTTATTTCTTCCATTCTCATGATTATGTATTTGTTTTATTCGTTTTCTTGCTTCTGTGCCTCGTCTTTGGCCCTCTCGCTGTTTAAGTCAGCCTTCATGCGTGCGCCAAACTCAGGCGATATGTAGTTGTGTATGTCTTTGCAGCACTCAGAAGAGAAGGCCAGGGCGCACCCCATCACGTCGGCCCACTGGCTCTCTGTCATGCCCTGCTCCAGTGTCTGCCGTGTTATGCCATACTTGAGCAAACCATATATGAAGCCGGCATTGAAGTTGTCGCCCGCGCCAATGGTGCTCACCGTTACGGTTTCGGGTGCGGGATAGGTGTTCTTGAAGCCTCCGGCGTCTCTCACCTCCACGGGTTTGTTGCCGTCGGTATAGATAAAGCGCTTGCAATAGAAAGATATTTCGGCATTATACACCTTCTCGGCGTCGCCCATCTTATATAATGTCTCAAAGTCCTCATGGCTGCCCCGCACAATGTCGGCATACTCATAGTTCTCCAAGAGGTTGGGGGTTATCTTCATAATATCGTTCTTATGCACCGGGCGGAAGTTCACATCATAGTATATAATGGCCCCATGCGCCTTGGCATAGTCCAGCAATCCGTTCACCTGGGGGCGTATCACGGGGTTCACGGCATAGAAAGAGCCAAACACAACGATGTCGTCGGGCTGTATGTCAGGGTAAACAAAGTCGAGCTGGTCGTGAGGATGATCCTTGTAAAAGATGTATTCAGCATCGTTGTTGTCATCCAGAAAGGCCAGCGAAAGGGGTGTCTTGGAGTCCGGAAACTTGTTCACGTTGTCAGCGTTGATGTTGTTCTGCTTCAGAAAGTTAATCACAAAGTCGCCCACCCTGTCGTTTCCTGCCTCAGAAATAAAGGTTGTGGGCACGCCAGAACGTCCCAGCGACACAATAGCATTAAACGTCGAGCCACCCGGAACGGCGCTCACGGGCTTTCCTTTTTTGAAGATGATGTCGAGAACTGTCTCGCCCACACCGATAACTTTACGCATGTTTTGAATTATAATCCTTATTACTGTAGCACCCCAATGACTTTCTGGGTGCTTACTTTTGTGCAAATATCTTAAATTTTAGGCAAATAACAAAATGAAATTACGTAATTTTGCACCTCAAGATGAAATATAACACCACATCATTATCCAACGGACTGCGCGTCATCCATCTGGCGTCAACCTCACCAGTGGTTTACTGCGGCTATGAGATAGCCGCCGGCTCAGCGTGCGAAGGGACCGGCGAAGAGGGGCTGGCACACTTCTGCGAGCACGTAACCTTCAAGGGAACGGAGCGCCGAAACGCCTTGCAGATTATCAACACCCTGGAGAGCGTGGGCGGAGACCTGAATGCCTACACCACGAAAACCGACACGGTGTATTATGCCTCGCTGCTGCACGAGCACCTGCCACGGGCCGTTGACGTGCTCACAGACATCGTCTTTCACAGCATTTATCCGCAAAGCGAGATAAACAAAGAGGTGGAAGTGATATGCGATGAGATAGAATCGTATAACGACTCGCCCGCCGAGCTCATCTACGACGACTTTGACAACCTGCTCTTCAAGGGGCATGAGCTGGGTCACAACATCCTGGGCACGGCGCAAAACGTGCGTTCTTTCACCACGGCAGATGCCCTGCAATTCACACGGAAGTTTTATCTTCCGCAAAACGCCATATTCTTTGCCTACGGCAACATCGACTTTCGCCGGCTGGTAAGGCTGCTGGAGAAGGCGCACGGGGCGCATGAGGTGGGCCCGAAGAAGGCTGACGGCGCCACCCAAAAGCCCACAGCGCAAGCGGCACACTATCCCGACTGGGCACAAAAGGGCACACAACTCACTCTGGACAAGGGCACGCACCAGGCGCATGTCATGGTGGGCAACAGGGCCTACTGCATACACGATGAGCGCAGAATGGCTCTCTACCTGCTCAACAACATTCTGGGCGGACCCGGAATGAATGCCCGGCTGAACCTGGCTCTGCGCGAACGGCGCGGACTGGTGTACACCGTAGAGAGCACCATGGCCAGCTATGACAGCACAGGAGAGTGGTGCGTGTATCTGGGATGCGACCCGCAAGACGTCGGAACGTGCCTCAGACTGGTGCGAAAAGAGCTGGACAGGCTGATGGACAAGCCTCTCTCCGACCGCCAACTGGCCAAAGCCAAGAGGCAGATAAAGGGACAGATAGGCGTGGCCTGCGACAATAGGGAGAACTTTGCCCTCGACTTTGGCAAGAGCTTCTTGCACTATGGATGGGAAAAAGACGTGGAGCAGCTCTTCAAACACATTGATGCCATCACGCCGGAGGACATCATGCAGGTGGCCAACGACATCTTTCCGGCCGAAAGACTTTCTACGCTGATATACCGCTGATGCCGCTCAACAGGCACCAGAAGCACGCTTCAGCACTACCATCATGCCCCTTTCTGACAGCGAAAGGGGCTTTTTAGTAGTATAAAATAAACTATATTTCAGAATAATATAATTTATTTTATAACATAATATAATTTATATTACAATCAAATATAATTTATTTTAGCTCATAAAAGTCATGCTTTCGCAAGACATAGGCAGGCTCGTGCCCACAGCACAGGGTGCTACGGGCAACAAAAAAGGCCGCCAACAGAAGGCGACCGTAAGGAGTTAGAGATAGAAAATGGCCTCATTGCCCATGTTGAAGAGCAGGTCGAGAATGCTCAGATTGGGCAGGAAGCCGTGCTTGCGCGCGTAAACCTGATAGTAAGGCTGCGGAGTGAAGGCGGCATCGGGCAGGGGGTGCTTGGGGCGTATGGCGTCTCTGAAGTCGTTGGGCACATCTTTCAGATAGTTGTCTGTGGGCTTCAGGCACGGCTGTATGTCGAGCAATGAGCACATACACTCGGTGATGGCCATGTTGAAATCGTAGAGATAGGCGTACTTACGCTCAAAGAAGGGGCGCAAGTCGTCGGCATAAAACTCAAAGAAAGGGCTCTCGCCGTAAGCACTGCACAGCGCGTTCCAGTGCAAATGGCGCCAGTTGCCGTGGTCGCTGATACGCACGTCGCGCATCAGGCACTTGTCCTGGGCAGGCTTCTCTATAGGTACGGTGAGGGCCTGCAAGCCGTTTGTGGTGGCTATCATGCAGCGGTTGCGATATGTTTGCTTCATAAAGTGGTCATAACGCTCTATGAAGCAAACATCAAAACGGTTGATCTTCTGATACCACTGCACGGGGGCGAAGTAGGCAGAAGACAGATATGCGGTGGTCACGTTACTTGATATTGTCTACCCAAGTGAACAGACGGCTCCACCTAACCTTGCCGAAGCCATGGCGATCGGGGTCGGATGACCACCAGATGAACAGCGGCTTGCCCACGATATGGTCCTCCGGCACGAAGCCCCAATAGCGTGAGTCGGCTGAGTTATGGCGGTTGTCGCCCATCATCCAGTAATAATCAAGCTTGAAGGTATAGGATGTGGCGGGCTTGCCATTGATGTATATGCGGCCATTGGCCACCTTGAGCGTGTTGCCCTCATATACTTTGATGCAACGTTCGTAGACGGGCAGGTTCTTCAGCGTGAGCTTAATGGAGGCTCCCTTCTTGGGTATCCACACCGGACCGTAGTTGTCGCGCGTCCAGCCCGTATAGGCATTCAGGGGGTAGTAAGGCCCTGAATAGACATCCTTATCGGTTACTAACCTTATGGCAGACACCAGATGGCGCTGCTTGAGCTGTGCGGCGGCCATGCGGGTAAGGGGCATGTAGCCGTCATACTGCCTCAGCACGGTGGGGTTGAGCACCAGTCCCTGCTCTACATCGTAGCCGTGCAGGCGGCTCAGCATGGTGATGTCTTCCTCGCTGATGCCCAGATCCTTGCGCAACTCGGCATAGTTGTCGCCCAAGAGTGACGCTACGGTAACGCCACGAAGCTTGACAAAGTAGGTATACTCCACGTTGTCGGGCTCTTTGTTGGCCTTTCCGTTAAGATAAACAATGCGGTTCTTTATCTGCAAAGTCTGCCCCGGCAGGCCCACGCAGCGCTTCACATAGTTCTCACGACGGTCGGTTGGCCGCGTGTCGAGCATGCCATAGGTGGCCTCGTTGGCCAGAATGTAGGCTCTTCCGCGCGCATACGCCTCGTCAAAGAAGCGGCGCTGCTGCATGACATTCATCTTTGAGATGTCAAGATTGGGATTTTCTTGCGCCAAAAGGCTCTCTCCGATGGGGTAAACCGTTTGATAATAGTCTTGTGCCTGATACTGGTTGCTCGTCATGATGGTGTCGCCGGCGGGGAAGTTGAACACTACCACGTCGTTGAGCCGTACATTTCCCAGTCCTTTCACGCGCCTATAATCCCAGTGGGGCCACTCTATGTAGCTCTTGCAATTCAATATGGGAAGGGTGTGTTGCGTGAGTGGCATGGTGAGAGGGGTCTCCGGGATGCGCGGACCATAGCTCAGCTTGCTCACACAGAGGTAGTCGCCGGTGAGAAGCGACTTCTCTAGCGACGACGAAGGGATGACATAGTTCTGGAAGAAGAACAGATTGATGAAGTAAACGGCCACCAAGGCAAACACCAGAGCGTCTACCCAGCTCATGATGAAGCGCACGGGGCCCTCGCTGTTTTTCCACCATTGCCACTTGATTTTCTTGGTTATGTAAACATCAAAGATGAATGGAAGAACCAGAAGTCCCCACCAACTCTTCACCCAAAGCAGGAAAATGAGGTAGAGAATGGTCACGATAATAAACTTGGCCCATTGCTTGCGGGGGTCAAGCTTAGCTTTTTCTTTGTCAATCATTTGTCTTTTTTATGCGTGTTAGAACTTAAACAAATCGCTCGTAGTGAGCAGTCCCTGATGGTTTTGCGTGAATTCGGCAGCCAGAACGGCACCCAAAGCGAAGCCCTTACGGCTGTGGGCACTGTGCGTGATGGTTATGCTGTCGGCCTCAGAGTCATAGGTAATGCTGTGTATGCCGGGCACCTCATCGTGGCGGATGCTGTTGATGAGCAGCTCGTCGGGCTTATGCTCCTCACTGCCTTCTATGCGCCCGTCGTCCCATGTGGTGGTGCCGAGCTTCCAAGAGCTCTTTCTGTCGAGGCGGTCTACAATGTCTTGCGCCAGCGTGATGGCCGTTCCGGAAGGCGCGTCGAGCTTGTGTATGTGGTGAGTCTCGCTCATCTGTACGTCATACTGCCCAAATCCGTTCATTATCTTGGCCAGATAACGGTTTACGGCAGAGAAGATGGCTACGCCGATGGAGAAGTTTGACGCCCAGAACAGGGTGTTGCCGCCCTCCGTGCACAGCTTTTCCACATCGGCCTGATGGTCTTTCTGCCAGCCCGTAGAGCCGCTAACCACCTTGACGTGGTGCTTAAAAGCCTTGAGATAGTTGCCGTAAGCCGCTGTTGGGTTGGTAAACTCAATAGCCACATCGGCCGAGGCGAAGGCCTCTGAATCAAAATCTTCTTGATTGTTAATGTCAATGATACTTACTATTTTATGGCCTCTCTGAAGGGCAATCTGCTCTATCATGTGCCCCATCTTGCCATAACCAATGAGTGCGATGTTCATTTCTGTAATGTCGTTAAGTTGTGCAAAGATAGTGTTTTTTTCGTTTTTCACACTTTATGTTACATTTTTTTTATGTAGTTTTGCATATTAAACCATAAAAACCACCATGGAACAACTTCTGCACTACGTGTGGCGACACCGCATACTGCCCGTTTCGGGACTGCTCACCACTGACGGAAAGCCCGTGGAAGTGATAGACCCCGGGCTGCACAACAGCAATGCGGGGCCCGACTTCTTTAATGCCAAGGTGCGCATAGACGGCACGCTGTGGGTCGGGAATGTTGAGATACACGACAAATCGAGCGACTGGTACTTGCACGGACACGACAAAGACGCGCATTACGACAATGTGGTGCTGCATGTGGCAGGCCTCATCGACACCGAGGTGAGAACATCAAAGGGAGACATTCTGCCACAAGTGAGGATGGAAGTGCCACATTATGTGAGCACCCATTACCACGAGTTGCTCACCACAGACAAGTATCCGCCATGCTACAACATCATTCCGTCGCTGTCAAGACTGACGGTTCACTCGTGGATGTCGGCCCTGCAGACAGAACGGCTGGAGCAAAAGACGGAGGCCATCGTGCGGCGAGTGGCTGCCTGCGACGGCTCGTGGGAGAGCGGATACTTCGTTACTTTGGCCCGCAACTTCGGCTTCGGAGTGAACAAAGAAGCTTTTGAGCAATGGGCAAAGAACATTCCTCTGCACGCCGTAGACCATCATCGCGACAGCCTTTTCCAGATAGAGGCCATCTTTATGGGGCAGGCTGGGCTGCTCAACACTGAGTGCTTGCCCGCCAGCCACAGGCAGGAGGCCATGCAAGACGAATATTTCGACAGGCTGAGAAGCGAATATACGTATCTCGCCCACAAGTTTTCGCTCACGCCAATGGACGGAAAAGCATGGCGATTTCTGAGGCTCCGACCGCAGAACTTCCCCTATATACGCATTTCACAACTGGCCAACCTATACTTTGAAAGGCGGGGAAGCCTGTCGCAACTGGTGGCCTGCGAGACGCTGAAAGAGGCCACAAAGCAGCTGCAAACGCACGTATCGACTTACTGGGAGACGCATTACACCTTCGGACATGCCAGTGCCAAGAGCGCCAAGGAGCTGTCTAAGCAGAGCCAAAACCTGCTGATGATCAACACGTGTGTGCCCGTGCTCTTCGCCTACGGCAGACATCTGGGCAACGACAAGCTGTGCGACAGGGCCTTCGACTTCCTGGATGAGCTGAAAGCAGAGACCAACAGCGTGGTGAAAATGTGGCAAGACGTGGGGCTGGAGGTGCAGAACGCAGGCGACTCGCAGGCGCTCTTGCAGCTCAAGAAGGAATATTGCGACCGGAAATATTGCCTGCGGTGCAGGATAGGATACGAATACTTAAAAGTGAAAGAATAAGGATATGAAAGACTACATCTTTGAAACGCGCATGGAAGTGCGCGACTATGAATGTGATATAGAGGGCATTGTGAACAACGCCAACTACCTGCATTATACAGAACACACCCGACATCTCTTCTTGCAAAGCCTGGGGCTGAGCTTCTCAAAGATGCACGAGAAGGGCGTAGATGCCGTTGTGGCGCGCATGAACCTGCAGTTTAAGGCACCGCTAAGGTGCGACGACGTGTTTGTTTCGCGTCTTGCACTGGAGAAGAAAGGGCTTCGATATATCTTCCATCAAGACATTTACAGGGCTTCAGACAACGTGATGTGCCTGAAAAGTGATGTAGACATCGTGTGCCTTATCAACGGAAAGCTGGGCAACAGCGACGATTATGACAAGGCTTTCGCACGGTTCCTGCCAACTAAAGAATAACAACGGGCCTGCCATGAACAACCAACAGGAAATCATCAACACCATGGTGCTCTCGCGCATCAACTTCTTTCATCTCTCCGAAATGGTGGAGCTGTACCGCAAGATGGGGTCGGCTACGGCCGTGATGGAGCACCGGCACGACATCAGAAGCGTGCTGCCGGATGCCAGCGACAGGCTGGCGGAGACGCTGGCGGGAAATATCGACGCACAACTGAGGCGGGCCGAGGATGAGATGGAGTTCATCTCAAAGCATCATATTCAGGCCCTAACCTTCAACGACCCTGATTATCCGTCACGACTGAGGGAGTGTTGCGACGCGCCTATCATACTCTACTACTTGGGAAACGCCCCGCTGAACCAGCCAAAGGTGATAGACATCGTGGGAACACGCCACTGCACGGCTTACGGAGTAGACCTGGTGAGGCGCTTCTTAACCGACTTGCACAGTCTGTGCCCACACACCTTGGTGGTGAGCGGGCTGGCTTACGGCATCGATATCAATGCTCATCGCAACGCGTTGCAGCAAGGTATGGAGACAGTAGCCGTGCTGGCGCATGGTCTGGACGACCTCTACCCGCCCCGACACCGGCAAACGGCAGAGCAAATGGTGCATCAGGGCGGCCTCATCACTGAGTTTATGTCGCATACCAATGCCGATAAGATAAACTTTGTGAGGCGCAACCGCATCGTAGCGGGCATGAGCGATGCTACCATTCTCGTGGAGAGCGCGGCAAAAGGAGGCGGGCTTATCACTTGCAAGATAGCCAACAGCTATAACAAAGACGTGTTTGCCTTTCCCGGAGCAGTGGGTGCCAACTACTCCGAAGGCTGCAATATGCTTATCAGAAGTTCGCAGGCAACGCTCATCACGTCGGCTTCTGACTTTGTAAAATCAATGAATTGGGAAGACGATGCCAAGCTGGAGAAGGCACGGAAAAAGGGTATCGAGCGTACGATATTCCCCGTTCTGACAAACGAAGAACAGCTGGTGGTAGACGTACTGAAGGATACCAACGACCTGCAAACCAACATGCTGCTGGTGCGCACGCCGCTCTCCATCTCTCAACTCACATCGGTGGTCTTTCAACTTGAAATGAAAGGCGTGGTAAAAATGCTGGCAGGCGGCGTTTGCCACCTGCTTGCCTGAGGCTATTGCTTAGGGTTCACGGCCACGCAATACACCTTGACATCCTTCTCCGAACGGCTGTTGAAGAAGATGTAATCGCCCTTATGGCTATAGATGGGATGCGGATGGGCATCTTGCCCGAGCCAGTCGCTCAGATGCTTGCATAACGGCAGCCACTCCAAACGGCCCTCCTGCCAATGCGGAACAACCCTTGATATATACTCACCATCCTTCTTATGCGGGTCGGGACCATTGTCGGTGCTGTTCTCACGCACAGGTTTCACATCTTCAGGAAACTTGAAATAGCCGTCGCAACACAACACTTCGTTGTGGTCCATGGTGAAGTGGCCATAGGCATTATAGTCATCCGGCAACGCAATCTCCCAATATCTGTGCGTGGCAAGCTCATACTTGCCCACCATGGCGGGCCCGTTGGCGTAGCCTCCATGGTATATGATGGCCTCACCTCCGTCTGTCCACATCTCATGACACACCCAGTCGTCGGCCTTCCGTGCATATCCGCGCGTGTTGCCAAGCGTGTCTGAACCCTCATGGCGCACACGTATCACCTCATCTGTAGCATGATTGTAGAGCCAAATGCGCCTGATACCACAGTCAAAGCTGGCCCACTCGTGGTTGAACATAATGATTTCGGGGTTCACGGGATTAAACTGCACATGCGTAATCCAACATTTAGGCACCCGCTTCTCATACAGCAGCCGGCCGGACAGTGTGTCATACACACAGAGATAGCTGCTCAGCGACTCGCTTTGCACGCGGCCGTCGATGTCATAAACGGGACGAAGGTCCAGCCCGGAGCCCTCCGTCTGCGGGTCATAGTCGAGGCAACGGCCGTCTGTCATAGGCACACAAAGCAGCTTTCCGTCGTCACTCACATGCGTGAAAGCCGTCATTCTGCCATCGGGAACACTGCCCAGCACCTGCGTAATGCCGTCTAATCCCACCTTACATATTTGGTTGTCTTGAATAAAGTATATGATGTCGTGACGCGCATCCAGGCATACGCTGGCTTTGCTGAGCCCTTCTCCGGGCGTTCCGGTAAAGTAAACGTAGCTCTTCATCACCCCTTTGGTGTTGTGGGTGAGCTGCTTTTCCTTGCCCGAAGCCATATCATGGACAAACACATTAGGACTTCCGCCCCTGTCACTCATCACATACAGCCGGCTGTCGGCCCTGTTCAGCGACGAACAAGTAAAGTAAAGCAATTGCGTATTATAGTGCTCGCCACCCTTACAACCACTCACCAAGACCCTCACTTGGAGATTATGCCCTTCCATAGTTTGGTTCTTATAAGGTTTTAAGTCGCTCTCTGCACTCCTCAAGAATGCCCACCAACTCGTCTTTCGTGTCAGCCCTAAGCATTCGGATGCGTGTTTGTCTGAAGTCGGGAATACCCTTAAAGATAGGCGAAGCAGCCAGATGGCGCCTTGTGTGCAGTATGCCGCGATACTCATCTATACGCTTCACGTTGATGTCGAGCATCTCTTCTAAGATGTCTATCTTATCATCCAGACTGAAATGAGTGCTATTTTCGCCCATTCCATCGAGATAATCGCGCATCTCTCTGAATATCCATGGATGGCCGAACGTAGCCCTTCCCACCATAACGGCATCCACTCCATACCGGTCGAACATCTCTTTCGCGTCTTGAGGTGATGTGATGTCGCCGTTACCTATGATGGGAATGTGGATATTAGGATTAGCTTTCACCTGCCCGATGAGCGTCCAGTCGGCCTCACCGGTATACATTTGCGTGCGCGTACGGCCGTGAATGGTGAGCGCTTGTATGCCACAGTCTTGCAGTTGTTCGGCCAACTGACCGATGATAAGGTTGTTGCTGTCCCATCCCAACCGCGTTTTCGCGGTCACAGGAACGCTTACCGCCCTCACCACTTGGCGTGCTATCTCCAGCAAACGGGGTATATCGCGCAGCAATCCGGCCCCGGCTCCCTTGCCGGCAACCTTTTTCACGGGGCAGCCGAAGTTCAAATCGATGACGTCTGGGTGCACTTGCTCCACTATTTTGGCTGCCTCGGCCATGGTTTCGGGGTCTTTTCCGTATATCTGAATGCCCACCGGACGCTCGTCATCGTCGATAACCATCTTGCTGAGCGTAGACTTTATGCTACGCACAATGGCATCGGCGGCCACAAACTCCGTATAGACCATGGCCGCGCCAAAGCGCTTGCACAGCTTTCGGAAGCCTATATCAGTGACGTCCTCCATGGGTGCGAGAAACACAGGACGCTCTCCAAAGTCTATATTTCCTATTTTCATAGCCAATTACCTTATATATATAAGCTCGCAGCCAGATGCTCAAGAGGCCACGGGCAGCCCGCTGAGCTGCCCACGTCCATGCTTAAAGCATAGACTGTATCGTGGCATCGAGGTTAGAAATCTGCGTGTCTCTCTTTTGCAGCACGTTGTTCTTGTCTATCAAGAAGAAGGTGGGCACTTGCTGAACATTATAGTTGCGCAGGTTGACAGACTCCAAACCGTCGGGGTCCCACACGCAT
Organism: uncultured Prevotella sp.; assembly: GCA_902496445.1. GTDB lineage: Bacteria > Bacteroidota > Bacteroidia > Bacteroidales > Bacteroidaceae > Prevotella. The sequence goes on along the minus strand of CABVAZ010000036.1, from coordinate 16,949 downwards.
ATCCAGGGCAGGTTGGCCGTTTCCGTCTTCCAGAAATGCTCGTTCTGATCGAGCGAAACCTGGTATATCTCAAACCCGCGCGAATGATATTTGTTGTAAAGCGAGCGCAGTTGCATGATGCGTTCGGTGGATTGCTGGCCCGTAGCAAACACATGGAAGTCGAGCATAACCACCTTTCCTTTCAGCTCTTTGAGCGATCTGAGCCGACCTTTGTTATCAGTGAGCTGTATGTCTATGATGCCGCTGTCGGTCACCTTGCTTGCTTCTATGCCCTGATTCATCACACTATTGTCTATGATACGCTGGTTCTTCATACCCTGGATGGCAATGTTGTGCAGGTTCTGTCCCCTTTCAGACTTGGGATAATAAGTATCCCACTGTGTAGCAACGGCTCCGAAGACCTTGATGTCGCGCGGATCCTTGCTCGGATTGAATATCATTTGCGCCTGACCACCTATCACCACGTACTGGAAGAGGGCGAAGTAAGCATACGCCTTCATGGGTTCGCGGAAGATGTAATTGCGCTCTACATCCGTTTTATAGGCGCTTATCAGCCCGTTCACCAGCGAGTCGGCATCCGCCCGCCCACTGTTAAGTATTGCATTGGCGCGCGTCTGAAGGTCTATCTGCTTCAAGGCGAGCTCCTTTATCTTGCCATTCTCATAGCCGCTGATGGTGTATTGCGTAGCCATCATGGGATAAGAGGCCTTCACGTCTACCGTTTCGGTAGAGTCTATGGCTACGTTGATGATCTGTCCGGCAACTCGCAAGCGATAGAACTCAGGGTTCTCAGCCGCGTCACCCTTAAAAGAGAAGGAGCCATCCTCACCCAACTTCACCGAGTCTACCACGCTGAAGCCCGTCAGCCCGTTATGTTCGAAGTAAAGGATAGAGTCTTTTGCGTTGGTGAGCGTGCCGTTTACGTGAAACTTTTTCTTTCCGCACGAAGCCGTGCTAAGCACTGCCAGCACCATGACCAGCAGCGAAGCGAATGAGTATAGAGTCTTTTTCATGTTGAGTTATTTTTCTTTTTTGATAACTGCAAAATTAATGCAATTAGTGCGAATAACAAAAAGAAAGGGCGAAAAATGTGTTTTTTAAGGTTTGTGCCTCAACCTATTGGCCTCTCAACACAGGGATGATGATGCTCTTTTTCATTGCTTTGCTTTTCATTTCACAGCCCCTTGGGGATGACAAACCAACCGATTTCTTCTCCATGAGCCGGGTTACGGACGACCCGTCATGCGCAACTTGTGCAAAGTTAACCCTTTTTGGGCACATGCTAAAATATTTTGCAAGGTTTTTGTTTTGCTCGTGTCACGCTGTTGAAGGGGCACAATGCAAGACCTGCAAGTCAAAGACTGACAGACGCAAACGCCCTACAGGCAGCATGAAGCACGGCTCGCGACAGTAAGATAATTGCCCGCTTGGCAGTGCAAAACCCGGAAGCCCGCATCTCATCTGCCGCAACCTGAGCCGACAGCACAACACCCTGGCAATGCAAGAACGGCCTTTTTACAAAGTAAAAGTGCCTGTTTTGAAAGGCAAAAGTGCCTATTTTGAGACGCAAAAACGGCCTTTTTACAAAGCTATATATAACTATTTAGAAATCAAATACTTACGTTATACCATCTAAAAGGTATGCACACAGCCATGCTCAAAAGGTGTTGGCGCTCTGAAGAAAATAGTGAAAAAAAAGAAAATAATTAGGCTTTTGTTCTTTTATCTCGTTGGTTTTCACTACTTTTGTGCAGTTTTTTAGGGCATTGCCCAGTGTATTAGGCCGCTCAGAGCGGCAATGCCGGCACGCCGCAAGCAAGGCGCGCAAGGTAACAATCGCACGAAGACATATTTGATGTAGGTCAAAACAATAAGTATTTTTTCAATTTTTAGATGAACGTAATTACGAAAACAGTTCAATTGCCAGATGGCAGGACCATCTCAATTGAGACCGGAAAGGTTGCAAAGCAGGCTGATGGCGCAGCGGTGCTCCGTATGAACAACACCGTGCTTCTCGCCACTGTTTGTGCAGCCAAAGAGGCAGTTCCGGGCACAGACTTCATGCCTTTGCAAGTAGATTATCGCGAGCAGTATTCTGCCGCAGGCCGTTTCCCAGGCGGATTCACCAAGCGCGAAGGCAAAGCAGGTGACAATGAGATTCTAACCTCACGCCTCGTAGACCGCGTTTTGCGCCCGCTCTTCCCGAGCGACTATCACTGCGAGGTGTATGTACAGATAATGTTGCTGTCAGCAGACGGCGTAGACCAGCCCGACGCATTGGCAGGTTTTGCCGCTTCGGCAGCTATGGCAGCTTCTGACATCCCTATTGAGTATCCCATATCTGAGGTTCGCGTAGCTCGCATCAACGGCGAGTACGTGGTTGATCCCACCTTTGAGCAGATGAAAGAGGCTGACATGGACATCATGGTGGGTGCCACAAAGGACAACATCATGATGGTGGAAGGCGAGATGGACGAGGTGTCTGAGCAAGACCTTATAGGTGCCTTGAAGGCTGCCCACGAGGCCATCAAGCCTATGTGCGTGCTTCAGGAGGAGCTGTCTAAGGAATTAGGCACTGACGTGAAGCGCGAGTATGACGACGAAATCAACGACGAGGAGCTTCGCCAGCAGATTAAGGACGAGCTGTATCAGCCTGCCTACGACCTGGTGAAGAAGGCTCTGCCCAAGCACGAGCGCGAGGATGCCTTCCAAAAGCTGATAGACGACTTCATGGAGAAGTATGATGCAGCTCACACCGACCTCTCTGAGGAGGATCTGGAAGAGAAGCATGCCGAGGCAGCACGCTATTATGCCGACGTAGAACGTGACGCCATGCGCCGCTGTGTGCTTGATGAGGGTGTGCGCCTCGACGGCCGTAAGACCACCGAGATACGCCCCATCTGGTGCGAGGTGAGCCCGCTGCCCATGCCTCACGGAAGTGCTATCTTCCAAAGAGGCGAGACTATGTCGCTCTCTACCTGTACGCTGGGTACCAAACTTGATGAGAAACTGGTAGACGACGTGCTGGACAAGGGCTACATGCGCTTCCTTTTGCACTACAACTTCCCACCGTTCTGCACCGGCGAAGCTAAGGCTCAGCGCGGCGTAGGCCGTAGAGAGATAGGTCACGGACACCTGGCTTGGCGTGCCCTGAAGGGTCAGATACCTGAGGACTTCCCCTATACCGTACGCTTGGTGAGCCAGATTTTGGAGAGCAACGGCTCGTCATCAATGGCTACGGTGTGCGCAGGAACACTCGCACTGATGGATGCCGGCGTGCCTATGAAGAAGCCGGTGAGCGGCATTGCCATGGGTCTGATCAAGAACCCGGGCGAAGATAAGTATGCTATTCTGTCGGATATCCTCGGCGACGAGGACCACTTGGGCGACATGGACTTCAAGACTACGGGCACAAGAGACGGTCTTACCGCTACACAGATGGATATTAAGTGCGACGGACTGTCGTTTGAGATACTCGAAAAGGCCCTTATGCAGGCTAAGGCAGGCCGTGAGCACATCCTCGGAAAGATGCTTGAGACCATCTCTGAGCCTCGTAAGGAGCTCAAACCACAGGTTCCGCGCATCGAGGCATTCGACATTCCAAAGGAGTTTATCGGTGCCGTTATCGGCCCGGGCGGAAAGATTATCCAGCAGATGCAGGAGGATACGGGCGCTACCATCACCATCGACGAGACCGACGGCGTTGGCAAAGTGCAGGTATCTGCGCCTAACAAGGAGAGCATCGATGCCGCTATCGCTAAGATAAAGGCTATCGTGGCCATCCCTGAAGTGGGCGAGGTGTATGAGGGAACCGTGCGTTCTATCATGCCTTATGGCTGCTTCGTTGAGATTCTTCCGGGCAAAGACGGCCTGCTGCACATATCTGAGATAGACTGGAAGCGCCTTGAGACGGTAGAGGAAGCCGGCATCAAGGAGGGCGACAAGATAAAGGTGAAGCTCATGGACATCGATCCTAAGACCGGCAAGTATAAGCTCTCACACCGCGTGCTCATACCGAAGCCAGAGGGATATGTAGAGCCTCAGCGCCGCCCAAGGGGTGAGCATCGCCCCCGTCGCGAGGGTAACCGCAACGAGCGTCGCCCACGCCGCGAAGGAAAAGAGGAATAATACGGATTGAAGCCCCATAAAGGGCCAATATTAAATAGAAGTCCCTGTAACGCAACTTGTGTGTTACAGGGATTTTTTGTGATCATAACAATGAGATGAACTGACACAGTAAGCGTGCGAAGCCCCGCCGAATTTCACCCTAAGAGCGAATGACAGAAAGGCGCACAGGCCGGCAATATTGACCGGCAGGCACCTCACTCCACCACCGTTATGGCATCGGGCTTGCTCACACGGGTGATTATCTTGCCGTCAGCACCCCGCTCATGTCGCACCTTGACAACACCATAAGGTGTGGGGAACGTGCCCTCAGCCCACTGCAAATCGCCCAAATGAGGACAAATGCGCAGGGTCTTGCAGCCTGGCTCTACAATCTCAATGCCCAAGACATAGCGTGAGAGCCATGCCGTGGGCCCACTTGCCCATCCATGACACAGGCTGCAGCGGTAGCCGGGATAACAATAGCCACCGAAATCGCCGTGTATATTCCTCTTGTATGGGCTTCCAAACTCATCAATAGGATTGGTGTCATGCATCCAGCTCATGTCGAAGTCTTCCCAAAACGTGGTAGCCCCCATCTTGATCATACCGCCCCAAAACCGGCGTATCACGTTGAGGGCCTCGGTGTATTGACCTGCCATGGCTTCGGCCATGAGCATATAATAGCCGTAAAAGGTTGAGAAGCCCTTTTCATGCTGCTTCACCAAGTACTTATCAAACATCTTTTGTGGGTCAGAAAGGCCCGCCAGAGCCATCAGGGCAGCAGCCTGCTTGAGACCGTTGACATCCTTTACGTGGCGCGACAGACGGTTAATGACGGCCTGACATGTAGCATAGCGTGCCTCATCTTTCCACATCCGGCACATGCATTGGGCATCGCGAAGAGCCCATACCAGCAAGGCTTGCACGCCAGCCTCAACACCTTGCTTGTTGGGAGATGACGGCCAGTCGAGAAAATAATTGCCTTTGATGTTCCCGTCAGCATCTACAGCCTTGTCAAACTGGTCTAAGAGACCCAATATATAGCTTTTGTGGCGATCGAGAAAGGCCCGATCGGCATTGTGCATATACCACTCCCACTGAATGATGAGATACCACATGGAGTAAGACGTCATGTTGTTCATCCAGCCGGGCAGCGGAAATTGGCTGCACGCCAGGTCAAGGCTGCGCTCAACAACACTGTTATTGCCAAAAACAGCCATAAGGGTAGACACCTCGGGATGCATGTCGCCAAGCCACACCAAGCGGTCGCGCTTAATGCCATCCCACAGATATTCTTGCATGTTGAGATGCACGGTGTAAGCCCCGGTGAGCCATATACGATTGAGAAGGGTGTCATTGCAGGTAAACGAACCCAAGTAAGGAACGTCGCGATAGCGCAGTATGGCGGGCGTCTCCTTTATATATAAGGTAGCATTGGGCTGCAGGAGGTCGATGCGAACAAAGCGAAAGCCGGTGTTTCCCAGCTCTATCTGTCCGTCGCGGGGTATATACATGGTGATGTCGCGCATGGCATGGTCGTCTGAACTGTAGCCTTTCTTCCACGCACTGTCGCATGGCGTGCTGCTACATTCTTGTACAGACTCTCCGAAACGAATGCGCACAAGCGACGGCTGGCGCCTTGACGAACTGCCCGTCACTATCTTCAGCCCACCATGAAGCTCACGTCCGTAGTCGAGGATAAGGGTTGCGGTGTCACCAGAAAGGGTTCGTATGGCGGCCATGCCGCGCTTTCCCATCTCGGGCTGGCCGTTTCCGCGGTTCAGCAACACATCAGCTTGCTGCACACCTGATGCTTTCATGATGCGACAGGGATAGATATAAACCCGCTGCAACTCGTCTGTACGGATGCGGGAGGTGTCGTTCTGCCAAACAATGGGCACGCCGGCATGAACCGAAAGAGAAAGAATGAGGAAGGTAAGACAAAAAAATAGAGATGGTTTTTTCATAATATATGATTATCAATAGACCTGTTTTTTCAGGTATTATCAAAGGGCAGAGGCAGCTCTGCGGTGCCTAACAGGGTGAAACTGCGGCGGTGATAGGGTGTAACGCCATACTGCCTGATGGCCTCGCGGTGCTTCTTGGTGGGATAACCCTTGTTGGATGCCCAGTCGTATTGAGGATACTGACTTGCCAAATCGTCCATATAATCGTCTCGGAAGGTCTTGGCAAGGATGGAAGCTGCCGCTATAGAGAGGTATTTACCATCGCCCTTGACGATGGTTGTGTAGGGTAAATCGCGATAAGGCTTAAACTTATTGCCGTCTACAATAACCGCCTCAGGACGCAACGAGAGCTTATCCAGTGCACGATGCATGGCCAATATGGATGCATTGAGGATATTGATGCGGTCTATCTCCTCGGGGGTGACGATACCCACAGCCCATGCTAGCGCGTCGCGGAGGATAACTTCACGCAGCTGATAGCGCTTATGGGCGGTGAGCTTTTTAGAGTCGTTGAGCTCATCATTACGGTAGTCGCGAGGCAGGATGACGGCAGCGGCATACACACTGCCCGCCAGACAGCCTCTGCCAGCCTCATCGCAGCCCGCTTCTACATACTGTTCATAATAATGACTCTTCAGCATTTGCGTCGTATATCAAAACATTTTAGCCACGCGCTCTATGCCTTCGGCGAGCGCGTCTATCTCTTCCTTGGTGTTATAGAGGGCAAAGCTGGCCCGCACGGTGCCCAAGACGCCAAGCCGGTCCATAAGAGGCTGGGCGCAATGATGCCCGGTTCGCACGGCAATGCCCAGATGGTCGAGCAGCGTTCCCATATCCATGTGGTGGATATTACCCACCAGGAAGCTCACCACAGCATCCTTATGACCGGCATGGCCAAAGATGCGCATATCGCTGATCTGGCCCAAACGCTGCATGGCATAGCGTGTAAGCTCTTGTTCATGAGCCTCGATATTATCAATGCCCAGGCTGTTGATGTAATTGATAGCGGTGGCCAGACCATGCGTAGCGACATAGTCGGGCGTGCCAGCCTCAAACTTCAACGGTGGCTTTTCGAACGTTGTGCGTTCAAAGCTCACGTGTTCTATCATCTCGCCACCTCCCTGATAGGGCGGCAACTTGTCCAGCCAGGCCTCCTTGCCATAGAGAACGCCCACGCCAGTGGGCCCGTACATCTTATGACCACTAAAGGCAAAGAAGTCGCAATCCATGTCTTGAACGTCTACTTTGAAGTGTGGCGCGCTCTGAGCACCATCTACCATGACGGGCACTCCATGCTCGTGAGCCGTCTTTATCATTTGCTTGACGGGGTTAACGGTGCCCAGCACGTTGCTCACATGGGTGATGCTGACGAACTTGGTGTGCTCGTTGAAGAGCTTTTCGTATTCGTCTTGCAGCAGCTCACCCTTATCGTTCATAGGTATGACGCGCAGTTTGAAGTGCTTCTTAGCAGCCTGCAACTGCCAGGGAACGATGTTGGAGTGATGCTCCATGGTGGATACGATAACCTCATCGCCCTCGCCCAGGAACTCATCGGCAAAGGTTGCGGCCACCAAATTGAGCCCTTCGGTGGTTCCTCTGGTGAATACTATCTCGCTGGCCGACCGTGCATTGATGAACTTACGCACCGTTTCGCGGGCAGCCTCGTGCAAGTCAGTGGCCTGCTGGCTCATCCAGTGAACGCCGCGATGCACGTTGGCATTGACGTTAAGATACTCGTTGCGCATGGCATCGAGCACGCACAGCGGCTTTTGTGTGGTAGCTGCGTTGTCAAGATATATCAACGGCTTGCCATACACCGTGCGTGAGAGTATGGGGAAGTCGGCTCTTACTTTATTGATATCATACATATTGCAATTCTATTATCGGTTTATGAAAAGCTCCGGCCACGCCTTTGCTACTTGCAAAGGTTGCATCCCTCGCACTTGCTCAGCTCTCCGCGGAAGCGCTTCTCAATGAGATAGTGCAGCCTGTCGCGCAAAGGCTCGAGCTGCATCTTGTCTATCACCTCGTTGACGAAGGCAAACTCAAGCAGCAGCTTGGCCTCCTTGAGGTCTATGCCACGCTGTCTCATATAGAAGAGTGCAGCATCGTTGAGCTGTCCTACGGTAGAACCATGGTTGCACTGCACGTCATCGGCGTATATCTCCAGCATAGGCTGCGTGTACATATGAGCCGTCTTGGTGGCGCAAAGGTTCTGGTTGGTTTCCTGCGACTTGGTCTTCTGCGCTCCGTGACGCACCAGTACCTTGCCTGCAAAGGCCCCTGTGGCATGCCCGTCGAGCACATATTTATAGAGCTCATTGCTGGTGCAGTGGCTCACCTGATGGTCTATGAGCGTGTTGTTGTCCACTATCTGGTCTTTATCGGCAATGACACAGCCATTGCAAGAGCACTCTGCTCCTTCACCCTTAAACACCAGGTCGAGTTTATTGCGCGTTATTCCGTTGTGCAAGGTGATGACGTTGTGATTGACGCTGCTGTTGCTCTGCTGCTCAATATACACGTTAGACACTCTGCGGTTCTTGCTGTGCGTCTGCTCAAGGCAGTTGAGCTCGAGCTTAGCATTATCGCCTACGTAAGCCTCAATGACCTGCGTGGAGAGGAAGTTGCGGTCGTCGGCCGAGTCATCACAAAAGAGGAAGGTGGCCTCAGCGCCTTCTTCCATCACGATAAGCACGCGGCGGTTCACCATAAGGTCTACGTCGGCGCGCAAGATGTTGACAACCTGCACGGCCTTTTCCATCTTTACGTTCTTGGGAACGTAAACAAAGAGCCCGTCTTGTGCCAACATGGTGTTGAGAGCCGTTATAGCGTCGTCGTCGGTATGTGCTATCTTGCCATAATACTTGGCCACCAGCTCCGGCCTCGTAGCGGCAGCCTGGTTCAGACTGCCTATGAACACGCCTTCGGGCAGGGCATGATGGGGCTGAGCCTTGGTGTAGAAGCTGTCGTTAACCACGAAGTATAGCAAGGTGCTAAGGTTGGGCACGTCGCACCTGAACACGTCGTAGGGATTGACAGGAATATCCAGTCGGTTGAGATTCAGGCCATAGTTGGGCTTGAAAATGCTGTCGATGTCTATATACTTATAGCGTTCCACCTTCTTAGATGGAAAGCCCAGTCGTCTGAAGTCGCTGAAAGCCGCGTCGCGCAGTGCATTGAGAGGCTCTGCGCTGTGGGCGTTGATGATGCCTTCAGACGATTGGAAGATGTCTATATATTGTTTTTCGCTTCCCATTATTTTCCGTATTTAGCGTCAGCTTCTTCCTTAATGGCATCATATCCCATGGCCTCTATCTGCTTGGCCAGTTCTGGTCCGGCCGTGCGCACGATGCGTCCGTTGTACAGCACATGCACGATGTTAGGCTTAATCATGTCGAGCAGCCTCTCGTAATGAGTGATAACGATGATAGACTTGCTGGGGTTGAAGAGCTTGTTCACGCCATCAGCCACGATGCGCATGGCATCTACGTCCAAGCCAGAGTCTGTTTCATCGAGTATGGAGAGCTGTGGGTCGAGCATAGCCATCTGGAATATCTCGTTTCGTTTCTTTTCTCCGCCTGAGAAGCCCTCGTTCACAGAGCGGTGAACGAGCTTGGGATCGAGCTCGACCAGCTGCCGTTTCTCACGCATCATCTTCATGAAGTCGGGTGCCTTGAGTGGTTCCAGCCCCTGAAACTTGCGCTTTGCGTTTACGGCAGCCTTGAGAAAGTTGTTCATCGACACGCCCGGTATCTCTACAGGATATTGAAAGCTGAGGAATATACCGGCCCTTGCCCTGTCTTCGGGCTTCATGGCCAGCAGGTCATGTCCATTGAACGTGATGGAGCCTTGCGTGACGGTGTAGAGCGGATTGCCCGTAATCACGGCACTGAGGGTAGACTTTCCTGAGCCGTTAGGTCCCATGATGGCATGTATCTCACCGTCTTTCACGGTGAGGTCTATGCCCTTTAATATCTCTTTTCCTGCTATCTCGGCGTGCAGGTTCTTTATCTCTAGCATCTTTCTATATTTGTTTTAAATTGTAATATATATGTTTTTGCGTTCCGAAAAGGGCACTTTTGCAATGCGAAAGTGCCTATTTTAGGCGCCGAAATGGCCTATTTTGAAATCAGCCCACAGTGCCCTCGAGTGACACGCTGAGCAACTTCTGAGCCTCAACGGCAAACTCCATGGGCAGCTTGTTGAGCACATCCTTGGCATAACCGTTGACTATCAGGCCCACGGCATCCTCTGTGGGTATGCCTCTCTGGTTGCAATAGAAGAGCTGATCTTCAGATATCTTAGACGTGGTGGCCTCATGTTCAACCACAGCAGTGTCGTTGTGCACATCCAGATAGGGGAAGGTGTGGGCTCCGCAGTTTGACCCCAGCAGCAGAGAGTCGCAACTAGAGTAGTTACGGGCGTTATCTGCGTTGGCTGTTACGCGCACCAATCCTCGGTAAGAGTTTTGCGAATGCCCGGCCGAAATGCCTTTCGATATGATGGTGCTCTTAGTGTTGCGGCCCATGTGTATCATCTTGGTACCCGTGTCGGCCTCCTGATAGTTGTTGGTAACGGCCACGCTGTAGAACTCTGCCTGCGAGTTGTCGCCCCGCAGCACGCATGAGGGATACTTCCACGTGATGGCTGAGCCCGTCTCTACCTGTGTCCACGACAGCTTGGAGTTCACTCCGCGCAGGTCGCCACGCTTGGTCACCAGGTTGAGCACGCCGCCCTTGCCGTGCTCATCGCCGGGATACCAGTTCTGAACGGTGGAGTATTTCACCTCTGCATTGTCGTTCACCACTATCTCAACCACAGCCGCGTGCAGCTGGTTTTCGTCTCTCATAGGCGCCGTGCAGCCTTCCAGATAGCTCACATAGCTGTCGTCATCGGCCACGATGAGCGTTCGCTCAAACTGTCCGGTGTTTCTTGCGTTGATGCGGAAATAAGAGCTCAGCTCCATAGGGCATCTCACGCCCTTCGGTATATACACGAAAGAGCCGTCGCTGAACACTGCTGAGTTGAGCGCCGCGCTGAAGTTGTCGCGATAGGGCACCACGCTTCCCAGATATTTGCGCACCAGTTCGGGGTGGTTCTTCACGGCCTCGCCTATCGAGGAGAAGATGATGCCCTTCTCGGCCAAGTGCTTCTTGAAGGTGGTCTTCACGCTCACAGAGTCCATGATGGCATCCACGGCCGTACCGCTGAGCGCCAGTCGCTCTTCAAGAGGAATGCCCAGCTTGTCGAAAGTCTTCTCCAGCTCAGGGTCAATCTCTTTGTTCTGCGGCTTCTTGGCCAACGGATCAGCATAATAAGAGATGGCTTGAAAATCTATTTTCGGCACATGTACATGCCCCCACGTGGGCGGCTGGAGGGTCTTCCAGTAGTTGTAAGCCTTCAGCCTGAAGTCAAGCAGCCATTCGGGCTCGCCCTTCTTCTTGGATATAAGCCTCACGATGTCCTCGTTAAGGCCTTTAGGTATCACGTCTGTATCAACGTTTGTGGTGAAGCCATACTCATATTTCTGATTGGCCACCTGCCTTACAAACTCGTTGTTTTTATTTTCTGACATCTTTAAGAGAATAGCTGTTTGTTATTAAATCCCATATAGGGACGGGCTGCAATGCCTGCCTCTCCAAGACAGGTATGGTGTTGCGCTCCGTCCCTATAGTGCTACGGCAAATATCATACCAATATAGCCGCATTCTGAAAATATTGTTTATAACTTCTGTTCTACTTCTATCTCGGTGAAAGTTTCGATGACATCGCCCACCTGGATATCGTTGAAGTTAACGAGGCTCAAGCCGCATTCCAGTCCGGAAGCCACTTCCTTCACATCGTCCTTGTAACGTTTCAGGGCGCTGATGGGTGCGGTGTGCACCACAATACCGTCGCGCACCACACGTGCCTTGTCCTTGTTGTGCACTTTGCCCTCGGTAACCAAACCTCCGGCTACGGTACCCACCTTGGATATCTTGAACACTTGCTTCACCTCTATCTGGCCTGTTACCACTTCCTTCTTCACCTTGTCGAGCATTCCTACCATGGCCGACTTCACATCGTCTATGGCATCGTAGATAACCGAATAGGTGTTTATCTCTACTCCTTCACGGTCGGCCAGCTTGCGTGCGTCGGCAGACGGGCGCACCTGGAAGCCCACGATGATGGCGTCTGAGGCACTGGCCAGCATGACATCGTTCTCACTTATCTGTCCTACGGCCTTGCTGATAACGTTCACCTTCACCTTTTCGGTAGAGAGTTTCAGGAACGAATCAGAGAGAGCCTCAACACTTCCGTCGGTGTCACCCTTCACTATGATGTTCAGCTCATGGAACTCTCCGCGTGCAATACGGTGTGAGATGTCGCTCAGGGTGAGCCTGGTCTGTGTGCGCAGGCCTTGCTCACGCTGCAGCTGCTCGCGCTTGGTGGCTATCTCGCGCACCTCTTGCTCTGTGTCCATCACATGGAACTGGTCGCCTGCTGTGGGCGCGCCGTTCAGTCCAAGTATGATGGCGGGCTCGGCAGGCTTTACGTTGTCGATGCGCTGATTGCGCTCGTTGAACATAGCCTTGATGCGTCCGTAGCTTGTTCCGGCAATGACATAATCGCCCACATGCAGGGTTCCGTTAGACACGAGCACGGTGCTCACGTAGCCACGTCCCTTATCCAGCGACGACTCTATCACCGTTCCGGTGGCCTTACGGTTGGGGTTGGCCTTCAGGTCGAGCATCTCGGCCTCCAAAAGCACCTTTTCCATAAGCTCGCTTACGCCGGTGCCTTTCTTGGCACTGATTTCCTGGCACTGATACTTACCGCCCCACTCTTCTACAAGTAGGTTCATATTGGCCAGGTCTTCACGTATTTTGTCGGGGTTGGCACCCGGTTTATCAATCTTGTTGATGGCAAACACCATGGGCACATTGGCAGCCTGAGCGTGGGCGATGGCCTCTTTTGTGGTGGGCATCACCGAGTCGTCGGCCGCAATAATGATGATGGCGATATCCGTTACCTGCGCACCGCGAGCTCGCATGGCCGTGAAGGCTTCGTGTCCCGGCGTATCGAGGAAGGTGATGTGCTTGCCGTTTTCGAGCGTAACGTTGTAAGCACCGATGTGCTGCGTGATGCCTCCGGCCTCACCTGCTATGACATTGGTCTTGCGTATATAGTCGAGCAGTGAAGTCTTACCGTGGTCTACGTGTCCCATGACGGTCACGATAGGTGCGCGTGGCACCAGGTCGTTCTCATCATCTTCTTCTTCGCTCACGGCCTCTTGCACCTCAGCGCTCACATATTCGGTCTTAAATCCGAACTCATCAGCCACCAGATTGATGGTCTCAGCGTCCAGTCGCTGGTTGATAGACACCATGATGCCCACCGACATGAGTGTTCCGATGAGCTTGGTTACCGGTATATTCATCATGGTAGCCAGTTCGCTGACAGTCACAAACTCGGTAAGCTTGAGTGTCTTGCTCTCTTTCTTCTCAGCCTTTGCCTCAGCATTGAGCCTTTCTTGTGCGGCCTCACGCTTTTCCTTGCGGTATTTGGCACCTTTCTTGTTCTGGCTCTTGCTGGTCAGACGGGCCAATGTTTCCTTTACCTGGCGTGCTACAGCCTCATCATCCACTTCAAGTGGCTTCTGATTGCGCTTGCGGTTTTTGTTTTTCTTGCCCTGGTTCTTACCACCGTTAGAGGGTTGGTTGGCGGCAGCGTTAATGTCCACTTTCACCTTATTGATGCGTTCGCGCTTCTTGCGACCGTCACCTCTCTGCGCGGCTTTCTCTTCGCGCTCTTTTCGTTTTTCCTCTTTAGACTTCTTCTTAGGCCTTGTGCTTTGGTTAATAGCGCTCAGGTCTATCTTTCCTAGCACGTTTACCTTTGGTCCGTTGAGCATTTTCTTCTCGCTCTTGAGCGTGAAGATGCCTTTCTTATTGTCGGTCTGAGCGGTCTGTTCGGGTTTCTGCTGTTTGTCGTCCGTTGTATTCTGAACAGGCTTTGTTACTTTCTTTTCCGTTTGCATAACGTTATTTGCAGCCTGCTTAACGGCAGGTTGTGGCTGCGTTTCGGTGGTTATAGTTTCAGGTTTCTTAGGCTTTGGCTCTTCCTTAGCCTGTGGCTTAGGCTGCTGTGGCTGTTGCTTGGGTGCCTCTTTCTGCACCTGAGGCTCAGCCTCAACGGCTTTTTGCGCCTTCTCAGAGCTTACGGCAGCGGGCTTCTGTTCGGGCTTAGGGTTATTGATAGACGCACCAGACTTGCCAGCAACGTGCTTTGCTCCCAGTTGGTCAAGGTCTATTCTTCCCACCGGCTTGTATTGCTGGCGGTTGCCTCTGAGCAAGTTGTCGGCATTATTGTCGGCTTGCTTGGCTGCAGGCTTCTTCTCCTTGGGTTTCTTGGTGAAGAGTTTCTCGGCCACTTTCTTTACATCCTGGTCTTTCTTGAATTCCTTCTGGAGTGCCTTATACTGGTTCTCGTTGAGCTTGAAGTTTGGGTCTTCCTTCACTTCGCCGAGTTCCGGTCGCTTTTTCAGGAACACCACTGCCGTCTGGAGTCCCACATTTAATTCTCTTACTGCTTTGTTAAATCTGATGTTCATCAACTATTTATTAATTATCGAATTCTGCTTTAAGTATCTTAATCACGTTGTCAACCGTCTCTTCCTCCAGGTCAGCCTTCTCGATGAGCATTTCACGCGGAGCGTTGAGCACCTGCTTGGCTGTCTCCAGTCCTATGCCCTTGATGGCATCTATCACCCATTGGTCTATCTCATCAGAGAACTCGTCAAGGTAGATATCCTCTTCATCGTTGTTCTCCACCTCTCTGAACACGTCTATGGTATATCCTGTGAGCATGGAGGCCAGCTTGATGTTCATTCCGCTTCGGCCTATGGCCAGGCTCACCTCCTCGGGCTGCAAGTACACTTCAGCCTTCATGTTCTCCTCATCTATGTTGATGCTGTTCACCTTAGCGGGGCTCAGGGCGCGCTGTATGAAGAGTTTGGTGTTGCTGGTGTAGTTTATCACGTCGATGTTCTCACCGCACAGCTCTCTCACTATGCCATGCACTCTGCTTCCTCTCACGCCCACGCAGGCTCCCACGGGGTCAATGCGGTCGTCATAGCTTTCTACTGCCACCTTAGCTCTCTCGCCCGGCATACGCGCCACCTTCTTGATGGCGATCAGTCCGTCTTGTATCTCGGGCACCTCAGCCTCTAGCAGACGCTCCAGGAATATGGGGCTTGTGCGCGAAAGAATGATTTTTGGGTTGTTGTTTTCGTTGTCTACGCGCAGTATGACGGCTCTCACGGTTTCGCCCTTGTGATACTGGTCTCCGCTTATCTGCTCCTGCTTGGGCAGTATGAGCTCATTGTTCTCATCGTCTACGAGCAGCACCTCTCGCTTCCACACCTGATAAACCTCGGCCGAGATCACCTGTCCCTCGCGGTCCTTATACTTGTTGTAGAGCGTGTCGTGCTCCAGTTCAAGAATCTTGCTGGCCAGTGTCTGGCGCAAGGTGAGTATGGCGCGGCGTCCGAACTTGGCAAAGTCCACCTTCTCACTCACATCCTCGCCCACCTCATAGTCGGCTTCTATCTTCCGTGCGTCGGTAAGGCTTATCTGTTTGTTGTCGTCTTCCACCTCACCATCTGCCACTACGGTACGGTTGCGGTATATTTCGAAGTCGCCCTTAGCAGGGTTCACAATGACGTCGAAGTTCTCGTCTGAGCCGTAAATCTTTGCGATGACATTGCGGAAACTCTCCTCCAGCACGCTGACGAGCGTGGTCTGATCGATATTCTTATTGTCTTTAAACTCCTTGAACGTCTCGATCATGTTGGGAGTGTTGTCTTCTTTCTTTCTTGCTGGCATAGCTATTTACTTGAAACTTATTACGTATTTAGTATATTTTACATTATCCATGTCGAACGTATGGTCCACGTCCATCTTCACGGGGCGCTTCTTGCCCTCGGGTTTTACCTTTTCGTTCACGCTCACAACAAAGTTGTTGCCGTCTACGCTCTTCAGTATTCCCTTGAGCTTGTGGCCTTCCTGGTCCATCACCTCTACTTCATTGCCAATGTTGTTGACATACTGCTGATGCACCTTAAAGGGCTGACCGATGCCCGCCGAGCCCACTTCAAGCTCATAGTCTTCCTCATCCCGGTTGAGATGAGCCTCGATGAAGCGGCTCAGGTCCTCACAGTCGTTTATCCACACACCATCGGCATGGTCTATTTCAACCACGATTTTGTCATCAGGGCTGACCTGCAGATCCACCAGAAAGTACTCCTTACCTTCCAGCCACTGGTCAACCAAGCTTTTTACCACGTTTTTATCTATCATAGATTTCGCGTTTATAAATAAAAATGAGGAACTCTCGTAGAGCCCCTCATTCCTCTGAACGCTGCAAAATTACAAATAAAAGTTGGGCTATGCAAATGTTTTCCTAACTTTCTGAAATTATTCCACCGTACCGTGCCCTACAATTCCCCAAACCTGGTGTCCAAAATCAAAATCAGAGACTGCCTGACAGTCTAGCCGGGCGAAGCCGAACAAGCAGCAAGGCAGAGGATGGAGAAGCCGTCATATTGGCGCTTCTTATAACTCATTGATTATCATACGATTTACAAAAGTGCCCATTTTACCACGCGAAATAGGCACTTTTGTGACCTAAAATAGGCCTTTTTGAAGAGCCGTTATGCCCTTTTTGTCTGACAAGGTGACTAGGCCTGATATTACTTCACACTGTTTGGTTAATTATTACTGAATTGGTGTACAATTTTTTTCTTGTTTTCTGAAGAGCTTTACACTCTCAGTGAAAGTTTACTGATCTGCTTTACAGCAGAATTTTCTTTATCATTTTATCCAATAGCGT
>CABVAZ010000035.1:0-30164 GCA_902496445.1 uncultured Prevotella sp. | reverse complement strand
TTCCCATTTTAATTTTTAATGTTAAAACGGTGTAAAGTAAATCTGCTATAAGTCAAGGTAGATAGAATGTATGGCTCATATACATCCTATTGAGGTTCGATATGTGTCAAAATGACATATAAAACTTCGATTAATAATGCTCTTTCTGTCATTATGGCATTATTTCGGCCTGCTTTTTAGCTTTTCATCTCTCGGCACGCATATTGCAAAGATATACGTGAAGCCCGATGGCTGAGGCGCGAAGGCGGTGCAAGCCGCACGACCGCAGAGGCTGTAAAGCTTCAGAAAACGATAAAAAATAAACAAAATATAATAGGAGATTTTAACTATGATGTATCCAGTTTTGAATGGTATGGCTAATTGGTTTGACAATGCGTTTGATGATTTCTTTGATACTCGCGCTATGAATCGCATGAATGCAACTGCTCCGGCAGTGAATGTGAAGGAGGACGAGCACAATTATACAATGGAAATTGCCGTTCCCGGCATCAAGAAAGACTTTGTAAGAGTATCTCTTAACGCCGACGGCGACATGGAACTTGCCATAGAGAACAAGTTGGAGCATAAGGAGGAAGATGGCAAGCAAGAGCGTAAAGAGCACTATTTGCGCCGTGAATTCTCTTACAGCAACTATCAGCAAGTTTACACTTTGCCTGAGGATGTAGACAAGGATAAGATTTCAGCCCGTGTAGAAGACGGTGTGCTGACCATCACCCTGCCTAAGTTACAGGAAGAGAAGAAATCGAATGTTCGCGAAATAAGCATTAAATAGAGGTAAGTAGATTAGATGTTTTTGAGGAGTTTCAACCTTGGCTCAAGCTGAGGTTGAAACTTTTTTTTGTTTTGAAAGGTGGCAGTAGTATAGTAACTTGTAAAGTTGCAGCACGTTGATGGGTGGTTGGTGGTTCAGCAGCAGCGTGCGCAGAGCGGGGCCTAAGAGTGTGTAGAGCCCGGAAATGGCAGGCATGAGCCCCAGCTTCTTGAGCCTTGTGGCCATGCTGAGCAGAGGTGAATAGCCTTGCAGCTCAGCGTTATGTATCAGCAAGGTGCGCATACTCTCTTCCAGCTTTTGCAGGTATCGGGTGTTGCTCTCCAATTCATCATAATACACAGGGTTGTCTATGTGCCGCACACTCACGCCGTCTTGCGCCAGCTTCTTGCCCCACAGCACGTCTTCATAGCCATATCCGGCCACGTTCATGGGTAGTGAGTGGCTCAGCATAACACTTTTTTTCACCATAAAATTAGTGGTCCTGAAGCTCTTGTAGGGATGCTTGTTGCGCTCGGAGACTCTGTTCTTTCTCATCTTGGCGTGCTCATAACGCCATCTAAGGTTGGTTTTGTTGCCCCCTTCGCGCACAGCTACACCTCCCACTACAACATCAGCCGCACCTATGTGGGCAAGATAACGGCTCACAAAGTCCTCAGGTATGGTTGTAGAGGCGTCTATGAAGAGCAGCCACATGCCTTTGGCCTGCTCTGCAAGCCAGTTACGGATGGCCGAACGCCCCATATTCTTATCCCGTCGGCAATATTTGCAATGCTCCATCCGTCCTACTCGGGCGTTGGTTTGCCGCGTTTGGTCGTCATTGCTGCCATCATCAGCAACGATGATTTCATAGTCTGCGCCCGCTGCTTCGCACTGGCTGTGCAGCGAACGGGCCATGCTGAGGCATTCGTCATTATATGTTGGAATGAGAATAGAAAGTTTTATCATGCTTACAAAATTACGTATAAAATTGCAATTTTTGCAGATTACGGGCGAATAATTTTGATATTTGGAAGAAATAAGGTACTTTTGCACCAATTAATATTGTTGTAACATTATAAACAAGTATTCAGAAAATGAAGAAACTATTCCTCGTTCTCATGCTGTTGGCTATTGTTCTGACGGCAGGAGCAATACCGGCTCAGCGAGTTTGGCGCACCGTTACGCAGAGTGATGGCACTACCTTAGAGCTGATGCAGGTGGGTGATGAGCACTTACATTACTTCATCACACGCGACAACGTGCCTGTTGTAGAGGTGAAGGGTAGCTATGAATATGCTGATGGCGTGGGCTTCGGCATGACAACCAGCGGTATGCTGGCTCATGAGGCTGCAGCCCGTACTGCCTACGAGCGCGATTTTGCTGCTGCATGTTCGCAAAACCGCATTGAGGCCGTGTGCGCTTTCGTGCCCTCCTTCAGCAAGTTTAATCGCATAAAGAAGGCTTCGGCAACTGCAGGCTATTCGTCTGACCGCAGAGTGATAACGGGTAAGCACCGCAATCTCGTGATTTTGGTGAACTTTACTAATAAGAAGTTCCTCGCTGCACACGACTCGGCTTACTTCAATTCTATCTGCAACACGCAGGGATATACCAATACTTATGGAGCCATTGGCTCGTTGCACGACTACTTCTACGCTCAGAGCAACGGCAAGCTCGACCTTACGTTCGACGTGGTTGGCCCCCTCAACCTCTCGAATACCTACAGCTACTATGGTCGCAACGACGCTTACGGTAATGATGCCAATACTTTTGAGATGGTGGCAGAGGCTTGTGAGTTGGCAGACTCGCTTCGCCCGGACCTGAACTGGAAGGATTACGACTGGGATAACGATGGTGTGGTGGACCAGGTGTACGTTATTTATGCCGGACCGGGCGAGGCTACAGGCGGCGCTTCGTCTACTGTGTGGCCGGCTGCATCAAGCTTTGATGACTGGAATGCCTATGTGGCCCAGTATGGAGGCACTGCTTATAACTTGGCATTCGACGGCGTGCGCATCAATTCCTTTGCTTACGGCAACGAAATTAATGGCTCCGCTTCATCAACCAAGCCTATGGGCATCGGCGTAATGGCGCATGAGTTCTCTCACTGCCTTGGTTTCCCCGACTTATATGACATTGCTTATGGAGGCGCTTACGGCATGGGCAGCTACGACCTGATGGATCACGGCAGCTATGGTGGCCCCAGCGACAACGCTTGGGTGCCTGTAGGCTACAGCTCTTATGAGAAGTGGGCTGCCGGATGGATTGATTATCAGGAGCTGAAAGGCCGCAACGACACCATAACGGGCATTTTGCCGCAGGTAGACAACGGCCCTGTATATGCGATATATAATGACAGTGTGCGCAACTTAAACGACCCCGACCGCAGTGAGTACATCCTTCTTGACAACCGTACAGCAAAGGGTTGGGACGCTTATCTGCCCGGTAGCGGCATCATGGCCATTCATGTTAACTATGTGAAGAGCATCTGGGACGACAACTATGTGAACACTCCGTCATACAGCAGCAACGGTAAACAGAACCTGACGCTCTATCATGCCAATAACAGCACCTACTCTTTATGGGGCGATCTGTATCCTTATAACGGCAATGATAGTCTCACCGATACGTCAAAACCTTCAATGTCATGGTATAATGTGGGTCCTGACAAGAGTTTGCTGGCGCATAAACCCGTGGTGCAGATGACCTATGACAACAACACACAGTTGGCATCTTTCATCTATAATCCCGTTGATACGCTGCTCATGCCCAAGCCTGTGATAACCGGAAAGAACTATTTCCGCGACTCAACACAGATAACTCTCTCGGCCGACAGCGGGACCGTGTACTACTCAACAGGCAGTACAGGCGACTTCAAGAAGTATGAAAAGCCTTTCATGATATATCAGACCACAACTGTCAAGGCTTACACCGACTCGGTAGGCATGCACCGCTCAGCCACTGTGAGCGCCACCTTCACCATGCAGCAACAGCTGCCGGCACCTACCGTAACGGTCGATACGCTTAGCTCAGGCTCGCTTCGCTTCACTCTTAAGGCGGCCAGAGGCTCCATCCGCTACAGCTATGGCAGCGGTGCCTTCAAGGTGTATTACGGCGCACTAACTGTGAGTGACTCTACTCAGCTCAACGCTTTCTGCACCACAACCGATAAAGCTTACTACAATTCAGACACCATCCATGTGACTCTGGTGCCCACAGTACCCCTCGGAATTGGTCGGGTCAGCCAGCAGCAAATGAGCGGACGGGTGCGCGTTTACAGCCTCGACGGAGCCCAAGTGGCTGAGGCTGACGACATCAGAAGCATTCAGCTCAAGGCCGGTACCTATGTAGTGGCCGATGAGAAAGGCGCAACCAGGAAACTCATTATCAGATAATGACAAAGTAAGGGGAAGTCTCTGAAAGACAGTTAATAATGCTTAATTGTTGCATGTGCTGCCTTCTGAGACTTCCCTTTTCTCATAGAAAAGATGTAACTTTGCACCCGCTGTCACGAGATGGCAGCATAAAATTCAAACCTAATTAAATAAATTACAAAGTAAAATTATGGCAACTAAGATCAGATTGCAACGCGGCGGACGTAAAAGCTATGCTTTCTACAGAATCGTTATCGCCGATGTGAGAGCACCACGTGATGGTAGATTTATCGAGAAGATTGGTACTTACAATCCTAATACCAATCCTGCCACGGTAGATTTGAATTTCGACCGTGCCCTTTATTGGGTAGAAACAGGCGCACAGCCTACTGACACTGTTCGCAACATCCTGAAGGGTGAGGGTGTCTACATGATGAAGCACCTTCGCGGCGGTGTGCGTAAGGGAGCCTTCGATGAGGCTGCTTGCCAGCAGAAATTCGATGCTTGGAAGCAGGCTAAGGTGGCTGCTACCGACGCAATTGCCAAGAAGGCAGCTGACGCACGTGAAACTGCACGCGCAAAGAGCCTTGAGGCAGAGAAGAAAGTGAATGAGGCTATCGCCAAGAAGGTGGCTGACAAGAAGGCTGCTGAGGCTAAGGAAAAAGCTGAGGCTGAGGCTGCTAAGGCCGCAGAAGAGGCTGCTGCAAAGGCAGAAACAGAAGGCGCAGAGGCTCCTGCAGCAGAAACACCTGCAGCAGAGGCTTAATAAGAGCCTAAGGCTTTCATTCATCAAGACAATAAGCGTGCTGGGACAGAAAATGTCCGGGCACGCTTTTTCAATTATATACAGTAAGGTTGGTGGGGCTTGTGCGGCTGTATATACTGCCGGGCAAGGTGCCCCTAGCGCAGATGCTTCTTCACTTGAGCCGGATTGCCGGCCGCCAAACAGTCGTCGGGTATGTCTTTCGTCACCACCGAACCAGCCCCAATGATGCACCGTTTGCCTATTTTCACGCCGGGACATACTATCACTCCGCCTCCCAGCCACGTGTCGTCGCCTATCTCAATGGGGTAGGCCGTCTCGCGGGTGCCTCGCCGCTGCATATAGTCGAAGGGGTGCTGAGGCGTGTAGAGCTGGCAGTTGGGGCCAATCTTCACGTTGCTTCCTATGCTCACCCTGCCTCCGTCGAGGATGGTGCAGTTGTAGTTAAGAAACGAGCATTCGCCTATGGAGATGCCGTTGCCATGGTCGCAGTGAAACGGCGGGCAGATGGTTGAGCTCTTGGGTATGCCCGGTATCAAGTCTTCTATTACCTCGCGATATTCTGGTGAGTTGATAGACAGCGTTTGCAAGCGTGTGCAAAGCACCTTGGCATGGTCAAGGCTTTTTGCTATTTCGGGCTTGCTGAAGTCGTAAAACTCTTCAGAGCGCATCTTCTCAAATTCGGTCTTCATATCTAATGGTATTTTTGTTATTCAATTGTTGATATATCATCGTTTTCTAAAAAGCCCTGTTTTGCAAGTCGAAAGTGCCTGTTTCGGCTGCTGATAATGCCTATTTTGCAAGGCAAAAAGGCCTTTTTTGCAAACAGGGTAGGGTAGTGCCGGCGCGGCATACCGGCAATATGCCCTCATCTGATGTATTTTCTCACGAAGCCAACCACCTTGTTGCGGTAGGCCACGGGATGGTCGTGATAGCTCTTGGCGTGCTTGCTGCCGTGGGCTATAAATATTTCCTTGGGCTGGGGTTTGGCTTTATAGAGGGGCCATACCATCCATGATGGAACGAAATCGTCGGCATCGCCGTGTATGAAGAGCATGGGCTTGCGGCACTTGGCCACCTGCCTGAGCGGCGAAGCCTGCCCGAAGGTCCAGCCATAGCGCAACTTGCACAGTGCCGAGGTGGTGTACATGAGCGGGAAGGCAGGCAAGTCGAACTGGTTTTTTAGTTCATGGCTGAACTCATCCCATACGCTTGTGTAGCCGCAATCCTCCACAAAGCACTTCACAAAGCTGGGTGTGGAGTCGCCAGACACGCACATCGTGGTGGCCGCACCCATCGACACGCCGTGCACCACCATGCGCACCGAGTCGCCGAACACCTTGCGTGCCACGTCCATCCACTGCCTGATGTCGCGCCGGTCTTTCCACCCCATCTGCTCCTCATGTCCCTCGCTCTTACCGTTTCCGTGCAGTTCGGGCAAGAAGAGGTTATAGCCCATGTCGGCATATATCTTGCCTATGGCCAGCATATTGACGTAGCAGTCGGTATAACCGTGTATGAGCATGGCCGTGCGGGCCGTCTTTCGTGCAGCGCGAATATACACGGCATGGTGCCGGTCGCCGTCGGTTGCCACGACAATGGTATCGTGCAGCGCCCCGGCCGCACGCAGGCTGTCCACCCAAGGCTTGTCTTGCGGAAACTCGGCAAACATCTTTCGGTACATGGCTTGCTCGTCGCGCCCCTTGTTGTGAGCCGGTTTCAGCGAGAAGTTGAGCATGTAGATGCCTGCCGCAGTGAGCACAATGACTATCAGCGTGATGAGTGCCGTGAAGAATAAGAGTAATCGCTTTTTCATTTCAATATTTTTTTTGCCTTGTCAAGTCACTCTCCTTGGCTGCAAAGAGCAGCCTGGTGATTGAGCCATTCTGTGGACAAAGTTATGAAAAGCTCGGCAAAGAGTGAAAAGATATGAGTTAATAAGTGTTCAAAGGTTGGCTTATCCATCATCGAAATGCCATCTCGCGAAGTATGATATATATAAGAAAAGAGGTTGACGCATAGGAGCTGCCAACCTCGAGGGAATGATTTAGAAAGTTCTAAATCTTAAATAGAATGCCACAAATTTAATGTATTGAATTTACAAAAACAAATAATATGGCAAAAAAATCATTTTTTTAACATTATGAACGCATCTATACCCATTTTTTTTCGTAACTTTGCGTTGTATAAAAAACAAACTTTAAAAATCTAGATTTAAGCTTTTTATTAATCAACCTATTAAAATAAAGATGAGATACATTAGACTAATGCTGTTGTGTATGCTCATGCCCTTAGTGGCAAAAGCAGCTAATTGGGATGACGCAACCTATCAGCAAATCTGCTCAAATGTGAAAGAGCCCGTGTTTAAGAGCCAGGTTTATGACGTGACACGCTACGGAGCATCGGTTAAGGCAACGGCAGCGGTAAACCAGAAGGCCATTAACAAGGCCATAGCCACGGCATCGGCCAAGGGCGGTGGCACTGTTGTAGTGCCTCAAGGTACCTTCAAGACGGGAGCCATCAGGCTCAAGAGCAACGTAAACCTGCAGGTGAGCAAAGGCGCAACGCTATTCTTTGTCTTCGACACCAGCCTCTATCCCATCGTGAAAACACGCTGGGAGGGCATGGACTGCATGAACTACAGCCCCTGCGTGTATGCTTACGGCGAGCAGAACGTGGCCATTACGGGCGAGGGAACACTCGACGGCAACGGCTCTAACGACACGTGGTGGAAGATGTGCGGCAAGGATCGCTTTGGCTGGACGCCCGATCTGGCCGAGTCGCAAAAGATAGGCAGGCCGCTGCTCTTTCAATATTCAGAGGCCGGAAAGCCCGTCGAGCAACGCGATATGAAGGGTAAGGGCTTGCGTCCGCAGCTCATCAACTTTTACAACTGCCGCAACGTGGCCATCAAGGACGTCACCTTGCTGCGCTCACCCTTCTGGGTTATCCACCCCTTGCTATGTCAGAACGTCACGGTGAAGGGCGTAAAGATATGGAACGAGGGCCCCAACGGCGACGGATGCGACCCCGAATCGTGTGAAGACGTGCTCATTGAGGGCTGTAATTTCCACACGGGCGACGACTGTATAGCCATCAAGAGCGGCCGGAATGCCGACGGACGTGTGTGGAACAAGCCCTCGAAGAACATCATTGTGCGTAACTGCGAGATGGAAGACGGTCACGGAGGCGTGGTGGTAGGCAGTGAGATAACGGGCGGATGCCAGAATGTGTTTGTTGAAAATTGCAAGATGGACTCGCCAAACCTCGACCGTGTGCTGCGCATCAAGACCAATACATGCCGCGGAGGTGTGATAGAAAACATCTACATGCGCAATGTTGAGGTGGGCCAGTGCGGCGAGTCGGTGATGCGCATCAACCTTGGTTACGAGCCCAACGAGGCTGCCAAGCGCGGCTTCTATCCCACGGTGCGCAACGTATATATGAGTAATGTGACCTGCAAGAAGAGCAAGTATGGCATACTTATCAATGGTCTTGACGACCGTGACGACGTGTATAACATCCATGTATCTAACTGTCGGTTTGACGGAGTGGCCGAACAGGCAGTGAAACGCACGGGGTTGAGCCACGACATCTACTTTGACAACCTCTTCGTGAACGGTTCGCTCGTGCTGCTCAACAAGCCTTACGAGCGTTACAGCGAGTGGATTACGCACTCTGAGATGACCCGTGTGCCACACTCATACATGCTCGACTTTGCCAAGACCAACCCCCGTTGGAGCTACACCAGCGGCACGGAGATGGAGCCAATGCTCGACACCTATTTGGCATATAAGGACACCAGCATTTACAACTACCTGAAAGAGTATCCTGCCAAGATGGTAGATGCTGACGGAAACATGACCGGTTATAAGTATAAAGACTTCAATCTAGACAACGTAAGGCCCGGTCACTTCCTCCTGGCTATGTATGATGTGGAGCCGCAACCCAGCATTCTGAAGGCCATGAAGACCCTCTTCAAGCAACTGGAGAACCAGCCCCGCACCAAAGAAGGCGTTTATTGGCACAAAGCTATCTATGCCAATCAGGTGTGGTTGGACGGTATCTTCATGGGTCTGCCCTTCTATTGCAAGGCCGCCCCGCTGCTCAAGGGCGAGAAGAAGGCCCGTAAGTATTGGGATGACGCAGTGAGTCAGATAGTGAAGACCGACATGCGCACCTATGATGAAGCCACCGGACTGTGGAAACACGCATGGGATGAGACACACTCACAGTTCTGGGCAGACCCTCAAACGGGCCGCAGCAAGCACTCATGGGCACGCGCCATGGGCTGGTACTCCATGGCTATGCTGGAGGTTCTTGATGTTTTGCCCGAAGATTATGCCCGCCGCGACGAGGTGATAAGCATCTTCCGCAAGGCCATGACAGCCCTGGTGAAGTGTCAGGACAAGCAAACAGGTCTGTGGTATGACGTGCTCGACGTGAACGATCCGCGCAATTATCTCGAGGCAACGGCATCGTCTATGTTCTCTTACTGCCTGCTCAAAGGCTACCGCATGGGCTATCTCACCGACGAGAAGTTTCAGAAGGCGGGCGCAAAAGGCTACAACGGCATCATCAAGAACTTTATTCGTGTGAACGCAGACTCCACCATCTCTCTCACCAGATGCTGTGAAGTGAGCGGCCTGGGCCCCGGTCCTGGTCCGTATGTGAAGAAGCCTAACTATCGCAGAGACGGTAGTTTCGACTACTACATGAGCGAGCCCATACGCGACAACGACGGCAAGGGCATCGGCCCATTCATCTGGGCGAGCCTTGAAATGGAGCAGGCCGGACTGCCTGTATACGATAAGTAAGCTGTGGCGGCTGCCGTGACGGGGCTCTCCCGCACGGCTTCAGCCATGGCTGACGATGAAAAACGAATCACTGCTTAACAAATATGAAAAGAAATCTACTATTTACTTTAACCTTTATGCTGGGGCTGGGAGCCTCAGCTCAAGGTCAGGCTCCCGCCTTTCCGGGGGCTGAGGGCAACGGAAGATACGTTACCGGAGGACGCGGCGGAAAGGTTGTTCACGTAACAAACCTTAACGACCGTGGAACGGGTTCGCTGCGCGCGGCCGTCAGCGGCAATGCAAAGAAGATTGTGGTGTTCGACGTTGGCGGCGTTATACCCTTGGCATCTAATCTGAATATAGGTGCCAACACCACCATATTGGGCCAGACCGCGCCCTATCCGGGCATCACCCTGCGCTATTACACCGTAAGTCCGGGCGGCGATAACATCATCATCAGATTTATAAGATGTCGTCGCGGACAAGAGAAAGACGTGAACGACGGAGCCGATGCCATCTGGACAAGAAATCACACGGGGCTCATCCTGGACCATTGCTCCTTTAGTTGGAGCATCGACGAGGTGGCTTCGTTCTACGACAACAACAACTTCACCATGCAGTGGTGCACCGTTGGAGAGAGCCTTAACAATGCCGGACACCACAAAGGAGCACATGGCTATGGTGGTATATGGGGCGGCAAGCTGGCCAGTTTTCACCATAACATGATAGCGCATGTAAACAACCGCGCGCCCAGGTTCAACGGAGCACGTTACAACTGGACGGGTTACACGGCCAATAAGGACTACAGCAAATATGGTTGGGCCAATGCCGTGCAGGCCGAAAATGTTGACTTCCGTAACTGTCTGGTGTTCGACTGGGGTGGCGGAGGCTGCTATGGTGGCCCCGGTGGAGGCTATATTAATATGGTGAACAACTACTATAAGTCTACACCTGAGACCTCTCGCAAGAACCGTGTCACGCAAGTGTCGATAGCAAACTCCACTACATCGTCTGACGAGAAGACCTATCTCGACATGACGAGCCGCTATTACATCAGTGGAAACTATGTTTACGGCTATGGCGAAAACTACGACTGGAAGGGCGTGGTGTATGACAACGGCATACAGAACATAGGCGGACAATATTACACGCTCGACTCATTGTACGCCTACGGCCACGACGTGCCACACGTGAACAATGCCAAAGGCGTGCCCTGTGTGAGCATTAAGCTGGACGAGGCTAAGGCTCCGGCAGGCGAGGTAACCACGCACACGGCCGAGAATGCCTATAACAAGATACTGACTTACTGCGGAGCATCGTTCTTCCGAGATGATGTAGATGGTCGATATATGGCTGAGGCCAAGGAAGATAAGTCTACTTATGCCGGTTCGGTGACCAAGGTGAAGGGTCGCATAGACCTCGTTTCTGACGTGAACGGCTACACCGAGAAGAACTTCCCCAAGGGTTCGAGACCCGCAGGCTATGATAGCGACAACGACGGAATGCCTGATGCGTGGGAGACGGCCAACGGACTGAACCCCAACGATGCCTCAGACGCCCTTACTTATACCCTAGACAGCCGCGGCTATTACACCAATCTGGAGACTTATGCCAACTCGTTGGTAGAGGACATCATGAAGAATGAGAATAAAGACGCCCTTTCTGCGGTGGATGAATATTATCCTACCACGGTGAAGGCCGACGGTATAGAGTATTATACGGGCAGGTTGGTGGAGCTGCTCTCTGATACTACGCAGAACGACACCACGCATGTGGCAGGCACCACGGGCACCCTGACGTGGAAGATGGAGGCAGGCACAGCCGAAGAAGCTGTGTTGGCCGATGCCGCACAGGCCGGGATAGGCTCTTCGGCCATGGCTCTGGGCAGCCATCTCACCTATGCAGGCACCCGGAGCATCAGTGGAGTGGGGCTGGAGACCCTCTTTCAGCCTACTGAACAAGACTCTGTGGCGATGGACGAGAATGCTGTTGTGTTCTCATTCACTACCAAAGGCGATTATACTTTCAAGCCAACCAGCGTGAGCTTTATCACTCAGCGCATTGGCACAGACGGCGGATTGCTGGATGTGACCTACTATGCCGGCGAGTCGGCCACGGTGCTTGCCACAGGTGTTGTGCCTCCGCGCAACAACGCTTCGCCCGCTTATGCTGAGGTGAAGCAGGCTGTGAGCGGCGTTGAACCCTATGCCGGGACGCACAAACTGGTTATCAACATCTATAATCTGGGCACAACCAAGACAGTGGGCCTACGCAACGTGACCGTCACGGGCGAACTTATCTCACCCACAGGCATCCGTTCTACCGTGACGCTCCAAGGCCGTCCTGTTTCCAGCAACTACTACACGCTTAACGGACAGCGTGTCTCTACGCTACAAAAGGGTCAGGTGGTTGTCTTGAAGAACGTTTATGCAGATGGCCATTCTGATGCACGAAAGGTGGTGGTGAGGTGATATTCGCCCGCATGAACCATGAATTGAGAAAGCATCTGGGGCAGCTTAAGCTGGCCTAGATGCTTTTACTTATTAAGAAGCCTTCTTTTTGCTTTTGCCAAATAGGCATTATAGTAATGCAATATAGGTACTTCTGGCAGGTAAAAATGCCTATTTGGGGTTACCGAAAGGCATGCTTTGATTTGTTATAACTCATAATTTGTGATGAGGAGGTGTGTAGTTTCCTTGTTGTTTCTATTCATGAAACTTACAAGATATTTCTTGTTAAAGGTGCTAATCATAATACCTTTCTTATTGTATAAGTTGAAAATAAAGTCAGTGTATTTGATAATCAGCATCCATTTTGCTTTGCATTGATTGATTAAATAGTCTGCCAGCCTTTTCTGATCATCCTTAGTAAATTCATGTTGAGCATATGTGCTAAACTCTGTGTCATAAGGTGGATCGAGGAAAATAAAATCTTCAGCTGTCGGATTACATTTGTTTAGAAACTCTTCAAAATCCATATTGAAGATGTTTGTCTTAGAGAACCGATGGGCCAGAGGCTTAGATTTATAATACAGAATCTTGCCTGTCATATTCTTGGAATTATAGCCTATACCTCCATAAGGAACATTAAATTCACCTTTGTCATTATATCTGAACATCCCACTATAGCAATAATTCCTGATAAAGAAAAACAATGCACAATGTAGGGTGCTATCGTTCTTACGTATGGATTTGTCATTATAGAGGTGGCGAAGATACATATATACGGCACTCTTAAATGCAGTTATAATGTTGTCATCAACATCTTTATCAGGGAGTTCGTGTTTTTCTTTTTCTAGCACGCTCATACGCAGCATTTTTCGAGATAGATTTTTCTTTACCTCTGAAAGCAAAACGTTGTTATCATAACGAATGCAAGGGTCTAAAAGTTTCAGAATGGACGCTTCGTTTTCTTCGCAATATTTGCTTACTGAAACCTTCAAGTCTTTCTCATTCATGTTGTTATGCCTAAGTGCCAGGAAAATATCTTTCAATATGCCGCTTTTTGTATATAAGTTATTTACCATAGACCAACATTTGTCAATACTCTCTATGTAAGAAAAGAAAGTTTTGTTTTTGTCAGCTATGTTCTGATAGAGAGATATAAGTTCTTCAGAAACATCGTTGATATAATAATGTTCAGCCTTGATAGCTGTAAATACGGAGCCTCCGCCTACGAATGGCTCATAATAGTTTTTAAATTCAGGCAGGTTAGGAATGATATGTTTCAGCTCTTTCTCCTTTCCACCAGCCCATTTGATGATTGGTTTTAAGTCTTGGTGGCTATTATTGCTTTTCCTCTCCTTATTTTTTGTTTTGATGGGGAAAATATCTTCAATATCGAAAAGATACTGTTGAACTGGCATGAAGGATGGTTCTCCTGCAAATCCCTCATTTTTATCTGCTCTTGCTTCCATTAATTCTTCTATTCTGTTTCTTGCTTCTTTATAGTAATCTTTGTCTATTTCTATGCCAATATATTTTCTGTCTAATTCTAAAGCTGCTACACCTACCGAGCCGACACCCATGAAAGGATCAAAAATGATGTCTCCCTGATTAGATGCGATGCTTATCATTTTCTTCAGTATAGATACGGGCTTCTGTGCGGGATGCTTGGGATTGTTTAATCGCTCTGGGCGCATACAAATGGGACTCTCTATGAAATTGTGCATTTCTTTCTGCGAAATAAAATTCCATGTATGTCCCTTGTTCCAGCAAGTGAATATCATTTCGCAGCTATTTAGAAAACCTGCTTTGAATATTTTGGGCGCTGGATTGGTCTTATGCCATATCATGAAGTTAGATGTATCAAACCTTTTGTCCAAACAGTTAAACCATCTTCCTATTTGATTATACGATGTAAATATGAACAGATTGCCTTTCGGCTTTAAGATTCTTATGAATTCATCTGCCCATTCTTCAGGATTAAAGTCTATATGATCCCACTCAGCCACATCATTATTCATTGCTGCTCTGCCCGGAAGAGGAATGTTTCCTGTTGAGTGCTGTCCTATATTATACGGTGGGTCGGTCAGGATGAAATCAATAGAGTTGTCTGGTATTTTCTTGATAATATCCTTGCTGTCACCACAAATAAGACATTTTTTCCAATAAGGATCTTTCATATACTAATCTTTATTTAGATAGACATCCTTAATATCGTCTAATGCTTCATTTATTAAATGTGCATTCTTCTTGTATTCATCAATGACAATTTCGAATCCTTTCTGCGATTTACAGATGAGATTCCAGAAGTCTTTGCTTATGCAAAGTTCATCTTTAGCAAAGAATTGCCTTACTCTGCTCTGATTCCATTCCTTTCCTTCACCGAAACGATTGTATGCTGTGGCAAAGAAAATCTTCACTTTGTCTTCTGACTGAAGTTCATTGGTTAGGATGCAATATTGTTCTAGTATTGCTTCTTTCTCAGAGCGGGCCTTCTTGTTGTCTAAGTCGCCACCTATTTTTAGCTCTATGAGATAGTGCATGTCATTATCTTTATCTATCAGATAGTAGTCGCTTTCATGCCTTCTGGTCATGGAAGATCCTCTTCTTTGAGACATTATACCTTTATAATCAGAAATCTTTGGCTGTTTTGCGTGCCTTTTATAATCCTCAAGTAATTCAGCAATATAATCAGTTTGTCCTTGATAGAGCTTTCCTTCCACATGCTGACTAACCGTATAATTAAGTTCAGCGATGGAAATGGCCATCTTTTCAAGCATGTTACCTAAAGAGCTGTCTAATGAACGTGACAAAGCTGAGTAGTATTGAATTTCTTTTCCCAAGGCAGCAATAAAGATATTGTGTATCTTCATGTTGATTGTACCGTTCTCATCATTAGCTTCAGATATGTGTCTGTCAGCGAAAGTAGAGGCGTAGATAGTTACAGAGTTCTTTACAATTGCTCTTATAGCTGTTTCTTTACTTAGTTTGCTATCATTCATTTTGAAATGTTTTGAGGATTATATTTTGCAAAGATAATTCTTTTTCTTGTATCTACAAACTTCAGATAGAATTATTCTTTTTCTTAAAAAAGTATATGCCCTTTTAAGGGTTTTCATTTGATGGGAGGTTAAAATGTTTGTTCTTTTTAGGCTTTTCCGTAATTTAGTATTACCTTTGCACACAATGAAAAGTAAAGCACTATATCTTTCTTGGGTAGTATGGCTAGTGGCCGTGGCCGCAATGGCCCAGTCGAGGCTCCGATATGGGTTGCAACGTGTGCATACGGCTGATGTGCAGACAGGTATGGTGCATGCTTATACTGACTCACTCAATATGCTGCGCGACCGGATATACGGTCAGGGTGGAGTATATGGGGCAGAGGCATCAGCCGACTCGGTTTCCCTGGCCGGTGTGAAGGTGCAGCCCGACGTGCTCACCGCGCCTCTTTTGCTGCCTCCGACGTTCTATCGTCATGCGGCCGACGGGATGTTTGTCATTCCTTCAGCACGGCAGGACAGCACCCAGCATTGGAATAGGGTGGGCAGAGAGTGGATGAGCCAAGCGCTGATGAACCTCTATCTGTCGCGTCCCGACCTGGTGAGATACCCCGCATCGAGGCTCACTGCCGGTGCGGCCGGATTGGGGACAGAGCCTCTAAGTCCTATTAAGCACGAGACGCAACTCACTGATAAGGTGGCACCGGAGCCTCTGGAACCTACGCAGGCACCTGTTGACATCTTCGTGACGAAGCCCAATTTCTGGACTCTCAAGGGCGACTATAACCTGCAGTTCATGCAGAACTATGTGTCAGGCAACTGGTATAAGGGTGGTGAGAGCAACTACTCGGCACTGGGAACGGTGACCATGGAGGCCAACTACAACAATAAGCAGAAGGTGAAGTGGGACAACAAGTTGGAGATGCGCTTTGGTTTGCAGAGCACACGCTCTGATTCGCTCCACAGCTTCAAGACTACCGAGGACCTGTTGCGCCTCACCTCGAAGTATGGATTGCAGTCTTTTCGCAAGTGGTACTACACGGCACAGCTCATAGCCACCACGCAGTTCATGCACGCCTATAAGGCCAACAACCCTCAAGTGTACAGTGCTTTCCTCGCTCCGCTCACTATTAACCTCTCACTGGGTATGGATTACAACGTAGACTGGGTGAAACATAAGCTAAAAGGCACCATACACTTGGCCCCGATAGCCTATAACTGGAAGTATACGCGCCTCAGAGAGCTGGCCAAACGACTGGGAATAGATGAGGGCAAGCGCTCGCTTAACGACTATGGTTCGGAGTTTACGGTAGACCTGACGTGGACTTTCAATGACATGCTGGCATGGAAGACGCGCCTCTACGGCTATACCACCTACGACCGCACGGAGTTTGAATGGGAAAATACGTTCACCCTGAAGTTCAACCGCTATATCTCAGCTCAGTTGTTTATATATCCCCGTTATGACGATGGTGTGGAGCGTGACGGCCATCATGGCTATTTCCAGTATAAAGAATATGCCTCTATCGGCTTCAGCTACAGCTTCTGATGTGGCAAGCCATGCCTGCCGGTCTGCCTGGGCCGGCTATCTTTACAGCCACAGCGCATGATTACAGATTGTAACCAAGATGGCCGAAGCCGGCTGTCTTGCAACTATCTTGGGGCAATTATAATAAGGTGTAAACATTACATCGCTAATTGTGTGCGCACAAAATCAATAAAATGAAAGTTTGATGTTAATTTCTTGTCCAAAAACTTGCATTTTATAAATTTTCAATCTATATTTGTCGCGTTAATCAATCTAATAATTCGTTGCCCTTGTAGGGTGACAATAGTGTGCTAACCTATACAATTTAACGTTGTCCAACATTATCGACTATGAAAGCATCACCTATCAACCCCGGCGCATTACGTGCTTGGCTCAATGAGCTGCCACGCCGGTTGAGCGCTCTGCTGCGCTCCAAGCGCTTTTGGAAAGACCTGGTCATCATGACCGTGGGCATGTTCATCGCCTCACTGGGCGTTTACTTCTTTCTGATACCCAGCCACCTCATCGTGGGTAGTATCACGGGTTTGTCGCTGGTCTTGGCCAAACTCATACCCGGCATATCAGTGGGAACGATGATTTTTATCATCAATGCGCTGCTGCTGGTGCTGGCTTTCTTCCTCATCGGAAACGAGTTTGGGGCCAAGACAGTGTACACAGCTCTGATACTTGGACCCATGATTAACTTCCTGGGGTGGATTATCCCCATTCAAAATTCCATCTTCTCCATACCCATACAAGGCACCAGCCAGTATATCACCTACCCGTGGTTCGATTTGCTTTGCTTTGTTATCATCCTGAGTCTTTCGCAGAGTGTGCTCTTCAGCATCAATGCCTCAACGGGCGGACTAGATATTCTGGCCAAGATCATTAATAAGTATCTGCACGTGAGCCTGGGCACATCAGTGACCATCGGCGGCGGACTGATTTGCTGCACGGCCTTTCTCATCAACGACATCAACCTGGTTGTCATGGGGCTAATAGCCACCTGGCTCAACGGCATCATCCTCAATTACTTCATGTCTAATATCAATTCGCGCACCAGAGTGTACATCATCACCGACGATTATGAGAAGTTGCAACGCTTTATCCTTGACAAGCTGGGCCGAGGAGTTACTCTTCATGACGTGATAGGAGGCTATACGGGTAAGAAGCGCGTGCAGCTGGAGGTGGTGCTCTCTAAGGATGACTTCTCAGATCTCATCGACTATATGAGCAAAGAGAAGATACAGTCGTTCATGACATCTGATGTGGTGAGCCAAGTTTATGGCCTTTGGAACAAGAAGAGTCTGCTAGACCTTTCTGAACAGTAGCCTATAACACGCTGAAAGTCGTGGCCTATGAAACGAATAAGCCTTCTTCTGGTATGTGTGATGTTTGTGATGTGGGCCCTAGAAACTGTGGCCCAGGACTCACTGAAACGTGTTAGCCTGGCAGTGGAGGCCCGTGCCGACTGCCAATATGAATATAATGACGGTGTAAAGAATAAGAGTCAGAGCGGTATTAAAGGCAATATGCTGGATGTGTTTCTGCAAGGACGCATCAACAAGAACTTAAGTTACAAATATAGACAGCGCCTGAATGAACTCCATAAGGATAAGGCGTTCTTTGATGCCACCGACTGGCTGTATCTCGAATACGCCGTAAACAGACATCTTTCGGTGTTGGCCGGCAAATGGGCCGTGCTTGTGGGCGGATGGGAATTCGACCCTGCGCCGATTGATGTCTTTCAACTTTCTGAGTTCTGTTACCACTTTCCGTGCTACGAGTGGGGCGTAAACGCCCTCCTCACCACGGGTCGCAGCAAGTTTGTGGTGCAGCTTATACGTTCGCCTTTCACCGAAAACTATTGCGACCGGGCCGACCGTGACGATGATATGTGGGCGGGCGCGCTGGTGTGGATGGGCAATTACGGTCCAGTACACACATTATGGTCGGTGAACATGATGGAGCGTGAGCCGGGCAAATGGATCAATTACATCGGGTTGGGCACACGTGTAGACCTCTCCTGCAACGTGTCGATAGACGTGGACGTGCTCAACCGTTATGCCCATCATCAACGCTTCTTGCTGGCCGACGCCTCTGTCATGTCTCGTCTGGAGTGGCGTGCCGGCAAGCATTTCACGGCCTTTGCCAAGTTCAGCTATGACGTTAACCATGCCGGTACGTCGGCCGATGAGTGTCTGGCTGAGGGCACTGAGATAACAAGACTAGGCGGTGGGGTGGAGTATTTCCCGCTGGGCACGCCCCAAGTGAGGCTGCATCTGCAAGGCAGTTATGCCTTTGGCAAGAACCCTAGTTGCTGTGCTGTGGTGAGAGACAAGCAGACTTTTGTTGACATGGGCCTTACCTGGCGCATGAAGGTGTTGTGAAAGGCTGACGGAAACTGGCCTTATTGCCTTGCTTAACGACCTTTCTGGATAAACAAAACGGTACGTTGGCTGAACTGTTCCGCCTGCGTACCGTTATATAATGGACCTCTGTGTGCCAGAGCTGCCTATTTCTTGCCGAGCGAGCGAAGCCACTTGAGCGGTTTCTTGATAAGACTTTTCAGTCCGCCTTGCTTCTTCTCGGTGTCTATTCCGTCGGTGATGGCATATTTGCTAGACTTCACCGGCTCGTTGTTATTCTTTCTTCCGTTGTTCTTACGCCGGTTGTTGCGCTTGTTGCGTGGGCTCTTGGGCTGCTCTTGCTGCTTGTCTGCGCCCTGCTTGCGCTCTTTGTTGGCAGGCTGCCTGCGCTCTTTGCCCTTGCCTTGCTGCTGCGCATTGGTGTCCTGACGTGGTTTGCCGTTCTGCTTGCGTCGTGGTTGTCTGCCCTTCTTTGCGCCTTCGGGCGCATCATTAGCCACGTTCTTATCCTGTTCGTTGCCCTTTGCCACGTTCTGCTTGCCGCCTTGCGCGTCGGCGTTGTTGTTGCGGGGCTTGCGCTTATGAGCCTGTTGGTCACGGTCTTTGCGTCGGCGTGACTTGGCCGATGTGCCCTTCTTTCTGGATGGTTTGCCGTTAGACACATATTCAGGACCTTCGCCCAGGCCCTCAGGCAGGGGCTCCTTCTCCACCTCTTTGCCCAAGAACTTCTCTATTTGTTGGAAGTAATAGATGTCTTCATCACTGATAAAGGTAATGGCCCGGCCATCTCTGTCGGCACGTGCCGTACGTCCTATGCGGTGCACATAGTCTTCGGCATCGTGTGGCACGTCATAGTTTATCACCATGGCGATGTCGTCTATGTCTATTCCGCGGGCCAGAATGTCGGTTGCAACCAACACGTCTATCTGCCCACTCTTAAACTTAAACATCATCTCATCGCGCTCGGCCTGCTCCAAGTCGGAGTGCATCTCGCCGCAACTGATGTGTTTTCTTTGCAGCGACATGGCTATCTGCTTTACCTTTTGCTTTGATCCTGAGAAGATGATGACGCGCTTCAGGTCGCCTGCCTTGAATATCTCGCGAATGATTCCCATCTTCTGCGTTTCATGACAAACGTAGGCTGTCTGCTTAATCTTCTCGGCCGGCTTGCTTACAGCCAGCTTTACCTCGACGGGATTCTTCAGCAATGACTTAGCCATATCCTCTATCTTCTTGGGCATGGTGGCCGAGAACATGATGGTTTGGCACGTCTTTGGCAGTTTGGCGGCTATGGTCATGATGTCTTCAGAGAAGCCCATGTCGAGCATTCTGTCGGCTTCGTCGAGCACGAAGAACGATACCTTAGAGAAGTCTACGTTGCCCAGCGAGAGGTGAGAGATGAGCCTTCCGGGTGTAGCGATGATGACATCGGCACCGAGCGAGAGGCTTTTCACTTCCTGGTCGTAGCGGTTTCCGTCGTTGCCACCATACACGGCTACGCTCGATACGCCCTCCAGATAATAGGAAAAGCCCTGCATGGCCTGGTCTATCTGCTGTGCCAACTCACGCGTAGGCGACATGATGACGCAGTTTACGGCATTTTCTGGATAGTTGCCCTCGTCTAGTTTAGACAGTATGGGCAGCAGGTAGGCAGCCGTTTTACCCGTTCCTGTCTGAGCAACGCCCAGCACATCACGGCCTTCAAGTATGGAGGGAATGCATTTTTCCTGAATAGGTGTGCACTCGTCAAAGTGCATATCATATAGTGCATCGAGCACATTGTCGCTTAGTTCTAATTCTTCGAATTTCATTTTCTTGTTTTTTTTGAGTAATTGATGATGTGGAGGTGCCTCGTGGCGACAGCTCTTGGGGCGCTCTCCCTGCTGATAGTTGCCCTCTGCTAGTTAGGTGCCTGCCGGTAGCAGAAGTAGGCAATGACGATAAAGATGATGTTAGGAATCCAGGCTGCCAGCATAGGTGGCGTGTTAGCCTGAATGGCAAAAGTGGCCGATATGGTCTGCAAGAGGATGTAAGCCGTGCTCAGTGCCAGACCAATCCCCAGGTAGAGACCCATTCCGCCTTTCCTCTTCCGGGCGGAGAGCGACGCTCCTATGATGGTAAGAATGAAGGAGGCAAACGACATAGCTATGCGTTTGTGAAACTCAACTTCATAAGGCACCACGTTGCCTGAGCCCCTTGCGGTTTGCCGGGATATGTATGACAGCAGCTGAGGACTGGTGAATGTTTCTTGCTGACCCTTGGAGTAGACCAGGTCTGTGGGCTCCATGAGGATGACGGTGTCACGTTGTTCGCCCGACACGATATGCTCTCTGAGACCCTTGAGTGTGCGTATCTTCCAGTTGAAGGCTCTCCAGTGATACTTGGAATCGGAGATGGTGTCGTACTGAATCTCGGTAGCTGTCATGTGGCTGATGAGTTTCTTGTCTTCAAACTTATCCAGACAGAAGCCGTAGCCTCGTTTCATCTGGTCGTCGTAATGCTGTATGTAGGCTGTCACACCCTTGCCCACCATGAGCTGAACATTCTCTGCCGAGGTGTTCTTCTTGGAGTTTCGGTAGAGCGAGTTGAAGTTCTGCAGCACCACATTGCCGTGTGGGATGACGTAGCTGTTGAGATAATAGGTTGTACCTGCAATGAGAATGCATGTGAACATGTAGGGTCTGAGCAACCGCTTGAACGACATTCCCGATGACATGATGGCTATTATCTCGGAGTTGCCGGCCAACTTTGATGTGAAGAAGATAACAGCTATGAAGACAAAGAGCGGCGAGAGCAGGTTGGCATAGTAGGGTATGAAGTTGGCATAATAGTCGAATATGATGGCTCGCCAAGGCGCATGATACTGCGTAAACTTTGATAGGTTCTCATTAAAGTCGAATACTACGCCAATGGAGATAATGAGGATGATGGAGAAGATGTAGGTCCCGATGAACTTGCGGATGATATACCAATCGATAAGCATGATGTGCCTCTTGGGCGAGAGCCACCTCATTACTTTGCCAAGGCGTCCGGCCAGCGGCCTCAGCTTGCGCATTAGGCGCAGCAGATAATGGTATTTTCTGATGTTGCGATAGTTCATTTCAAATCCTTTTACCCAGTTGGTCTATGATGCTAGCCTTCCATTTCGTGAAGTCACCCTGTATGATATGCTGTCTGGCATCGCCCACCAGGCGCAGGTAGAAGGCCAGGTTGTGAATGCTGGCTATCTGCATGGCCAGCAGTTCCTGTGCCTTGAAGAGATGGTGCAGGTAGGCTTTTGTGTACACCTTGTCGGTTTCGCATCCCTCAGGATCGATGGGCGAGAAGTCCATCTCCCATTTCTTGTTGCGCATGTTCATCGTTCCCTGATAGCTGAAGAGCATGGCGTTGCGCCCATTGCGTGTCGGCATCACGCAGTCGAACATATCTACTCCGCGCTCAATAGCCTCCAGAATGTTCTGCGGGGTGCCCACTCCCATGAGGTAGCGGGGCTTGTCTTTGGGCAGAATATCGTTTACCACCTCTATCATCTCATACATTACTTCTGTTGGTTCGCCCACAGCCAGGCCTCCGATGGCATTTCCGTCGGCTCCTTTATCGGCTACATACTTAGCCGCTTCGGTGCGCAGGTCCTTGAAGGTGCAGCCTTGCACGATGGGAAAGAGGCTCTGCTCGTAGCCATATAGCGGTTCTGTGGCCTCAAACTGCTTGATGCACCGGTCCAGCCACCGCTGTGTGAGCCCCAGACTACGCTTGGCATAGGCGTAATCGCTCTGCCCTGGAGGGCACTCA
Source organism: uncultured Prevotella sp. (assembly GCA_902496445.1). Lineage (GTDB taxonomy): Bacteria > Bacteroidota > Bacteroidia > Bacteroidales > Bacteroidaceae > Prevotella. The sequence continues at coordinate 7,348 of CABVAZ010000035.1, read as the reverse complement.
TCCAATGCCATGATGATGTCGGCACCTATCACTCGTTCGGTGTCGATGACATTCTCGGGCGTGAAGATGTGCTTGGAGCCGTCGATGTGTGAGCGAAACTCGCATCCCTTCTCGGTGAGTTTGCGTATGCCGGTGAGCGAGAATACCTGAAAACCGCCTGAATCTGTCAGTATGGGTCGCTCCCAACCGTTGAACCCATGCAGGCCTCCTGCTGCTCTGAGCACCTTCAGCCCGGGCCTGAGATAAAGATGATAGGTGTTTCCCAAGATGATTTGTGCCTTCACTTGCTCGCGTAGCTCGCTGAAATGCACGCCCTTCACCGAGCCGCATGTGCCCACGGGCATGAAGATAGGAGTCTGTATTTGTCCGTGCGGAGTGGTGAGCACACCGGCCCGCGCGTCGCTAGCGTTGTCTGAATGTTCTATGCTGAAGGTCATTGCTTGTCCTCTTTTTTAGGCTCTTCCTCTACAGTAAGGTCGATGGGATTGTCCACCTTCTCGTCGGTAAGGGCGAATTTCCACACATCTTGTACGTTCTCCACATAGTGGAAACTAACGCCAGAGCGATATTTCTCGGGTATCTCCTCTATGTCTTTCTTATTGTCCTGGCACATCACGATGTCGGTAATGCCGGCCCGTTTGGCCGCCAATATCTTTTCTTTGATGCCACCTACGGGCAGCACTTTGCCGCGCAGGGTTATCTCACCCGTCATGGCAGTGTTCTTGCGCACCTTGCGCTGCGTGAGCGCAGAGGCTATAGAAGTGGCAATGGTGATGCCTGCCGAGGGCCCGTCTTTAGGCGTTGCGCCCTCCGGCACGTGTATGTGGATGTTCCAATGCTCGAAGACGCGGTAGTCAATGCCCAGGAAATCAACGTGCGCCTTCACATACTCAAGAGCTATGATGGCGCTTTCTTTCATCACATCGCCCAGGTTTCCGGTGAGCGTTAGCTTGCCGGCCTTGCCTTTCGACAGTGATGTCTCTATGAAAAGTATCTCACCTCCCACGCTGGTCCAGGCCAGTCCGGTCACCACACCGGCATAACTGTTGCCCTGATATATGTCGCGATAGAAGGGTTGCTTGCCCAGCAGCTCTTCCAGTCTGTCGGGTGTTATGGTGGTGAAGTCAAGCTTTCCGTCGACAGCCTGCTTGTAGGCCATCTTTCTCAGCGCCTTGTTCACCTGCTTTTCCAGTTGCCGCACGCCGCTCTCACGGGTATAGTTCTCTATGATACTCTCCAGTGCTGCCTTGCTGAACTTTATCTTTACGTCGTTCTTATCAAGTCCGGTGCTGGCCAGTTCCTTAGGCACAAGGTGGCGTTTGGCTATTTCTATCTTCTCTTCGGTGATATATCCGCTCACCTCTATTATCTCCATTCGGTCGAGCAAGGGGCGCGGTATGGTGTTCAGATCGTTGGCCGTGGCGATGAACATCACTTTTGAGAGGTCATAGTCTACGTCGAGATAATTGTCATGAAAGGCGTTGTTCTGTTCCGGGTCGAGCACCTCCAGCAAGGCCGACGATGGGTCTCCGTTGATGGTGTTCTGTGTTACCTTGTCTATCTCGTCGAGTATGAAGACAGGATTAGACGATCCTGCCTTGAGCATACCTTTGATGATGCGTCCCGGCATGGCGCCTATGTAGGTGCGTCTGTGGCCTCTTATCTCCGACTCATCGTGCAGTCCGCCCAGTGACATCCTCACATACTTGCGTTTCAGCGCCGATGCTATGCTTTTGCCTAGCGATGTTTTGCCCACGCCGGGAGGGCCATAGAGGCACAGAATGGGCGATTTGAGGTCGCCTTTTAGCTTCAGTATGGCTATATACTCCAGTATGCGCTCTTTCACTTTCTCCATTCCGTAGTGATCATGGTCTAGTACCCGGCGCGCCCTCTTCAGATCCAGGTCGTCTTTTGTATACTCGTTCCAGGGCAGATTTACCATGGTTTGCAGATAAGACAGTTGGATGCTGTATTCGGGATTTTGCGGATTAAGCGTCGAAAGTTTGTCCAGTTCTTTTGCAAACACCTTTTCCACCTCCTTGCTCCAGTGCTTCTTAGCTGCCTTCTCCTTCAGTTCCTTTCGTTCGGGCGTGCTTTCGTCGTCGCCCAATTCAGCCTGAATGTTCTTGATTTGCTGATGCAGAAAGTACTCTTTCTGCTGCTCGTCGAGGTCATGACGCGTCTTTGACCGTATCTGCTGCTTTATTTCCAGCAGCTTCATCTCCTTGTCGAGCACGGCCAATAGCTTGAACAGCCGCTCTTTCATGCTGGTCAGTGAGAGCAGAGCTATCTTGTCCTTGAGCGAGAATGGCATCACGGTGCACACAAGGTTCACGAAGATAAGGTCGTTGGAGATGTGCTGCATGGCAAACTCCGTCTCGTTGCCCACGTCTTCGTTATTGGCTATATACTCCGAAACCATCTCGTGCAGGTCTTTCATGGCCGTGTTCCACTCGCTGTCCTGGCTATTGGGCAGCTCTTCAGGTATATCCTCGGTTGTGGCCATGAGGTACGGACGTTCCTTTACCACATCTTTCAGTCGGCAGTGGCCCAATGCCTGCACGATGGCTGTACGGTTATCAGACATGGGCATGTCTATCACCTTGATGAGCCGTGCGTAAACGCCCTCTTCAAAGATATCGTCTTTGGTAGGCGAGTTGACGTTAGGGTCCTTCTGGCAGAATATGGCGAATATGTTGTTGGGCTTCTTTTCAACCTTCTTGATGAGCGACAGGCTTCGCGCTCTGCCGATAAGTATAGGATTCATCACTCCGGGGAAGAGCACCATATTGCGAGTTGCAAGAATGGGGATGATGCCATCGGCCTTTGTGTTGAATAAGTCTGTGACGTCGCCATCATACTCGGCGATCATCTGAACGTTGCTATTTGGTAACATTGTTTATCCCTTTATTCAGCTTTTGATTTGCAAAAGTACAAAAAATAATCCGAATATTCCACCTCTTTTTACATATTTTATGTACCGTGCCGCAAGCTTTGGGGCAGTACAAGTGGGTGTTATCTTATTTGATGTAAAAGTTTTTAGTAAGCTCCCGATACCATTCCGAACGCTTTGCGCCCTCCATCAGCGTGACCTTCTGGTGCTCAAAAGGCTGCTCGGTCCATTTTGCGTATTCCAGCAGAAAGCGCTTCACGGGCTTACGCTGTGTGGTTTGAATGTCATATTGTCTAGTTGCGCGCAGTCCGCATATTGCGGCTTCTGCTTCAAGTAAAGGTTTAGCCTCGGCCGCTATCACGTAACTGGCCTTTCCGTCGGGGCTTAGCAAGATGCGGCTCAGCTTCATCAGCAGGCTGAAGGGCAACGTCTCTGTGTGCCGGGCCATAGCCGATCGCTTGTCAACATTCTTTAATGAGTTGACAAAATAAGGCGGGTTGCACACAATGGCGTTGAATGCGGGCCCCTCATATTGTGCCGCAAAATCTTGCAGCGAGGCACAAACCACCTCTATCCTGTCGGCAAACGGGCTGCCAGCCACGTTCTCCCGGGCCTGCCCGGCAGCCTGGGCGTCTATCTCAAGAGCCGTAACGCGGGCCTGGTCAAAGCGTTGTGCCATCATCAGAGCCACGATGCCTGTGCCCGTACCTATATCTAATACGCGGTTTCCGCCCCTCGCCCACGCGCCCAGCAGCACGCCGTCGGTGCCCACCTTCATGGCGCATCGGTCTTGAGAAACGCTGAACTGTCTGAACGTGAAGTCGGCCATACTACTTATATATGTAGTCGGCGCATGAGCGTCTTATTTATGCTCTGCATCTGTCTGGCCTTTCTGATAATCGTTTCCCTTATCATATCCATGTCGCAGAACATCTCAGAGAATGCAGTCTGCACGGCATTTGGCTTGCGCTCGGCTTTATTGGCGTAGGGATTTACCACTACCTTGATGCCTTTATGCACCACACTGATGTTTACGTCGGCATCAGTCATCAACGGGTCGCCGTCAAAGTGAATGAGTCCCGGCATAGCTCTGTGCACGTGAATGTTGCGTGCCTTGAAGGTCTGCACCTTGGTGTTCATGTCTATAGTCTTGTTGAACAGCTCAAGAGCCACTTGCGGTGCCTCTATAATGTCGAAGGGTTTGATGACGATAACGTCGAGCAGGCCGTCGCTCATGGAGGCTTGCGGGGCGATGAACACGTTGTTGCCATACTGTGAGGCATTTGCGCAGGTCAGCAGAAAAGCCTTCACCAGCTTTTTGCCGCTCTCGTCTTCTATCTCATACGTCTCCGGCTTATAACTCAGTCCGTCTTTCAGCACCTTTTCTACATAGGTAATAGGGCCACGCTTTCCGGCCTCGGCAAACTTCATGGATATGAAGGCGTCGAAGCCCATGCCGCAGGTACAGAAGAAGGGGTGGCCGTTTATCAGTCCGTAGTCAAGGTCGTGCACCTCGTCATAGTTAATGATTTCCACCGCTTTGCCGGCGTTCATAGGCAGCATCAGGTGCCGGGCCAGTCCGTTGCCTGAGCCGCAGGGCAGAATAGCCATTGCCGTCCGGGTGCCCAGCAACCCGCGTCCCACCTCGTTCACCGTGCCGTCGCCGCCTACAGCCACTACGATGTCTATGCCCTGAGCGGCTGCCCTGAGCGCCATCTCCGTGGCATGTCCAGGCCGCTCGGTATAGGCTATTGAGTAGCTGAAGGCCGTTTTGTCAAGCTTTTTTTCTATCACTTCGGGTATGCCGGCTTTGCTTTGCGTGCCCGATATGGGGTTCATAATGAAAAGAATATTTTTCATAATGCTTGTTGACAGAGGTTGTTAATTGGCTGATAATTATGATTGTGCAAAAATACAAAAATAATGCCACAGTTACGAGTATTGCATTGAAAAAAACGCTTATTTTTAAAATATCTTCTTTTTTTGTTCATTATGTTGTGTCATTTTTGTAACTTTGCAGCCTAAATATAAAATAATGTAGTTATGGCTACATCTTTAATATGATGGGACAATTACAAGAACGGTACAAAAATTATCGTGATCCGCAGAAATACATGAAGGAAGGAGTGTATCCGTATTTCCGCGCAATAACAAGTAAACAAGGACCTGAAGTCACAATGGAGGGGCACAAGGTGCTCATGTTCGGCAGTAACGCCTATACGGGCCTTACGGGCGACGACCGTGTAATAGCAGCTGCTCATAAGGCTTTAGACAAGTATGGTTCCGGTTGTGCAGGCAGTCGCTTCCTTAACGGCACGCTCGACATTCACGTTCAGCTGGAGAAAGAGCTGGCCGAGTTTGAGCATAAAGACGATGCTCTGTGCTTCTCTACGGGCTTCTCTGTCAATGCCGGTGTACTGGCCGTTGTGGTTGGCCGTGGCGACTATATCATTTGTGACGACCGCGACCACGCCAGCATCGTTGATGGCAGGCGCCTGAGCTTTGCCACACAGCTGCATTACAAGCACAACGACATGGCCGATTTGGAGCGTGTGCTGCAAAAGCTGCCCAAGGAAGCCGTGAAGCTCATCGTGGTAGACGGCGTGTTCTCCATGGAGGGCGATCTGGCCAAGCTGCCTGAAATCGTAGAGCTGAAGCATAAGTACAACTGTTCGGTGATGGTAGACGAGGCTCATGGCATCGGAGTGTTTGGCAAACAGGGCAGGGGAGTGTGCGATTACTTCGGCCTGACAGACGATATAGACCTCATTATGGGCACTTTCTCCAAGAGTCTTGCATCTATCGGTGGTTTCATTGCTTCTGACAAGGACACCATCAACTATCTGCGCCACACCTGCCGCACCTATATCTTCTCGGCAAGTGACACACCTGCGGCTACGGCAGCAGCACTTGAGGCTCTGCACATTATCCAGAATGAGCCACAGCGCATAGAGCATTTGTGGGACGTTACGCATTATGCGTTGAAGCGTTTCCGCGAAGAAGGCTTCGAGATTGGCGACACCGAGAGCCCTATCATACCGCTCTACGTGCGCGACATCGATAAGACGTTCCTCGTAACCAAGGAGGCTTTCGACGACGGAGTGTTCATCAATCCCGTTATTCCGCCTGCTTGCGCTCCGCAAGACACCCTCGTGAGGTTCGCCCTCATGGCCACTCATAGCAAGGAACAAGTGGAAAAAGGCGTGCAGGTGCTCAAGAAGATCTTTGTGAAAGAGGGCATTTTGAAAGGCTAAAGTGCCTGTTTTGCCTTGTAAAAAGGGCCTTTTTACAAGCTAAAAAGGCCCCTTTTACGAAGCTGTAGCTAATGTGTTGAACTTCAATAACTCAGCTTTTAGCGATTCTTCTTTATAATTAAGTATACAGAAAGTGCGACCGTTGTATTATGGCCGCACTTTTACTATATATATAAATGGTGTATTCAGATGCTCGAATGTCACCAGGCTCATTCGGTGGGATAGTTAAGCTGAGCCGGCGTGATGCGTTCCAGTACCTCAACGAGAAACTTGCGGGCCTCCCACTTAGCCATGGGCAGGTCGTGCAGCAAGTAATTACCGCAGTCGCGTGGTGCGGCTCCCGGCACCTCGCCCTCGTAGTTGGCTATGAAGGCAAACGTTCTGCGCATCAAGTCTACGATGTCACGGCTCTCATAGTCGCCCCTTACCAGAAGGTAGTTGCCCGTGAGGCAACCCATGGGTCCCCAATATATAATGCGGTCTTTCCACTCTTCGTCGTTGCGAAGGAAGGTGGCGGCCAGATGTTCTATGGTGTGTGAGGCACCCGGATGCAGCACGGGCTCGCGGTTGGGCTCCTTCATGCGTATGTCGAAAGTGGTGATGGTCTCAGCGCCTACGGCGTCTTTGCGGCTCACGTAGATGCCCCTGAGCAAACGCTCATGGTTGATGGTGAAACTAGGTATCTTGTTCATATCGTTTAATGAATTATAATGATTCAATGAAATGTCGTGTCACTTCAAAGCTATATTGTGCTATGTTTTCCCAAAAATCAAAATATTGACCGGCGTGATGGTCGGTAAGTGGCACGTCGCTTATCATTCTGAACGACACAAAAGGTACGTTCATAATGTGGCAGGCCTGTGCTATGGCGCAGCTCTCCATGTCTACCGCCGTGGCATCAGGAAAGTTATTGACGATGGTTTGCATCTTTTCGCGCGAGTCAACAAACCAGTCGCCCGTCACGGTCAGTCCGCTTCTCACGTGCGGCAACCGTGTCTCAGCAGGCTCGTTGTTAAGGGCCAGAGCCTTCTCTACGAGGTTCTGCGGTGTGACAAAGGTGGCCGGCATACCCATTACCTGGCCGTAGGTCACCTCCGAACCGCAATAAACGTCGTGATAGGCACAGGCCGAAGCCACTACACAGTCGGCCACATGCAGTGTGGTGTCGGCACCTCCGGCACATCCGCTAGACACTACCAGG
>CABVAZ010000034.1:0-31581 GCA_902496445.1 uncultured Prevotella sp. | reverse complement strand
ATACAGGCTGGTGGGATGACTGGTGCGAGGCCGGCACAAGGCGCGGCCACTACAACTGATGTGGATCTACAGTTGAGTGCGGATAGGATGTTCGACTACGGTTTGATTGCGATAGGATGGAATACGTCAACCACCCTTGTGCCCTTTGAAACTGGGCCCCACATTGATTGCTCTTCGCTTGCGGACACACCAAGGTACGTCCCTACATTTAGGGTGTAATTATATTGCTTTGGGTAGGACGGGCGCAGTCTCGGGGCCCACACAGCAGCGTGAGCAAGGATGTGGTTATGTTGTACGACGTTTTTTCGTAGGTTATAATGCCAGCACAAGGCACGCAATGCCTCTTTTTGAGGAAGGCGAAATAGCGCGAAGGTGCCCCTCAAGCAAGGGTTGCTCCCCTTCATCTCATTTCTTTCATAAGCATACTCCGGCTCGTTGGAATCACCAAACGCTCCGGCATGAAGGCATATATACAAAAAAAAGGTAAGCCATGAACAGCTTACCCTCTTTATTAGCGTCTCTTTGTAGTCGGTATGAGAATCGAACTCATATGCCAAGATTGAGAATCTTGTATCCTAACCGTTAGATGAACCGACCAGTTAGCGCGTGCATTTGGCTTGCCAAGCGGAAGGAGGGGGATTCGAACCCCCGGTACGCGTAATTGCGCACGGCAGTTTAGCAAACTGCTGGTTTCAGCCACTCACCCATCCTTCCATGGGACTTCGTTTCCGAATGAACCAGGCATTGTTTCCAAATGCGGTGCAAAGGTAATGCCTTTTTTTTGTATCTGCAAACTTTTCTTGTTTTTTTTCGCTTTTTATGTCATTTTTTATTGCAATGGCATATCAACTATACTGTTTGATGTGCTGTTCAAGGGTGTCTAGTCCTTTCTGCGTGCATATTCCTCTGAAGAGCACTGCGGCCACGGTGGCAAACACCTCCTTGTGGCCGTAGAGGTGGTGGATGTGCGTGCGTGAGAAGTATTGTTCTATGGCCTCGCCCATCTTGACGACCAGGTCGTAGTTGAATTCTTTTCTGAAATAGCCCTGCTCCACGCCCGTCTGCATGAAGAGTTTCGCCTCCCGGTTGCGCTCTTCGCGCAGCTCCTTGAAGTATTTCACCAGCTTGGGATACTTGTTCATGTCCTCGAAGAAGAGAGGATTGATGTCGTGGTCACGGTCCATATTCATTCTGAAGAAGAACACCAGAATGTCTATCACGCTGCTGTTGGTGCTGGCGAAATCAGACATCAGGCGGTTCATCTCCTCATGATGCTGGGTGATGACGGCCAGGGCCAAGTCTTCCTTATTGCCGAACAGCTCGTAAAGGGTACGCTTGGATATGGCCAATGCCACGGCGATGTCGTCCATCTTCACCGCCCTGATGCCTTTTTGGTGAAACTGTCGCGTGGCCTCTTGCAGCACACGCGTCCTGAGCTCCTGTCTGTATGGTGTTGAAACTGTTTGTCGCTGCATATCTTTATTACCTTGGCTGCAAAATTAAGCAATTCTTCCGAAAACGTAAAATTGTTATTGAGTTTTTTTGATAATTGTTTTGCTATTACGCTGCATTTCACTAACTTTGTGCACACGAAGGCATTTTTCGTGCAATGAACAAGACAGAATAAATTTACTAAACATTATTATTATGGTAAAAATAACGAAAGAGGCCGCCCTGAAATATCACGAGAGCGGCAGGCCGGGCAAGATAGAGGTAATGCCTACCAAGCCTTACCACACCCAGACCGACCTTAGCTTGGCTTACTCGCCGGGCGTTGCTTATCCTTGTCTGGAGATTCAGGCTCACCCGGAGGATGTTTACAAGTACACCAACAAGGGCAACCTGGTGGCTGTTATCAGCAACGGCACGGCTGTGCTGGGCCTCGGCGACATAGGCGCAATGAGCGGCAAGCCCGTCATGGAGGGCAAGGGGCTGCTCTTCAAGATATATGGTGGCATAGACGTCTTCGACATAGAGCTGAACGAGAAAGACCCCGACAAGTTTTGCGAGGCCGTAGAGAAGATAGCGCCCACCTTTGGCGGCATCAACCTTGAGGACATCAAGGCGCCCGAATGCTTTGCCATTGAGGAGAGGCTCAAGCGCACCCTCAACATCCCGGTGATGCACGACGACCAGCACGGCACGGCCATCATCTCGGCTGCCGGACTGCTCAACGCCCTGGAAGTGGCCGGAAAAGACATTGCCAAGGTGCATATCGTGGTGAACGGTGCCGGCGCGGCCGCCATAAGCTGCACCAAACTGTATGTGGCTCTGGGCGCACGCAAGGAGAACATCGTGATGCTCGACTCTAAGGGCGTCATCACCTCCGACCGCACCAACCTCACTCCGCAGAAGAAGCTCTTTGCCACCGACCGCCGCGACGTGCACTCGCTGGAGGAGGCCATCAAGGGTGCCGACGTCTTCGTGGGCCTCTCAAAGGGCAACGTGCTCTCGCAAGACATGATACGCTCCATGGCCAAGAACCCCATCGTGTTCGCCCTGGCCAATCCGGTGCCCGAAATATCCTACGAGGATGCCATGGCAGCACGCCCCGACGTGCTCATGTCTACCGGCCGCAGCGACTATCCCAACCAGATAAACAATGTCATAGGCTTCCCTTACATCTTCCGCGGAGCGCTCGACACTCATGCCAAGGCCATCAACGAAGAGATGAAGCTGGCCGCCGTGCGTGCCATTGCCAACCTGGCCAAGCAACCCGTGCCCGACGTGGTGAACGAGGTATATCACGTAAACGACCTTACCTTCGGGCCCAAATATTTCATTCCGAAGCCCGTAGACCCGAGGCTCATCACCGACGTGAGCGCCGCCGTGGCCAAAGCTGCCATGGAGAGCGGCGTGGCCCGGCACAACATCACCGACTGGAATGCCTATAAGGAGCACCTGCGCCAGCTGCTCGGCCAGGAAACCAAGCTCACCCGAACACTGCATGCCACGGCGGCACAGCACCCGCAGCGCGTGGTCTTTGCCGAGGGTGGCCATCAAACCATGATGAAAGCGGCCGTGCAGGCCAAGCAAGAGGGCATCTGTGAGCCTATACTGCTGGGCAACCCCGACCGTCTGAACCGACTGGCGGCCCGCCTGAAACTCGACCTGACGGGCATAGAAATCATAGACATGCGCGCAGACAAGGAGCAAGGACGGCGCGCAAGGTTTGCCAAGCACCTGGCAGAGAAGCGTGCCCGCATGGGATATACCTTTGAAGAGGCTTACGACAAGATGTACGAGCGCAACTACTTCGGCATGTCGATGGTGGAGAACGGCGATGCCGACGCCTTCATCACAGGCCTTTACACCAAATATTCCAACACCTTCAAGTGCGCAAGAGAGGTCATCGGCGTGCGTCCGGAGTACAATCACTTCGCCACCATGCACATCCTCAACACCAAGAACGGCGTTTACTATGTGGCCGACACGCTCGTAAACCGCCATCCCGACCACGACGCGCTGATGGATATTGCCAAGCTTTCGGCCCACAGCGTGAGGTTCTTCAACGAAGAGCCCGTCATTGCCATGATAAGTTATTCTAACTTCGGAACCGACAAGCAGGGCAGTCCGCTGCAGGTGAGCCAGGCTGTAGAGGCCTTGCAAAAGCAATATCCCGACCTGGCCATAGACGGCGAGATGCAGGTTAACTTTGCCCTGAACAACGAGCTGCGCGACGACAAGTATCCCTTCACCAAGCTACGGGGCAAGAAGGTCAACACGCTGGTGTTCCCCAACCTGTCTAGCGCCAACGGCAGTTACAAGCTCTTGCAGGCCATGAACCCCGATGCCGAAATCATAGGACCTATACAGATGGGTCTGAACAAGCCTATCCACTTCACCGACTTCGAGTGCTCCGTGCGCGAGGTGGTCAACATCACGGCCATTGCGGTGATAGATGCTTACGTTGAAAAGATAAAGAACCAGCACAAGTAAGTTGCTGCCACACAGATAAAAGGGCGGTGAGGCTGCGTCAAAACGTGGCTTCACCGCCCTTTTTACGTAACCACACCCGACAGGCCCGGCATAAAGAGCTTGCAGAGGGGTTATTCTTAAAAAATCATTTGCCTGAATAAGATTTTAAAACTATTTTCTGTAACTTTGCAATCAAAATATTTTTTTAATATGATTTTTATGATAAAAAGAAACATTTACTTACTATTTGTCATGGCCATCATGACACTGTTTTCAGGAACAACGGCCTCGGCCGACGAGCGTCCCGACACGCTGACGCTCTTCAACGCTGCCACCTTCTACGATGGCTACCTTTTTCAGAAAAACCCCGACAGCCTGGTGAGCGACGGCATATTGCGTCACAGCACCTCGCTCTATGCCGTAAAGCTCAAGCCCGAACAGCTTGCCCTCATAGGCGACTCGCTGCGCATGAACGTGTTTGTGCAAGCCTGCTGCGACAACTACGACCGCATTGGCAACATCAACCTGGCTTTTGTGCCCAAGGGCGACACCACTTACATACCCGACTCGGTGCAGCGCATTGAGATAGGACGCTTCATCACACCTTTCATGGACAAGAACAAGAAGCCCGATGTGGTGCCCTACAGCTATCACATAGACTATGTGGCCAATATTCTGCGTGACCAGAAGATTCTGGCCGACCATGATATATGGGTAGAGTTTGAGCTTTTCGGCGTGCCTTATGCCGCCAACCAGCAGATAGCAGGCTGCGCCGGACGCAGCGACGTGTTTAAAGGAACACTCAAACTCATTACCTGGGCCCGCCACGACGACTATGCCGACCACGACGAGCTGGTGCCCATACACATGAAGAGGCCCGAATATACTGGCGGGAACCTCAACAACTATAACGCCGCATGCACCGACACCATCGGCAAAACAGTGAAAACATGGCACTTCACGGTGAAGAACAACGCTAGCGACGCACAACTGGTGCTCATCACATCCAATCACGGAGCCAACAGCGGAGGCGAGGAGTATAACCGCAGATGGCATTACGTCTACATAGACGACTCGCTCATGCTTGTCTACAGGCCCGGCCGCACCACGTGCGAGCCCTTCCGCAAGTATAACACGCAGCTCAACGGCATCTATGGCTATGTGCCCAGGACCGACGCAGTGTGGCAGAGCTTCAGCAACTGGTGCCCCGGCGACGTGATAGACAACCGCATCATCTCGCTCGGAGCCTTCGGCGCAGGCCAGCACACGGTGCGCATCTCCGTGCCCGAGGCTCAGTTTGCCGGCAAGCAGGGTGACATACCCGTGTCTATGTTCTACCAGGGCGTTACGCAAGGTCAGCTGCCTTCGGGCATCAACTGGATTAGCGTGCCCGACTACCAGGCCACTCCCGTGGCCGCCAATGGCACCATCAGCTTCCGAACAGCAGGCTGCAAGATTTATTATGTAACGGTATACGACCTGCAAGGCATGCGCAAAGCCGAGTCGGTGGGCGCAACAGCCATCAGCACAAGGGGCTGGGCTCCGGGCATCTATCTGGTCAACATGCAGCTCGACAACAACCTCATCGTCACCAAGAAGGTGCTGGTGAAATAGTATAATCAATCATATAAGGTGCCAGCAATGCACCTATCTTAATAAAGGCAGAGCCAACCGGCCCTGCCTTTATCATTGTCATGTATGGGCCTTTGCGGTAGCAGGCTGGGCGCAACATGTCTGTAACGAGTGGCGACACACTGCTCTGCAACGAAAAATGGCGGCCTCATGGACCGCCATTATCTATACATCGCAGATAGAAACATCTGCAAAGGTCTGATTACTTAATCAAGTCAACCGAGCGTTTGAGGAACTTGTCGAGCGCGGCACCCTTGAGCATACCGTTCTGCAGCAGTGCCAGGTCGATGAGCTGGTGCACAATTTCGTTGCCTTTGGCATAGTTGCTGATTATCTGGTTGCGCTTGTCACGCTGCTCGTTGACGGCCTTCTCGGTGTTCTGCAGGTCGTCTTTCTCCTCTTGTGTAATCTCTTCAGCCTTCTTCTTGCTTTGCGACTGATGCAGAGCGGCCAGCCTTGCCTGCTGCCCCTTCAGCTCGCTCAGCACAGGCTTGAGCTGTTCGGCCACGCCTTTGTTCTCATCGTCGAGCACCCGCTTTATCAAGGGGTGGTCGCTGTTGAGTACCAGCTGATAGCTGTCGGGCATCTGAGCGTAGAACGACATGCCCTGCTGGAAGTGGCTCATATCCTTCATACGGCGCATATACTCGTTCTGCGTGATGACAACGGGCTGTGCCTGCTCGCCCAGAGCCTGCACCTCAACCATGAACTCGGCCTTGTCTATCTTGGGCAGCTGGCTCTTGAAGGCCTCTGACAAATTGTCACGGTCGTCTTGTGCCAGCTCGTTCTTGGGCGCGTCGTCCTTGATGATGAGGCGGTCTATGATGTCTGAGTCTACTCTCACAAAGTGGCTCTTCTCAAATTTCTGCTCCAGAAGCGACACCATGGGCACATCCAGCTGCCCGTCGAGCAGCAACACGCTGTAGCCCTTGTTCTTGGCAGCCTCTATGTAAGAGTATTGCTCGTCCTTGTTGGTGGCATAGAGGTATATCAGGTTGCCCTGCTTGTCGGTCTGGTTGTCCTTGATGAGCGTCTTATAGTCGTCGAAGGTGAAGTATTTTCCGTCGGTGTCCTTCATCAAGGCAAAGTCTTTGGCCCTGTCGTAGAACGTTTCGGGCTCTGAGAGCATGCCGTAGTTGATGAAGAGCTTCAGGTCGTCCCACTTCTGCTCATACTCTTTGCGGTTCTCCTTGAAGATAGCCTGCAGCCTGTCAGCCACCTTCTTGGTGATGTAAGTGGATATTTTCTTCACGTTGGCGTCGCTTTGCAGATAGCTGCGGCTCACGTTCAGCGGTATGTCGGGCGAGTCTATCACGCCGTGCAGCAGGGTGAGGAACTCCGGAACGATGCCTTCCACCTGGTCGGTCACGAACACCTGGTTGCAATAGAGCTGTATCTTGTTGCGCTGCAAGTCGAGATTAGACTTGATGCGTGGGAAGTAGAGAATGCCGGTGAGGTTGAACGGATAGTCTACGTTGAGGTGTATCCAGAACAAGGGGTCGTCGTTCATCGGGAAGAGGGTGTGATAGAACTTCTTATAGTCCTCGTCCTTAATGGTAGACGGCTGCTTGGTCCAGAGCGGCTCTACGTTGTTGATGATACTGTCTTCGGCCGTATCCACCTGCTTGCCGTCTTTCCACTCAGTCTTCTTGCCGAAGGCGATGGGCACAGGCATAAACTTGCAGTACTTGTTGAGCAGAGCCTCAATCTTTGCTTTCTGCAAGAACTCCTTACAATCATCAGCTATATACAGTATAATGTCCGACCCTCTGTCGGCCTTCTCAGCGTCGTCGATGCTAAATTCGGGCGTTCCGTCGCACGACCACTTCACAGCCTTGGCCCCGTCGCGATAGCTCTTGGTTATAATCTCCACCTTCTTGCTTACCATGAAGGCTGAGTAGAAGCCCAGACCGAAGTGGCCTATGATGGCATTGGCATTGTCCTTATACTTCGTGAGGAAGTCGTTGACGCCCGAAAAAGCTATCTGGTTGATGTATTTGTCTATCTCTTCGGCCGTCATACCTATGCCACGGTCGCTGATGGTGAGCGTTCCGGCCTTCTCATCCAGCTTCACATGCACGGTGAGGTCGCCCAAGTCGCCCTTAAAGTCGCCTTGTTCGGCAAGCGTCTTGAGCTTTTGCGTAGCGTCGACGGCATTGGAAACCATCTCACGCAGGAAGATTTCATGGTCAGAATACAAAAACTTTTTAATGACAGGGAATATGTTTTCTGTCGTTACTCCAATGTTTCCTTTCTTCATATCTTTAGCTTTTTGAATATTTCTTTTGTTCATCCTGCTTTTAGCAAACACCGTGCCAAAAAAACAACCATCATCTTTTGCTGACCTATATATTATTTTGTACTTTTGCAAAAACAATCAGAAGGAAAGGCAAGAAGATGGTAGATTTTGGTCATTTAAGCGACGACAACAGGCGCGAGGAGCTCATCCGCGTGCTTGAGCACAGCCTGGAGAGGCTCTCACTGCAAGAACTCGAGGCACTGTATTATGACATGACGGTGAAAGACTATATAAGGTGAGGCAAGGGCGAGGGTAGTCCCAGTATATAAAAAATATTAATAATGTGTGTCTGCCCTACCGCAAAAACATTATTTATATTACTTTTGCAGCGCTGTGAGCGATAACGCACAGAAAGGTAAAACGAACTTTTTATAAACACATCATATAAAGAATGGAAAGATTGAATAGGGCTTACGGCCTGCGACTGACGGCCATACTGATGACAGCATGGCTCTTATTGCTGCCACAGGGCACGTGGGCACAAAACAAGGCGCTGCCCGCCGGCATGAAAGAAAAGGCCATATCAACCGTGGCTGCCGACCAGCCTGACGCGCCGAAGGCCAAGCCCATGACCGCCAAGCAACGCCAAGAAGAGCAGAAAGCCGACCAGCAGGCCGCGCAACCTGCCGACACCGCCAAGGCTGATGCCGACGACGCGGCTGCCGACTCGCTGAGCGACGCCGTGCTGAACAACACCTCCGACGATGCCTCGGGCATAGACGCACCCGTGGAGAGCGAGGGCTTTCATCAGGCACTGAAAACAAAATTCATCGAGGGCAACGCCGGATTTATGTCGCTCGTGGCCCTGGCGCTGGTCATAGGCCTGGCCTTCTGCATTGAGCGCATCATCTACCTGAGCCTCTCTGAGATAGACGCCAAGCGCCTCATGGCCGACATACAGACGCATCTGGACGCCAACGACGTGGAGGGAGCACGCAACCTGTGCCGCAACACACGCGGTCCGGTGGCCTCCATCTGCTGTCAAGGGCTCGACCGTATAGACGAGTCGCTCGACAACATAGAGCGCAGCGTGGCCTCTTACGGCGGCGTGCAGGCATCAAACCTTGAGAAGGGCTGCTCGTGGATAACGCTCTTCATAGCCATGGCACCCTCGCTGGGCTTCCTGGGCACCGTCATCGGCATGGTGATGGCCTTCGACCAGATACAGCAGGCAGGCGACATCAGCCCCACCATCGTGGCGGCCGGCATGAAGGTAGCTCTCATCACAACCATCTTCGGCATCATCGTGGCCCTCATCTTGCAGATATTCTACAACTACATCCTCTCTAAGATAGAGCACCTCACGGCGCAGATGGAGGAGTCGGCCATTGCCTTGCTCGACTCCATAGCAAAATATAAACTCACACGATGAAGCATCTCACGAAGCCAAACATAAGAAAGTGGCCCACAGAGCGCATCTCGCAACGCGTGCTCTACCTGCTCACGGGCATCGCGGCCGTGGTGTTCGCGCTGTTCTATCTGGTGGGTTACAACACACCGTCTGACGATGTGCCGGGGTTCAACGCGCCCCTGTTCACCAACGCCGTCATCATTCTGATGTGGCTGCTGCTCATCCTGGCGTGCGTGGTCACTGCTTTTTCGGCCGTGAAAGCCATCAAGGCCGGAAGCAAGAAAGACGAAACGCAAAACGGCATACCCACACGCCGCATAGCATACGGCATAGCCGGTGGCACCGTGGCGCTGCTCGTGCTCACCTTTCTGTTGGGTTCGGGCAGCACGATGGCCATCAATGGCGTGCAATATAAAGAGGTGTTCTGGCTGAAAGCCACCGATATGTTCATCAACACCTCACTGGTGCTCATCGCTGTGGCCGTAGTGGCCGTGATATATGGCGCCACACGCTACAGCAGGAAACGGAAAGGAGGTGCCTGATGATGTTTCGTCACGAAAAGCGCAGCGTGCCCCGGCTCAACACAACCTCTACGGCTGACATCTCGTTCATGCTGCTCATACTGTTTCTCGTATCGTCGTCGATGGACGTAGACAAGGGCATCACGCGCCAACTGCCACCCGCCAACCCCACGCAAAAGCAGGAGGCTGTGACCAATATAGAGAAAAGCAAGGTGATGAAGCTGCACATCGACGCTGCCAACCAACTGCTGTGCGACGGCAAGCCCATGCCCATAGGCAGCCTGCAAGCCTCGGCCCAACAGTTTATCAGTCGTATCGGAAAGGAGCACATCATACAGCTTAGCACCGACCCGCAAGCCTCTTACGATGCCTACTTCCAGGTGCAAAACGCCCTGATGGCGGCTTACAACAGCGTGCGCGACGCCAAGGCACGCCAGGCATACGGACATGCCCTGGCCGAATGTGGCGAGAGGCAGCGCAAGTCGGTGATGGATGCCGTGCCGCAACGCATATCAGAGGTCTATGAGATGCAGGAAGGAGGCAGGCCATGAAGCGCTTCTATCGCATATCGCATGAGGTGCCGGGACTGAACACAGCCTCGCTGCCCGACCTGATATTCACCGTGCTGTTCTTCTTCATGATAGTAACGCACATGCGCAAGGCCACCCTAAAGGTGAAATATCGCGCGCCACAAGGCACCGAACTCACCAAGCTGGCCAAGAAATCGGCCGTAACCTACATCTACGTGGGCCATCCCGTGAGCCAGACAGGACAGGTGCGCTCAGGCAACTACTGCGTACAGATGAACGACAAATACGTGTCAGCAGGCGAGGTGGGCGACTATGTGTCGGCCGAACGTGACCACATGACGGCCGAGGATGCCCAGCAAATGACGGTAAGCATCAAAGCCGACAGGGCCACACCCATGCGCCTCATCACCAATATCAAGCAGTCGCTGCGCCAGGCACATGCCCTGAAAGTGAACTATTCGGCCACTTCAAAGGCTAAAAAACATCTCTAATAGTACCCGAGTATACGGATTTTAAAGAAAAAACGCTATTATCGTTGCAATAATAACATTTTTATTGTACCTTTGCACAAAATTATCAAGATAATGGCACATAGAAGATTAGATCAATTAGACAAGAAAATCCTTCGCCTTATATCGGAGGATGCACGCATTCCGTTCCTGGAAGTGGCCCGCGCCTGCAACGTTAGCGGCGCTGCCATACACCAGCGCATTCAGAAACTTACAAACCTTGGCATTCTGAAAGGCTCACAGTTCATCATCGACCCTGAGAAAATAGGATATGAAACATGTGCCTACGTAGGCCTATATCTGAAGAATCCAGAGGACTTTGACGACGTAGTAGCCGCGCTGAAACGCATACCTGAGGTTGTGGAATGTCACTACACAACAGGTGGTTATGACTTGTTCATCAAGATTTATGCTTACAACAACCATCACCTGCTCAACATCATTCACGACAAATTGCAGCCCCTGGGCCTCTCACGCAGCGAGACTATCATCTCGTTTAACGCCGTGATAGACCGTCCGCTGCCCATCACCGACTTCCCGAACGAAAAGGAAGAGGATGATGAAGAGGCCAACGGCGATACCGCTGAATAGCCTGACATTAACAAGCCTTCGTGCCCCACTGTCGTCAAACGGCAGCTTTCTTGGCATGAAGGCTTTGCTTTTTATATACTAAGCCTAGCCGCAACAGCATCACTCATCTGCCGAGATGACGCAAGGCACCATCACCAGAAAAACAATAATGCCCTTTCTGCCACCTGAAATAGGCATTTTCGCCCTCCTAGAATGGCCCTTTTGCGCAACAAAATGCATATTTTCTCTTAGACCCCAAGTCAAAGTGCCTTAAGCAGAGGCTGTCAGCTCAAAGCATGAGCACCCTGACCTCAGCATTGGTCATGGGCTTTATCTCGTTCATGGGTTTCTTGAAATAAACGCTCTGTATGGCTTTGTTCACTATACCGTGCCCCACGGCAAGCACCGTCTGGTTGGGATATGTGGTCTTGATATAGGTAAGGAAGTTCTGCGCGCGGGCCTTGAGATGCTCCAGCGGCTCCACATCATCGGGCCATTTGGCATCCTTCAGGTCGGGTATATACTTACCCGTGAAGCTACCCCAGTCTCTCTCGCGCAACAACGGCGTTTGCTCCACCTTTTTGCCATGAGGCTCTGCTATGATCTCGCAAGTCTGAACGGCCCTGTGCAAGTCGCTCGACACGAAGGCATCTATAGGCTCGTGCGCCATCTGCCGGCTCACCTGGCGTGCCTGCTCAAAGCCCACCTCATCTAGCTTGCCCTGTACCTGACCCTGCATAATGTGATTTTTGTTATCCTCCGTCTCACCGTGACGTACCAAATACAATTTTACCATCTCTTAAAATTTTTGTGCAAAAGTAGCAAAAAGCAATGATAAAAAACACTGGCAAGCCATTTTTTTTGTATTTTTGCAAAAAACAAGAAGCTAAGATGAAGATATTGCAAAGTTCATTATTCCGCGCCCTGGTAGCCATCGTGGTGGGCGCGCTGCTCATAGCCTATCGTGAGACGGCCACGCGCTGGCTCACCATTCTCATTGGTGTGCTGTTTCTCGTGTCGGGCATCGTGTCGTGCATCACCTATTATTATGCCAACGAGCGGTTCAACAAGCTCATAGCCGAGGCTGAAGGCCAAACCGGAGCCACGAAGCCCAACCGCCCCACCCTGCCCATTGTGGGCGTAGGCAGTGCCCTGCTGGGCGCCATACTGGCCCTGATGCCCGAGAGCATGATAACGTGGATGGTATATTTGCTGGCCGTCATCCTCATTTTGGGAGCCGTGAGCCAGTTCGTCACCCTGGCCAAGGCCCGCAGCTATGCCACCGTGCCCATACTCTACTGGCTCTTTCCGCTCATCATTCTGGGCACCGGCATCTACATCCTGGCCCGCCCCATAGAGGCTGCATCGCTGCCGTTGCTGGTGCTGGGCTGGTGCATGGTGCTCTACGGCGTGGTGGAGATACTCAACACCATACAGGTGTACCGCATGAAGAAATACTTTGAAAAGACCCATGTCATGACCGAACCCCCAATAGCGCCTGCAGAAGATGCCGAGGCTGAAGAGGTGAGCAGTGAGAGCGACGGGGCAAAGAAGGAATAACCAGAGCGCGCGCCCTATGCAAGGCGGGGGTGTTCGTAGCCGTACGCAAGCTATGAAGAGTATTTTGCTTCATGAATAATTAATTGTGGTTAACGCTCCTTGCATACATACGACAGTGTGCCCCCACTGGTTGCGTGCAATTTAATTAATGGCCAGCAGGTTTTACCTGCGAAAGTAGGGACACTCGTTCGAGTGTCCGCATTCTTGTTCAGTAGTTACATAACAGCGGATGTACTGTGCTTTTCTTTGCTTGCAAACGGCTATATAATAAGAAAAAAGCGCATAAGCCGAAGCGCAGAGCCTATCTACCGAGACGGGATGGCAATGCTGTGAAATGATTAATAATTATCCGCCAGGGTGTCCGATTGCGTTCTAATTTTTCAAAAAATTTGTTCTTTTACGATAAATCGGATGCACGTTAAAGATTTTTTACAATGAAAAAGTACAACGAAATGAAATAATACCTATCTTTGCCCGATAGAAACGTATTTTAAACCTCATTGACATGAAAAAGTTATTATCATTATTTATGGGTACGCTTGCTGTAGCAGCAGGCTTGAACCTGGCCTCTTGCGGCAACAAGAACAAAGTAAATCCACTGCAGTCTACGGTAGACTCACTGAGCCAGTCGGACAGTCTGCATGCTGAAGACGTAAAGGTGATGACAGCCTTTGTAAACTATATGTCAGACGGCGTTGACAGTCTGGCAAGCCAAGAGGGCATATTGCTTAACATGACGCAGAATCCTGAGGGCAAGCGCATAGACAAGGCTAAATTCAGAGCACAGCTTGACGCGTTTGCAAAACTCATAGACAACCAGCGCAGCCACATCAGCGACTTGGAGAGGCAACTGGCTAATTCGAAGACAGCCAACTCGGCCTATGGCAAGAAGATACAGAAACTCATCAGCTACTACAAGGCTCAGCTGGAAGAGAAAGACAAGACCATCGCTCAGCTCAGGGCCGACCTGAACGAGAAGGATGCCAACATTGCCAAGCTCAACCAAGACGTGTCTAACCTGAACGCGGCCAACACCAAGCTCAACGACACCAACACCAAGCTCAACCAGACCGTGGCCAGCCAGCAGAACGTGATGAACGAGCAAGACCAGACCATACACACGGCCTTCACATGCATTGGTACATCGAAGCAGCTCAAGGAGAAGGGTCTCATCAAGGGTGGCTTCTTGCAGAAGAAGAAGGTGCAGGTGTCTAACTTCGACGCATCTAAGTTTACGAAGATAGACATACGCAACTACAACGACATTGTGCTCAACTCACGCAAACCTACCATCATGACGCAGATGCCGGCATCGTCTTACACGCTGACGGAGAATGCCAACGGCACCACAACGCTGCACATCAAAGACGCATCGCTGTTCTGGAGCGTAAGCAAATATCTGATTATAAAACTTTAAAACCAATAATTATAACAAGGAAGGCGGCCCGATGAGCCGCCTTTTTTGTTGCTATTACGCTTCGTTGAGAACTTGAAGCCCACGCCGCTACAAGCAGCGGGCTCTTGTGACCCAGCCTGCAGAGGCTGGCACCGTATGCCCCTACCCTTTGGGAGCAAGCCGCTCTGAGGCCTCGAGCTCAGCCCGCAAGAAGCGGGGCGTCTCGCCCTTATCGCTCTGGGCCACCTGTTCGGGCGTGCCCGTAGAGAGCACCCGGCCACCGTTGCGGCCGCCCTCCGGACCCATATCGATGATGTAGTCGGCCAACTTGATGACATCCAGGTTGTGCTCTATGATGATGACCGTGTTGCCCTTGTCTACCAGCTTCTCCAAAACGCCCATCAAGATGCGTATATCCTCAAAATGCAGACCCGTGGTGGGCTCGTCCAAGATGTAAAGGGTCTTGCCCGTGTCGCGCTTAGAGAGCTCGGTGGCCAGCTTGACGCGCTGGCTCTCGCCGCCGGAGAGCGTAGTAGAGCTCTGCCCGAGCTTGATATAGCCCAGTCCTACATCCTGCAAGGCCTTGATCTTAGGCAGTATCTGCGGCACGTTCTCAAAGAACTCAACAGCCTGGTTGATGGTCATGTCGAGCACATCGGCTATGCTCTTGCCCTTGAAGCGCACCTCGAGCGTCTCGCGGTTGTAGCGCTTGCCGTGGCAAACCTCGCAAGGCACCATCACGTCGGGCAGAAAGTTCATCTCTATGGTCTTATATCCGTTGCCGCCACACGCCTCGCATCGGCCACCCTTCACGTTGAAGGAGAAGCGTCCGGGCTTGTAGCCGCGTATCTTGGCTTCGGGCAAGTTGACAAACAAGCTGCGTATGTCGGAGAACACGCCCGTGTAAGTGGCAGGATTAGAGCGTGGCGTACGGCCTATAGGACTCTGGTCTACGTTCACCACCTTATCTATATACTCCAGTCCCTCGATGCTCTTATAGGGCATAGGCTTCTTGAGCGACCGGTAGAAATGGCGTGAGAGAATGGGCTGCAGGGTCTCGTTGATGAGGGTAGACTTACCTGAACCCGACACACCTGTGACCACGATGAGCCGTCCCAAGGGAAATTCTACGTCTACATCTTTCAAGTTATTGCCCGTAGCGCCGCGCAGCCAGATAGACTTTCCGTTGCCCTTGCGGCGGTAGACCGTGGGCGAGTCGCCTTTGCCGGGCTTCACTCCCTCAGGATAAGCGGGCAGGCTGATGGCCAGCTCGCCGTTGAGGTATTGCGCGGTAAGGGTGTGCGTGCGCAGCATTTGTGCCGGCGTGCCCTGAAAGACCACCTCGCCGCCCCGGCGCCCGGCCTTCGGACCGATGTCTACTATATAGTCGGCGGCCAGCATCATGTCTTTGTCATGCTCCACCACGATGACGGTGTTGCCCAAGTCGCGCAGCTCCTTGAGCGAGCGGATGAGCCTCTCGTTGTCGCGCTGATGCAGTCCGATAGACGGTTCGTCGAGTATGTAGAGCACGTTGACCAGCTGCGAGCCTATCTGCGTGGCCAGCCTGATGCGCTGACTCTCGCCACCTGAGAGTGAGGCACTGGCCCTGTTGAGCGACAGATAGTTGAGTCCCACCTCCAGCAAGAAGTCTATGCGCTTGCGTATCTCCTTGATAATCTCGGCGGCCACCACCTTCTGCTTGTCAGAAAGGTGATTTTCCACCTCTCCCAGCCAGTCTCTCAGCTCGCTGATGTCCATATTGGCCAGCTCGGCAATGTTCTTATCCCATATCTTATACGACAGAGCCTCGCGGTTGAGGCGCTGGCCGTGGCACTCAGGACAGGGCACTTCGGCCAGAAACTGGTCGGCCCACTTCTTCCCGGCCGACGTATCATCGTTGTCCATCACAGTGCGCAGATACTTCACCACGCCGTCGAAGGCCACGAAATAGTCGCTCGACGAGTGGATGAGTTCTTTGTCTATACGCACGTTCTCCACCGTTCCGTAGAGTATCTCGCCCATGGTGTCGGCATCAATGTCCTTCACAGGCGTCTTGATGTTGAAGCCGTGCTTATGCAGAATGGCATCTATCTGCCAGAAAATCATTTGCTTCTTAAACTTGCCCAGGGGCAGGATGGCCCCTTCGTAGATGCTCAGCTTGTTGTCGGGAATAACCTTCTTCAGGTCTATCTCGTTGATGTAGCCCAGTCCTTTGCAGTGCGGACAGGCGCCTTCAGGCGAATTGAACGAGAAGATATTGGGCGCAGGATCTTTATAGGCCAAGCCCGTCACGGGGTCCATGAGGCGCTTGGAGAAGTATTTAGCCTCGCCGGTGTCCTTGTCGGCCACCATGATGAGGCCGTCGCCCTGTTGCATGGCTGTGGCCACACTCTTGCGCAGGCGCTCGCTGTCGCCCTCCTTCACCTCAAGCTTGTCTATCACCACCTCTATGTTATGGTTCTTGTATCGGTCTACCTTCATGCCCCTTTCCAGGCTTTTCAGCTCGCCGTCTACCCTAATATACAGATAGCCTTTGCGCCTCATGCTCTCAAAGAGCTCGCGATAGTGGCCCTTGCGGTTGCGCACCAAGGGCGCCAGCAGGTATATGCGGCGGCCGTTATAGTCGTGTGCTATCATGTCTACCACCTTCTCTTCGGTATATTTCACCATCTTTTCGCCGCTCATGTAGCTGTAGGCCGTGCCGGCACGGGCAAAGAGCAGGCGCAGATAGTCGTATATCTCGGTGGTGGTGCCCACGGTGGAACGCGGGTTCTTGTTGGTGGTCTTCTGCTCAATGGCGATGACGGGCGACAATCCGGTAATCTTATCCACGTCGGGCCGCTCCATATTGCCAAGGAAGTTGCGGGCATAG
Source organism: uncultured Prevotella sp. (assembly GCA_902496445.1). Taxonomy (GTDB): domain Bacteria; phylum Bacteroidota; class Bacteroidia; order Bacteroidales; family Bacteroidaceae; genus Prevotella. The sequence goes on along the minus strand of CABVAZ010000034.1, from coordinate 14,423 downwards.
GCCGAGAAGGTCTCGATGTAACGGCGCTGCCCTTCAGCAAAGATAGTGTCGAAAGCCAGCGACGACTTGCCCGACCCTGACAGCCCGGTGAACACTGTGAGCGAGTTGCGGGGTATGACTACATCAACGTTTTTCAGATTATGCACGCGCGCTCCCCACACGTTTATCTTCAGAGGCTCACTCTCCGGGGCAGCGTCTTGCGGCATGGTGTTATCCTGTTTCACCATGTTGTTTATTTCACTCATATATTTTTTCTAATCTATAGCTTTTAGCTCTTGATACATGTACCTGTCATCTATCGGGATTGACGGCCCTACTCTATTGACTGACTGTTGTTCCTTCGGTGTAGTCACGCAGCAAGTTCACGTCCTTGCGGATATTGAACACGCGGCCGTCGGCACCCTTTGCCTTGACCAGGCAGAAGTAAACGCCCTGCGCCACGTCTTTTCCACGATACTTTCCGTCCCATCCTCCGGCCGGGTCTGTCCACTCATAGAGCTTGGTTCCCCACCGGTTGAAGATGTAGGCATGAAACTCCACGATAGACTGATAGCCCGACTTGGCCTTATAGATGTCGTTGATGCCGTCGCCGTTGGGCGAGAAAGCGTTGGGAAAGTCGAGCTTGCTCTCGCTGATGGATATGGCTATGGCGCCCGTCTCTGCCCAATAATCGGCCGTATAGGCCACCGTGTCAGTGCCCTGCACATAGGTGGCGTAGCACACGATGCGGTGAGAGCCGGCCGACGTAAAGGTGTAGTCGGTGTTCTCGTCATAACGTATGAGATAGGGATTTTGCGGGTCGCTCTCTGTATAGAACCGCCATTCGTAATAGGCAGAATAATTGCCTACGTTGGAAGGATTGGCCTGGAAATGAACCGTGAGGGGTGCTGAGCCGCTGTAAGACTCGCCCGGCCGAAGCTCCTGACTCTCATTATCAGAGGTGGTAAGCGTGGCTACAGGGTCTATAGAGGGCACAACATCCTGCGCACGCAGGCTTGTGGCTACCAAAAACCATGCTACGAGCACGGTAAGGGGATATGTAATACTGCTCATAAATGATATTTTTGCAAAATTAATCAATAATGTTGATTAAACCGAATGATTTTTGTATTTTTGCATTTGAAACAACATTATCCCTATATATGAGAATACACATAATAAGATGTTTAGTGCTTTGCGCCATGATTTTCTCGGTTTCAACGCTCATGGCACAAACTACGCAATGGCGGGACATACACAAAGTGAAGCGCCATGAAACGATTTTCGGTATAGCCAAAGATTATGGCGTAACCATAGAAGACTTACTTAACGCTAACCCCGAGATGAAACAGGCCGGCTATGAGCTCAAGAAGGGCACCTGGATATTTGTGCCTTTCGGCAAGAATGGCGACAAAAAGAGCCCTGCCAATGCCGCTACGACACCGGCAAACGCGGCCGCTAAGGCCACTGGCAGCACCCCGGCAACGGCACAGAAGAGCGTTCCGGCGGCCATGTCGTCTGTCAGGGTGGGCATCATGCTGCCCCTGCACAACAACGACGGTGACGGCAAGCGCATGGTGGAATATTATCGTGGCATGCTCATGGCATTCAATGACCTCAAGGCGCAGGGCATCAACACAGAGGTGCACGCATGGAACGTGCCCAAGGATGCCGACATACGAACCACTCTGCTGGACAATAGCGCGGCCAATCTGGATATTATCTTCGGCCCGCTCTACTCTAATATGGTGAAGCCTTTGGGCGACTTCTGCCGACAGCATGGCATCAAGCTGGTCATCCCCTTCTCTATTACGGGCAACGACGTAAGCGCCAACAGCAACATTTTTCAGGTATATCAGGAGCCGTCGGAGCTGAACTCAAAGACGCTGGGAGCCTTCTTAGAGCGCTTTCAGAAAGACGGTCAGCCCATCTTTGTGAACTGCAACGACGCCGGAAGCGACAAGGGCTCGTTCACAAGTGCCTTGAGACAGGCGCTCGACGCCAGCAAAGTGGCCTACAAGCTGAGCAACGTGAACACGCCGTTGGCACAATTTGCCAAGGCCTTCAGCCCCACCAAGACCAACGTCATCGTGCTTAACACGGCCAGAAGTCCGCAGCTCAACCGCATCTTCAGCAAACTAGACTCGCTGAAGACCATCCGGCCGGAGCTGAAAATATCCATGTTCGGATATAACGAGTGGCTGATGTATCAGAAATATGACCTCGACAACTTCTTTAAATACAACGTCTACATACCCACCACCTATTATTATAACGCCGCGTCAGACAAGACCCAGGCGCTGGAGAAGCAGTATCTGGCTCAGTTCGGTACGCAGATGATGGAGGAATGGCTGCCCCGCATGGCCCTGACAGGCTACGACCAGGGCATGTACTTCATAACGGGTATGAGCCAGTATGGCAAGGCTTTCAGCGGAACGGAGAGCCAGTCTTCCTACCGTCCGCAGCAAACCAGGCTCGTATTTAAGAAGACGGGGGCCTCAGGAGGTTATATCAACAACAACTTCCAGCTCATTCACTTCAAGAGCGACCGCACCATGGAGTCGCTGACATACTAACTCATTCTTGCAAAGCATGAAATTCAGAAACGCCAGACTCTCACTCTTCCTTGTCCTGACCGCCTTTTGCACTACGGCAAAAGCACAGGTGGGCGAGTATAGAAGTATTTTCAGCGTGGGTGGAAACGCCGGCTACGTCATGTCTAACGTAGGCTTCGACCCCAAAGTGTCACAAAGTTGGCACGGCGGAATGACCGGCGGCTTCTCCTGGCGCTATACCTGCGAGAAGTATTTCACCACCATCTGCTCCATCAGCGGTGAGGTGAACTATGTGTCAGCAGGCTGGAAAGAGGACATACTGACCGAGAAAGACGCGCCCGTCATCAATGCCAACGGCGCGCGTGAGAAGTACAGCCGCACCATCAACTACATCCAGATACCCGTCTTCGCCCACCTGGCCTGGGGGCAGGAGCAGCGCGGCTTCAACTTCTTTGTGCAGGCCGGACCGCAGATAGGCATCTATCTGGGCGAGTCTACATCCAAGAATTATGATGAGCCCAACCTGGCTACAGACGGCACGGGGCGCAGCAACAACATCGTGAAGCAGGAGTCTATGGACGTAGAAAAGAAGTTCGACTACGGCATAGCGGCCGGAGCAGGAGCCGAATACAGCCGCCCCGGACTGGGACACTTCTTGCTCGAGGCCCGCTACTATTATGGGCTGGGCAACATATATAAAGACAGCAAGCGCGACTACTTCGGCAAGTCGAACCTCGGCAACATCGTCATCAAGGCCACATACCTGTTTGACCTGACAGGAAAACACAAAAACAAATAACTGAAAAACTTTAATAATTATCATAGACATGTTCAAAAATCACCCAAAAGGACTGCTTCTTGCAGCATTGAGTAACATGGGAGAGCGGTTCGGCTACTACATCATGAACGCCGTGCTGGCACTCTTCCTCTGTTCTAAATTCGGCTTGTCGGATGAAACATCCGGCCTCATCGCCGCCTTCTTCCTGGCTGCCATCTACGTGATGAGCCTGGTGGGAGGTATCATAGCCGACCGTACGCAAAACTACAAGCGCACCATTGAGAGTGGACTGCTCGTCATGGCACTGGGCTATGTGGCCCTGTCCATACCTATACTGGCCACGCCTCAGAACAACACATGGCTGCTTTCGTTCACCATCTTCGCCCTTGTGCTCATCGCCGTAGGCAACGGTTTGTTTAAAGGAAACCTGCAGGCCATCGTCGGACAGATGTACGACAACTTCGAAGCCGATGCCGCCAAGGAGGGCAAGGAGCGCCTGAAGTGGGCTCAGGGCCAGCGCGATGCCGGCTTCCAGATATTCTATGTCTTCATCAACGTGGGTGCCCTGGCCGCGCCGTTCATCGCTCCGCTGCTGCGCTCGTGGTGGCTCAAGGTGCATCATCTGGCCTATAACGCCGACCTGCCGCGCCTCTGCCACGCCTTCATCAGCGGCGATATAACCAACCAGCAGATGGCGTCGCTCAACACACTGGCACAGCAAGTGCAGCTGCCGGGCTACGACTTCAGCAACATGGGCAGCTTTGCGCAAGACTATCTCGACGTGTTCAACACCGGCATACACTATAGCTTCATCGCCAGCGTGGTGATGATGCTCGTGTCGCTCGTCATCTTCATGACCTCCAAGCACCTCTTCCCCACGCCGGGAAAGAAGGAGGCTGTGGCCTCAGAGCAATACACCGAGGAGGAGAAGCGCACCATGGCAGCCGAAATAAAGCAGCGCATGTATGCCCTGTTTGCCGTGCTTGGCATCAGCGTGTTCTTCTGGTTCTCGTTCCATCAGAACGGTCAGAGCCTCTCATTCTTTGCACGCGACTTCGTGAAGACCGACTCTGTGGCGCCTGAGATATGGCAAGCTGTTAATCCCTTCTTCGTTATTGTGCTCACGCCGCTCATCATGTGGCTCTTCAGCTACTTCACCAAGAAGGGCAAGCCCATCAGCACGCCGCGCAAGATTGCCTATGGCATGGCCATAGCAGGCTGCGCCTACATCTTCCTGATGGTCATCTCTATCGCCAACGGCTATCCTTCGGCCGAGAAGTTCACGGCCATCGACCCTGTCATGCGCAACACCATGAAGGCCGGACCGTGGGTTCTCATCCTCACCTATTTCTTCCTTACCGTGGCCGAGCTGTTCATCTCGCCGCTCGGACTGAGCTTCGTGAGCAAGGTGGCTCCTAAGCATCTGCAAGGTTTATGCCAGGGATTGTGGCTCGGAGCCACTGCCGTGGGCAACTGCCTGCTGTGGATAGGTCCGCTCATGTACAACAAATGGCCCATCTGGGAGTGCTGGCTCGTCTTCGCCCTGGTTTGCTTCATCTCCATGGCGGTGATGTTCGGCATGGTGAAATGGCTGGAGCGAGTAACGCAATAGGCATAGGCCCACAGCTCAACAATATGCGCACACAACAACAGGGCAGGCAGAACGGCAGTCGATGGCGGCACTGTTCAGCCTGCCTGGTTTTCATTCCAACAATATCCAACGCGACACATCAGCATGAAACATTATGATTATTTGATAGTAGGCTCCGGCCTCTTCGGAGCCACCTTCGCCTATCGGGCCAGACAAGCGGGCAAGAGCTGTCTGGTCATTGACAAGCGCAAGCAACTGGGAGGCAACGTCTTCTGCAAACAGATAGAGGGCATCAACGTTCACCAATACGGCGCCCACATCTTCCACACCAACAGTAAGAAGGTGTGGGACTTCGTCAACTCTTTGGTGCCTTTCAACAGATACACCAACTCGCCCGTGGCTTGCTGGCAAGGACATTACTACAATCTGCCCTTCAACATGAACACCTTCTACGAGATTTTCGGCACACGCACGCCGGCAGAGGCCCAGGCTAAGCTGGAGGAAGAGAAGGCAGCGATGCGCCAAAAGCTGCTCAGCGAGGGCGTGAGCGAACCGCGCAACCTGGAGGAACAGGCTCAGCTGCTCATCGGAAAGACTATCTACGAGAGACTTATCAAAGGCTATACGGAGAAGCAATGGGGCAGAAAATGCACCGAGCTGCCGGCTTTTATCATCAAGAGGCTGCCCGTGAGGTTGGTCTTCGACAACAATTACTTCAACGACAACTATCAGGGCATACCCATCGGAGGCTACAACAAGCTCATCAACGCTCTGCTTGAGGGCGTTGACACCCTTACCGACACCGACTTCTTCAATGCAGCCGAGCCGCTCAGAGGGTCGTGGCGCGAGCACGCCTCCAAGCTTGTCTACACCGGACAACTAGACGAATACTTCGATTACAAGCTGGGCAAGCTGAGCTTCCGCACCGTAAGGTTCGAGACAGAAACACTCGATGAGCCCAACCATCAGGGCAACGCGGTCATCAACTACACCGAGGCCAGCGTGCCCTATACACGCATCATAGAGCACAAACACTTCGAAAGCTTCGGCCAAGCCGTTTACGACAACCCCAAAACGGTTATCAGCCGCGAATATAGCACGGAGTGGAAGCCGGGCATGGAGCCCTTCTATCCCGTCAACGACGACGAGAACAACAAACTGGCCGACAGCTATCGCGAGCTGGCCAAGCAAGAAAAAGACGTAATTTTCGGCGGACGACTGGCCGATTATAAGTATTATGACATGGCACCTGTCATCGAGAAGGTGCTCGGCATAGACCGTTTCTAATTCTTTCTCAACTCTTTATTCATTCTGCCGCCTTGCCCATCTGCTCACGCTTCAGCGTGTTGCAAAGGGGCAGGGTGAGCAACATGCAGCACAGCGAGCCCGCCACTATGACGGCAGCTGAGCACAACAGCACGTCGCCCATGGTGACAAGGGGTGACGCTATGGCGCCTGCCACAAACGAGGCTGCGCCAAACACGGCACTGGCTGCGCCGGCACGAGAGCGCTCGGCATTCATGGCAATGGCAGTAGACACGGGTTGCATCATGCCAAAACAAATGAGCATATAGATGTAACAGGGCATAAGGATGGGCAGCGGAACACGCATCAGCTGACAAACAGCCACCAGACAAGCCGCGCCAAAGAGGTCGATGCTCGCCCACTTCAACGCTGTGTTGGCATGATGAAAGCGGGTGGGAAGCCACGTACCTATGCCGATGCAGAAGGCATTGAGCCCGAAGCAGATGCTATACTCAAATGCCGACAACCCATATTGCTGCTGAAAGATGAAGGGCGATGCCGTGATATAGGCAAAGAAGGCCAGAAAGCTGAACATCATAGCCAGCGTGCTCAGGGTGAATCGCTTGTTGCCGAACACGCCGAAAAGCTGGGCATAGACCACCGGCAAGTGTCTGCTACTGCGGTTTTGGGGCGCCAGCGTTTCTCTCAGGCGCATCGAACAAAAGAGCAAAATAACGCCTATGGCCGTCAACACCCAGAAGATGCCCTGCCAAGGTGCCAACTTGGTGAGCACGCCACCCAGCATCGGGGCAAGCACGGTGCCCACTCCGTTGATGGCTCCCAGCAGAGCAAGGAAGTCGGTCAACTGTTTGTCGCGAAACATATCAGTGGCTATGCTGCGCGAGAGCACCACCCCACCCGCTCCGGACATGCCTTGGAAGAAGCGAAACAGATTGAACAGCTGAATATTAGGCGAAAAGACACACAGCAGCGAGGCGATAACAAAGAGCGCCATAGACAGTAAGAGCAACTTCTTTCGTCCGAACTTGTCAGACAAAGGGCCTATCAGAATCTGTCCGGAGGCCAATCCCAGCATACCGGCAGTGAGCGACGCGCCCACGGCAACGGCCGATGTGCGGTAATAGTCGGCCAGTTCGGGCATGGCAGGCAGGTAAACATCTGTTACGAAAGGGCCAAAAGCCGTCAGCATACCCAACGTGATGGGTATAAAAGGAGATATCTTTATCTGCATGAAAATAAGATTTTATCTGCTGATTTATCATTGCAAAAGTAACGATAATCTCCATCTCGAGTACCATTAACGCCGTTAATAAATGTTACATACTCTGCATCCATCACCTGCACAACCCTAACCACTTTCTCTGATGCTACTTTGACAACCCCCTCAGAATAGATGTTAAACACCACCCATGCGGCTATGCACAGCTGAAAGCGCCGGGCTCTGCACCACAAAAAGACAGAAAAAGGGCCATACGCCGGCAGATGGCTGAGCGTATGGCCTTATTCTTATTTCCAGATGTTGGCGCTTGTTTCTTGCGAATCGTCATTATCCGTGCCGAAGGGGTCTTGTTTTCCACCTCCACCGCCGCCAAACACGGGCGCGTCACCGGTGCTGTAGGTCTTGTTATCCTCCTCCATACAACTGTTATAAAGATTCACTTTCACTATCGCTGCTTGGGGCTTGATATATCTTTTCATTGCTTTTCTCCTCTTAATTGTTTTACTTCAACCATACTTTCTTACCGTTGTGGATGTATAATCCCTTGCCGGGGCGGCTCACACGCATGCCTTGCATATTATAATAAGGTGTATTGTCAGCCTTGCTCATGCCTACCGTGGTGATGCCCGTAGGCGTGTCATCCAACTCGGTTTCCATCACGGCAGGCTTAGCGCCTGAGCCACAGCAGCAGATAAGCTCGGAAAGGATTGAGCCATGCCGTACTGCTGAACTTGACAAACGTTCCGGCAGGATAGCTCTTGCCGTTATAAGTGAAGTCTGAAGAGGCCATGCCGTAAGCCGCAGAGCCACTCTCGCTCGGCAACGACATACCGGCATAGGTGCCATACATATTTTCGTATGACAAATCTTCGCTGCCCGTCACCGCCTTCACGATTTGTGGTTTGGTACTGGTGAGCATGACATCCTCACTGGGATAGAAGAAGTAAGGCTTTGCGGCCTCGGGAGTAGCAACGAGCTGCAGCGTGACATGCGAGGCATCACTCGTTTTATAACTGCGGAACACACCACTCTTGGTAGCATCCGGAGCGAAGGGCAGGCACACCGAGCCCGGCACATTGGCAGCATACTTGCGGTAATAGATGCTGTTGGCAGCCGTAAATTCATGTGCATTGAGGAAGGTGTACCAAGTATAATTCTGTCCGCTTACTGTCGATGACACCCACTCAGCATGTACAACTATCAAATTGTAAAGTTAGAAAATATTAGATAACATCAATTCAGAAATCAAACAAAAAAAATGGTTAATACAGCAATATCCTTGGCATAAATCAAAGGTCAAGCAGTCGTCGCACCGTCGCTGCGTTCTGCCCTTCTCGCTGCCACCACGCATGAGAGACGTCACGAAAATTGAGAAATGTCGCTTTTGCAACGACAGATATATATTTTTAATTGGCAAAACAGGCTCTTTGGGTTGGCAAAAAAGGTGCTTTTGGAAATCAACACGTCGTGTGTGCCTCCAGCCACCTGGCCCTGCGCTTCATCATTTATCCTCATCAGCCTCAACCGACAGGCGCTGATACTGTGAGGGTGTCATACCGTTCACCTTCTTAAAGGCCGCGACAAAATTGCTGTAGCTGCTATAACCCAAATCCCTGATGAGGGCCTGGATGGTGATATGTCCGTAGTGCTCATGGTCGTCCATGCGCCTGCAGGCCTCGCGAATGCGGTATTCGTTCAGAAAAGCCTTGAAGTTATGATGATAGATGTTGTTGATTACCCACGACACGTAAGCCGTATTAGACCCCACTTCCCTGGCCAGCAGGTTCAAGCTGAAGTCGGGCTGGCTGATTTTCTGCACGTCATTCATCACCGCAGCAATCTTCTTCACCAGCTCGTTCACCTGCTCCTTACTCAGCTTCGTGGCTTTGTCATCAGCCACCGGCACGTCGCTCAGAGCATCATCGTCGACAGAAGAAGGTTGCATGAGCTTCCTGTTGATCTTCTCTTGCATGATGATATCACGATTTTTACGTACCAGTAGCAGGTAGGTATGGCGTATGCGCTTGTTGTGGCGGTAGATGGTGACGGCCAGCAATGCCAGCATCACGATGAGCGAGACAAACAAGGCAATGACCATCCACTGCATATTCACCACAGAGGTGAGCTGCTCTATGTCATTCATATTCTGCTGGTCGTCGAACCACACCACCTTATTGTCTACGGCATCTATCTGCCGCTGACTGATGATGGCCACCGAGACAGAGTCGGCCATGGCGGCGTAAGCTCTGGCCTCAGGCTCTTTACCCATGGCATGATGTATGTCGCGCAGCATCTCATAGTAGGCTGCCTGATACACACGGTTGTCTTGCAGCTTGCCCGACTGCCTGAACTGCTCACACGCTTGCAGCGCCTTGCGGGTGTCGCCCATGGCTAAATAGGCGTAAACCTTTATGCCGATGACAGAGCACAGCAGGCTTTGGCTGAGCTTATACTGTCTGACAATCTGCATGGCGCGGTCGTATAGCGCCAACGACCGGTCGGCTTTGCCCTTGAGCTGGCACAGCAGTGCCTCATTAAAATAGAGATAATAAAGCCTCAACCCCTCGCTTTGACCCGGCAGCTTACGTTGCCTGTCCAGACACTGCTCGGCTTTCTTCAAGTCATGCTGATAGGCATAGACGGCGGTGAGGTGCCCCAAAGCCTCGCCCTGCGCCCTATAGTCTTTTTTGCTAGTGGCCAACTTGATGGCCATGTTGAGGTAGTGCCCGGCCCGGTCCATATCGTTGAGCCGCACGTATATCATGGCCAGCTGTATGATGGAGCGGGCCTGACAATGTGCGTTGCCCGTCTGCTTGGCCAGGGCTATGCTTTGCAAGAGACAGTCAGTGGCCTCACTATACTGCTCCATGCGGTAGAGTGAGTCGCCTTTTGCCAGCAAATGCTCTGCCATATCGTTTCTCTGACGCAAAGAGGCATTGCATGAGAGCAACAAACAGAGTGCTGGCAAAACTACCAAACTAAATATCTTTCTGCTTAACATTATGCCCACAAAGGTACGAAATATCTTCGAATTTATAAAAAAGAACAACATTTTAGGTATAAAATACGCCTATTTGGCATATTTTTCATATTTTCGCAGTCGAAAGCAAATATATTAAACAAATTAACACTTACACCTATGAAGAAAAAACTACACTTAATGATGATGGGTGTCTTGCTGTCGGTTACAGCACTGCAGGCACAAACCCCACAGCTAAACCTGCCCACAAGACATAATGAGAAGGCCCAGGCCGTAGAGTGGCTCATGCACACCCCGGCAGGCAAAGGGCTCGACAGAGAGCAGGTTGCCAAAGCCATGGCACGACCCAACATGTTGAAGGCAGAGGCTGCCAAGAGCCATTTGCTGCTTTCGGAGAACTTCAACACGCTGACAGCAGGCACGGAGAACGAGCCAGACACGGCCGAGATGAACGACTCTGTTGCCGCCAAGCTGCTGCCAAACTGGACGGCATGGCACGTACATCAGGCCGGCGGCAAGGCTTATCTTAGCTATGTAGACACCAACGAGGGCGATCCGGGCTATCTGATGACACCAAATCTCAACCTGACAAAGTATCAGGGAGTGTTCAGAGTAACGTTCAGGTGCAAGAATGTGAACCCCAATGACAATAGCCAGGGCCTGCAATACTTCGTGCTGAATAATGACAACGCCCACAAGAGCATGATTTCGGCCAGCGCTCTGCCCATGACCACCGACTGGACCACTTGTTCGTTCACGACATCGGGAGGCGTAGAGAACACTGCCATCATGTTCTTCGGCTGGCAGGGCAAGGTGCTCATCGACAGCGTGGCCGTTGAGCAGCTGGAATATCCTCTGGGCACGCCCCAAAACATTAAGGTGAGCGCCAAGAACGGCAGCACGCTTCTGGTGAAATGGGATGGCGTTGAGAACGCTACAAAATATAGAGTAGAGACGTATAACTACGGCGAAATATCGGATAAGGCAAGTGGCGGAAGGCTGGATTCTACTGTCGTAGAAGGCACTCAGACCGAGGTGAGCGGCGATTTCAACGCCACCAACGGTGTAACAGTGTGCGTAACAGCCCTGAATGATGAGGGCGAATCATATCCCGGATGGGGTTACAACCAGGAGCTGAGCGTGCCCGACGTGGCCGCACCCGTGGCTCTGGCGGCCACCAACATATCGGCCGAAGGCTTCACCGCCAACTGGCAAGCCTCTGAAAATGCACACACTTACAAGCTGAACCTCATTCGCAACCACGAAGCCGTGGCCGGTGACGAGCCGTTTACCTACTTCGCCGACGGCTTCAGTGAGATAACCACGTCAATGGACGACACCAAGAGCACGCTGATGACGCAAGACGGAATGCCCGTAAGCCTTGACGATGCCATCAAGTACGCGGGTTGGTCGAGCTATCTTTGCACAGCCTTCACAGGCTTTCTGGGCATCACTAATGCTTATGCCGCCTATGGCTACCCCGGCGCAATGTACAGCCCCGCAGGCAACTACAGCATCAACGGAGGCAAGGCACACGTGAGCGGAACAGCCACTACCATGCAGGACGATGCCGTAGTGAAGATTGGTTTCGGTTCACTAAACACACAAACGCGACAGATAACCTATATAGGAACGCCTAAAGAGGTTACAATTACCAAGAGTGGCACCAACTTCGATGCTGACATAGAGGGTGGTACAGACAACTGTCAAATCATCTTCGAGATAACAGATGCTGCCGAGGGCGGCGACATAGTGCTCTTCGACACGCTGGCCATCAACTCTACGCTGAAGAAGGGCGAGCGCATCACCGCGCCTTATGCTACAGTTACACTGCCTTACAACGCGACATCCTATCAGGTGAACGTGCCTTTCACGGGCAATGACATATTCTATTATTATGTGACGGGCGAGTTCGGAAGCCAGAAGAGCGGCAAATCAGATACCATAACCGTTTATGCTCCTACCTTCAACGCCATACAGTCGGCCCACATCGACACGCAGAAGGCCATGGAAGTGTACACCATCAGCGGCATCAGACTGAATGTCAGCACGTCAGAAGGGCTGCACTCGCTCAGGCCGGGTGTATATGTCATTCGCCAAGGCGATAAGGTGTGCAAGATAAGAAAATAAAGAATCAAGCAACATGCACATATCTAAAATCGATAAAATGCTTGCTTGCGCCTTGCTGTTGCTCTGCGGCAGCACCGCGCAAGCAGCTTCCGTTATAGTGGGTTTGTGCGGCGGCACACTGGGCACAGCGCCCAAGAGCAAGCCGGGAAGTGGCGAAATATCAGCCGCCTGCATACTGCCCAAGAGTTTGCTGGCCGACTATGCCGGCATGAAAATCACCAAGATGCGGGTGGGCATAGCCACCAACAGCGGGTTCACAGACATGTACTGCTGGGTGCGCACGGCTCTCACAGCCAACGACTTGGGCAACGCAAGCCTGACAACGCCGGCTGTAGGCTGGAACGAGGTGACACTCTCGGAGCCCGTCACCATACCCGCTGGGCAAGACCTTGCCATAGGCTACAGCTTCACACAGAGCAAATCGTGCAAGACGATTCTGCTGGCCGGCGAAGACGAAGATGATGATTACCTGCCCGCATACAACGGTTGTTGGATAGGAAAGAACGGATCGTGGGAAAATTACTCCGAGCGCGAAGGCTTCGACGGTTCGCTTTGCGCCGAGATTGTGATAGAAGATGGCTCACTGCCGTCCAAGAATCTGAAGATAACGGCCATACAACCGGAGAGCCGGGCCGTGGCTGCGGGCGACTCGATAAGGGCTACCGTAACCGTGAGCAATCTGGGCGAGGAGAGCATCAAGGGCTATACCTGCGCTTACAACATCAACGGACAATACGCTAAAACGCTGAGCAGAACCGTTGAATTGGGACAAAACGGCAAAGACATGCTGCATATCAGTTTGCCTACAAGCAAAGAATGGGTGGGCACAGACAACAAGTTGAACCTTGAAGTGAGCGCTGAGGGCAGCACAGCAACGGCCCAAGGGCACTTTGCAGTGTACGACAGCACGCTCACCTACCCCCATGAGATGCTGCTGGAAGAGTTTAGCACGGAGAATTGTCCCAACTGTCCGAGGGCCATAGAGACCTTCGCGCAGATGGACAAGGAGGGCTTCGCCGAACACTATCACCAAATTACGCACCACTGCGGCTACACATCCGACTATCTCACCGTGCCCGAAGACAAGGATTATACGTGGCTCTACGGCAACGAAGGCACCTATGCGCCCGCTGCCATGTTCGACAGAACGTATGTAGACGGCTTCCCCAAAGAGACGAAGATGCCCGTTCCGGTGTTTCAGGTGGGCTTTCCTGACGACATCAGACCCCTGCTTAAATATGCCCTGGCATGGCCTGCCTTTGTAAAGGTAACGCCCGAGGCACGCTATAACGAGCAGACGAGGCAGTTGGATGTAACGGTCAGGGTTGAGAAGAACCATGTTTTTGACTTTCTTTGCCCCTCTTCGCGCCTCAGCGTGATACTTACAGAAGACAGCGTGAAGCAACATGAGCAGGCCGGATACTCATCTACCACATTCAGACACAGGCATGTTTACCGTCAGACACTATCTGCCCTTTGGGGCGACACGCTGAAGTGGAACGGCAACGTGGCAGAGATGCACTACAGCATGACCGTGCCTGAGGTGTGGACCAACCACGAAATAACGGTTAACGACAACAATGGCAATGTTCTTGTAGACTCATGCAATGCCCGCAACCTGGAGGTGGTGGCCTTCGTCAATGAGTATAACGCCCAGCAACGCTCGGCCTGCCGCGTCTTCAACAGCGGAAGCTTCGCACTGAAGAGCATCACAGACGGTATAAGGCAGGTGTCTGACAGCTACACAAAGTACACAATCACAACCTATTACACGCCCGACGGCATCGCCCGTAAAGGCTTGCAGAAAGGTCTTAACATCGTTGTGAGCAGACAGGCAGACGGCAACATCACTGTGAAGAAAATAGAAAGATGACTTATAGCAGATTTACTTTACACCGTTTTAACATTAAAAATTAAAATGGGAA
>CABVAZ010000033.1:0-32091 GCA_902496445.1 uncultured Prevotella sp. | reverse complement strand
ACGCTATTGGATAAAATGATAAAGAAAATTCTGCTGTAAAGCAGATCAGTAAACTGTCACTGAGAGTGTAAAGCTCTTCAGAAAACAAGAAAAAAATTGTACACCAATTTAGTAATAATTAACCAAACAGTGTGAAGTAATATCAGGCCTAGTCAGGCTTGTTTCAAAAGTGGCCTTTTGGCATTGCGAAAGTGCCTGTTTTGTGTTGCAAAAGTGCCTATTTTGATGTACAAGAAAGGCATTCTTGAAAAACAAAAAAAGGAGGAACGGCTCGCTGGCTGTTCCTCCCTCTTTATAAACTAATTGTAAGACTAATTGTTGACAGACCCGCTGACAATATCAAGCAGCTCGTTTGTAATGGCTTGCTGCCTGCTCTTGTTGTATTGCAAGTTGAGATCCTTGAGCAGTTCGTCGGCATTGTCGGTAGCCGTTTGCATGGCAACCATTCTTGCGGCGTGCTCAGAGGCAACGCTGTCTAGCAGGGCTGTATACACTTTAAGGTGCAGTTCCTTAGGTATAAGCTCGCGTAGCACGGTTTCAAGGTCGGGCTCTACGATGAAGTCGTCGTTGAGTGGTTTGGCCTCAAGCCGCTTCTTTTCCTCAGCCTCGCGGCGTTTCTTCAGATAGTCTTGTGCCTTCTTCGTTGCGATGTTGGATGTAAGGTCGCGGTCGTTGTCGGTTCCTATCTCCGTAGTAACATCAAAAGGCAGGAATACTCGGCGTTGCAGAATTTGCGAACCGGCGCTCTTGAAGTGGTGGTATATCATCTCCACCTTATCTACCTCGCCTTTAAGCCACTTTTGCCCCACCTCGATAGCTATCTTCCGGCATCCCTCAGAGTTAGGCTTATCGGCCAAGCTGGTGAAGTCGCCGGCGCTTTGCAATGCCAGCTTATCTACTTTCTCGGCCACTTTCCGTCCGATGGGGTAGATGAGAATGTCAGAATCTGTGAGTCCTTGTGCGTGATATTCTTCAATAGCCTGCAACATGAGTTTGATGACATTGGCATTGAAGCCTCCGCACAACGAGCTGTTGGATGCGTAAACAAGCAAAGCCACCTTTTTGACGGGGCGTGCCACCTCATAAGGAGTCTCGCTTTCGGGCGACGAGGCCAGGAAAGTGAGGAGGATATGCTCCAATAACGTTTCGTAAGGGAGCATATTCTCTATTGCTGTTTGGGCATGATGCAACTTCGAGGAAGCCACCATCTTCATGGCACTCGTTATCTTACGGGTGCTGTTAACGCTGGCTATTCGTGTTTTTATTTCTTTTAAAGATGGCATAAGCTTCTATCTACATTATTTATATTGACCGGATATGTTGGCAATAACTTCCTCAATGGTCTTTGTGGCATCGTCGGTTATCTTGCCTGAAGCCAGTGTGTCGAGCACATCCTTGTGAGATGTCCTCATAGAATCGAGGAACTGGTTCTGCGCCTCGCGCACTTTGTCTACCGGAACATCATGCAGCAAACCGTGAACGCCGCAATATAGTATGGCTATTTGCTCGCCTACAGGCATTGGGCTGTACTGTGGCTGGATGAGCAACTCATTGTTTTTGCGGCCACGGTCGAGCGTCATGGCTGTAACGGCGTCCATATCGCTTGAGAACTTGGAGAATGCTTCCAGCTCACGATACTGTGCCATGTCTATCTTGAGGGTACCTGCCACCTTCTTCATACTCTTTATTTGGGCCGAACCACCTACACGGCTCACCGAGATACCCACGTTAATGGCGGGGCGGAAGCCTTGGTTGAAGAGGTCGGTTTCAAGATATATCTGTCCGTCGGTAATGGAGATGACGTTGGTAGGTATGTAAGCCGACACGTCGCCTGCCTGTGTCTCGATGATAGGCAGGGCAGTGAGCGAGCCTCCACCCTTTACATGTCCCTTCATACATTCGGGCAGATCGTTCATCTGCTCGGCCACTTCCTGCTGGTCGTTGATGCGCGCCGCGCGCTCAAGCAGACGGCTGTGCAGATAGAACACATCGCCTGGATAGGCCTCACGGCCAGAAGGACGACGCAAGATCAGTGATACTTCACGGTAGGCCACGGCTTGCTTTGACAAGTCGTCGTACACCACAAGGGCTGACAGGCCTCTGTCGCGGAAGTATTCGCCTATGGCTGCGCCGGCAAACGGTGCATAATATTGCATGGCAGCAGGGTCGGCGGCCGTTGCACTCACCACAATGGTGTAGGGCATAGCGCCGTGCTCCTTGAGTGTTTGCACGAGTGCGGCAACGGTAGATGCCTTTTGTCCGATTGCCACATAGATGCAGTAAACGGGCTTTCCGGCCTCAAAGAGGCTCTTCTGATTGATGATGGTATCAACAGCAATGGCCGTCTTACCTGTCTGTCGGTCGCCGATGATAAGCTCACGCTGGCCTCTGCCGATAGGAATCATGGAGTCTACTGCCTTCAAACCAGTCTGCAGTGGCTCTTTCACGGGCTGTCTGTAGATCACTCCGGGTGCCTTTCTGTCTAGTGGCATCTCGAAACTGTCTGACAGGTCGATGTCGCCCTTGCCGTCGATAGGCCTTCCCAGCGGGTCGATAACGCGTCCCAGGAAGTTGTCATTGACGCGTATGGAAGCGATACGGTGCGTACGCTTCACTTTCTGTCCTTCTTTGATGCCCACTGTAGCGCCAAGAAGCACGCAGCCCACATTGTCTTCCTCCAAGTTCATCACGATGGCCATGGTGCCGTTTTCGAACTCCAGCAACTCGTTGGCCTCAGCATTGCGCAGTCCGTATATACGGGCTACGCCGTCGCCTACGGTGAGAACCGTTCCCACCTCGTCGAACTGTTCCTCAGAGTTGATGCCTTCGAGCTCTTTCAGCAGCACTTCCGACACTTCACTTGGTTTTATTTTCTCAGACATATTTTACTTTTTAATTTTTTAGTTCATTAAGGATTGTGTTCAGTTTTGTCTTCACACTTGCATCCATTCTGTAGGTGTCATACTCTAAGATGAACCCTCCGATGATCGAAGGATCAACTTGTGTGTTGAACTCTACAGTGCCATGAGTCTTTGCTTCCACCATCTGCTTCATCTTGTCTTCAGTTTTCTGCGACACTTTAGTAGCGGTGGTAAGCGTTCCTTGAATGATATTCTTCTGTCTCCGGTATAGGGTAATGTATGATGCCGCCATAAACTGCAGGGCATTTCCCCTATCTTTATGCAGAACAATAGCAATAAACTTGCGTGTCAGTTCTGATACCTCTCCTCCACAAGCCTGTGCGAGCAGCTGCTCTTTTGTGGCGTTTTGGAGAATGGGGTTGTCTATTGTGAAGCGCAGTTGAGGCACTTCAAGGTAGCTTTGAGAGAGCGTTTGCATCTCCTTGTATACCTTATCCTCAAGCTTTTGCTCATCCGCACATTTAAGAAGTGCACGGGCATAGCGAACCGAAATTACTCCTAAATCCATATAAACTGTTAGTTACTTTGTTCTGTATTCTTAGAAGAATAATCGTCCAACAAACGATTTATCATATCCATCTGCTTGTCATCAGATGACAAATTGCTCTTGAGTATCTTTTCTGCAATATGCACGCTCAGCACAGCCACCTGGTTTCTAATCTCCCTGATGGCGTTTTGCTTCTCGCCCTCTATCTGCGCTCTTGCGTCAGAAAGCAGGCGGGCGCCCTCCTCGCGAGCCTTGTCTTGTGCCTGTTCTATGATTTTGTCACGTGTGGAAGAGGCTTCCTTGAGTATGGCAGCCTGCTTCTCGCGTGCTTCAAGCAAAATGGATTCACCCTCTTTTTGTATGTTGGCAAGCCGCTCGTTGGCCTCTTGAGCCTTGCGAAGGCTGTTGTCGATGTAGGTCTTACGGTCGTCTACCATCTTGATGATAACGGGGAAGCCCCATTTAAGCAAGATGAGGAAGACGATGATGAACACCACCGACATCCAAAAGAGTAGGCCTGTTGAAGGAATTAACAAATCCATAAGCTGTTACTTATTTGTTGATAACGCTCAGCCCTGCCCCTTTTGGAACAGGACTTTGATTGCTTGATGTTACATAACGATGGCAAGAATGGCGATGATGACGGCGAAGAATGCCACACCCTCAACCAAAGCTGCCGCGATAATCATTGATGAACGCAGGTCGCTCATCTTCTCCGGCTGTCTTGCCATGGCGTCCATGGCCTGTCCACCGATTCTACCAATACCGATACCTGCGCCTATGGCAGCTAAACCTGCGCCTACTGCAGCGCCCAACTTTGCAAGAGCAACATCTGCTAATAATAATGATAACATAGTACTTAATTTTTAATTGTTTATTATTTTAGTTCTTTATTCGCGTTTGGTACACCCACCTCGCTATGCCTCATGGGCATGGACGTGAGCTAAAGAGATGAACACTGCGCTCAGCATGGTGAAAACCAATGCCTGAATGTAGCTTACCAGTATCTCCAACAGCATCATGAAGACGCTCATGGCCACGCTCACCACGGTCATGCTTGAGCCTGCCAGCACGTTGGCCAGCACGTTGTCGGCTATTCCGAACATGATGAATATGATGGCGGCGAATGACAATGCGATGGCATGACCGGCCATCATGTTGGCAAAGAGTCGGATGATCAGTGCCAGAGGCTTGGTGAATATGCCGAAGAGCTCAATGAAAGGCATGAGCGGCACGGGCACTTTCAGCCACATAGGTACATCTGGCCAGAAGATGTCTTTCCAGTATTCCTTCGTTCCGGTGAAGTTTGTGATGAGGAAAGTCGTCACACCCAGGAAGCACGTGCAGGCAATATTGCCCGTCAGGTTGCCGCCGCCGGGAGGGAAAGGAACGATACCCATGATGTTGGCAGTGAAGATAAAGAAGAAGCAAGTGAGCAGCCATGGGGCATATTTAGGTGCCTCATCGCCCATGCAAGCCTTTATCACCTCGTTGTAAATGTTCATAATGAACATGTGCATCAGGCCAGTGAAGCCTTTCGGAGCAGGGTCATCTATCTTGTGTTTGCTGCACCAGCGGGCCGGAATAAGCACGCAGAGCAGAAGCAAGATGGCATCTATGAAGAGCACGCAAGTGGTCTTTGTGATGGATATGTCGAAGGGAGTGACCTCCTGTCCGTTCACTTTTTCCACTATCTTATTAGGATTTTGCTTAGCGTCGGCGTTCTTTATGACCAGGTTGTATGGCCCCGGTCTGTCTCCGTTAGCGTCGGGTTCCTCAGAGAAAGCGGCGCTGCTGAAGATATGCCAACCCGTAGAGCTCTTCACGATAACGGGAAGATGGATGACGGCATTGCCCGAGATGTGCCAGTCGTATGAGTCTTTGATATGTCCCCACAAAATGCTCTTAACGTCTACCGACTGCTTTTTAGAGAAGTCGTGTGCACTCATTGGCGCCGCGGCAAGCATCATCAGCAGCACGAAAAGCAATTGCTTGATGTATTTCATACCATTGTTCATTTTTACTTAATTTTATGTTTTCGCTCTATTCTAGTAAAGAATATGGTGTCGAAGAGCAGCATGACGAGATAGAAGGCCACGAAAACCATGCTGAAGCCCAACATCATTTGCCTGTCGGGCCTGAGCAAGATAAGTGCCAGCACTACCACTATCAGCGAGGCCAACATGCGCAGGCCTGATGCCGCCAGATAGAATTTGGCCAGACTATTGGGCGATGTCCGGGCCGTGGCTTTCCATGCTTGGCCGTAGAGAAGGTTGCAGACGAATGAGTAGACGGCGCTCACTAGAGCGGCGTTCACCAAATACTGCAGCCTGGCAACCTGCATAATGAACAACGCGAGCAGCATACTGCCGCACACCACCCACAAGCTCATCTTGTAGTATGCCTTACTTATGGTCTTTATCTCATTCATACTTCATTTTCACATCTCCACGCACAGGCTCACTTCGTTGCGTCTTACCTCAACAAAACCGCCGTGAATTTGCAACTCTTTCTTGCCTTCTTTACTTGAATATTGCACCCGTCCCTCGCTTAGAGTAGATATGATGGGGGCGTGGTCGGTCAGTATTTCAAACTCACCTGCCGTTCCCGGCACCAGTACGCTCTCCACCTCACCCTTGAAGACGGTTTTCTCAGGACTCACAATTTTCAGATTCAGCATAACATTACTTATTTATACGTTAAACTGTGTGGGCCTGATGAGTTAGCCTTTTGCGGCATCAAGCAGCTTCTTGCCCTTGGCTATGGCATCGTCTATGGTGCCAACGTTCAGGAAAGCCTGCTCCGGCAGGTCGTCTACCTCGCCGTTGAGTATGGCGTTGAAGCCCTTGATAGTTTCCTCTATAGGCACCATCACACCGGGAACACCCGTAAACTGCTCGGCTACGGTGAATGGCTGCGAGAGGAAACGCTGCACGCGGCGCGCACGGTTCACCACCAACTTGTCCTCATCAGACAGCTCGTCCATACCCAGAATGGCTATAATGTCCTGCAACTCGTTATAGTGCTGCAGTGTTTCCTTCACTCTTTGGGCGCAATCATAATGCTCCTTACCCACGATGAGTGGGTCAAGAATACGCGAAGTACTAGCCAACGGATCCACGGCAGGGTATATACCCAACTGCGTAATCTTACGGTCGAGCACCGTAGTAGCGTCCAAGTGCGTAAAGGTAGTAGCCGGTGCCGGGTCGGTAAGGTCGTCGGCTGGCACGTACACAGCCTGTACGGAGGTGATAGAGCCGTTCTTCGTAGAGGTGATACGCTCCTGCATGGCACCCATCTCACTGGCCAGCGTAGGCTGATAACCCACAGCTGAAGGCATACGACCCAGCAGAGCCGACACCTCAGAGCCTGCTTGCGTGAATCGGAAGATGTTGTCTATGAAGAACATGATGTCACCTGCCTCGCCGTTCTTGCCTCCGTGGTCACGAAACTCCTCGGCGATGGTCAGACCAGACAGAGCCACTGACGCACGTGCGCCTGGCGGTTCGTTCATCTGTCCGTAGACAAGTGTGGCCTGAGACTTCTTGAGTTCCTCCGGATCAACAAGTGAGAGGTCCCACTTTCCTTCGTCCATGGCCTTCTTAAACTTCTCTCCGTAGCGTATAACTCCGGCATCGAGCATGTCCCTAATCAGGTCGTTTCCCTCACGGGTACGCTCACCCACGCCGGCGAACACCGAGTAACCGTTGTGTCCTTTTGCCACGTTGTTGATGAGCTCCATGATAAGCACCGTCTTACCTACGCCGGCTCCGCCGAACAAACCAATCTTTCCACCTTTCATATAAGGCTCCAGCAAGTCTATCACCTTGATGCCGGTGGGCAGCATTTCCTTGTGTGTGGAGAGCTCGTCAAACTTAGGAGGCTCGCGGTGAATAGGGTAGGCGCCGGCCATATCCAATGGTTTCATACCGTCAATAGGCTGTCCGATGACGTTCATCATCCTGCCTTTGATCTGTTCTCCTGCCGGCATAATGATAGGTCTGCCCGTAGGAGTCACTTCCAGGCCACGTTGCAAACCGTCCGTATTATCCATGGCCACACATCTCACGGTGTCTTCACCGATGTGTTGCTCCACCTCAATGACCAAGTCACGGCCATCAGGACGTTTTACAATCAGCGCCTCATAAATCTTGGGCAATATCTTTTCGGGGTCCTCGCCTTTGGTGTCGAAGTAGACATCAATGACCGGTCCGATAATCTGAGAGATATGTCCTTTAATCTGTGACATAAGCTTTTTGTTATTTATTATTTGTAAACTAATTCATGCTTAATAGTTTTCTTGTATGCAAAAGTAAAGAAACTTTTTTTGTTGTACAAATATATTGTTCACAATTATACTTAAAAGAACAATTTTATTATAATTTTAAACACTATGAAATCTTTATGTTTTTGCATGGTCGGGCACACGGTTGTCTCCGGGTAAAAGAATGTCGTTATGCAGCGGAAGCTTGCCTTGGTCTTACCCATAGGGTAAGCTTCCGCTGATATGTGCATGTTTGTTACGGTCGAGACTCCGTTATATGCTCAACTCGTCAAGAACTTTTATGAGCTTTCTGTCAAAGGGCTTGTCGCTTCTGATAGCCTCCAACAGTGGCACATACACCAGCTCGTTGTTGCGCACACCCACCATGATGTTGCGCTGGCCTTGCATGATGGCCTCTATGGCTCCGCATCCTGTGCGTGCAGCCAGTATTCTGTCACGTGCCGATGGGCTGCCGCCACGCTGCAGGTGTCCGAGAATAGACACACGAACATCATATCCCGGGAACTCTTTCTTCACACGGTCGGCATAGTAAAGCGCGCCGCATTTCGGGCTTTCTGATACGATGACGATGCAGCTCTTCTTGGATTTGCGTATACCTCTCTCCATAAACTGCGACAACTGGTCTACGTCTGTAGAGTCTTCTGGTATGATAGCAGCCTCAGCACCCGTTGCTATGGCGCTGTTTTGTGCCAGGAAGCCGGCATCACGACCCATCACTTCAACAAAGAAGATGCGCTCGTGGCTCTGCGCCGTATCGCGTATGCGGTCTACACACTCTACGATTGTGTTGAGCGTAGTGTCATAGCCAATGGTGTTGTCGGTGCCGTAGAGGTCGTTGTCTATAGTGCCTGGCAGTCCGATGCAGCACATGTCATACTCCTGGGCGAACTTCATGGCGCCTGTGAGCGAGCCATTTCCGCCTATGATAACCAAGGCGTCGATGCCCTCGGCCACTACATTGTCGTAAGCCTTCTGCCTACCTTCGGGAGTCATGAATTCTTTTGAACGAGCCGTTTTCAGTATCGTGCCGCCTCTACCTATGATTCCGCTGACGTTTTCTGTGGTAAAAGGCTTGATTTCATCGTTTATCAAGCCGTCGAAACCGCGATAGATTGCTTTAATTTGGAAGCCGTTATATATTCCGGCACGGGTTACCGCGCGTATTGCGGCGTTCATTCCTGGCGCGTCACCGCCAGAGGTAAGAATTCCAATCGTTTTGATCTTAGCCATAATGTAATACTTAAATTTATTGCTGTTTTGTTATTTCAAGAATGTTTCTGTAATCCAAAGAATAGCCAAACCGAGTGCTCCGCCCGCCAGAGCTTTCACTCCTACGTTGCGAAAATACCACCCGGTGTGCACGTGCTCGAGCTTCATCAGGGCCATGCCGCTAAGCGAACCGGCCGCCAGCACATTGCCTCCGGCCACCACGCTGAAGGAGATGACCTTCCAGAAGAGTCCGTTCTGCGTGAAGAGTTCAGAGAATGGCGCTGCCGCGTCGGTCACTACGGGGTATAGCGTGAAGCATCCGGCTGCCGTAACAAAATTGTCTAGCACGCTGCTCAGGGCTGCTGCCGCCGCGCCACTCAGCCAAACGTTTTGCACATGCATATCCCACCAAAGGGCAAACGAGCTCAGTGCGCCCGTCTCCTTCACCACTCCGAGCAGCAACATGATGCCCATGACAAACAGCATCATCTGTGATGTGCCGTAACGCAGCACCCTTGGCACGCGGTCTTGCACCATCTTGTCTACGCTCATGAGCTTTCGGTTGAATGCCTCGTTCACTATCCAGAGCAGTCCCAGCACGCACAAGGCGCCCAAGAAGGGACTTAGCTTGGTGATGTTATGGAAAGTGGGTATGAACCACAGTCCGCCTATGCCCACCAGCAGCATCACCAGGCGTTGCCAAACATTCAGGTTGGTGTCGTCGCCCCGGTAGGGCATGGTTATCCACTCAGTGTCCACGTGCTCCGGCAGCGAGCGTCCCAGCCACCAGGTGGGCAGCAGCCATCCCGCCATGCAGGGCAGCAGCAGTGACAAAGAGTAGTTGGTGGCCGTCACGGCCCCTCTGTTCCAGATGAGCAACTGCGAGGGTTCGCCTATCACGGTGAACAGTCCGCCCCAGTTGGCAGCCAGTACTATCACCGCGCCATACACCATGCGCTGCCTGCGGTTGGGCACTACGCCGTGCATCATCGTCAGCATCATGGTGGTGCTGGTAAGGTTGTCGAGGTTGGCCGACAGCACAAACGTAATGCCGGCAAGCGTCCACAGCATTCTATTGCTCTTGCGCGTACGCAGCATTTGCTTTAAGAAGTCGAAGCAACCGTTATTGTTCAGTATCTCCACGATGGTCATGGTGGCCAGCAGAAAGAGTACTATCTCTGAGGCCGTGCCCACATATTTCAAGAAGATATTCGACGCGATATATTCCTTTACGGTAACGCTCGTAGACTGTTTGCCGTCCAGGAAGTTGCTGAAGTCGGCCGGATGCTGACTCATAACGAAGTCTGTTCCGTAGCAGATATAGAGTACCCATCCCAGTGTGCCGGCGAAAATGGCGACGGCAGCACGGTTAGTCTTTGTCAAGCTTTCCGTTGCTATGAGCAAGAAAGCCACAATCATCAAGCATACAATGATAAGTGTCATAACGTACTCTTTCCGCTACAAAGTTAACAAATAAATCATTCTATCCCAAAAAATAACCACTAAATTATATTGGTTTAACGGCTTTTTCCGTTAATGCTTCCCAATTTGGCAACTCCGTATTACAATATGGTAAAGTCGCTTCCGCCCTTTTCATCGCCCTTTTGCGGCCCGTGGTTTTTGTGTAATCCTTTGCACGCATTACCTGCCCATAGGGTCTGTTTTTCGGCCTTTATGTTATGGCAAATCAAAACCCATGTTCTTGCATGCTGAAATAGGCGTTTTTACAACGCCAAACAGGCACTTTTGGCCCGCAAAAAGGCCGCTTTTGCAAGGCAGTGGCTATCAGATATTTACGTAAAAGAATAGAGGTGGATATACAATGCGGGCTAAAGGATTTCTGAAAGCATTGTATATCAATGTATTATACTTACGTGGGCAGTGACTGGCACGCCGCTATTTAACAGTCTTGCGGCTCTATCCTTCCCAGCATTTTCTTGCAGAGGAAGTAGAGTTCTTCCTCCATTCTGAAGAGCATCCAATGCCCTTTGTGCACTCCGTAGCCCAGTTTGCGGGTGTATTTGCGGCTCAGCTCGCTCCCGTCTATGCTCTTCCACGCTTCGCGTATGCGCTCCAGAGCCATGCGGCTGTCGTCCTTGCCCAGTGCCTTGCGGTGCAGCCAGTAGAACTGATAGCTATCTATCACGTTCAGCCAGCGCATGTCTTCATACTCACACAGCACGTCTTGTCCCACGCCCAGACTGATGAGCTGCCGTCTCATGCTCATGTTGGCCTTGAGATAGTCTAGTCTGCCCATGCTCACCTGATGTGTCACAGAGCCTTGGTGCTGCCTGTAGAAGTAGCAGGCATCGCTGCATCGCACCTCACGCGCAAAGAGATAATGCAGCCGGGTGGTGTTGTCGTCGCTGTAGCTATGGGCAGAGTCGTCATAAGGAAAGCGCTTGTGCAGCTCCGTGCGCACCGCGTAAACCCCGTGGATTTTCCATGTCAGGCTGGCTCTGAAGGCCTCTTTGCCGCTCATTACGTTAAAAGTTTTCATCTGATAGGGCACCTGCCGCTGTCCGAAAACCTTGACGCACCTGAATAGCACGCAGTCGGTTAGCTCGTAATCATCAAATAATCGTTTCACTCTTTCCAGTGCGTCGGGCGCCAGCCAGTCGTCGCTGTCGCAGAAGCAGGTGTACTTTCCCGTAGCCATTCTCAGTCCGTCGTTGCGTGCCTTGGCCGCTCCGCCGTTGGTATGGCGGCTTATCACCCTCACCCTACAGTCACTTCGGGCATACGTTTGCAATATGTCGGCCGAGGCATCTGTTGACGCGTCGTCCACGCAAATCACCTCTATGCTGCGCAGTGTCTGCCCTAAGAGCGAGTCGAGGCATTGCCTGAGATACCTTTCGGCATTAAAAACGGCTACTAAGACGGTGAAGTCAGTCATTTGTCAGTGGTGTTTTGTCCTTATTCTTCTTTATTCCTGCGCCATCTGTTCAGACGGTTTGCCACGCGCCTTCGCATGGCTTCCCACAGGTGCGACTTGGTGTGCAGTATCTGAATAGACGCCGTTAGGCTGATGAGAGTCATCAATACGCCTATCATCCAGTACACCCATCCCGTGGTGAACTGTGTAGAGAGATAGGCCGTAAGGCCCAGTGGCATTTGTAACAAGGCATATAGCTTCACGGAAGAAGACAGCTTGAAGCCATATTTATAGCACGTATAGGCCAGCACCATGACCATGTTCGCCATACTGGCCAGCGTGAGCGCGATGCCCGTTCCGGCCAGTTGAAAGATGTGATAGCCCGCTATCACCAGCGCAGCCATCATCACATCATATACCAACTCAAGCAGAAGATAAGAGCGTGAGTCGCCTTTTGAGAGCGGAATATACTCAATGGGCAGCGCTATGGCGCGGAAGTACATGGCCAGCACCGTGATGCGCATCATACCTTTGATGGGCATGAAGCGCCCGCTGAAGAGCATTGGCAGCAGCAAAGGCAAGAATGTCATGAAGAAAACCAGCAGCGGCGCCACCAACAAGAGCGAAACTTCTATCTGGTGGTTCACCATTCTGTTCAGCTCAGGTCCTACGCCTGATATGCCCGAAAGGCGCGGAAAGTAGTCGGTCTCCATGGCCGAGAACACCATACCGGCATACGTCATCGTCATCATATAGCCCGAATTGTATAGTCCTACGGCCTCCAGGCTGCCCGTAGCGTTGAGAAACGAGCGTATAACAAACTCTGCTCCGCTGCCCATAACGCCTGCCAGCACGAAGGCAATGCCCAGTTTTATCATTCCCATGCCCTCTCTCATCATGCCTTTGCAGCCTTTCAGCCGCAGCGGATAGAGCTTGTAGGAAAAGCAAATGGTGATGATGAGTTGTGCCAAGGCCATGATGCAGAGCGAAGGCACTATGGCAGCCTCGCCAAACTCATAGTAGAGGGGCACTGAGGTGAGCAGTGCCGCCAGCACGTTATATACCGATGTAATGGCCAGACGGCCCAGTTGGCGCGTGCCTTTCAGTATGGCCAGCTCGCCGCCGCACACTGCCGTGAGGGCTACAACGGGCGAGAGAAGCATGAAGTGCAGCGTGTGGTCGCCCCATGAAAAGGTCCATCGGTTGAGCAAAGGGCTCAGCACAATGCATATCACCATGCCCGCCAGGGCCGTGATGAGGCTCCAAAAACGAATAAGCTGGATGATATGTGCCAGTTTCTTGGTGTCTCCATGCTCGTAAGTTTCAGATATTTCGCGCACGCCACTCATCGAAATGCCGAGGTTAGTAGAGTCAGACACCAGCTTGATGGTGGAGTTGAAGAGCGAGATAAGGCCCATGCCCTCCGGTCCGAGTATCAAGGCTACAAACTTGTTACGCACAAGGCTAATCAGGATGTTGAGGCTCTGAATGCCCCCAAACAAGCCTGTATACTTCAGAATATGTGAATAACTGTCTGTGTGTTCCTTTTTTTCCATTGATGATATAACGATTCTTAAAACTTTTTATTACTTTTGCAAGAAATAAACTTTATGAAGTTAAGCATCGTCATACCTATATATAATGTGGCCGACACACTGGCCCAGTGCCTCGACAGTGTGATGGCCGAACCGCTGGATGGCTGTGAACTGCTGCTCGTAGACGATGGTTCGCGCGACGCCAGTGGCTCTTTGGCCGACGGCTATGCCGCCCGCTACGGCAACGTGACGGTGTTTCACACGCCCAATCAGGGACTCTCAGCTGCCCGCAACCTGGGTCTGGCGCACGCGCAGGGCGAATATGTAACGTTTATAGACTCCGATGACTTCCTCAAACCGGGCACCCTGGGCGAGTTGATGGACATTCTGGAGAGCCATCCCGACTATGATGTGCTCGAATATCCCGTGTCGCGCCTTGCCGGAAAGAATGCTGTGGTGAGCTATATGCCCGACGAGGGCGTGTGCAGCGATGCCGTTTCTTATTGGCTCAAGGGCCAGGCTTACTGCCATGCCTATGCTTGCAACAAGCTCGTCAGGCGTTCGCTCTTCCGCGAGGTGAGCTTTCCTGTGGGCCGGGTGTTCGAAGATGTCTATACCCTTCCGCTCATCTTGTGCCAGCAACCGCGTGTGGCCACTACGCAGAAGGGCATGTATTATTATCGCGACAACCCCAACGGCATCACCCGCAAGGCCCATGGCACCGACCTGCAAGACCTGCTCAAGTGGCACATCAAGGCCATCGACGAGCTGGGCATAGCCCCTTCGGCCAAGCCGGAGTGGAACCAATACTTCATCTACATGCTCAATATTCAGCTCGATGTGATGGAGCTCACCGGCTGCCACCCCCTGCTTAGCGCTACATGGAACGTGCGTCCGGCCAACTATAAGGCATGGCTGCTCAAGCTGTTGGGTTTTCGCGGACTGCTCAAGCTCAACAATCTGGCACATAAATGGATGGGAAGGCGCAGCGGATGGCTGCGGGATGACGATACTGAAACAAAGCAATAACTTATGGATAAAAAGCAGATATACGCTCAAGACAGAGAGCACGGCCCCCTCGTGAGCTTCATCATCACTTATCATAATGAGCCTATCGACATGCTGCAGGAGTGCCTTCAGAGCATTCTCTGCCTGTCTTTGTCGGCCGCCGAGCGCGAGATAGTGCTCGTAGACGATGCCTCCGACAACTCGCCGTTGACCTTGCTGGGCTCTTATGCCGATGATATTATCTACGTCAGGCAGCCACATGGGGGCGTGAGCGTGGCCCGTAACCGGGGCATCAGCGTGTGTCAGGGCCAGTATGTGCAGTTTGTTGATGCCGACGACTGCCTGCTTCGTGCCTCTTACGAGCATTGTCTCGACTTGGTGAGGTATAACGATGCCGATGTGGTAGCCTTTCAGCACACCCATCAAACGGAGGATGACACGCCCTTTACTTACGATGGTCCCACCGACGGAGCCACCTATATGCGGCACAACAACATCCAAGGCCGTGTGTGCAACTATATCTTCAAGCGTAGCATACTCATCAACTTGCGGTTTACCAAGGGCGTTGCTTTTGGCGAAGACGAGGAGTTTACGCCCCAGCTATTGCTCAGAAGCGAGCGCCTCTACGTGTCGAAGGCCAAGCCCTATTACTACAGGCTGCGGCCAGGATCGGCCATACAGAGCCGTGACAAGCGCAGCAAGGTGCGCAGACTGACCGATACTTTCGGCGTGATATGCCGTCTCAACACCCTGGCCGACACCTTGCCACAAACCGAAAGAGAGGCTCTGACACGCAGGGTGAACCAACTCACCATGGATTATGTCTACAATTCCATGGTCCTTACGCACGATTGGCGTTATGTAGAACGTCTCGTTGAACGGCTGCATGGCGTTGGTCTTTTCCCATTGCCCGATGCCGACTACACCAAAAAGTATAAGTTGTTTCGTCGCGTCACCGCTACTAAGGCCGGACGCAGGCTTCTCTTGCGCTTGTTAACATTGAAAAAAGCATGAGAATATTACTGATTGGCGAGTACAGCAACGTGCATTGGACGCTGGCCCGTGGCCTGAAAGCCTTGGGAGAAGACGTCACTGTGCTCTCAAACGGCGACTTCTGGAAAGACTATCCGCGCGACATCTCACTGGTAAGGAGCCCCGGCAAGTGGGGCGGCGTGCGCTACATGGCGCGCCTCATCAGCCTTCTGCCCCGGCTGAGGGGTTATGACATTGTGCAAATCATCAACCCGATGTTCCTCGAAATCAAGGCCGGGCGCATCCTGCCCATATACCGTTACCTGCGCAAACACAACAAGCGGGTGGTTATGGGTGCCTTCGGTATGGACTATTATTGGGTGCATACGTGCGACACTGCCATGCCTTTGCGCTACAGCGACTTCAATATAGGGCGCGAGCTGAGGCATAATGCCGACGCAGAGAAAGAGCGTCGCGACTGGATAGGCACGCCCAAGGAACGGCTTAACAAGCTTATCGCTGCCGACTGTGATGCCATCGTGGCCGGACTGTATGAATATTGGGTGTGCTATCACCCCGCTTTCCCCCTTAAAACCACCTTTATTCCTTATCCCATCGAGCTGCCTGATGAGGCCGACTGTTCGCCTCTGCAGGTCAGAGACGGCAAGTTGCGCGTCTTTGTGGGCATCAGCAAGAAGCGAAGTGAATATAAAGGCACCGACATCATGCTCTCCGCAGCCCGCGAAGTGCTGGCTCGCTACCCTGAAAGCATGGAGCTCAGGGTGGCCAACGGAGTGCCTTTTGCCGAGTACAGCAAGATGATGACGGGTTCTGACGCCATTCTCGACCAGCTGTATAGCTACACGCCGTCTATGAACTCGCTGCTGGCCATGTCTAAGCGCATTGTCTGTGTGGGCGGAGGAGAGCCAGAAGGCTATGCGCTGATGGGCAAAGGCTGTCCCAGGCCCATCGTTAATGTGGTGCCCGACAGGCAGGATGTGGTGACCAAACTAGAGCACATGGTGACTCATCAGGATGAGGTGACCGGGCTGAAAAGGCTCAGCCGCGAATATGTAAGGCGCTATCACGATTACGTAAAGGTAGCGCGGCAATATCAAATGCTTTATCGCTCGCTGTTGAAGTAAGAATTTAACGAGATAAAAAGATATATGGAGAAGAACGAAAGAGAACTGAGATGTACCACCCAATCATCAGAATATCTCATTAAGCGGCCATGGCTGACAGCCCGCCGCGACGTTGTGGTGCATCCTAACGGTAAGGTCAACCCGGAGTATTATGTCTTGGAGTATCCCGATTGGATTAATATCATTGCCATAACCCGTGATGGCAAGTTCATCATTGAGCGACAATGGCGTCAGGCTGTGGGTGAAATATCCACTGAGATACCTGCCGGAGTGATAGAAAAAGGTGAGAGCGCGCTTGTCGCCGCACAGCGCGAGCTGAAGGAGGAAACGGGTTTTACGGGCGGTGAGTGGCACGAGCTGATGGTCATCGCGCCCAACTCAAGCACCATGAACAACCATTGTCACTGCTTTGTGGCACGCAATGTAGAGAAGACATCGGGCCAACACCTGGATGCAACAGAGGATTTAGACTACTTCTTGAAGGATGAGAACGAGGTGTTCGACATGCTTCAGAGAGGCGAATTTCATCAGGCTATGATGGCAGCTGCCCTTTGGAAGTTCTTCTGCTGCAAGCTCTTGCAGAAGATTTAAGGTGTAGCTTCACAGTCAGCCCCCCTTTCATAAGCCCCGCAATGGGGCTTATTTCGTATTCTGACTGAGCTTCAACAACGTTCCCATGGGGCATACGAAGCGGCAGTAGGGGCGCATGATGAAGAGCGAAAGCACCACAAACACCACGGCTATGGCTATTACCACCCATGAGGCTGACTGAAAGATGAAGGCTGAGAAGGGCTCATAGTTCACCCAATCGGCCCATACGCCCGTGAGCAGGCATAGCATGAGCGCGGCCCAGAGCACGCTGCGAAAGGTGTTAAGCCTGTTGATGAGCTTGCCAGAAAGTCGCCATTTGCGCTTGTTCACCCGTCCGGCAAGCTCTTGCAGCGCGCCGTAGGGACACACATTGGTGCAATAATAGGTTTTCTTGCCAAACAGAGGATAGACAAACCCCATGATGAGCAGAACGACGGATGCCAGCATTGCCACTACGTTGATGCCGTTAGACATCCATCCTATGATGGCCGAATAAGACAAGAACGTGCCGCTCCAGAAGCCCAGCACGCCGATGTTGAGCACCTGCTGCATGATGCGATAGCGCTTGTTGTGCACAAACAAGGGCAGAATAGCCGCCAAGAGGGCTACGATGAGTGCTGCTATGGCCTTGGGAGAGGCATCGAAATCACTCAGCCAACTTTTCTCTACGGCGTTCTTGCCGGCATAGTTCAGGCCTCGTGTCACGTTGCCTATGATGGCCCGCGATGAGTAAGTGGCGCCCGACACACCGTCTACCTTCATGGCCAAAGCATCGTCTATGCTTTTTCCGTTCCACTTGGTGAGCAGCGCGCTTGCCCTGCCGAAGAACTCAGGAGTCTCAGAGTTCTTCAAGGCTTTTATCTTTTTTACGGTGCCATCCTTGATGTATATCTCAAGCGGAACGTTGCCTCCGAAGCCCGTAATGTCCTTGGCCAGCGTCGTAGTGTTCACTACGAAGGTGCCGTCAGCCAATTTTGTCACTGCCTTGACCGGTTTTTGTGCGGTCTGCTGCACCGTGTCTTGTTGCCAGGCATGGCCCAGCACCTTGCCGTCTCGGCGTATAGACACTACGGCAATGAGCAACAGGCAAATCAAAAGACTCAGAAACTGAGATATTTTATCCTTAATACGATTTTTGTCTTGCATCATATAACGATGTTGTAATGTAATTTCGAGTTGCAAAAGTAATCATTCTTCTTCACAAAACGGTGCTCTTTGTTGTTTTTTAACGGCTTTTCAGTTTTCATTTTCTTCCCCCTTTCAAAGTCATCTTAAGTAATGTCGCCACATGTCCATAACCATATTCTTTACCTACCTCAGCCAGATAAAATTCTGAAATAGGCCTTTTCGCGTTGCGAAATAGGCATTTTTGAAAGCCGAAATAGGCACTTTCGCCTTGTAAAAAGGCCGTTTTCGCAAATCGGCTGTCGGGACGCTTGACGACAAAAGCCGGGCTACTCGCTTGGAGCACCCGGCTTGTCGCATCATGCAATGGTGATATGTGCGTGTCAGAAGGTTATGGCTTTGCCTGCGTCAGGGTGGTTAGGCTCGAACTTTACGCCCAATATCTTAGCCACGGTGGGAGCAATCTGCTTGTTGTAATACACCTTGCCGTCGGTCACGATGCCCTTGGCCGGCACCTTATTGCCGAACACCAGCATCCATGTTTCCTCAGAGTGAGGCACTCCCTGCCCATGGTCGCACCAGTTGCGGGCATCGTCCTGGGCTCTGCCGCGGCCGTGGTCGCAGGTGATGATGAATGTTGTCTTGCCCTTATAGAAGGGGTCGCTCTGCGTGTACTCCCATATTTTTCTTATCCAAGTGTCAGAGTTGTAAGCCGATTCCAGGTATAAGTCGTAGTTGCCGGCGTGCGCCCACTCATCTGTTTCGCCCATTCCGATGTAGATAAACTTGGGGTGGCGCGACTTCATAGCCTCCATGGCGTAGGCGTAGGTGAGGTAGTCGAAGCGCTCGCCACGCCAGTAACGTGGGTTGCAATCCTCCAGTTCGTCGAGATACTTCTCTTTTTCGGTGGGGTTTTTCGACATGCTATGGCGGTAGCCGGCGTTCACTTCCAGTCCGCTGCGCTTCTCGTTGAGGATGTAAGGAAACACGTCCCAGCTTCCGAAGGCCAGCACGCTGCCCTTATACTGTGGCGTCTTGTTGGCCACTTCCAGTATGCTCACGTTGGGGTTATACTTCTTTTCGTTGCTGTTGATGTGCTCATCGTCAGGATAACCGCACAGGTCTTCGTTGTAGCCTGGGTAAGAAAAATGCATTCCGTTGGCCACTCTCATCAGTCCGTTGGCATATCTGTCGCCCAGCATGATGCCGTTCTTGCTGATGTAACTCCACACGAAGGGCATCAGGGCACTGCGTCTTTGCTCGGCCGTGGGGCGCCAGAACTTCTGCTTCATGAGCTCTTCGTTCTTGGTATAGTCGCCGTTGTTAAGAATGAGACTGTCGGCACCGCCATACAGCTCTTGCCATCTGTAGCCGTCGAGCGTGATGAGCACAACCCTCTGATCATCTTCCTGAAGAGATGCTGGCGTGCTGTCAGCGTTGACAAACGATGTAGCGGTGAGGCTACCGGCTATGATAATAGCCATGCATAATAGTTTTCTTTTCATCATGACAGTATTATTTGAGCCACCAAGGAGTGGCAGTTATCTTATCGTTATTGTCGCCGAACTGGCGCGAGATAGCCTCCTGCACGTTGGCTGTGTTCTGCTTATACTCGGTGTCGGGATACATCCAGCGGTTGGGAACGGATGTGTCTGACGTGTGGGCAAGCTCCGGATAGCCCGTGCGACGGTTGTCGAAGAAGGCGTCCCAGCCACCTTGGTAGAAGCTTACGCAATACTTCTGGAAGATGATGCGCTCTATCTTCTGCTCTGCCGTGAGGCTGTTGTCGAGTTTCACAAGGCTTCCTTGCAAGTACTTATCGGCAGCTTCGGGTGTCAGATAGCTGGCATATCTGGTGGCATACTTCTGATAGAAGAGGAACGAAGCCCGCACACCGTTGTCGTAGTAGGTCTTTGCGTCGCCGCTTATCCAGCCCCTTACGCACGCCTCTGCCAGTATTTGCTGCAGCTCAGCATAGCCCATGAGCATGGTGGGCTCGCATGTTGGGCTGGTACGGAAGCGGTCGTTGATTTGCGAAATCTTGCCGGCCGTCACCAGAGAGATATTGTCGCCGTAGGGCACAACGGGGTCGCCGCCGGCGTAAGCCGTGAAGTCGTCGATGCTCTTGCCTGCCGTTGCTGCCTCGTTGGTGGGCAGTGCGAAGGCAAAGAGGCGCGGATCCTTGCGCTCAGACATGCGGGTGATGTAGGTCTGATCCATGTAGTAGCCCGACCACTGCGCGTTGAACTGCGGGTAACGGCAGTCTTGCTGGTCAAGATAAGTGAGTTGTCCGTTGTCGCTGTTGCTGCGCATAAGGGGCTCGGCAGCCACTGTGCGGAACTCGTTTTGCACGTTATGCGTGCCCACTGTGGTCTTGTGCGACAGCGTCATGAGCACTTTCAGGTGGAAACTGTTCACCAATCTGCGCCAAAGACTCAGGTCGCCGTTATATATAATGTCGCCGTTGATGGTGTTGCCTGCCTGTGCAGTGAGGATAGAGTCGGCCTGCGTGAGGTTCTGCAGTATGTAGGCGAACACCTGCTCTTGCGTGTCATACTTGGGCGTATAGTTCTTGTTCTCCTCTCCCTGCAATGCTTCAGAGCACGGTATGTCACCAAAAGTGAGCGTGAGATTGTAGAAGTAATAGGCGCGGAAGAACTTGGCGAGGCCCAGGTAAGCCTCAGAGCCGGCCCGTGTGGCCTCTTCTTCCATCTTCTTCACCTGCAAAAGACCTCCGTCATAAGTGTCGAAGCTGCCGCGGGTCCACTTATAGAACTGCTCAGCATTCTGTCCGTCAGTCTGCACAACCATGTGTTGGGCGTACATTCCGTCTGTTCCGCGGGTGAAAGCGTCCTTACATATCGTGGGCAAAAGATACTGGGGCCCCACTTGCGTGGGATAGTTGGGGTTCTCGTTGAATGTCTCCAGGTCGCCGCACGAGGTGAAAGTGAGAGCCAGGGTGAGCGCGCTGATGAGATAATATATTTTTTTCATGACGATGTTATTGTTTGTTTTTAAGGCTTATCCAGCCTCCCTGCCGGGCCGTAAGGCCTTCCGTCAGCCTCTCGCGGCGTTAGTTCCGGCAGTTCAGAGGCTCTTCATCCTTTTGTTTACATCTGTATTTGGTTTATCTTTGGGTTTAGAATTTAATGGTAGCTCCAATGCCTATGTAGCGTGCCGTGGGGTCGTTGGCACCGTTGTTGCTGCCATCGTCGCCGCTGATATCGGGGTCAATCCAAGGCGCTTTGGCAAAGAGGGCCAGGTTGTTGACAAAGATATTGGCCGTAAGACCCTTGATATATCTGTTGCCACGCAATAGTTTGTGGAAGTCGTAAGCCAGTGACACGTATCTAATCTTGAGGTAAGTGCGGCTGAAGACGTTGGCAAACTTCTTGTCCATCTTATCAGTTACCACTGCGCGATAGGGGTAGTTCTGGCACCAACTCTGCCAATCCACGGCCTGAGAGTTCTTTGCGTAGGTGCGAGTATCAGATACTATGTTGCCGTTAATGTCATACTTCACCTCTCCGCCTGTAACAACCACGGCGTCAGGAACGTACACTGGCTTGCCTGAAGCATACTCGGCATCGCGGTACTCCACTGATTCGGGATGCTTGCCACCCCACCACAGCTTGGGCGAAAGGGTGGAGTAGAGCACTCCTCCGAACGCTCCGTCCATGTCAATGTTAAGCGTGAAGTCCTTATACTTAAAGGTGTTCTGCAGTCCGTAGCGCAAGTTGGGGTTGTAATGGCCCACGTTTCGCTTGTAAGGATCCTTGATGGGCTGGCCCGTAGCGTCTACGATGAGCGTGCCATCGGGTGTGCGCTGCCATACGGTTGTATAGTAGCTGTCTGCCCGGTCGCCCTTCTTCAGGTCGCCAAAGTACTCGGCATCACCGTAAATCTTAGACAGTTTCTTCACGCTATGGCTCATATTGAGGCTTACGTTCCATCTGAAGTCGTGCAAACGGAGTGCTTCAGCGTTGATCATCATCTCTATACCGTTGGTTGTATAGGTGTTTCCGTTAATCTTGCGAGAGTCATATCCCGATGCGCTTGAGATGAGCATGTCGAGTATCTGGTTGGTATCTACGTTGCGATAATAAGTGAAGTCGAACGCCAAGCGGTTGAGGAAGCCGATGTTAAAGCCTGCTTCGAACGAAGAAGTCTTTTGTGGCTTGATCTGCGGATTGATGAGGCTGTTGGGGTATTGCACCATAGACGTGGTGCCCCAGCTGGTTAGTTTCTCGTAAACCTGCTCTATTTCGTAAGGGTCAAGGTCGCTTGATACCTGCGCCCAAGATGTTCTTAGCTTGAGATAAGAGATGAACTTAGGCAGCTTGACATAGTCAGACACCACGCTGCTGAGGCTCACTGAGGGGTAGAAGTAGCTGTTGTTGCCCGACGCAAGCGTAGAAGACCAGTCGTTACGGCCCGTTACGGTGAGGAAAGCATACTTAGACAGGTCGAAGTTAGCCGATGCATAGAGTGACCTAATCTCCTTTTTGTAGCGGTAGCCGTATAGTGGATAGCTGCTGTTGTAGGTAAGAATGGCCCCCGTAGAGTTGGTGAGTGAGTACACGCCCGGTATGTTCAGACCGTCGGTCGTAGCATAGTCGTTGCGGTAAGTCTTGTAGAACACCGAGCCACCGGCATTCAGTGTCATGCTGATATCGCCCACCAAAGGAGTGGTATAGGTAGCCAGGAAGTCGGCATCTACATTTCTTTGCTTGATGTTCCATACCTTATAGTCGCCCTCACGTGAGTCTCCGTAGTTCATATAGCTCTTAGGTATCTTGTTCTCCTTGTTGGTATCGTTGTCTCTCATGCTGGCTCTGGCCATCAAAGTGAGGTTGGGCAAGAGCTGATAGAGCAGCTTGAGCTGACCTGTGAACACGTTTCTGCGCTCGTTGTGGCGAGCCATTTCAAGTGCGAAGTAGGGGTTGTTATACCATGCGTAGTTGTAGTTGGCCTGTCGATAGCCCTCCATTCCGGGCACCCAGAGGTGCTCTTTGAGCTCCTTGCCGTTAATGTCGTCGCCCATCCACTCCACTATAGAGTACATGAAGTTAGAAGGATGGTAGCCGTAATCGGGATAGTTGGGCGTGTACATCATGTTATAGTCCATCGTAGCCTGCAGGTTTAGCTTGTCGCTGATGTTGAAAGAAGAGTTCATGTTCAGCCCTCCATTGTAGATAGAAGTAGATGGTGCTTGTCCCAACTGGTAGGCATACTGTCCCACAACGTCCACGCTGGCCTTGTCGCCCTTATATGCCAGAGAGATGTTATTGTTGGTGATGAAGCCCGTGCGCAAGAAGTCGTGCAGGTTGTCGTGCGATGTCAGGGGCATGGCCACGCGCTCATAGCGCGACTTGTCGTCGTATTTAGTTCCCTTAACGCTGCCCCACCAGGGTATGGTCTCGCCCGTTTGCTTGTCGCGTATGGGACTGTTCCATTGCGGTGCGGTGTTGCCCACGTCCAGTTTTGGGCCCCATTCCATGTCATCATCCGACTTTCCGCCGCCTTCACCGTCCCAGAACTCATACTGTCCTTTCGAACCTGAGCCGTACTGATGCTGCGTCTTGGGATAGGCAATGAAGCCTGCTGTGAGCATGTTCTTGGTAGAGAACTGCACCTCCACGCCCTTGTTTTTGGCCTGTTTGGTGGTTATCATGATGGCTCCGTTCTTTCCTCGTGAGCCATAGAGGGCACTTGCGGCCGTGCCTTTGAGCACGTTGATGCTCTCGATGTTGTCGCTTGATATGTCATAGAAGTCAGATTCTACCGGCACACCGTCCAACACGATGAGCGGTGTGGCCCCGCGCAGTGAGAAGGATGTGGTTTGATACATTCCCGAAGGGTTTGAAACGGTGAGTCCGGCCACCTGTCCTGACAGCGAGCCGGCTGCGTTGAGGCCCCCCGAAGCGGCTATCTTCTCGCCCTTCACCTGCTGTGTGGTATAGCCCAGCTTGCGTTTTTCCTGCTTAATGCCAATGGCTGTCACCACCACCTCGTCTACATCGTTCACCGTCTCCTGCATCTGTATGTTCAGGGGGGTGTCGTCTTTCACCTTCTTACTCACGGTGTTATAGCCCACGTATGAGTAGACGATGGTTGCGTTTTTAGGCGCCGAGATGGTGTAATGGCCGTCAAGGTCGGTCACCGCGCCTGTGTTGAGGCCCTGCACCTTGATGGTTACGCCCACCAAAGGTCCTGCCTGGTCTGTCACTGTTCCGCTCACGGTCAGCTTTTGTGCCCATGTTGACAGGCACGAGAAGGCCATGAGAAAGACAAATAGAATCTTTTTCATAACAATAAGGTAAGTAATGTTTTTAAAAGGAAGAGGTATGGAGCTCTTCGTCCATACCTCATTAGAGTTGTTATCTTTTCAATGTTGTGTTGTTGAAGATGGCCAATTCCTGGTCTAAGTTCTTCTTTGAGTTTTTCAAGGCATCCTCAAACGTCTTGCTGTCGTCGGCATAGAAGGCTGCGATACCCACTCTCAACGCGTGAGCCATGGTCTTGTTATATTCATCCTCGCTCATCTTTCCGTCCTTCACCTCAGCTTTCAGGCTCTTGCTCACGTGGCAAACAGCCTTGTATATGCTGCCTTTGTTAATGACGGTGCGCTTCATGGGGTCGCCCGGAACCATCTGCTCTGATGTAAAGGTGAGGTCCTTGAGTTGCTTGAAGAGCTCGTCTACCGAGTTGGCGTTGTCCGATACAGCCCAAAAAGCAAACGTGTTGGTGTCGTTGTTTTCTCCGTTTTCTGTCTTTGCATAGCCTGCTAAAACCATCATCAGCAGGGCTATTACCATTGCATTCTTTTTACTCATAACTACAGTATGTTTTAAAATACACTGCAAAAGTAATATCATGATTTTTCAACAAAGTAAACAGAAAGTTACAATTCTGATACATTCATCCTGCCGTCTTCACCGTGCTTGCCGGCCACCTTGTGAGCATTACTTTCTGAAATAGGCCTTTTCGCGTTGCGAAATAGGCACTCTTGAAGGCCGAAATAGGCACTTTCGCCTTGTAAAAAGGCCGTTTTTGCAAAGCAACCTTCATGCAGCGCTATTTGCAAACAAATAATAATAATAAGGTGTAAGGGCATTAGGGGGAGCGGAAAATGAAAATTTTTCTTGGCAGTAATGCAGAAATTCTATAACTTTGCACATATTATTTAAGTAATAAAGAAAAGTTTATAATGAAGAAGCTCACTATCATTGCAGCCGCATTGCTTATGCCCGCAGTGGCATGCACGGCACAGTCTTCTTACGAAAAAATCAGCGACACTGCTCAAGTTGCCACAAGCAACACCGAGAACCTGAGCATTGACAGCTATTATCAGCAATGGCTCTCACAGTATGAAGACGTTGGGCAGAAGATAAACGATATATCCGAGCAGTATCAGAAAGAGGTGGACAAGCGCGGTTATCCTAAGAAGAAGACCGTGCAGCAGAAGATAACGCTCGTTGAACAGTACATCAAACTGCTGCAAGAAGAGCTTAGCGACTCGCGTCTGAACCAGAACCTGGACACCAAGAAGGTGCAAGACAAGATAACGCTGTGGCAAGACCAGCTCGCAGCTCTCAACAATCTGCTCACCAAAATTTAATGTGCGGGGCCTTCGGCCTCAGTTTTTCATCACCTTAAAAAAAATAAAACAATGAACCTGAAAGTGCGCCTTGCGCTGATGAACTTCCTGCAGTTTGCCGTCTGGGGAGCCTACCTCACGTCGATGGGACGTTATTTGGGCAACCTGGGCATAAGCTCTGAGATAGGTTGGTTCTACTCCATGCAAGGCATAGTGTCTATTTTCATGCCCGCGCTCATGGGCATCGTGGCCGACAGATGGGTGCCGGCACAACGCCTCTTGGGCTTGTGCCATCTCATGGCCGGACTCTTTATGTTCGCAACGGCATGGTATGGCTTCCTTGAAGGCAGCAATACGCAGTTTGCCTACATCTTTACGCTCTACTCACTGAGCGTGGCTTTCTACATGCCTACACTGGCTTTGGCCAATTCGGTGGCTTACTTCGCCCTCAACCAGGCCGGTATGGACACGGTAAAGGACTTTCCGCCCATCCGAGTATTCGGCACCGTGGGCTTCATACTCACCATGTGGCTCGTAGACTTGATGGGTTTCCAGGCCAATCAAAACCAGTTTGTAACCTCCGGAGCGGTGAGCATACTGCTCTTCCTTTACACCTTTACGCTGCCCAAGTGCCCCACCAGCGAGACGGCGGAGCGCAAGAGCTTTGTTGACGCGTTTGGTCTGAAGGCTTTCACCTTATTTAAAGACAGCCGCATGGCCATATTCTTTATCTTCTCCATGCTGCTCGGCGTGAGTCTGCAAATCACCAATAGCTTTGCCAATCCGTTCATCTTCAGCTTTGGGGCCAACCCTGAGTATGCCTCAACCTTCGGCGTTCAGCATGCCAACATCCTCATCTCGCTATCGCAAATCAGCGAGACGTGCTGCATACTGCTCATACCTTTCTTCATGAAACGTTATGGCATCAAGAACGTTATGCTCATCGCCATGTTCGCGTGGGTGCTTCGTTTCGGGCTGTTTGGCTTGGGCAATCCGGGCCAAGGCGTATGGCTCTTCGTGCTTTCTATGCTGGTTTATGGCGTGGCCTTCGACTTCTTCAACATCTCAGGCTCGCTCTTCGTGGATCAGAACACGCACCCCGAGGTGCGCTCTTCGGCCCAAGGGCTCTTCATGCTCATGACAAACGGCATCGGAGCAACTATAGGTACGCTGGCCGCACAGGCCGTCATCAACCATTATACGCACCCGTTGCCCCTCAATGGCAACGTATATACGGTGGGCAACTGGCAGCAGTGCTGGTTCATCTTCGCCGCTTATGCCCTCGTGGTGGGTGTGGCTTTCTGGCTGATATTCAGGCCTAAGAAAAAAGAAATCTAGCCTATGGATATGATTAGACTGAAGTTTAAGGGCATCTCAGAGGTTGTTGGCACTGGCAAGATGTGCCTGTTAGTGCTCACGGATATGGACGAGCGCAGGCAGATAAACGTGGTGTGCGACCCTTATGTGGAGAAGATGTTTGCACTGAGGCTGCGCGGCAAGGTGCAAGCATCACGCTTGCTGCCCGAGGTTTTGTGCGACTTGCTCGTCAATAAGA
This sequence comes from uncultured Prevotella sp., assembly GCA_902496445.1. Classification (GTDB taxonomy): domain Bacteria; phylum Bacteroidota; class Bacteroidia; order Bacteroidales; family Bacteroidaceae; genus Prevotella. The sequence goes on along the minus strand of CABVAZ010000033.1, from coordinate 4,783 downwards.
TGAACTGCCGCTTCGAAATCATCATCAATGGCGTGCGAGACGGACAGTATCGTTGCGTATTGGTGAGCCAGGACACCCTCGATACCCTGCCCATTGACATCTCAGAGGCCGTGCTCATGAGCTTCATCAGCGACACGCCGCTGCTCATATCGCCCGAGCTGATGAGCCGCCAAAGCGCTCCTTACAATGAAGGATCAACGGGCGTATCGATGCCGGTGAACGCTATATCGGGCGAAATGCTGCAACACGCCATGAAGAAAGCCATAGAAGACGAAGACTATGAGCTGGCCTCGCAGCTTCGCGATGAGCAGAAGAGGCGCAAAGACGAACTTCAGGAGGATAAAAACAAATGAAAGAGGCACGCTATTTTTATGTGCCCGATGCGCCCGAAGCCACTGAGCTGCCTGCCGAAGAGGCTGTTCATGCGGTGCGCGTGTTGCGTCTTAAAGGGGGCGACGAGCTCTTTGTGATGAACGGAAAGGGTGCCTTCTATCGGGCTGAAGTGACTATGGCAAGTGCCAAGCACTGCTACTTCAGCATCAAGGAAGCACTGCCCCAAGAGCGCAAATGGCGCGGACGCATACACCTGGCCATTGCTCCCACCAAGGATATAGGCCGCATGGAGTGGCTCGCTGAGAAGGCTACGGAGGTGGGATTCGACGAAATCACCTTCCTGTCGTGCCACTTCTCAGAGCGCAAAACCGTGAGGCAAGACCGCATAGAGAAGATTGTGGTGTCGGCAATGAAGCAGAGCCGCAAGGCGTGGATGCCCGTTGTAAACGCTATGACGCCCTTTCATGAGTTTATAGACGCCCATCTGAGTGGCGCGAGATATATATGCCATTGCTACGAAGAGTTTCCCAAACACGATTTTATGACCTCTTTGGCGAGACTGAACCCTGATGATGATGTCACCATACTGGTGGGACCCGAGGGCGACTTCTCGGTAGATGAGGTGCGTTATGCCCTAGCCAAGGGCTACGTGGGCACCTCGCTGGGCTCCAGCAGGCTGCGTACGGAAACGGCAGGACTGGTGGCTGTGGTGACGGCGGCGCTGTTGAAGCGCGCCGAAGGTAACAAGATGGATATTCAAGAAACAGAATGAGACATTATATTTATATCTTATTGGCGCTCGTCATGGTGTCGCTCAGCTCCTGTTCGGGCGATAAATACCTCAACGCCATACCCAAGGAGAGCACCGCTCTGCTCTCTATCGACATGCAGGAAGTGACCAAGCACGCCTCAGAAGGGCAGACGGCGCAGCTCTTGCAGTCGATGTTTCAAGTGCAGGATGTAAAGGATTGCGGGCTGGATCTCAGCTCCAAGGTCTATCTTTTTGAGGCTTCAGACGGTACGCTGGGGCTTGCTGTGAAGGTGGATGATGATGATGACCTCGACGACTGGCTCACCCGGCTCTCGCAAAAGGGCATTTGCCAGACACCGCAAAAGCGTCGTGGCATGTACTTCACCGTGCTCAAGCAGCAGTGGGTGGTGGGTTTCAACTCTGATGCCATGCTTGTCATGGGGCCCGTATTGCCTGCCTCGCAGCCCGATGCCATGCGCCAGATTATGCAAAACCTGAACGCTGACGAGGGTATAAAGGACACGCCGATGTATGACAAGCTGCAAGAGATAAGCTCACCCATAGCCCTTGTGGCTCAGGCTCAGGCCCTTCCGCAGCAGTTCATAGCCCCCTTCACACTGGGAGCAAGTGCCGACACCGACCCCAAGGATGTGCTCATAGCTGCCAGTATGACGGTGAGCAAGGGCATACTGCGGGTAGACGGCAACACTTTCTCCTTCAAACCGGGCGTTGACAAGGCCCTGCAAACAGCCCGAAAGGCATTTAAACCGCTTACAACCAAGTATATTTCTCATGTGCCAAGCACGGCACTCTTCTCGCTCATGATGAATGTTCCGGGTCCTGAGCTGCTCAAGATGATGCAGCAGAACAAGGGCCTTCTGGCTCTGCTGGCGGGCGTAAACCAGGCCATCGACTTGGATAACATCATCAAGAGTGGCAAGGGTGACATGGCCATTGCCATACCCTCGTTCAGTGATGACAACCTGCAGCTGGCGTGGGCATCGGCACTTGCCACAGATAACTTCCTCAAAGACGTGCCTTACTGGAAGCAATCGGTGCCCAAAGGTGGGCGCATCACCGATGCCGGACCGCGCCGATGGCGATACTCGGGAGGTGGAACAAGCTTCACTTTCGGCGTAACCAACGACCTGCAATTCTATCTTGGCAACAACGACGAGCAGGCCCAGGCCTTGTTGCACCCCGCTTCAAAACCTCTCAATGGCAACGTACAAGCCATCATGAAGGGCGCCCGGATATGCGCGGTCATCAACCTTCAGGGCGTAGACAAGGGCAGCAAGCCTGTCGTGCAGGTGGTGTCAGGAATGCTTAAGCCCCTCTTCGGCGACATTCATACGCTGGTTTACGTGCAGCGGTAGGGCGCAAACGATAACTAACAAGACTCTTCCCCGCTCTGGGGGATAACATTAAGATAATGGAAAAAATAACATTCAACGAGGTGCTGCCGCAGGTTTTTGCCCATCAGGAAGACCTGCATTCAGAGGTATGGAATAGTCATCTCACCTTCGAAAAGGGACATCTCTATCTTGTCGAGGCCGATTCGGGCAAAGGCAAGAGCACTTTTTGCAGCTACATCATAGGCTACCGGCACGACTATACCGGTGAGGTGACCTTTGATGACACCAACATCAGAACTTATAAAACGGCCGACTGGGTAGACATACGTCAGCGCCACGTGAGCCATTTGTTTCAAGAGTTGAGGCTCTTCCCGGAGCTTACGGCTCTTGAGAACATCGACATCAAGAACAATCTCACGGGTTGGAAGGACCACAAAAAGATAGCAGAGTGGTTTGAAAGGCTCGGCATTGCCGACAAGATGGACGCTAAGGTGGGCCGCATGTCGTTCGGACAGCAGCAGCGCGTGGCCATGATTCGCGCCTTGGTGCAGCCCTTTGACTTTATCTTAGCCGACGAACCCATCTCTCATCTGGACGATAACAACTCGCGTATCATGGGCGAAATCATGATGGAAGAGGCTCACGAGCAGGGCGCGGGCGTCATTGTGACGAGTATCGGCAAGCATATCGACTTGAAATATGAAAGGACTATAAGGCTATGAAACTGGTTTGGAAACTCCTTAGGCAGCATATCAGCGTGCCACAGTTTGTGGGCTACTTCTTCGCCAACATGTTTGGCATGTTCATCGTGCTGCTCGGCGTGCAGTTCTATAACGATATTGTGCCCGTGTTTACGGCAGAAGACTCGTTCATGAAGGCCGACTACCTCATCATCAGCAAGAAGATAGGAGCCGGAAGCACCATCGGCGGAGGCACAAGTGCCTTTAGCAACGACGATATAGAGAACATGAAGCACCAGCGCTTTGTGAAGCAGGCCGGCGTGTTTACGGGCAATGAGTTCAAGGTAGAGGCCAAGATGGGCGTGAGCGGGCAGAATGTGCTCAACTCAGAGATATTCCTTGAGAGTGTGCCCGACCACTTTGTAGACACTCCACTGGCCAACTGGACGTGGAAGGAGGGCGACAACACGGTGCCCATCATCCTGCCCCGTACCTATATTAATATGTATAACTTCGGCTACGCGCAAAGCCATTCGCTGCCCAAGATAAGCGACGGACTGGTGGGCATGATAGACTTCAGCCTTTTTATACACGGAGGCAGTAAGGCCAACAACTTCAAAGGGCGTGTCATAGGCTTCTCTAACAGGCTCAACACCATACTTGTTCCGCAGGCATTCATGGACTGGGCAAACGCCACCTACGCCCCCGGCGAGAAGTCGAACCCCACGCGTATGATTGTGGAAGTGGGCAATCCGGGCGACCAGAATGTAACGAAGTATCTCGATGACAAGGGTTATGATGTAGAGAACAGTCAGTTGGACGCCGAGAAAACCACCTACTTCCTGCGCATGGTGGTGATGCTTGTCATGATGGTGGGGCTCGTCATCAGTGTGCTGAGCTTCTATATACTCATGCTGAGCATCTACTTGCTGGTGCAGAAGAACTCGTCAAAGCTGGAGAACCTGCTGCTCATAGGCTACAGTCCGGCCAAGGTGGCGTGGCCATATCAGCTGCTCACCATCTGCCTCAACGTGGCCGTGCTGCTCATTGCAGTTGTTGTGCTGTGGTTTGTGCGCGAGTATTACATGGACATCGTCTTTACCCTATATCCTCAAATGGATGAAGGCACCATGCTGCCTACCCTCATCACGGGTCTGGTGCTCTTCGTCTTGGTGACCATAGTGAACCAGACGGCTATCAGGCGAAAGATTATGAGCATCTGGAACCGTAAAGACTGACGTCTGACAACTTTTGGAATAGAATCTCAAGCGCATGTGCTGCCCATCATCAAGCGGCCATGCGCTTTTGCTGTATAAGGCAGTGTGGGGCACTATCAGACTGCTTTCGTATGCTGATGATAACTTATTGCTAATCAACCCTTTGCAAGCGGCTTTGCAAAATAGGCCTTTTTGCGCTTCAAAATAGGCCTTTTTGAAGGCTCAAATAGGCCTTTTCGTACGATAAAATGGGCGCTTTTAGAAGTCAGGAAGGCTTGCGCCGGATGCAAGGTGACTAGGCCTGATATTACTTCACACTGTTTGGTTAATTATTACTGAATTGGTGTACAATTTTTTTCTTGTTTTCTGAAGAGCTTTACACTCTCAGTGAAAGTTTACTGATCTGCTTTACAGCAGAATTTTCTTTATCATTTTATCCAATAGCGT
>CABVAZ010000032.1:0-34672 GCA_902496445.1 uncultured Prevotella sp. | reverse complement strand
GGAGGAATTTTTCACGTTATGGAGCTTTTTGAGCGTCATCTGTCGCATATCATCGACGGAACTCTTGGAAAGAGGTCTGTCTCTATTGGATACGATTATAGCGAGATTATACGTTCTCTCATGTGCGTGTATTTCTGTGGAGGCTCATGCTCTGAGGAAATAGTCAAGACCGTTGCCTGGCATAGCAAGCTTTATTACATACGTATAAACCGCTGTCAGTCAATATATAACGATATATTCGCATTGAGAGGATGGAAGTGTGTGGAGATAAATGGCATTGAATACGAACTGGACTCAATTCTCGTTGAGAAATGGAAGGGGACGACATGCCGAACTCTTAAAGTTTGTCAACAGAAGGGAAGCAGAATAGCATGGCAGGAAGTAATGAGAATAGCCGGTACACAGACAGTCGTAAGTACTATCGCAAAGCGGATCGACGGTAACCAGATTGAGGTACAGCAGTGCACAGAGCCCGAGAAACAACTCTCTGATTTGTACAAGAAACTCGACTTGACCTCTCCTCCCTTAAAGCGAAGGCGAAAAATTTGTGTGGTACATTTTTCTGAACTCAAAAAAAACGACACTTGAGAATCAAAGAGTTATACGCATATAGGCTGCAAGTTGGGTTAAGACTTTTCAATTTGCATAATGACAAAATCACACGATTTGTCGGATGAACCATATAACTAACCCTCGTTTCCTAGTACCGTCCCATTTAATAAGTTCATTTTATATCGGCTATGCACTTGCTATTTTTGCCTACCCAAAGGTTGTGAAGAAGAGGTTGAGATAACAATTTTGCACACTTGACAACTGCTGTGAGGGAGCTTTCTCCTGCCCCTTTGCTAAGGAGGCGAGTAATGAGTTGCACTTTGCTGCCGTCTCATCTGTGCCACACTTGTGCATGGAAAAGGCTAAAGCCAAGCCGCTGCACACCTCTTTTGGGCCGGTGATTATAGTTGTTCTATGTTTGCTATATCAAGATAGCATCTTATTTTTGCATTTATTAAGTGCAAGAAGAAACTTCTTCTATGAACTTTATCGTAATTTTGTGCCCATCGGGAGCAACAGTTCCCATATATGCACCATCAAGGATGGTGAGATAATATACTTTTTATGATTAAGAATATGAACAAAGACTTATTTCGCAACAACGACTTAGGGTTGTTGTTGCTCCGTCTCACAGTAGGCGGTTTGATGTTGTTTCACGGTGTACACAAACTCATCTATGGCGTGGCAGGCATTCAAGGTATGCTGGCCGGCATGGGACTTCCAGGCTTTATAGCATACTTCTCATTGGCTGCTGAGCTCTTAGCCTCCATATTGATCGTCATTGGTGCCTGGACGAGGGTAGCCTCTGTCATCATGGTGGGCAACATGGCAGTAGCTATCCTTATGGCTCATCTGCCCGTGCTCTTTACTGTAGACCCGACAACGGGAGGCTGGGCTATAGAGCTGCCCATGCTCTATCTGCTGGGAGCCGCCGTTCTCTGCCTCACAGGTGGCGGCAAATATGCAGTGACCAAAGGAAAGGTAACCGACTGATCGGCATAGGTGAACCACCGATACAAGAAGTTGCGCTAATAAGCATTTAGATAGGCAAAGCTTTCAAGTTACGGAAAGCTTTGCCTAAAATTAACTCTTAAAAAACCAAACCACAAAAGCAGTCACTTCAAAATAGACTTATTGAACGCTAGAACCAGGTCGAAGATTCAGCCATGCGGCTTTATTGCGCCCATCGCTCAGCTGCCCATCAAGCGCCATCATATTTTCCACATGCCGAGAACAGCCATGTACGATAGCTTAAGGCCTCAAGACAGCATTCACCTCTCGGTGACATACTTATGTAGCGTTGCCCTGACAGAGCCATCGCCTTTGAAGAGTTCTCTGACCATGTGTTCTATACGGTTGCCGAACCCGGCCTCGTAGAGATCTAGTCCGAAAACATCCTTGCGTCTATAAAGTTTCTCAAGACAACTGAAATCTTGGTCGGGCTTGCCGATAGTCAGTGGAGCCACAATGTTCTGAAGCTCCTTCAAAAGCGGATCGGGTGAAGGTTCAAAAGGAGTGCCGTCGTCCTGAATGCCCTTCAGATAGCGGGCATAAGCAGCCAGAATGAGTGGAATGAGCACGAGATTACCTGTGTCGAGACCGCGAGAGAGGTACTTCTTAATGGTCTCACCAAAGCGTATGGCAAGCTTCTGACTGGTGTCCATGGCTATGCGCTGAGGAGTGTCGGGCATGAACGGATTAGGTAATCGCTTGTTGATGAAAGCCCCAATGAACTCGTAAGGATTGAGGATTCCGGGATCGGTCACCACCGGCATTGCCTCAATATATCCCGTTTTCTGTACCAAGGCACGGATGTCGCTATCGGCAATCTCAGCCGAGATGAGATCATAGCCCAGCAGACAGCCGAAGATAGCCATGGCAGTGTGGAGCGGATTGAGACAAGTGGTAACCTTCATAGTCTCTACCTTATCTACTATCTCCCTTGAGGTATAGATAACTCCACCCAAGTTGAGAGGAGGACGACCGTTGGTATAATGGTCTTCTACTACGAGATACTGTGTTTCTTCAGAGTTGACGAACGGCGCGGTGAAGGTGTGGCGCGAGGTCTCGATATAGTTGTTGTCCTCAAAACCATCCTGTACCAAGAGCTCCTTCACCTTTTCGTGCGGACGCGGCGTAATCTTGTCGATCATCGACCATGGGAAGGTTATCTTCGTTTCATCCTTTATATAGTCGAGGAAATCCTGCGGCACAAGTCCGTCCCTAACCCACCGCTCGGCGTATGCAAAGACACCGGCCTGCACCTTGCTGCCATTGTGAGAGCAGTTGTCCATAGACTGAACGGTGAGGGGCAGCCGTCCTGCCTTGAAGCGCTCATAGAGCAGAGCCGTGACCTTGCCCAACGCGAAGACTGGTGAGAGGCCGCGATTGAGGTCGGCATCGTTGTATGAATAGCCTTTCTCGGTGATGGTGAAGGATACCATCTGTAGCGAGGGATTGCGAAAAATCTGAGTAAGTCTGTTCCAGTCGTCAAACTGTGGGTCAGCCTTCAGCGATTCCGTGACACTGGCGATGACTTTCTTATCGACACTCCCATCGGCCTTCAGACTGACGAGCAAAGAAAGATTGTCAAAGGGGCGGTAAGCCTTGTCTATAACCTCATAGTCGAAGGTCTCGGCAACGATGACGCCCCGGTCATACTTGCCTGTATTAAGCAAGTCGTTGAGAAGCGAGGCCGGGAAGGCACGGAAGATATTGCCACCGCCGAAGTGTACCCATGTGGGGTGTTCAAAGGTTTTCTTTCTCAGTGTTTTTATATCATATTTTGGGAGGTCATAGCCCTTGGCCTCCCATTCAGACGAGTTATAGCCGTTGTTTAATATATCCAGTAGTTTCATGATGTTTCTTGTTTTTATGATGACAATTAGTCGAAGAATCCCGGCTGCTTGTATTCGATACCCAGTTCACGGTCTACGGTGGCAAGTATTCCCTGCACCTGTCCCATGGCGAACATGCGGCCCAAGAGGGTGTAGCCTGCGTTGTGTCCGTGATTTGACTCATCCATGATGCCGCCCGACTTGTCGGTGAAGGTCATGCCATGATCCACGCGCATAGGCAGTTGAGGATTAACCTTCTCGAAGATGCGGCACAGTTCTATAATATCGGCGCGGCCACCGAGGTGCGAAGCCTCTGTGAAGTCGCCGTTGGGAAAGATATGACAGCTGCGCAGATGTACGAAGTGGGTGCGTGAAGCAAATTTGCTTGCCATGTCTACTACATGATTATATGCACCGGCGCTGAGCGATCCGGCACAGAATGTTAATCCGTTATGCTTGTTGGGCACAGCATCGAGCAACCATTGTATATCCTCTTCCGTGCGCACGATGCGGGGAAGTCCGAGAATCTCGATAGGAGGATCGTCGGGGTGTACGCACATATTCATGTCGCACTCATCGCAAACGGGCATGATAGCCTCAAGAAAGTACTTCATGTTGGCGCGCAGCCTGGCCTTATCTATTCCTTTGTAAAGGTTGAGAAACTCGCGGAACTTCTCAACGGGTGCTTCGTCGTTCTCACTGAAGTTGCCGGAAACGAAGCCCTGCGTCTTTATAACGATATTCTCCACCAGCTGATGGTCCTTCTCAGGGGTCATGGTCTCAGCCAGCTTATCACACTCTGCGAGGACGTCGCGGCCTACGCCCCACCCTTCCGGGAATTTGAAGGCAGCCCATTCCTCACGTGCTCCTTTGCGCTTGAGGATGTAAATGTCGAAATAAGCAAACTCAGCGTAGTTGAAGTAAAGGTTGGTTGATCCGTTGGGATTCTTGTGCAGAAGGTCGGTACGTGCCCAGTCGAGCACCGGCATGAAGTTGTAACAGATGCAATGAATGCCCTCAGCCGCCAGATTACGCAGCGACTCCTTATACACCTCTATCTGATAATCTCTGTCGGGACCACCGTATTTAATGGTTTCTACCACCGGCAGGCTCTCCACAACGCTCCATCTCATGCCGTAGCTCTCGATATACTCACGCAGCTCGTGTATCTTCGCCCTTGTCCACACTTCGCCTAGCGGCACGTCATGAAGGGCTGTTACGATGCCCTCGACGCCTATTTGTCTTAGCTGTGCAAGAGTTATCTTATCGTTCTTGCCAAACCATCTCCATGTTCTTTCCATTGTATATTTTTATTAATTGCTATCTTTATGATGTTTTCTTGAAAAGTTGTTGGAAGGCAGGCAGCATATTCATGCCCCCTGTCTTCCTATAAACCTGTCATCTATCTAAAAACGAAGAAGCGAGTTCTATAGATTTACATTCCAAGTAGCTCTGTCTTGCCCGTGGGCCGACTTGAGAACCACCTCGTTCTTGCCTTTCTGAAGACGGACGTTCTTCCAGCTTACGGTGTGCACCTCATCGGCTTTCTGTGTACCTATTTTCTTTCCGTTCAGATAGAGGGTGGCACTGCCATCGCTCACGAAACCAATGATGTCGGTAACATCTTCCTTACGATCGGTGTAGCCCTTTGAGCAGAGGAAAGTGGTAGGACTGGTCTGGTTCCAGTTGGCACGATAGAAATAGAAAGCATCTTTCTTCACTTTGCGGTCGTGGCTCACAAGACCTTTATCGTTGAGGTTGTTGAACTCGCCCTCGGTACGCATAGAAGAGCCAAAGTCGAACATGTTCCAAATGAAGGAGCCCCACACGTAGTCGCGCTTCTGAATGTCGAGAAGGGCATTGTGGTGCACGGCCGTCTGATTCTCCATGGGATGGAAGCGGCTTGTGGCATCACGATAGCCTCCGCCTGTCTTGGCTTGAGCGCGATGCTGATGAAGGCCAGAGCCTGCGCCGTACTCTGATACGCCTATCTTTGTATAAGGATGTGCCTTGTGCCACTCGTCGAGGAACGGGCCAAGATCGGTGTCCTTGCCATTATACCAGCCAAAGTATTTGTTCCAGCCAAGCACATCGGATATGAAGTTGAAGTCGCCCTCAAAGCATGTAGCCGATGTGCTAACACGAGAAGGATCTATCTGATGAACCATGTCGTTGAGCTCGGCAGCTATCTTGTTCTGTCCGCCGCTTACCTCATTGAAGATTCCCCAGAAGCACACTGAGGGGTGGTTAATGTTCTGATAAATCATCTCACGGAGATCTTCGCGGAGATTATTGTCGAACGACTCTGAAGGGATGTAATTGCTTACGAATGGTATCTCTTCCCAAACAACAAAACCACGCTTGTCAGCTTGCTGAAGCATGTACTGGGCCTGAGGATAATGGGCCATACGGATGGCATTGGCACCCATATCCTGAATAAGGTTCAGGTCGGTGTCGTGCTCCTTCGTTGTGAGTGCGGTAGCCAAGCCGGCCCACTCCTGATGACGTGACACTCCGTGAAGCTTGAGATGCTTGCCATTGAGGAAGAAGCCTTTGTCGGCATCAATGTAATAGCTGCGAAATCCTGTCTGATCCTCAACGCTGTCGATCTCCTTACCGTTACGTTTGAGCACTGCTACAACATTATATAGGTAGGGATCGGCGGTGCCTTGCCAAAGATGAGGATGTTGAACTTCGATATTCATCACACACTTGTCGTTATAGATGTTCGGAGTCTGCTGCGATGCGACAACCTTTCCTGTGGCATCGGTTATCTGCAGTTCTACAGTACAGCCTTTATAGTCGGTTGTCGTAGAGAGGTGAACCTCAGCCTGAAGGCGTGCCTGATTGGCATCGGCCGACTTCTGATGCAGGATGACGCCGTTGCTACCGTAGAAGAGAGGCGATATGCAGGCACTCTCAGCCGATTTCTCCAACCACACATCACGGTAGATGCCGCCGTAGATGTTGAAGTCGCCAGAAATGGGGGCAATGTCAAGCTGGTGGCTGTTGTCGCAAATCACGGTAATCGTGTTCTCCTTGCCATATTCCACCTGATTGGTTATCTCCACGGTGAAAGCGGTGAAGGCATTGCGGTGTTCACCTACCTTCTTATAGTTACAGAACACGTTGGCAGTCTGGCTTACACCTTCGAAATGAATGAAGATGCGGCGACCCTTGTCGGATTCTGGAATCATTATCTTCTTTTCATAAGAGCCTTCGCCTTTGCGGAAGCCCTTGTCTGACATGAAATCCTTTTCGTTCCAAGTGTTAGGGAGGTTGACAACAGTGTCACATTTCTGGATGCGGATATTGGGATATACTCCCCAAGGAATGAGGGCGGCCTGTTTGAAGCCCCATCCCTGGTTGATGTTAGTTACATCTTTAGCGCCGGCTGTAAAAGGCAGGGCTGCGCCGAAGAGCAGGGCGAAACCTAATAGTATGTTTTTTCTTTTCATCTTGTTGCTTATTTTTAGAAATTAATGGTTGTGGAAAGACTTACTTCAAAGGGGCGGATGTATGAACCTGCCATGAGATAGTTCTTATACTTCGACGGATCGGTGACAAGATCGGCTGAACTTATGCTACCGCTGGCTCCGTTCTGGTTGAGGAAGTTAACCACGTTGAGGGCAAAGTTAATTTTCTTATTAAGCTGATAACGGATATTGCCAAAGGTTTCCCAATGACCATTAAAGTAAAGCGTGTTGGTCTTGTTGATGTACTGCTTGCCGAAGTAGCGGAAGTTAAGACCGACAGACCACTTCTTGTAGTTATAGCTTGGGTCGAGCTCAATGAGCACTTTTGACATTGCTGTTACAACTTTACCGCTTACATCGGCGTGATCGGTTACACCATCAGCAAAGGTAGCGCTGATATCGAGGTTCTGGTAAGTAGGCTTCTGCAGAGTGAGAAGTCCGTGAAGGGCAAATCCTCGGAATGGGGTAAGTACGAAATCGGTGGTCCAACCGATGGTGTGAACATCGTAGTTGGTGGTGATGGTAACCGATTGCTCGTCGCCTTTAAGCAGGCCGGAGCCATCGGTTGCGTCGTTCTGAAGCTGATGATAGAAGCTGCTGCGAGTCTTATAGTTAGTACTGCTAACATAGGAAAGCTGCGATGTAAGAGATATCCACTTATTGTTCCAGAAGATACCTCCGTGGGCTGCATTGATGTCAACTGGTTTCATTCTTGGCATAGCAGCGCCAGAATAGTCCTTTGGAACGGTGCGCTGCATTACAAAAACATACTCTCCGGTAAGACCGAATCCTTTAAGAATGGAATAGCGGAAATTGAATGTAGCTGAGGGATTCAGCCAGTCGCCATGGAAATGGGTGATACCACCGTTAGGATTTGCTCCCACCCACCAGTTATTGATACGAGGATTCTCCTTGCCGTTCATAGTTGTAGCACTCTTACCAGCATAGGTGTTGTACTCCAAACGAACACCTGCATTAAGGTTAAGGCGCTTGTTTACCTTCCAGTCATCACTAAGAATGAGGGCGAACTTGCTGTCATGGGTGTTATAATAGGCACCACCATAGGCATTCAGACCGGTGGCCGACTGAAGCAGACCATTAGAATCTTTTACGTATAAAAGATGTGGGTCCTTGGCTACCTCATGCGCAGAGTTGGTACTGGCCTGTTTGGTTCCCGCACGGTTGTACCAGATATTGAGTCCTATGCGCCAGTTATGCGCAGCATTCTTGCTCTTACCCGAGAGCATGGCTGTATTAAACCACGTACGCTCGAAGCCCGGCACGACCATGAGATAACGGTTCTGAACATAATCGCCGGTATATGGGGTTCCATCGGCGTAGAAATAGCGGCCGGAGTTCTTTGATATGCCAGTGGCCTGGCTTAAGGCTTGGTTAACGTTTCCGAACTTGGCACGGCTTGTAAAGTCGAATTTCATGCCGTTACGGAAGCGGTAATTAAAGTTGTAGGTTATCTGGTTATTCCTTGTGCTACCGCCGTCCCTCCAACTCTTGGTAATAATCTTTCCGGTCTCATCATCACGATAAGATATGGTGTTGGCTTCCTGAGGAAAATAAGGATCAGTGCCAAAGTCGATGCCATTATATTTCTTCACGCTTCCGTCACCTACAAATATGAACGGAGATGCTGTTGAAGTGTTGCTGGTGTTGCTGGTAAACTGATAGAGGAGGCTCATATTTCCACGGCCTTTTGCGAAACTCTTAGAAAGTTTGAAACGATAAGCCTGAACTCTTCTCTGCAGGCTTGCTGCTGTAATCTTGGATGTTCCAGGGTCCCAAATCTGGCGTGTGTTGACCATCAGTCCCCAACCTTTGCCCAGAGGTCCGGAAACTACTCCGTCGAATACCTGACGACCGTAGTTGTTGAGCTGATAAGTTAACTTACCACCGAGTTGCTTTCCTGCATCAGCAGTAAAGCTGTTCACCGCATAGGCTATACCACCGTACTGAAGGGCTGCCTCGCCAAGGCTCATCACACGGATACGGGAGTAGCCGTTGCCACCTGTCCAACTAAGGTAAGGAATGTCAGGCCAAGGATTGTAGGATACGGGCAGACCATCCTCGAAGATGGTTGCACCTGTGGTGGCTGCAGGCAGACCGATACTGATCTGACGTGGTTGGTCGGCACTGGAAGCATTGAGCATGACGTTACGGTTTTTCACCTCTTTGTCGTTGGCCACACTGTCTTTCTTGATAACCTCCTGAGCAGATAAGGCTGTGGAGCTCAAGAGCATTCCGCACAGTAGTGATACGGTGATGGTGCTTTGTTTCTTGATGTTCATCGTTATGATAGAAAATTAGTTATTGTTGATAATTATAGTTGCTATGAATAATATTTAGTTAGGATAGGTATTATTTCTTTATCTGAAGAACTTCTATATAAGGATTCTTACGAGTGCAAGGCTTCCACGTTTTGTCTCCGTCAGGACTTCCGTACTTGATGAAGTTGGTCCAGTAGGTTACCATACGGTCAGAAAGCTCATAGTCAGCCTGGGTAAACGGACGCCAACTGCGCTTCAGCGTGTGGAAGGTGTACCACATCTCTGCTGAATGAAAGGCTCCTGCGGTGTCACCGGGAAGAGCTCTGTCGAAGTGATAGACGTAGACAGGACGCTTGGAGAGCGAGTCACGAGCCGCGGCAAAGTCGGTTATAGCCTTGTCCATCGGCATTATGTCATTGGCATTGCTACCTATAAGATAAGGAATGTCTGCAATAGAGTTGTCCTTTACGGCAGATGTGAAGTCTTCTTTCAGGGCTACACCGTCAATGTAAGGCGCAGTGAAAAGCCCGGCCTTTGCCTGACGCATGAACGGCATGAGTGCTCCCAGCACTTTTTCTGCACTTAAGGCTCGCATCTCTTTAGCGGTATGAGCCTGAAGCTGATCCATCATCTGGTTGCCAAGCTTCTCAAGCTTGTCTTTACTGAATTCTGTTGAAATAAACTCTCCCATACCACCGCCACTCTGGATGATGGCCTTGCTGATGAGTCCCTTGCAAAGCGGACTGGTAACAAGATTTTTCACACTCCCTGCTCCGGCGCTTTGACCGGCAACAGTGATGTTTTTCGGGTCACCGCCAAACTGAGCGATGTTGTTTACAACCCATTGCAAGGCTGCTATTTGGTCATATAGCCCATAGTTGCCCGACAGTCCTTCCTTGTTTTCTGCAGAAAGGGCAGGGTGAGCAAGGAATCCGAAAACGTTCAGTCGGTAGTTGATTGTTACGAGAATAACGCCACGCTTGGCCCATGCTTCGCCGTCCATTTCCTTCTCGAAGCCGAACCCGCTCATATAAGCGCCGCCGTGAATCCACATCACAACAGGAAGTTTGGCCTTGGTGTTGCCTGCAGCGCTTCTCGGAGTCCATACATTAAGGTAGAGACAGTCCTCACTGCGCTGAGGCTCACTCTGTGGATCATGAAACTCCTTGCCATAAAATGATGTCATGTCACGTTCGCGTTGAAAGGCCATTGCGGAAAATGTGTTGCAAAGACGTGTTCCCTGCCATGCCTTAACTGGCTGGGGACGTTTCCATCTCAGGTCACCTATAGGAGCAGCAGCATAAGGAATACCCTTATATATAAGAACGTGTGAGTCTTCACCAGAGCATCCGGATATTTTGCCTCCGGTTACTTTGAGAACGGGAGTTGCCAACTTGATGGATTCATTTGTTGCAGCCTCAACTGTAAAGGCAGACTGTGTGATAAGCAATAACATCATTACTGCTTTAGAAACGGTTCTATTGAACAGATTGTTTGATAATAACTTTTTCTTCATATTTAGGTTTTTGTATTTTAACCGATGTTAGGTTTTGACGCTGCAAAAGTAGATGTAAAAATCAATAATTTCTGTCGTTTTTCATTATTCGATATAGGATGAATCAATAAAATGCATATAGTTTTTCACTAAAAAATAGCGATTTTCATCAAAAACATTTGTTTATTGCCTTTTTATATGTATCTTTGGAACGACAAACTAATAACCGATGAGAAAGATACTGTACTCTATTTTGTGCACACTTGCAGTGCTTCTGGCATCATGTACAAAAGAAAACAAACTGATAGCTCTGGATGGAAGAATGGAGACTTCGGCCATTCTCTCATCAGATGAAGTGAAAACTTTCGTTCAAAACTTCGACGGCCGCATGTGGATAGGAACCTCATACGGGCTAAACGTGTATGACGGGCAGTCGTTCACCTCTTTCTATTTTAACAACAACGATACTACGACCATTCCCGACAACAGTATACTAAAGCTTTTCCGTGACCGGCAGAACCGAATTTGGATAGGAACGCACCACGGTTTGGCCCTCTATGACGGCAATGGTCGTTTCCGCCGCTTTCATCCTGACAAGGGTGAGGACAATGATGTCCGTGAAATTGTGCAACTGTCTGATGGCCGAATTATTGCCAAATCGGGTACGATAGGAACTTCGAGCAACGTCTTTCAGGTTGATGCTCAGTCCAATCGTATGCATCTCATCTATCATACGCGGTCTTATTTGAGCATTTGCGCCGGTGAACGAGGTGAGCTTTGGCTTATAGATCCATGCAACATCCGACAGACAGACAGTCTCTATCACACTATAAGGACCATCACTACCGGCCAAAAAGGAATGGTTTGCTTTTCCGTTCAGACCACAGATAATAAGATGTGGGTGACACAAGAGAACAAATTTACCGGTATAGATTTACATACAGGCAAGATATACCGACCGACAGAGACGATAAAAGAGCCCATTACCTACATTGCAACTTACGATGATCATACCATAGTGCTGAAGACACATACGCAATGGCTCATGACCGATACACGCACAAAGGCTCTTCGTGCGGCTGCCTCACTTGGTGAGTCTGATATTCATCAGGTTACTAACATTTACCGCGACGCAAGTCACAATCTTTGGATTGGCTATTACAATAGTGGTTTTGAAGTGATAAATCCTTATAGATCTCTACTTCAGCAACATAACACTAATCCCCTCACAGAGCTCACCGCCGGCAACAGAATAGCTTGCCTCGCCTACAGCAACGGCTTGCTCTGGTGTGGAACTTATTCGGACGTATTCTGCTATGATGTAGCTAAACGTAGCTATCAGGTCGTTTCACAGGACAAACTTTTCCCGGAGAACAAGATTTTTACACAACTATTGCGTAAGATTGTTGTTTCCGGAAACAGGGCAGTGCTACTAACCCATGGCAGTGTCGTCCTGGCCGACATCATAGGCAAGAGGCTCGTGCCACGATTCAACTATCGCAATCATGGCTATCTCGGCGATTGTGTCATGGACGACAGCCTTATATACGTCACTTCCAACCAAGGATTTCAAGTAATAAGACATGATGCAAGCAGCAAAAAGGTGCAAATGCCCGACGAAAGTTTCGGCAACGATTCCAGACTTCTCCTTTTGAACCCTCTTCGTGTGCTCATCATTACACGTGGCCTGCACTTCTATGTCTATGATGCGAGGAACGGCAAACTGGAGAAAATACCCATTAGCGGTAGCACAGAAAGGGGCGGAATGCCTATGGCTATCGTCAAGACGGGCAAAAAGGTGTGGATAGGTACCAATGGCGACGGTTTATTCAGTCTTGATCTTTCAACGCGACAGCTCCGCCCTTACCCTTCTACAGCAGGCTTGCACGTGATGAGCATGGCTGCTTATGGTCAGCACCTTCTCATAAGTACGCGCCTGGGCATGGGCATAGTCAACATTTCATCAGGCGAAACTCGGCTCTACGACATAACACTTTCAAAGGGCAAGCCTTACGAGCTCTATAGTGCCAACAGCATTGCCCTTGTCGGCGGCGACTGTTGGCTCGGTTCTGCTTATGGTTGCGTGGCTGTACCAAGACAGATAACCTCCCAAAAGCAGGCACCGAGCCTTTATATTTCCGGACTATATACGATGAGAGGCGAGAAGCGCTATAGTGTTGTTATGGATAGCACTATGATGTCGGGACGACAAAAAATAGTTCTGAACCATCGCGACGACCATCTGAGTATAGCATTCTCGGGGGCAGGCTATGAAAGCTGTATGCAAGTGGTATACCAATATAAGATGATGGGTTACGATGATCGGTGGACAACCCGCCAACAGCCGGGCTTTATAACCTATGCCAACCTGCCTGCAGGCACCTATCATTTCCATCTGAGAGTTTTGCAGGCACCTCACGGCAGTGTGCTTGGCGAGCGAAGCCTTATCATCCGTGTAAAGCCAGCACCTGCCGCCTCTACTCCTGCCGTCGCGCTATACGTTTTCCTCGTTTTGGCTTTGGTAGTCTATATCAACCGCCTTTACCTTAAGATACGCACCAACCGGCTGCAACTGGAGCAGGAAAAGAGTGAGAAACAACGCATAGAGCAATCGGATGAGATGAACCGGAGCTTCTTTGCCAATATTTCTCACGAGTTCCGCAACCCTCTTACCTTAATATATGGTCCTCTGTCGACTATCAACAACGACAAGACACTCCCTCGGGAGACTCGCCGTTTGCTATCTGTAATTACTCGTGGCGTAAAAAGTATGCTTCGATTCACTGACCAGATGCTCGACTTTAATGCACTGGAAAAAGATGCTCTCCGACTGAGTGTGGCACAGACGGATGTGATGGAACGGCTCAGGAAGCTCGCCGATACACTTAGCGAAGGAGCCAACTATAAGCATATCTCAGTGGAGACGTCTGGCCTAAAAGGCAACGTATTTGGCTGGCTCGACAATGATAAGCTGGAAAAAATACTTGGCAATCTTTTCACTGATGCTATAAACCATACTGAAGAGAACGGACTGATAGACTTTTCAGCCTCGATTATCGACAGTTCTGAGGTCTCTAACCCCACATCTTTACCACCATCAACAGTAATGCGCTACCTAAAGCTCACTGTGATGCATAGCGGTAAGGAAATTCCTAATGACAGACTTGCCGACGTATTTCTACGCTATTATGAGCTACCCGAAGCACATAAGGCCGATTCCTATAGCTGGGGCTCAGGTATAGGACGCTATTATGTAAAGCGACTTGCTGAACTTCATCATGGCACGGTAAGGGTTCGCAATGTGGAAGGCAAGGGCGTTGCCTTCGATGTTGTCCTTCCTATAGATGAATCAGCTTACCCTAATGAGATATTCACGGCCGACAACGAGAGTCCATCACCTGCGATAGAAGAAGAGGAAAGAACTCTGACGGCATCCGATGATGATCCTTTTCAGAATAATCTGGGTGGGAAGCCGGTAATTCTTGTCGTGGAGAGCGATGTAGAACTAGCAAAGTACATTCGCAGTCTACTTCAAGACGACTATATAGTCTTCAATAAATACAATACCGAGGATGCATGGGCTGAGATGGATATTGCCACACCCGACATAATCTTGTCCGACATACAAGCTGGCCAAAGCTCAGAAATTGATTTCGTCAGCAACTTACGCCAGGAAGAACGGTGGGCATTCGTGCCAGTTGCCATGTTCGTAGGCAAAACGAATATAGGCTTACAGACAGCAGTCTTAGAGGCCGGAGCCAACGTATGCATAGAAAAACCTTTTGATGGTCAATACTTGCGTACAGTGGTGGCGTCGCTTCTTCACAACAGCCAGCGCATGAAGCAGGCTGCACAAATGATAGGGCGAACGCCTGCCCTGGCAACCGACGGAATGAGCCAAGCCGACCGCCGCTTCCTCGATGAGGTATACAAGCTCATGGACAAGCACCTGGCTGAGTCGGACCTTCGTGTAACAATACTCGCACGCGAGCTGCTTATCAGTCCTGCAAAGTTCAATTATAAGCTGAAAACTCTTACGGGAGAGACACCTGGATCATTCTTCCGCATATACAAATTGCAGAAAGCCGCTCGTCTTCTCCGTGATAGCGACCTCAGCATTAACCAGATAGCCGAACGAACAGGTTTTGCTACAGCTTCCTATTTCTCCGCTCTTTTCAAGCGAAAATATAAACAGAGTCCGAGTGAATATCGCAATGGATAGGATAAGGGCAAGACTGAAGCACCTGCAGCCATGACAGAAACGATGATGAAGACGGCATTTAGCACAGAGACAGAGGGATATTAGCAACAAAAAAGTAACACCCTGAAGGACATCCCTCTAGCAATAAAGTCGGGATAGGACGGCATTCGCGTCCAAAGCCCGGCAGCGCTTTGACAGTACAAAGCAACAAAGAAAAGCTTCTATCACTGATGTCTCAGGGTGATTCCGCCAGAGCCAGCAGCGCTTTGACAGTGCCAAGCAGCTGGAATAACATACTTTATCCTTATGCCACTTTTTGCTTGATACCGTATGCTGATCAATTAGCTACTGTTTGTAAGCACTAATTGATATAGGTCAGCTTTTTTCTCTTTTGCGAACAAACAACTATAAAACATCTTCAATTAAATGCGATTTTATGCCTATATTTGCAAAAAAATAACAGAACCACATGGATAATAACATCAAATTTGTCATTAAATTATTCAGAAACGGCTTGCTCACTTTGTTCATGGCTGTATTGTTTTGTGTAGTTGGAAGTTGTACGAAAGATGACACGGACTATGAATCTAAATATGAATTTATATCTACGAACAGCGGCCCGATTAAGGTCAGGAAAGACACCCTTATCTATTTAAAGGTGGATTCTGTCATTCCTGACATCCCAAGCGATTTGGATTCTTATGTTCAGAAGGAGACTCTTTATCGTTATGTTGACACGATGGCCGCCCGTTACTGGTATAAGGTAAGGCTTGGCGATTGGTGTAAGAAGTATGGGTTATCCACAGATTCCATCTATATTGCGAAGAAAATAATGTATTCTAATTATATTCCTCGAACGAGAACAAGACATATCTTCGCTTTTCCGTATGTTCCTTCTAAAGAACATCACATGGGGTTCTTGTATATTGCTCCAGAGGACAAACACCTTCAGGGAAAGAATATCATAGGTTATACAGGAGGTGTAGAAATTGAAACCATAGATGGTATAACTGGCAACTGTTGGACGATTATTTATTATATAGGCTATGACCAAAGGGGCAATAAGATAGATATATATTATCCTTGTTCGCCTTATGACCTGGAATGGCATTATTATTTAAGATAAAGAATAAAAACATGAAACATTTTTTACTTACTACAGTCAGTGCTTTGAGCTTTTTATCGCTCAACTCTTCATGCTCATCAGACATAGACGATCAGCAGGAAATTTACAACATGCCTTCTTGTCAGATAGAACAGCATAATGAAAACTCTTCTGAAAATGGCATCGCTATTCCAGACTCGATAATGTGGGGACATCATGATTTCCAGAACAACGATACAAAAATGGAAATAGCTGGGTCAAATGATGATCAACCTATGGTAGGTTATGGCTATACAAATAAGTCTATTGCTTCTTATAAAACAAAGATTAGATATAATAGTACAAGCCCTGTTGTCATTGGCGCAGGGCTACCTGGTGGCATTTACTTTGTTGAGATCATTAAAGTTACAAAAACCTTATATTCTTATAGAGCTCATGATACTATCGATCCTACTGACCCTGACCCTGAAAAAAAAGATATGGGACTTAAAGAATCTGGATATTCCGAGACTGATTTAGGTTGGTATTCGAGTGAAACACATGAAAATGGTGACAAGGAATTTCATGGCACAACATATTTGATACACTTCCTTTACGATTTAAGTGGTGCGCAATTAGACAGATATTATCCTTGTAGACCGGAGAGCCTTGTTTGGAAATATACATCGGAGATAAAACACTAATAATACTGTCATTCTCTTGAAGAGACATTTTAGCAAGCCCCAAAAGGTGCATGAAGTGAATATCTCCATGCACCTTTTGCTATTTTTTAGACATTTGGTGCTAACCTTTGACATCCATTTTAGCCCGATTGGCCATATTCAAGGGGAGAAAAGAAGCTGGAACATAATTGCTCTGGCTTTTTTGTTATTAGAGAGTTGTGCGGAAATGTCGGTTGAAGCAATATTACCTAAAAAAAACACGCAAACACAACAAAAAAAACACCCTCATTAGAAGCTCTTTAGGTTATTCCGCTGGGATTCGAACCCAGGACCCAGCAGCGCTTCGACTGTACAAGCAACAAAAAAAGCATCCCAAATAGGATGCTCATTGCGTGATTCCGCTGGGATTCGAACCCAGGACTCAGCAGCGCTTTGACTGTATAAGCAACAAAAAAAGGGATCTTGTTCAGATACCCTTTGCGTGATTCCGCTGGGATTCGAACCCAGGACCCAGCAGCGCTTTGACTGTACAAGCAACAAAAAAGGCATCCTTATCAGATGCCCTTTAAGTGATTCCGCTGGGATTCGAACCCAGGACCCAGCAGCGCTTTGACTGTATAAAGCAACAAAAAAGGCATCTTCATCAGATGCCCTTTAAGTGATTCCGCTGGGATTTGAACCCAGGACCCAGCAGCGCTTTGACTGTATAAAGCAACAAAAAAAGCATCCCAAATAGGATGCTCATTGCGTGATTCCGCTGGGATTCGAACCCAGGACACAGCAGCGCTTTGACTGTATAAGCGAACAACAAGGCAGTGAAAAGATAGATACTTGAAGATTAAAGCAACAAAAAAGGCATCTTCATCAGATGCCCTTTAAGTGATTCCGCTGGGATTCGAACCCAGGACCCAGCAGCGCTTTGACTGTATAAGTGAACAACAAGGCAGTGAAAAGATAGATGCTTGAAGATTAAAGCAACAAAAAAGGCATCTTCATCAGATGCCCTTTAAGTGATTCCGCTGGGATTCGAACCCAGAACCCAGCTGCGCTTTGACTGTATAAAGCAACAAAAAAGGCATCTTCATCAGATGCCCATTGCGTGATTCCGCTGGGATTCGAACCCAGGACCCAGCAGCGATTTGACTGTATAAGCGAACAACAAGGCAGTGAAAAGATAAATACTTGAAGATTAAAGCAACAAAAAAGACATCCTTATCAGATGCCCTTTAAGTGATTCCGCTGGGATTCGAACCCAGGACACAGCAGCGATTTGACTGTATAAGCGAACAACAAGGCAGTGAAAAGATAGATACTTGAAGATTAAAGCAACAAAAAAGGCATCCTTATCAGATGCCCTTTAAGTGATTCCGCTGGGATTCGAACCCAGGACACAGCAGCGATTTGACTGTATAAGCGAACAACAAGGCAGTGAAAAGATAGATACTTGAAGATTAAAGCAACAAAAAAAGCATCCCAAACAGGATGCTCATTGCGTGATTCCGCTGGGATTCGAACCCAAAACCCAGCAGCGCTTTGACTGTATAAAGCAACAAAAAAGGCATCCTTATCAGATGCCCTTTAAGTGATTCCGCTGGGATTCGAACCCAGGACCCACAGCTTAGAAGGCTGTTGCTCTAATCCAACTGAGCTACGGAACCATCATTTTCGGGTGCAAAGGTACAAACTTTCCACGTTATAAAACACATTTCAGCCCAAAATATTTTATATCAAGGCAAATTTTCTTTAAATCTCCAAATAATCGTGCCCAACAATTTCCACAGTTCAGCATTTGCAAAGACTTTGAAACCTACATATTAAGGGACAAATAAATCTTTCTTACTATCGCCCAATCTGTGACTTGTAGCGTATAGCAAAAAACAGACAGCAAAATACGAAGCAATTATTGATATCAGCTATCGCGCTCTAACCACAACTCATGTCTCCATCTATTCTGTAAAAGCACTGAGTTGTGAAGGCTCTTTCTACGCAAAAAAGCGACGATATAACAAAGAAACTCCCAAATATATACAAAATTAAAACATAATTTGAACAAAAAACTTATTTGTTATACTGTTTTAATATGTCTTGAGCATTATCTACAGTTTTCATACAGAATTGCCAAATATATTTGCCAAGAAAAAGGGATGCCCATGAAATATCTTAATTATTATCTGTATGATGGTAATGGCAGGGACCTCTTGTTGCGCTTCCTGCTGCTTGTTATTTGTTCAATAACACTGACATGGCTCGTGATAAGCGTGGCTTCACAATGGGGCAACATTATTTATTCGCTCAACACAATTGACCATCATCTCATGGCGATGCTCAACTTCACTGGTTCGGCTGCTACGGACAAATTTTGGTATGATTATTCGTGCACGGCCGTGTGGATACCACTTACAGCTACGGCCCTTCTTATGGTGGCAAAAACCCAACGGGGCAACGTGCGTGGCACATGCATATTGCTGCTTGCCATAGGCCTGACGGTGGCGCTCACCGACCAGATTTCATCATCCATCTGCAAACCATTCTTCGCCAGACTACGTCCCTCACACGACCCATCTATCTGCTATATGCTACATTATGTTAACAACTATCGGGGCGGAAATTATGGTTTCGTTTCAAGTCATGCAGCCAACGTCACGGGGCTTGTGACGTGGTTGTTTTGGCTTTTCAGCCATCGCATCATGCGCTTGGTGTTCTTGCTCTTTGCCATAATGACTTGCTATTCGCGCATTTACCTCGGCGTGCACTTCCCCGGCGATGTCATTATGGGCTGTTTGTTGGGAGTTTTCATTGCCTGGACCGTGGGCAAATGCTTTAAAAGCATACTGCATGTACGCTCCGTGCAAAGTCTATGCCCTCTCATCCCTATCGTCTTTGTGCTCACAATGGTGTGCTTCATCATCTTCTGACGGACAGAGCCCATCATTCTACTCTCATCGACGCATAGCTCCAAGCCGGTTTTAAGGTCTTCAAATACCGTGTCAGGCTAATCGGACACCACTCACACCATGTAAGAAGTGGATTAAGGACAAGTTATGCCTTTACTTCGGGCAGACCTTGGCACCCCGCCAAAGGGCCTCTCACTATGTGATAATAAAGACAAGGTGTGCCTGCAACTGCCAGACACACCTTATTATATAGTATAGCTTAAAGCACGCAGCCTACCCCACCCTGCACAACTTCACCTCAACACCTGTTATGCCGGGCATAGGGTCGCGCTGCATGAGGTGATGGATGGTTATGCGCAGACTGTCGGTTTGCTGCAAGTTCACTTCAGACACATGAAAATTTATCACGCAGTTGCTCACTCCCTCATCGCCCAACATATGGCCGTCATCGTCTAGGAGCGGCAAGTTGAGCATCTCATGCAGGGTGTGCTTCTTGCCCAAGAGGGTTCTATCTACGCCGATGTACAGACTCTTGAACGGGAAGTCGGTGGTATAACGCAATCCCACGTCCAGCCTATAGCGCCCCGGCTGCTGCTTAGGGATGTTAAACACCAGCGTGTCGGCACTCCGCCAGCCCTCTACATGCACGTCGGCATACCTGTCATACACCCTACCGTCGTCACAACAGGCCAGCAGCATCAGAGCTGCAAGCGCGAAGAACAAAGTAAACAGCCTACTGCGCATTGCCTTGTCCCTTTGTCTTATCGGTGGGTTGACGTCTCTGCTTGTTCCGGTTGGCATTGGGCCTGCGCTCCTGCTTGTCAGCTTTCTGGCCTTGGGCCTTGGGCTTGGGCTTGTTTTTCTTGCGGCGCTTTGCCTTGTCAAAGCGGCTGATGTCGGCACCCTCCAGCAAATCGATGGGCTTCTTGGGTTCCTTCACCTTACCGTTGTCCATCAGCGAGAGAGGCTTCTCACCATGCTGGTTCATCACGATGATGTCATGCGCCCGACTCGCCGAGATGGTCTCCAGATTGGCCGCCAGATTCTTATCGGTTGAATATGTGAGCTGACCGGTGAGTATATCTTTCTTAAAGAGGTGATAGTCGGCGTCCTGCGTCTGCAATATCACGTCCTTGCTCGGTATGCTTCGCATAGCCTCCATATAGTCATCCACCTCATAGTTCAGGCAGCACTTCAGCTTGGCGCACATACCTGCGAGCTTGGTGGGGTTCAGGCTGATTTCCTGAATGCGCGCGGCATTGGTGCTCACGCTGGAGAAATTCTTCATCCACGTGGCACAGCACAGCTCCCTTCCGCAAGGTCCTGTACCGCCAATGCGGCCGGCCTCTTGCCTGGCACCTATCTGCTTCATCTCTATGCGCACATGGAAAGCGGCCGCAAGGTCCTTGATGAGCTGTCTGAAGTCTACCCTTTCGTCGGCTATATAATAGAAGATGGCCTTGTTGCCGTCGCCTTGATACTCCACGTCGCCTATCTTCATCTGCAAGCCCAGGCCCTTGGCTATCTGCCGCGAGCGTATCATGGTGTCGTGCTCACGGGCCTTGGCCTCCTTATATTTAGCCATGTCCACATCCTTGGCCTTGCGGTAGATGCGCTTAATATCGTCGGCACTCTTCAGATTAGCCTTTTTCAGCTGCAACTTCACCAGCTGTCCCGTCAGCGTAACCACGCCGATGTCATGCCCCGGACTAGCCTCCACGGCCACGATGTCGCCTTTTTGCAGGTCCAGATGGTTCACGTTATGATAGTAGCCCTTGCGGGTATTCTTGAATTGCACCTCAACCAAGTCGGTCGATTCGCTGTTTCCCGGCACGTCGGCCAGCCAGTCGTATGTGTTGAGCTGTCTGTCCTGCCTGCCGCATCCCTTTGCCGAGAGACCGCGGCAGCAGCCTTGCCAAAGGGTGAACTTCATATTTTTAAAATCCATTTCTTATTGTCAGTCATTAGGCCACAGTCGCCGGGAGAGTGGCCGGATAATATATATGTCTTAAAAAACTCACTTGCTCAGCAACAGCACAATGAGCTTCAGCGCCACGTCGAAGAACACCATGGGGGCGTTGGCGTTTTGTCCGATGTCACGATAGGCACGCTCCAGCAAGTGGTTGATGCCTATGATGTTGTGCTCGTTGATGAAAGGAGCGAAGTTGCGTGCAAAGCCTTCCTCCTCTATTGTCATGTACACAAGCTCCCTTTTATGGAAGTTGTAGACAAAGCTCTCACGAATCATCTGCATGAAGTAGGCCAGCATGCGGCGTTGCTTCTCACGTCCGAACTCTGACACGGCATCACTCCACCGCTTCAGCTGCAACACGTCGCGCTTATAGCACAGCCTCATCAGCTCCTTGAAGAGGTCAAGAAAGGTTCTGTTCTCATTGCCGGCTGCCAGCGTGCCCAGGGCTGCCGTCCACGAGCCACGGGCTATATGTGCCACGCGGGTGGCTGCCTGCTCGTCTATGGCGCGCCGGCTCACCAGCTCGCGACAGATATCTTGCTCGGGTATGCGCTTCACTTCAAAGCGCTGCGTCCTGCTCCTGATGGTCTCAAGCAACAGCTCAGGCTGCTCGCTCACCAGCAAGAAGACGGTCTGACTGGGCGGTTCCTCCAACAGCTTGAGCATTTTGTTGGCGCAAGCTATGTTCATACGCTCGGGCAACCAGATGATGCTCACCTTATATCCGCCCTGACTCGACTTCAGAGACAGCTTGTGCAGCAGGGCATCGCTCTCACGCACGGTGATGATGGCCTGCTGATTGGCAGCGCCCATCATGCTCATCCATTGCTCAAGAGTGAAGTATGGCCCTGTGCGGAGCAGCTCATGCCATTGCTTGGCAAAGTCATCGCTCTCCGGAACATGGTCAGAACCCATGCCGGGTGTCTTGATGGTGGGAAAAGAGAAGTGCAGGTCGGGGTGCTCCAGGTTGCGCAACATGGCGGCAGCATTCACACGATTGCCCGTAAACGAGGCGTTGTCCTCGCCCAGCAGATAGGAGGCAAAGGCCAGTGCAAGGGCCATCTTGCCCACGCCCGCGGCTCCCGTAAAGAGCAGAGCCTGCGGCACGCGACCCTCATCGGCCAACTGCTTGAGCCTGTTCTTGGCTTCCTGTTGCGCTATCACCTCATCCCATTTCATTGATGTGCTGTTCTTATTCCGGGCAAAGTTACGAAAAAATAATCAGAAAACATGCCTTTCTGAGATAAATGATGCATTTGGCACACTTTACGCCCATGCTCACACACAGCATGAACGGTCCGCTCGGCATAAGCCGAACGGCACAACAGCACATAGAGGCACAACCTTCATGCCTCTTACCCAACCTGCTCTGACGCCCGTCAGAAGCTCATGGATGCAACCGGAAGATGATTTTTAGCCACAAAGCCCTGTCCGCAGTGGGCCGGATTCAGCCTGACCCATCCCGTGGCGCGGCTCTGTCAGTCATCCTTCCATGCCTCATCACCATCCTCGTGCAAGTCCACTTGGCGGTCATCATCCTGATAAACATTGTTCAGGTCATATTCTTTTTCGTTATGCATCTTTGATTTGCGCTTCATAGTATTTATGTTTTAAAGTGATTACAGGTACAAATATAGTTCGTTTTTTTGATACTTTTGACAAGAAACAAGAAAATTATGAGTTCTCACCTCACATTTAACTCTGGCTATGCTCAGTATGCCCAAGGCTGGGCCTGCACGAGGATGATGACCGAAGAGAACAGAACAACAAGAGAGAACTAACGAAATAAGCTTACAATAAGCAGACGGTTCACGCGTCTTTATATACTGTTTGACAAGACAGCATAGTCACATCTGTTGGCAACAACATATTCTTAGCTTTACAGAAATGCCCTTTTTACATGACAAGAACACGCATTTGGGAGACCGAAAAGCATACTTTTGAATGGGCAAAGTGGCAGTTTTTGAGCACAGAACATATTCCATTGGCACACAAGTACTTACAACAACACACCAACAAGTAGTACGCTATTTGCTTAATAAGCGTGTAGAGAGAGGGCAACAACAGGCCCTAAGCACCGCAAGGCAGGACAGATATAGACGAAAAATGATTACAACAGAAGGACTGTTGAGTGCTCACTCCTCATCATTGATAATACGGCGATACTCCGTGGGCGTCATTCCGTAAACCTTTCGGAAGGCTCTGATAAAGCTGGCTGCGTTTTTATAGCCCACCTGCTCGTACACGGCCTGAAGGGTGAAGCGCTCGCTGTGCTCCTTGTCGGCCAACAGTCTGCACGCCTCTCTGATGCGATACTCATTCAGGAGTGCCTTGAAGTTCTTGTGATAACTATCGTTGATGACCCACGACACATAGTGGGTGTTAGAGCCGGTGGCACGTGCCAGGTCTTGCAAACTGCAATCGGGGTTGGCAAAGAAGTATGTGTGGCCCATCACATCGTTTATCTTAAACAGCAGTCTGCGCTCGTTCTCCTCAGAGATGGGGCGTTCGCGCTGTGCGGCACCTTCATCTTCATTCTCCGACAGGCAGCCTCCGTCTTTCTGCAAATACTCTTGCAAAAGAAGCTGGTTCTGCTTGTCTTGCTTAGCCAGCTCGCTGTTCTTGCTGATAAGCAAGCGTTGAGCCTCCAGCAGATGCCGGTTTTTGCGGTATATGTACAGGATGAGCACGGCCAGAACGAGCAGAAAAGCCACTGTTATAAAGATAATGGCGTTCTGCATGTAGATATGGTCATGCAGCCTGTTAAGCCTCTCATTATTTACTCGGTCTTCATATTCGTTTAGCTTATGGCGCACATTGAAGAACTCGCGCATGTTGTAAACCGAATCGCTCAAGCTGAAGAAGCGCGACCGGTAGAGCCTGGCCTTAGCCTCCTGATGCCCCAACGAGTAGGCATCGGCCAACATCTTATAAGCGTTCACCAGCAGTTCGCCGTTACGAAGACTGTCGGCCATGATCTCGCAACGCCGGCCCATGCTTATAGCTTCCTTATATTGGCCCATGCGCACGTATATATTGCCTATCTCACTCATCTGAAATAGAATGCGCACAGGGTCCATACCGTGACGGCGGGCATATTCCTCGGCTTGGCGATGCACGGCTATAGCTTGCCAAAAACGGTTTTCTGCCGTGAGTATGCGAGCCTTGTCATACAAAAGATAATATCGCCAACTGTCTTTGTCCAGCGTATTGGGCGTCTTTGAAGACAACGAATAATAATAATGAGCCTTCTTAACGTTGCCCAGCCTGCAGTACACCGTAACAAGATTGGTAAGAAAGTTAGACTGCAAATTGCTGTCGCCAATGCGTTTGGCCAGGGCATAGCCCTTCGCATAGTAAGCCGCACAACTGTTATAATCGCCGTAGGCATCGTATATGTTGCCTATATAACCGGTGCAGGCGGCACAGTTGCGATAGTCTTTCTCGCGCTCTGCCTGCTCCATGGCGCGGATATAGTCATCCAGAGCCTCAGGATATTGGCCGGCATTATACTTTTTGTCGGCCATGGCACGCAACTCCTTCGAACTTTTTTCTGCCAGCATCGTGGCAGAAGGAAGAAGAAGTAACAGCGTCAGAAAAGCAGATATGATATGATGAATATGCCTCATTCTCGTTTCTTGTCCGTACAAAGGTAACAAAACTTTCGCGTTTTCGGAGTATGAATACAAAAAATCACTTCTTTCCTACCCGTTTCGTGGCCAATTTCAACTTGCAAACAGGCTTTATTGTCATGCTATATGGTGCTTGATGAGTACAAGTACTTCATCCAGTTGCATCCATTTGTGGATATTCATAGCAAAGCAACTCACAGAATTTAACATAAATGTAAACGTCCCAATATAACGATTAGCGAGGACGGAACAACCAACACCCAGACATTAGAGGCATACTATGGACTGTATCTCAATAAGACCGAATATACCTCAGACATTGTAATTAACGAGATGCTGCAGGGCAAAGAGGTGCTCTTTTATGGCACTCTGGCCAAGTATAAGGGCACATACCAGCTCGGCACCGGAAACATCCTCATCAGCGCAAATAACGCTACGGGCATCAAGGCTGCAAACACTGACGCTATCAGAACTTCTGACGGAAAGATATACAACCTCGCTGGTCATCGCGTGGACGAAGGCTACAAGGGCATTGTAATCTACAATGGCCGTAAATGGACAAAGAAGTAAATGGAATATCACTGGCTTATTGCTGGTAGAAAAACATAAGCCACGAACAATCTGCCGTTATTACAAACAGGGGGCACAAGCTCCCTGCTTTTTTATTTATCAACATCATGCGGAATGCCAATACGATCATAAAGGCTAGACGCGCAGACTTCTTAAATATCTTGCGCCTATCCGTCTACTGAAGGTTGCATGTTTGCCCAGCTGATTTACTAATACGGTAGGACAAACATGCTTCAGAAAGACCCTTCTATACAGCAGAAGTATGCCTATTGTCTGATGAGGTTGCGCCCGGCATCTATACGCAGGAATATGAAGAGCAGAAGAGTGAAACCCCAAAGCGACGATCCGCCATAGCTGAAGAAGGGCAGCGGGATGCCGATGACAGGGGTCAGACCGAGCACCATGCCCACATTGATGAACAAATGGAAGAGGAAAATGCTGGCCACACAATAGCCATAGACTCTTCCGAACTTAAAGGGTTGTCGCTCAGCCAGCATCATCAGTCTGACAATAAGGGCCAGGAAGAGCAGCAGAACGGCTGCCGAGCCTAAGAACCCTTCCTCTTCGCCCACGGTGCAGAAGATAAAGTCGGTGTCTTGCTCAGGTACAAACTTCAACTTAGTCTGCGTTCCATTGAGGAAGCCTTTGCCACCCAGGCCGCCCGAGCCAATGGCTATCTCGCTCTGATGAACGTTATAGCCCGCGCCCGCAGGATCTTCATCCAGGCCCAGCAGCACATTGATACGCACACGCTGGTGAGGCTCCATGACATCGTTGAGCACATAATCGGCACTGTAGAAAAACAACACGGAGCCAACAGCAAACAGGGCTATGTAGAAATAATGCATGAAACGGGTGCTCAGACCTTGAAAAACAAGGTAGCCGATGAGGAAGGCAGAAAGCACCAGCTGCACCCATACCACATCGAAAGGTATGACAAAGGTGGAGAAGAGCACGAAGAGCAGGGTGAGACCCACACAATAGGCCAGGATGCCAAGGGCGGCGGCGCGGTCTTTGAGATAGGTGTAGACCATGCCAGAGGTGAATATCTGCACTAGCAGCAGCACAACAAACTTACCCACAGAGGTGTGCTGGTCCCACATCATCACGTTCTCGTACTTGATGCCTACAACGAAATAGACGACCATAGCCACGCCGGTGAAAAGGAAACTGCCCGACATGCCCTCACGATAAAACATGAGGAAGAAGGCCGTATAGACGAGTGCCGAGCCCGTCTCGCGCTGACCGACTATGAAAAGCATGGGTACGATGACGATGAGGCACGCTCCGAAGAAGTCTTTCCACTTATGTATGTCGAAGCCATAGGAGCTCATGTACTTTGAAATGGCCAGTGCCGTGGCGAACTTGGCAAACTCTGCGGGCTGCAAACGCAGCGGACCGAGCACCAGCCACGATCGGGAGCCCTTGATTTCGTGGGGGTTGAAGATGGTGACAAACAGCAACACCATGAACAAACCATATATCACATAAGCAAAGGTATCGTAGAACCGGTCGTCAAGCATGAGGAGCACAAAGCCCAGACAGATACTGGTGCCTATCCAAACAATCTGCATGCCCGACCGTGTGGAGAGACTGAAGATGTCGGTATCCCCATAAGTGTAGCTTGCGCCACACACGCTGACCCATCCAAAGACGAGCAAGGCGAGGTAAATGCCGATGGTCCACCAGTCTAGAGACTGGAGCACACCGGGCTGCTTGTCACTCTGATTCGTGTTTAGCATTCTTGTCTGATTTCTTATCCTTTGGTTCTTTGTCTGTTTCCTTACGTTTCTCGGTACGTATGCCCACCTCTTCCTCCGGCATGAGTGCCGGATCGTTGAGAGGCTCGCTGCCCTTTTGTTGCTTCTTCTGCTCCTTCTCCTTGGCCTCCTTCTCTGCCAGCTTGCTCTTGAGCTGAAGGTCTTTGGCGTCCTGCACCTTCTTGAGAGAGTCCTTGATGGCGTTGATACGCTTGATGGAGTCGAGCTTCAAAGAGTCGGCATGAGTGAGCGGACGGTCAAAGCCATACTTGATATGACGGCTCTGCATGACGGCAGCCTTGGCCATGCTGCTCTTAGAGAGCTTGCCATTGAGATATTGCTCTATCATGAGCGAGCCAATTGGCACACCGTAGACGGCACCGAAGCCACCATTCTCTACATATACGGCGATGGCTATCTTGGGATTGTTCATCGGGGCGAAGCCCATGAAGGCCGAGTGGTCGCGTCCGCGGTTCTGCGCCGTGCCCGTCTTACCACACACCTCATACATGGGGGTGTTGGCCGAGCGGCAGGTTCCGCCCAGCACAGAGGCACGCATACCGGCCACCACCCATTCGTAAGCAGCGCGCGAACCCATGGTGTAATGGCGCTCGGTATATTTTTTGTCAAGCTTCTCGCCCTGAACGTGGCGCACCACGTGCGGCGTGATGTAATAACCACGGTTGGCTATGGTGGCACAAAGGTTGGCTATCTGTAACGGAGTGAGGTTAACCTCGCCCTGACCGATGGCGATGGAGATGACGGAGAGCGGATTCCACTTGCCAAAGGCATTATCATAAAACTCGGCGTTAGGTATCATGCCACGCTTCTCTCCGGGCAGGTCGATGCCCAACTTATAGCCGAAGCCCATGCTCTTCATGTAGTCGCGCCAGCGATTCATGGCAATATCGAGCGTGGGATACAACTTGCGGTTGGACAGCATGTAATAGAGTCCCCAGCAGAAATAGGCATTGCACGACGTGCTGAGGGCGGGAACAAGCGACAGCGGACTGGGATGAGAGTGGCATCCCACGTGTAAGCCGCGGAAATAGAAGCCGTGGTGGCATGGAAACTCTGTGGTCTGGGCGTTGATGATGTGCTCAGTGAGATAGGTAACGGCCTGCGAAGTCTTGAATGTAGAGCCGGGAGGATACTGCCCCATGATGCCTCTGTTGAGCAAAGGCTTAGCCGGATCGAGGGCCATCTGGTGCTGATACTTGCCTCGCATCTTGCCTATCATCATGCGTGGGTCGTACGTGGGCGATGACACCATACACAATATCTCACCCGTTTGAGGCTCTATGGCTACGATAGCTCCCAGCTTGCCCTCCATGAGGCGCTCGCCCAGAGCCTGCAAGTCAGCATCAATACCCAACTGAAGGTCGCGGCCGGGACGGGGGCGCTGATCGTACTTACCGTTCTGATACTTGCCTTGTATGCGGCCGTGGGCATCACGAAGCAAGATCTGAATGCCTTTCTGCCCGCGCAAATCCTTCTCATAGGTACGCTCAATGCCCGTCTTGCCGATATAATCGCCAGGCTGATAATAGTTGTCCAGCTCTATATCGCTCTGCGAGGCCTCAGCCACATCGCCCAAGACATGGGCAGCGATGGGACGCTGATACTGTCGCACGCTGCGACGCTGCACGTAGAAGCCCGGAAAACGATATAGCTTCTCTTGAAAGGCACTGAAGACGGTGTCGGAAATCTGACTCATAAAGAGCTGCTGGGTGAAGCGCGAATAACCCGGATTCTTGCGTGTGTCCTTGATGTCGTTCATGCGTTTCACGAAATACTGCTTGGTAATGCCAAGCGACTGGCAGAAATCTGTGGTGTCGAGTCGCCCGCTCTCCTCGTTCATCACCACCATAATGTCGTAAGCGGGCTGGTTGTAGACAAGCAACCGGCCCTTGCGATCTACGATAGTGCCACGCGAAGGGAACTCTATCTTCTTGAGAAAGGCGTTGGAGTCAGCGCTCTTACGGTAGTCGTCGCTCATGATCTGCAACGTGAACAACCGCAAGAGATATATTACAACAATGCCTGCGGCAATGCCACTAAGCACATAACGCCTCTTTTCAAGGTTGAAATCCTTCATACAGTCTGTTAGTTACATATTGTAAATGTACCGTAGTGCCACGGCCTCCTCACACCTTCCGCACATTCTCTACAACAAGAATGAGGAGCAAGGTGATGACCAGGCTGCCTGCAACACACTCTGCCCAGAAGAGCAGATTGAAAAAGCTGAACATCTCCAGCGTGAAGAAAAGCAGGCAATAAATGAGCGTGATGAGGAAGCTATAGTACATAAAGGCACCTGCACCCAGCGACTTGTGTGAGGGCACCAGGTCATCGGCTGAGTCGCGGGGCACAAAGGCCTCAAGCACATAGGGTTGGAGGGCGCCTATAAGGGTTAGGCTGGCCGAGGCCACACCTGCCGTATTGGAGAAGGTGTCGATGATGACACCCATGCAAAACGCCCACAAAAGGATGCCCCACTTGGGATAATTGCGAGGCATAAGGAGTATGAAGTACACATACAGCAAGGGTGTGGCCACACCCAACAGATGGATGTGTCCCAGCACCAGTACCTGTACGAGACAGAAAACCAGGAAGAGCATGAGCTTTTTAAGGAAATCTATGTTCATACTTCACGCATTAATTGTTCACACATATTATATTCTTTCGAGAGCACATAGCTATGAATTGGGCTTCTGCTTGAGCGAGTCCTGGGCCGCCTGCAACATGACGCGCTGCTCACTCATGTGAGGCGTGGAGATGACGCAGACGTCGCGAAGACGCGAGAAGTCGGTTGAGAGCTTCACCATGAGACGATAAGACAAGCCATCTTCTGAGTTATACACATGCAGCACCTTGCCCACCAACATGCCGGGAGGGAACACTGCCGAATAGCCACTGGTGACTATGGCCGAGCCCAACTTGAAATGGGCATGACGGGGAACATCGTCAAGCCATGCCACATCGCACGCGCCACCTGACCAATGCAGATAGCCAAAGTAGCCGCGACCCTTGATGGCACAGCTGATGTTGGACTTCACGTTGAGCACCGGAATGACTACGGAGTAATGGGCTGACACCAAATAGACGATGCCCACGATGCCTGTGCCACAGACAACGCCCATGTCCTTGTGCACGCCATCGGCTGATCCCTTGTCTATTGTGATGAAGTTCTCTGCCTTGTCGAGCGAGTTGCTCACCACCTTGGCGGGAATGAGCTTCACATCGCTAAGCGCCTGGAGCCTGCTGAGTCTGAGGAAAGAGGCACTGTCGCCCTTGGCCGACATCTTATTGGTGAGGATGCGCACCTGCTGCTCAAGGTAGATGTTACGCTGGGTGAGCTCTTCGTTCATCTTGGCCATGCCAAAAAACGAGCGCACATGCGACTCGGCCTGCAACACCCGGCCCGCAACCTCATTGGCAGAAGAGAACCACACGGAGCCTTGGTAGCTGTTGTTGTGGAACAGAAGCACAAGGCTTGCCACCTCCAACAGCACCAATAGGAACCAGTGCTTATTCTTCGAAAGAAACTCCGATAGGTTGTGCATCTCCTTGTTACCTCATGAGGAAGGAGAAACGGTCTACATTCTTCAATGCGATACCGGCACCTATAGCCACGCTATGAAGTGGATCTTCGGCGATATGGAACGGTATGCTGATCTTGTCTTGCAGACGACGGTCGAGGCCACGCAGCAAAGCGCCGCCACCACTGAGCCAGATGCCATTCTTCACAATGTCGGCATAGAGCTCTGGCGGAGTGTTCTCAAGGGCTGAGAGCACGGCATTCTCTATCTTGGCTACCGTCTTATCCAGGCAGTGAGCTATCTCCTGATAGCAAACAGGAACCTCCATAGGCAGTGCGGTGATGCGGTTAGGACCATGCACGATATAGTCTTCGGGAGCCTCGTCGCCTAAGTCGGTCAAGGCAGAGCCCACATTTATCTTGATACGCTCAGCCATACGCTCGCTCACCTTCACATTGTGCTGGCGGCTCATATAGTCTTGTATGTCGGCAGTGAGGTCGTCGCCGGCCACACGAATGGAGTTGTTAGACACAATGCCACCCAATGAGATGACGGCAATCTCGGTGCTGCCACCACCTATATCAACAATCATGTTGCCTTCTGGTGCCTCAACGTCGATGCCGATGCCCAGGGCAGCTGCCATAGGCTCGAAGATAAGGTAAACATCGCGGCCGTCAGCGTGCTCGGCAGAGTCGCGAACGGCACGCAGCTCAACCTCAGTAGAGCCTGAGGGAACGCCGATAACCATACGGAGTGAGGGCGAGAAAATTCTGCGACCCGTGTGAACCATCTTGATAAGGCCGCGCATCATCTGCTCGCAAGCGGTGAAGTCGGCTATCACGCCATCACGCAGAGGGCGTATGGTACGAATGTTGTCGTGCGTTTTCTCATACATGAGCTTAGCAGCCGTACCCACGGCAATCATCTTATCGGTGCGTCTGTCTAGCGCAACAACTGATGGCTCATCAACCACAATCTTGTCGTCACTAATAATAATGGTATTAGCGGTACCAAGATCCATGGCTATTTCTTGGATAAAAGAAAAGAATCCCATTTCTATATTTAGATTTTCCTATTAATAATACCTGTTAGATGGAATGTTGAGACGGTCAGGCGTTCTGCATAAACCAGTTGTGAATAGCTGTATCGTAATGGCTGCTTACGCCGAAGGCGCGCTCTGCCAGTATGCGGCGATCCTCAATCTCGGTCTTTGCGCCCTTGTGGTTGAGAATGTCAAGCAAAACAGGATATTCTGCCTTGCTGGGCACAATGACAACATCATTGAAGTTCTTGGCTCCGGCACGAATAAGAGAGATGCCACCTATATCAATCTTCTCAATGATGTCTTGCTCGCTGGCACCACTGGCAACAGTCTGCTCAAAAGGATAAAGGTCTACAATAACCAAATCGATGGCAGGTATGTCATATTGCTTCATCTGCTCTTGGTCACCCTTATTGTCGCGACGCGCAAGGATACCACCGAAGATTTTAGGATGAAGCGTCTTCACTCTGCCGCCCAGAATAGAGGGATAAGTGGTTACTTCCTCTACTTTCTGACAAGGATAGCCCAGCGACTCTATGAACTTCTGGGTGCCTCCTGTGCTTAGAAACTTAACCCCCTCCTCATTCAACTTGGCAAGAAGGTCCTCAAGACCATCCTTGTGAAAGACCGATATAAGAGCGGTCTTAATTTGCTTTGTTCCAGCCATTTGTAACTTAATAAAATATTTAATACGTATATAATATCTATTGTAGATTATGCAAAGTTACAAAAAGAACTTGATAAGACGCGCAAAAACCTGCAAAAAAACATAAATTAAATGAGATAACTTTTTATAAATCAATGTGGTGAAATAATGGATAAAGTCAAAAAACTCTACATAACAAGCACTCAAAAACTGGCTCGGCTGACGCTATGAGAGCAAAGCAAAAAAACAAGAGGTAGCATATAAAGTAAAAGCACATAGAACTTTTACGATGAAAAGGTGAGAAATAACCTATAAACTCCATTTTACTTGTGCGGCATATAAAGTAGTTTGGTTTGCTATAAGCCAATAGTTAGACTAAACAGGAAGGGGAAACAAGTAAAACAAACTAACAAAGAGCAAAAAACAAAAAACGGATTAGAAAAGAGACGAGATTGAATAAGCCAAGCAAAACCCATTCTTTTACTTATCAAGAAAGGCATTCTTACAACGCAAAACACATACTTTTAGGAGGTAAAAAGCACTATATAGAAAAATGATAAAAGCATAGCTATGACCGGAAGTAGAGAGACATAACAGAAAAAAGCCCCTGCAAGATACGAGACTTGCAGGGGCAGAAAGACAAATAGGATGTGTAGCGACTACTTACTGTTGCTTTACAAGGCGAAGAGCAGACTGGTGAGCGCGAACGTTGACAGGTGCTGTAAGCCTGCCGAAAGAGTTCTTCTTAGACGACTTGTTGGCCACAGGGGCGCCACTGCTGGCACTTTGGTCTACGAAAACGCTCTTATTGGCCGTATAGTTCATCTTGATGGTATGACCACCCTCGGCTACAAGGTCACAATTGAAGGTAACGTCATCACCTTCTACAGTGACAACAACACTGCCGCTACGGGCAAAGCCGTTCATGTTTGTCTTGTTGCCGTTGGCATCGTAGGTAGAATAATAGGTTCCGAGGGGCATATAGGTGCCATAGAACTCATAAAGCTGACCATCAAGCCAATTGCCTGGTGCCCAGGGACCCTCAAGAGCTGAAGTCACGGTATAAGTGCCTGCCAGTTTGGAAAGATCCATTGGCTGAGCCTCAGGGGTAAGAAGTTCAAGATTCATCAATTCGCCTGCACCAATAACAAATTTTTCATCGTCTAAAGGAGTGTTATAGAACGTGCAACTATAGTCACCATAACTGCCTGCTACATTACTGTAACCTATGGCGCTGCCAGTGGGAACCATGACAACATCCTTGTCCAGCAGGTCATAGGACTTGGGATCTTGATTGACAAATGTAATTGCGCCATTATAGGTGACATGGATATTCTGGAAGGCAGCACCGTCTAACTTAGAGGAGCATTGACCCTTGAAATCAATGGCATACGTGCCGTCACTCTTATACTCTACATTGGCAACAGCAGTCTTGTCAAAAGGAATGGTATAGCCAAGAGGCGCTCCCACACTATCGAGACCAGTGCATACCATGGCCTGGAGTGAACTGGAAGAATTGTAGAGGGTGCCGGGAGCAAACGTTGTAGCAGGGGTATAACGACCTGAAGGCAACTTGGCATTACGGCTGTCGGCATCATCAACGCCAAAAGCAATGAAACGTACGATGACCTGACCTGCTTGCGTAGGAAGACCGTTGGAACTTATGGGCTGGTCGCTGAGCTCAACAAGATATTGACCTCCTCCATAATAGATACCTAAGCTCTGAGTTGCCGTTAACTGCTTATCATAAGTAACGGCATCAGTGAAAGTAATACTGTCGATATTAGCAACTTCAAACTCTTTTACCTCACCCGATTTGAGGTGGATAAGTGCTGAACGAGACTGCGCAAAACCAAAAAGGGTAATGCAGAAGAACAATGCTGAAAGTAATATTTTTTTCATAATCTAATTGTCTGTTTACTTGTTAAACTTTGCGGCTTGTGAACCTAACTTAACGTGAGTTCGATGAATTATAAGTGCTTATAAATTTGGTGATTAGCGAAATTT
>CABVAZ010000031.1:0-34844 GCA_902496445.1 uncultured Prevotella sp. | reverse complement strand
GCTGTTGGGATGACTGGTGCGAGGCCGGCACAAGGCGCGGCCACTACAACTGATGTGGATTAGGTGCGAACGCTCGAACGAGCGTCCCAACGGCCAAAGTGCGATTTGATTGTGTTTACGGGGCGGAGTGCGATTT
This sequence comes from uncultured Prevotella sp., assembly GCA_902496445.1. Lineage (GTDB taxonomy): Bacteria > Bacteroidota > Bacteroidia > Bacteroidales > Bacteroidaceae > Prevotella. The sequence goes on along the minus strand of CABVAZ010000031.1, from coordinate 34,708 downwards.
GATGGCGTTGGGATATATTATGTTGTGTCATTGAACGGTTGGGGGTCTTTCAATCTTCCGTCTTTCAATTTACGTCATCTGCATTGGAACTTTGTTGTGGAAACTGAGTGGGGGAGACAAGTGGGCTGGCGGCATTTTTCGGCAGGGCTCGTGGGGAATGGCCCTGCCAGTGGAATCCTAATGAGTTGTGCCTCTGCCAGTCATGCCATAATCGCCGGCTATGCCACTGCTGTCAGCTATTCCACTGTTAGTGACAGTCTGTCAGCCAGTTTGGCAAATGCGGGGTTTTCGTTCTTCAACTTATTGAAGAGTTGTGGCTTGGTGAGTATAGGCTTAAGCTCTTTTCCCTCGGCCAGCCTGAATGTTATTTCTATGCGGTTGTTGCCCAGGTAGGATTGCAGGGTGGCCCTGATGCGGTTTTTGATGCGCGTCATGTCGTTGAGCAGAATAGTGTTCATCACGGGCACCTCGATATTGGGGAAGTTGGTTATGGTTGGCGTGAGCAGCTTCATGCGCTGCGCCATGGCCTGAAGGTTTTCAGGCATTCTGACGCACATGGCTCGCCACTGCTTTTGTACCTGCTCCTGAGTAAAGGCGTTTTGCTTGTCGCCTGTTTGCCCGTGGGAGGGCTGCTCGTCGGTGATGTCGGTTGATGTGGGCTCAGAATCGTCTTTTTCCTGCTTATATTCTTTTAACAGCGAACTGAACGACATGCCCAGTTGTCCCAGCTTTAGCTTGGGCTGTGCCGCTGGTTGTGCCGTGCTTTGTGGCTCGCTCTGTGGGGTGTGAGCTTGGGCGTGAGTGTCTTGGTCTTTGCTTTGGCCGCTTTGTGCTGCGCTCCCGACATGGTTGTCAGCCCCGGACACCTGCGCTTCTGGTTTTGGCTGAGCATGGGGAGTGCTTTTGGTGAACAGGGATTTCAGTCTCTCAGGGCTGCGCCCCGCGGCAGGCTGTGTGTCGTCGCCCTGTGTTATCTGTGCCACTTCTATGAGTGTGAGCTCAATGAGCAGGCGCTTGTTGCTGGACTGTCTGTATTGCACGTCGCAGCGGTTGAGTATTTGCAATGCCTGATAAAGGAATTTTGGGGGGCATTTTTTTGCTTGCCCGGCATATTTCTCTCGCTGTTGCTGGCTCACCTCCATCAGCGGCAGTGTCTGCGGCGACTGTGCCATGAGCAAGTTGCGCATGTGCAATGCCAGTCCGCTGATGAGCTGCATGCCGTCGAATCCCTTGCTGATGATGTTGTTGAGCAGCACCATGATGTCGGCTACCTTGTTTTGCAGGGCCATGTCTGTCATGCTGAAGTAGTTGTCGGCATCCAGCACGTTAAGGTCTTCCAGCACCATTTTGTAGGTGATGTTGCCCTGCGAGTAGCTGGCAGCCTGGTCGAAGATGGACAGTGCGTCGCGCATTCCTCCGTCGGCTTTCTCGGCAATGAGGTTCAGTGCCTCGTCTTCGTAGAGTATATGCTCTTTCTGTGCCACGTTTTTTAGATGCCCGATGATTTCGGGAATGGTCATTCTCTCGAAATCGTATATCTGGCATCTGCTCAGTATGGTGGGCAGAATCTTATGTTTCTCGGTGGTGGCCAGAATGAAGATGACGTGGGCAGGTGGCTCCTCGAGCGTTTTGAGGAAGGCGTTGAAGGCGGCTGGCGAGAGCATGTGCACCTCGTCGATGATAAACACCTTGTAGCGTCCCAGCTGGGGGGGTATGCGTGTCTGCTCCATGAGGTCCTTTATCTTGTCTACTCCGTTGTTGCTTGCCGCGTCTAGCTCAAAGATGTTGAGCGACCTTCCCTCGTTGAATGCCTTGCAGCTCTCGCACTCGTTGCAAGCCTCGCCCTCTGGTGTGGGGTGATAGCAGTTGATGGTTTTGGCGAAGATGCGTGCGCACGTGGTTTTTCCCACGCCCCTTGGTCCGCAGAAGAGGTAGGCATGAGCCAGTTTTCCGCTCTTCACGGCATTCTTGAGTGTTGTGGTGAGGGCTTTTTGCCCCACCACGGAGCTGAAGGTCATGGGCCGGTATTTGCGTGCCGATACAATATAATCGTTCATGTTGCTTGTTTCTGATTGATTGTGCAAAAATACAAAAAATCTCTTTACTCTTTCCCTCAACTAGCAACTTTTTACTATCTTTGCACAAAAATTTGTCGTATCAGTGAATAAGATGTTATCTAAGTTGTGGAACTTCGCGGGGCGCTTCAAGTATGCCATCGTCATTGTTCTGGGCGTTTTGTTTGTGGGCGTGTTCGATGAGAACAGTGTTCTGAAGCGCGTGGAGTATGGCTATCAGATAGACGACCTGCAAGATGAGATAACCAAGTATAACAATATGTATCGTGATGCCTCCACCCGTCTTTATGATTTGAGGCACGACGCGCGTGCCATAGGCCGTGTGGCCCGCGAGCGTTACTTTATGAAGGCCAATGACGAGGACATCTTCGTGCTGAGCGACGATGAGAAACCAACAGATAAGGATACGGAAGATGAGACAGTTGAGTAAGCTGCAAAGCACATTATTTCTTTTGGGCGGCGTGCTGATGGTTGTTGGCGCTGGCCTTTATGTTTTCTTGCTTATACAGAAGGTGGCGTCAGTGATGTTTCTGGCGGGAGCCCTGCTGTTTGCCACCATGCAGATGGCCCAGCGCTATGAGGGCACGTCGTTTGTCATCCGGCGCCTGCGCCGCGTGATGTTTCTGGCCGACGTGTGTTTCGTCTTGGCCTCTCTGCTCATGATAGAGCAAGTTTATGGCTTTCTGACGCGGCAGCTCATGAGCCACATTCAGTGGTTGGTGTACGTTGTTTATGCCAGCCGCAACTGGGTGGCGCTGTTGCTGGTGGGCGCTCTGCTTGAGATGTACACCACGCACCGCATCTCTCACGAGCTGGGAAAAGAGGAGGCTGAGGGCCAAAAAAATCTTAAAGAATAGGCTTTTCAATTAAATAGAGTAAATTTTTTTTTATACTTCGGCTTTAGATAGTACTTTTGTCTTAGTGATTTGAAAAAGGCATTATATGAATAAAATTCTCTACGCACTCATGTCGCTTGTAGCATTGGCATCATGCTCTACATCTTACAAAATACAAGGGACAACCAATATGTCTACCATTGACGGGCAGAAACTATACCTGAAAGTTTTGAAAGACGGTGAACTAAAAAGCATCGACTCATGTGATGTGGTGCACGGGCAGTTCTCTTTCTCTGGTACGACAGATTCTGTGCAGATGGGACAAATCTTCATGGACGAGACAAGCCTGCTGCCGGTGGTGCTGGAGGATGGAGATATCACTATAAAGATAGACAACGCGCAGCAAACGGTGAGCGGAACGCCGCTCAATGACAAGCTCTTCAAGTTTCTTAAGCGCTACACCCAGCTGCAAAACCAGCAAGACGAACTTGTGCACAAGCACGACCAGGCCATCATGAACGGACTGAACATGGAGGTGGTGAACCGCTCGCTGGCGCAGCAGAACGACGAGATAGGGCGCAAGCTAGACCATCTGGTCACTACATTTATCAAGGAAAACTTCGACAATGTGCTGGGCCCGGGGGTGTTTATGATGATGACATCCGCCATCAATCCGCCCATGTTCACACCCTGGATAGAGGATATACTGAGCCAGGCTACGCCACGCTTTAAGAACGATCCCTACGTGAGAGAATTCGTGGCCACGGCCAAGCGCAATCAAGACATACTCAACGGTATGGCAGAGCCTAACCACGGCAGTGCCGATGAGGCTCCGGGCACCGTGCCCGGCACGGCAGGAGCACCCATGACACCGGCACAGATGGCCGGCGACAGTCTGCAATAAACTTCTTGCTGATATGAGAAAACTTATTTCGGGAGGCATCATAGCCAATGAGGGCAGATGCTTCGAAGGCTCGGTGGTGATAGCCAACGACCGCATAGAGCAGATAGCCGAAGGCACTAGCACGCCCCGTGGCACCTATGATGAGACCATAGATGCTACGGGATGTTTTGTTTTTCCGGGGGTGATAGACGAGCACGTGCACTTTCGCGAGCCCGGACTGACGGCCAAGGCTGACATAGAGAGTGAGTCGAGGGCTGCCGCATGGGGCGGTGTGACAACCTTCTTCGACATGCCCAACACCGTGCCCCAGACGGTTACTTTGGAGGCACTGGCCGATAAGTTTAGCAGGGCCAGGCAAGAGAGTTATGTAAACTATTCGTTCTTCTTCGGGGCAACCAACAACAACGCCCACCTCTTTGCCCGGCTAGACAAGCATCGCATACCCGGCATCAAGCTCTTCATGGGCGCCAGCACGGGCAACATGCTGGTAGACAGAATGGAGTCGCTGGGCGAGATATTCGCCGAGACGGCACGGCTGGGCTTGCCTCTGATGACGCATTGCGAAGACACGCAGTTGATAAACCGCAACATGCAGGAGGCTAAGGCCCGTTATGGTGCCGACCCCGACGTGCGCCTGCATCCTGCCATACGCAGTGCCGAGGCTTGCTATGCCTCGTCGGCTCTGGCAGCCAAGCTGGCCCGGCAGTATGGCACACGTCTGCACATAGCCCACATATCCACAGCCAAGGAGCTGGAACTCCTAGAGCCCCTCTGCACCCCCTTGCGCCCCCAGGTGACGGGCGAGGCTGTGCTGGCCCATCTGCTCTTCACCGATGCCGACTACGCCACCAAGGGAGCGCTCATCAAGTGCAACCCCGCAGTGAAGACGGCTGCCGACCGCGACGCCCTGCGCAAGGCTCTTGCCAGCGGGCTGATAGCCACTGTGGGCACCGACCATGCCCCTCACGAGCCTGACAAGAAGCAGGGCGGATGCGCCAAGGCAGCATCGGGAATGCCCATGCTGCAATACTCGCTCGTGTCTATGCTGGGGCTGGCCGATGAGGGCATACTGCCCATAGAGCGCATACCCGAGCTCATGGCGCACAATCCTGCCCGCCTCTTCAGCGTGAGAGAGCGCGGATTCTTGCGCCCCGGTTATAAGGCCGACGTGGCCATCGTTCGTCGCCACTGCCCGTGGACGCTCACCCAGAGCGACATACAGAGCAAGTGCCGGTGGAGCCCGCTGCTGGGCACCACCTTCGACTGGAGGGTGCAGCGCACGATATGCAACGGAGTGACGGTATATAACAACGGAATATTGAACAAGGAATATAGAGGAGAGGAAGTGAGCTTCAGATGATAGCGCGCATCATCATACCCATGCTGCTGCTGATAGTGCTGCCCGACTTGTATCTGGACCTACATCACATCAGGCACCATCACATTTCATGGCAGAAACGACTGCTGTGGTGGGTGCCCTGCGTGCTCATGGTGGCCTACTCGGTGGCGCTGGCAGCCACGCGCAATTTTGTTCCCTCAGACATCTTCTGGATAGATTTCTATTTCCTGCTCATCGGCCTTTTGGTTGTGCCCAAGGCAGTGTTTACCGCCAGCTCGGCCATTGGATGGCTCATCAACCACTTTGCCCATAGGCGACGCACAGGGCTGAGCATCAAGCTGGGCATCGTATTGGCAGCGGTGAGCGTAGCTAGCTTCGTATATGGCGTTACCATAGGGCCTGAGGAGCTAGACGTGAAGCATGTCGATCTTTATTATGCCGACCTTCCGCCCCAGTTCGATGGCTATCGCATTGTGCACTTCTCTGATGCCCATGTAGGCTCTTTCAGCCATCTCAGGAGTCGCTTCTTAAAGCGCGACATCGACTCCATCAACGCCCAAAAGCCAGATCTCATAGCCTTTACCGGCGACCTTCAAGACATTCTGCCGCAAGAAATAAGCAGCAGGGCATCTCTGTTGCGGCAGCTAAAAGCCCCCGACGGGGTGTGGAGTGTGCTGGGTAATCACGATTATAGTTATTATATTGGCGGCTCGGCCGCTTACCGTAAGCAGGTGGAGCGCGAGGTGGTGAGGCAGGAAGAGGCACTGGGGTGGCATCTGTTGCAGAATGCCAACGGCCGGGTGCGCCGCGGAGCCGACTCTATTGTTATCTGCGGTGAGTCTAACTATGCCAAGCCCAAGCGCGGCAACATAGCCGCAACGCTTAAAGGAGTGGGCGAGAAAAGCTTCATCATCTTCTTGCAACATAACCCCATTGCATGGAAAGAAGAAATTTTGCCTGCCTGTCAGGCACAGCTCATGCTGGCAGGACATACCCATGCCGGACAATTAAACATTCTGGGACTTCGGCCCACGCGGCTGGTCTATCCGCAAGACTATGGCCTCTACCAGCATGACAGCCACTATTTGTACGTTACATCAGGGCTGGGGGGCGTCATCAACTTCAGGCTGGGGGCCACACCCGAAATCGCAGTCATCACATTACATAAATTATGAAGTACATCTATCGTGTCTATCAACTGTTTGTGGCAGTGCCCATACTGCTCGTCGCTTCCATTCTCGCGTCGTTGTTCACCACGGTGGGCTGCGCTATAGGCAATGCCCATTTCTGGAGCTATTATCCCGGAAAGTGGTGGTCGTGGATTATCGTGCGGGTGCTCTTGCTGCCCATACATATAGAGGGCAGGGAGAATCTCACCCCCGGTCAGAGCTATGTGTTTGTGGCCAACCATCAGGGCATCTTCGATGTCTTCATTATCTATGGCTTCCTTAACCGCAACTTCAAGTGGATGATGAAGAAGCAAATAAGGCACATACCCTTTGTGGGCATAGCTTGCGAGGCTGCCCATCACATCTTTGTAGATAAGTCGGGCCCCAGCAAGATACGCGCCACTTACGAGAAAGCGCGAGGCATTTTGCAGCGAGGCATGTCGCTGGTGGTCTTCCCGGAGGGAGCACGCACCTTTACGGGGCACATGGGCAAGTTTAGAAGAGGAGCCTTCATGCTGGCCGATGAGCTGCAGCTGCCCGTCTGCCCCCTCACCATCAACGGCTCTTTCGATGTGATGCCCCGTATGCGCGACGGCAGGTGGGTGATATGGCATCCGCTGAGCCTCACCATACACAAGCCCATTGCCCCTAAGCCCAAGGGTCCCGAGTATATCAAGCAAACAATGAACGAGGCTTACGATGCCGTGATGAGCTCGTTGGAGCCTGAGTATCAAGGCTTCATAGAAAACCCCGACCAGTGACATAAGGCTTGCGATAAGTTTGTTTTCTGTCCCGTTTTACGTAAAAAACGAAAGTTTTAGAGCCGAATGGCACACCAATTAAAAAATAAGTATTATCTTTGCATTAACTAATAATGGCAGTTATGAATGAGAGCGATTCGATAGTCATTATACCCACGTATAATGAGAAAGAAAATATAGAAAAGATTATCCGTGCAGTGCTCACGCTAGAGAAGCCTTTCCATATACTCGTAGTAGACGATGGAAGCCCTGACGGCACTGCCCAGATAGTGAGGAGGCTGATGGATGGTGAGTTCAAGGGCAGGCTCTTCATGATAGAGCGCAGCGGAAAGCAAGGATTGGGCACGGCTTATATTGCCGGGTTCAAGTGGGCTTTGCAGCGCAGTTACGGCTTTATTTTCGAGATGGATGCCGACTTCAGCCATAATCCCAACGACTTGCCGCGTCTCTATGCCGCCTGCCATGACGAGGGTAACGACGTGGCCATAGGCTCAAGATATATAAGCGGTGTGAACGTAGTGAACTGGCCCATCAGCCGTGTGCTCATGAGTTTCTTCGCATCACAGTATGTTCGTTTCATGACGGGCTTCAAGGTGCATGACACCACAGCGGGCTTTGTGTGTTACAAACGTCGCGTTCTTGAGACGATACCCCTTGATGAGATACGCTTCAAGGGCTATGGCTTCCAGATAGAGATGAAGTACACAGCCCACAAGATAGGCTTCAAGATAAAAGAAGTGCCCGTGGTGTTTGTCAACAGGCGCGAGGGCGTGAGCAAGATGAGTGGCGGCATCTTCTCTGAAGCGTTCTTCGGAGTGATGCGCCTTCGTCTCGACGGCTGGTTCAGAAAATATCCCAAGATGCCTGAGCAATAGCCTCCGGCTGCTGCCTGCACTCTAGCTGTAGCGGCAAATAAGCTCTGAAGAATGGATATCGACACGATAACTCAACTTTATGCCCATGCCCCGGAGACGGGAGCGGTGCGTAAAGCCATAGACAACACTAAGTTACAATACATATACTTGTCGGGGCTCGTGGCTTCGTCAACGCCCGTTTTATTTGCCTCGTTGGCCGATAAAATGAAGGCTCCGGTGCTTTTTGTGCTTCAAGATGCCGATGAGGCCGGTTATTTCTATCACGATCTTACGCAAATGATGGGCACCGACAACGTGCTCTTCTTCCCCTCTGGCTACAGGCGGGCGGCGAAGTATGGGCAGCGAGATGCTGCCAATGAAATTCTGCGTACCGAAGTATTGGCCCGGCTCAATGCTCATCGAGGGGACACATTATATATAGTTACTTCTCCGGAGGCTTTGGCCGAGCTTGTGGTGGGAAAGCAGAAGCTTGCCGATAACACCCTTGTGTTGGAACGTGGACAGCAGATAAGTCCCACACAGGTAGAAAAACGGTTGCTGCAATTAGGTTTTAAGACAACCGACTATGTGTATGAGCCTGGACAATTTGCTGTGCGAGGAAGTATCATCGACGTCTATTCGTTCAGCTCCGAGCTGCCTTTCCGTATAGATTTCTTTGGTGATGAGGTAGACAGCCTGCGCACCTTCGAGGTAGAGACCCAGCTCTCTGCCCAGGTAAGAGATGCGGTGGAGATTGTTCCCGAGCTAGCCCAGGAAAACACAACCAAGACCTCGCTCTTGCAGGCATTGCCCCATGATGCGCTGTTGGTGATGAAAAACTATGCTTATGTGCATGACAAGATAGGGCAGATATACCAAGACGGCTTCTCGCAACAGGCCCTCACAGAGCAGCTCGAAGGTAAGACAGAGCTCGAGCAGGAAGAGGTGCGCAGGCAGATGCAGCGTGAGTCACAACTCGTTACGGCCGGTCAGTTTGATGCCGACGCCAAGCCTCTCAGACTCATAGATTTTGGCACAAAGCCCTCACAGCCCTCACAGGCCGAGATAAAGTTTGACATAGCTCCACAACCCCTTTTCCATAAGAATTTCAACTTACTCGAATCTTCCCTGCAAGATTATCTTCTGCAGGGCTATAAAATTTATATCCTTGCCGACTCGCAGAAGCAAACAGACCGGCTGAGAGACATCTTCGACTCGCAGACTGATGTGTCAGACACCGACAGACGTACCTCGCTCTCGTCCATGACAACAGAGCGTATACCCTTTACACCCGTTGGCAAGACCCTTCACGAGGGCTTTGCCGACAACAAACTTAGGGTTTGCCTCTTCACCGATCATCAGATTTTCGACCGTTTTCATAAGTACAACCTTAAATCTGATTTGGCGCGTGGCGGCAAGGTGGCCCTCACCATGAAGGAACTGCAGGAGATGGAGCCTGGCGACTATATCGTTCACGTGGATTTTGGTATCGGCAAGTTTGCCGGACTGGTGCGTGTGCCTTCTGGCAACAACTATCAGGAGGTCATCAGAATCGTTTACCAGCACGGCGACATCGTAGACGTTTCCATCCATTCTCTATATAAGATATCCAAGTACAGAAGCAACGGGGCCGGCCAAGAGCCCAAACTCTCGGTCTTGGGCAGCGGAGCTTGGCAACGGCTCAAGGAGCGTACCAAGAAGCGCATCAAGGATATAGCGCGTGATTTGATAAAGCTCTATGCCAAGAGACGCAGCGAGAAAGGCTTCGCTTTCAGCCCCGACACCTTCATGCAGCATGAGCTCGAGGCTTCGTTTCTTTATGAGGATACACCCGATCAGCTCAAGGCTACGCAGGATGTGAAGCATGACATGGAGTGTGCAAGGCCTATGGACCGGCTGGTGTGTGGCGATGTGGGCTTCGGCAAGACCGAGGTGGCCATACGCGCTGCCTTTAAGGCGGCTGCCGACTCTAAGCAGGTGGCTGTGCTGGTGCCCACCACGGTGCTCGCTTATCAGCATTATCAGACGTTCCGTAACCGACTGAAGGATATGCCCGTACGTGTGGACTACCTTTCACGGGCACGCTCTTCGGCGCAGACAAGGCAAATTCTGCAAGACCTGGCGCTGGGCAAGATAGACATCCTTATAGGCACCCACAAGCTCATAGGAAAGCAGGTGAAGTGGCACGACTTGGGCCTGCTTATCATAGATGAGGAACAAAAGTTCGGAGTGTCTACCAAAGAAAAGTTGCGGCAGCTGAAAACCAACGTAGATACGCTCACCATGAGCGCAACGCCTATACCAAGAACGCTTCAATTCTCGCTCATGGGAGCGCGCGACATGAGCATCATGCGCACCCCGCCACCCAACAGATATCCCATACAAACCGTTGTGGAGACATTCTCGCATGAGGTGATAGCCGATGCCATCAACTTTGAGATGAGCCGCAACGGACAGGTGTTCTTTGTGAACGACCGCATCAACAACCTACAGTCATTGGCCGAACTCATCCGTAAGTATGTGCCTGATTGCCGGGTGGCTATCGGTCATGGGCAGATGAAACCCGAAGAACTGGAGAAAGTCATTATGGGCTTTGTTAATTATGATTACGACGTGCTGCTTTCCACAACAATTGTGGAGAATGGCATCGACATATCCAATGCCAACACCATCATCATCAACGATGCCCATAGGTTCGGACTCTCCGACCTCCATCAGATGCGCGGCAGGGTGGGGCGGTCTAACCGTAAGGCGTTCTGCTACTTGCTTGCTCCCCCTCTATCCGTCCTTCCGGCTGACGCACGCCGCAGGCTCGAGGCACTGGAGACATTCTCCGATTTGGGCAGTGGCTTCAATCTGGCTATGCAGGATTTGGACATACGCGGTGCCGGTAACCTCCTGGGAGCCGAGCAGAGTGGCTTTATGGAAGATTTGGGGTATGAAACTTATCAGAAAATACTCTCTCAGGCTATCACTGAACTTAAGAACGATGAGTTCAGCCAGCTCTATACGCAAGATGCTGAGCAAGGTAAGCCTATTGCAGGCGATGACTTTGTAGACGACTGTGCCCTGGAGAGCGACTTGCAGATGTACTTCCCTGAGAGCTATGTGCCGGGCTCGAGCGAGCGAATGCTCCTTTACAGAGAGCTAGATAACATCGACAACGACACGGAGCTGGACGCTTACCGTAAGCGTCTTGAAGACCGTTTTGGCCCTGTGCCTCAAGAGGGCTTGGAGCTGATGCAGGTGGTTAAGCTCAGAAGGCTGGGCAAGCAAATGGGCTGTGAGAAGATTATTCTGAGGCAAAGCAACATGCAAATGCAGTTTGTCTCTAATCCCCAGAGCCCTTATTACCAGAGCCTTGCTTTCGGTAAGGTGATAGACTATCTCACCGCTCATCCCCAGCGTTGCAACCTGAAGGAGAAGAACCATCGCAGATATATGGTCATCGCTCATGTAGACAGCGTGGGGCAGGCCGTCAGTGTGCTCCAGGAGATGCGCTGATAGTCATCACTCTCTATCCCCCACATAGTACCTTTTACTTTTATAATATATGGGTGTACTCAAGCAAAGAGCACCCATAATCCACATCAGTGTAGTGGCCGTGCCTTGTGCCGGCCTCGCACCAGTCATCCCAATAGCCCATAGGGACGCTCCGTTCGAGCGCATGCACCAAATCCCCATCAGTTGTAGTGGCCGCGCCTTGTGCCGGCCTCGCACCAGTCATCCCAACAGCCCGTAGGGACGCTCGTTCGAACGTCCGCACCAAATCCACATCAGTTGTAGTGGCCGCGCCTTGTGCCGGCCTCGCACCAGTCATCCCAACAGCCCATAGGGACGCTCCGTGGTGCGTTCACAAGCGAAGAGCAATCGATGGATTGACAATATGTTATGCTTACAGATGTGCGTCAACGACCGCATACGGTTGGGTGGTTCGTTGTTTGCGGACGCTCGAACGAGCGTCCCTACGGTTAGGATGTGGTTTTAATGCAATGCAGATGACGTAAATTGAAAGATTCCATAATTGAAAAGCAGGAAGAAAAATTCGTTTCAGACTATATCGAAAAGCACAAAAACTAAAAGCTCTTTTCCGGAACGGCCCTTTTTACCTTTCAATATAGGCACTTTTAGAATGCAAAAACATGTACTATTGAAACGTATAAAGCGTGGTCTTGGATATTGAAGTGTGATGCGCTGAATTTCAATATAGGCATTGACATGCTTCGCTTTAGGTTTTGTTACTTGCTCACGCCTTGTTTCTGTCTTGTGCAGGGGTTGGGTCATCTGCTTACACTCGCCTTTATAAGGGTTGAAGGCAGCTTCATTTCACATCAACAATCTCTTTCTTGCCAGCTCGCAAGTAATCGCTTGGAGTGTTCGGTCTATAATAATAGAATATGTAAGTTGCTTTAAATTATATCGAAATGAAACAAAAAATCAAATTATTGTTATAAATTATCGTTATTTTAATAATTAAGTAGTAACTTTGCACCCACGAACCAATAAGGAGAAATATGAAGCATGAGTTGAGAAGCGTTGTTACAATGCAAGGCAGAAAGATGGCAGGAGCCCGTGCATTATGGAAGGCTGCCGGAATGAAAGACAGTCAGATGGGCAAGCCAGTGATTGCTGTAGTGAACAGTTTTACGCAATTCGTGCCCGGACATACGCATTTGCATGACATCGGACAGATAGTGAAGCGTGAGATAGAGAGCATGGGCTGCTATGCGGCTGAGTTTAATACCATTGCCATAGACGATGGCATCGCCATGGGACATGACGGCATGCTATATTCGTTACCTTCGCGTGACATCATTGCCGACTCGGTGGAGTATATGGTGAATGCCCATAAGGCTGATGCCATGATATGCATATCCAACTGCGACAAGGTCACTCCGGGCATGCTTATGGCTGCCTTGCGACTGAATATCCCCACGGTGTTCTGTTCGGGAGGTCCTATGGAGGCCGGCTCATGGAAGGGTAAGAATGCCGACTTGATAACAGCAATGATAGCTGGGGCCGACAAGTCGGTGAGCGAAGACGAATTGCGCAAGATAGAGAGTTGCGCCTGTCCCGGTTGCGGAAGTTGCTCGGGCATGTTCACGGCCAACTCCATGAACTCGCTCACTGAGGCCATCGGGCTCGCTCTGCCGGGCAATGGCTCCATATTGGCTACGCACAAGTTGCGCGTAGACCTCTTCAAGGCTGCTGCCAGACAAATAGTAAAGAATGCCCTTGCCTATTATGAACAGGGTGATGAGAGCGTGCTGCCCAGGAGCATCGCCACACGCAAGGCTTTCTTGAATGCCATGACGCTAGACATTGCCATGGGTGGCAGCACCAACACAGTGCTTCATCTGCTGGCTGCAGCGCAAGAGGGTGAGGTGGACTTTAAGCTCTCTGACATCGACGAGCTGAGCCGCCGGGTGCCCTGCATCTGTAAGTTGGCTCCCAACACGCAGACCTACAGCGTGCAAGAGTGCAACAGAGCTGGTGGCATCTTGGGCATCATGGGCTCGCTGGCAAAGGCCGGCTTGGTGCAGCTTGACGCAAAGCGCATAGACGGCATGACATTGGGCGAGGCCATCAGGCGCTACGACATTGTGGAGCATACGCCCCAATATGATGCCGAGGCTGATGCCTCGTCATGGTTCGACCTTGGTCCTCAGATATATTATGCGGCACCCGGCCGAAGGTTCTCCACGCAGATGGGTTCGCAGAATGAGCATTGGCCGTCGCTAGACACCGACAGGGCAGCGGGCTGCATACGCGATGTGGAGCATGCCTATACCAAGGATGGCGGACTGGCTGTGCTGCATGGCAATATTGCTGAGGACGGCTGTGTGGTGAAGACAGCGGGCGTTGACGCCAAGCTGTGGCATTTTGAAGGTCCTGCCGTGGTGTTCGACTCGCAAGAAGATGCCTGCGAGGGCATCCTCTCAGGCAAGGTGAAGGCCGGCGACTGTGTGGTCATCACACACGAAGGTCCCAAGGGAGGCCCCGGAATGCAGGAAATGCTTTATCCTACGTCTTATATCAAGAGCCGCCATCTGGGCAGCCAGTGCGCTCTTATCACTGACGGACGCTTTTCGGGAGGTACCTCCGGGTTGAGCATCGGGCATATCTCGCCTGAGGCGGCAAGTGGTGGCAACATTGGCAAGCTGCGCGATGGCGATGTTGTCGTGATAGACATAGCATCAAGAACCATCAACGTGAAGCTTTCAGATGATGAGCTGGCCAAGCGCCCGCAACGTGAGTTGAAGCGTAAGCGCCATGTGTCAAAGGCATTGAGAGCCTATGCTCAAAGCGTGAGCTCGGCAGACAAGGGCGGAGTGAGAGTGATTTAAAAGCAGCAAAAGTATTATGACGAATTATTATCCCAAGATAGGAGAGGTGTGCCCCGGAGCAGAAATACTCATGAGGGCATTATATCAGGAAGGCGTACAAACCATATTCGGCTATCCGGGAGGAGCCATCATGCCGGTTTATGACGCGCTGTTGCCTTACACCAAAGAGCCTTGCAAGTGGTTCAGGCATGTCTTGGTGCGGCATGAGCAGGGCGCGGTGCATGCGGCAGAGGGCTATGCCCGGGTGAGCGGCAAGGTGGGCGTGGCGCTCGTGACAAGTGGCCCGGGAGCTACTAACACCCTTACCGGCGTGGCTGATGCCATGATGGACTCAACCCCTATTGTGGTGATAGCCGGCCAGGTGGGCACCACAGCCTTAGGAACAGACGCCTTTCAGGAGGTTGACCTGGTGGGTATGGCGCAGCCCATATCCAAGTGGTGCTATCAGATACGGCGGGCTGAGGATGTGGCCTGGGCCGTGAGCAGAGCCTTTTACATAGCCCGTTCGGGCAGACCGGGCCCTGTGGTGCTCGACTTTCCTCGTAACGCGCAGATGGGCAAGTGCACGTGGGTGCCGGGAAAGGTAGACAGGGTGCGGTCTTATCATCCTTATCCCAAACTCGATGCCGAAGCCTTGCGTGCGGCAGCGGCCCTTATCAACTCTGCTCGCAGACCCTTTGCCCTGATAGGACAAGGGGTGGAACTGGGTGGAGCGCAGAAGGAACTTGCCCAATTTCTGGAGAAAGGCAACATCCCCGCAGCCCGAACGCTCCTCGGATTGTCGGCTTTGCCCACAGATCATCCGCTCAACATGGGTATGTTGGGCATGCACGGCAATTATGCACCCAATGTGAAGCAACAAGAGTGTGATGTGCTCATAGCCATAGGAATGAGATTCAGCGACCGCGTGACGGGCAATCTGGCTACGTATGCACGGCAGGCTAAAATCATACATCTGGACATAGATCCGGCTGAGATAAGCAAGAATGTTCATGCCGACGTGGCTGTCATAGCCGACTGTAAGGAGTCGTTGCCGGCTCTTACACGACTTATTGAACCTTCACAGCATGCTGAATGGATAGCGTCGTTCAAGCCGTTGTGGGATAAAGAGCAGGCAGAGGTGATACAGCCCGCCATACATCCTCAGTCAGGACCGCTGCTGATGGGCGAGGTGGTGAACGAGGTAGCTCAGACAGATGGCGCTGAGGCTGTGCTGGTGAATGATGTCGGGCTCAACCAGATGTTCTCAAGCAGGTATTTCTGTTATCGTCATCCCAGAAGCATCGTTACCAGTGGAGGGCTCGGCACTATGGGTTTCGGCTTGCCGGCTGCCGTGGGAGCTACCTTCGCTACACAACGCCCCGTATGTCTTTTCACAGGCGACGGTGGCTTGCAAATGAATATTCAGGAGCTGGGCACCATCATGGAACAGCAAGCTCCCGTGAAGATTGTGCTGCTCAACAACCATTATCTGGGCAACGTGAGGCAGTGGCAAGACCTGATGTTTGGCCATCGCCGGTCGTTCACGCACATGATGAATCCTCATTATGAGCAGATTTGCGCAGCCTATGACATAGGCTACGGCTTGGCTAAAGACCGCAAGACACTGCACAACGAGGTGAAAGCCATGCTCGACAGCAAAGGACCTTATCTGCTGGAATGTGCCGTGAAGGAAGATGAAAACGTGCTGCCCATGACGCCACCCGGAATGAGTGTCGACGAGATGCAGCTGCATTTGGATATATAATATAATGTAATAGCAATTATGGAAGGCAAGACACTATATACTTTATTGGTTTACTCGGAGAATACGGCGGGCGTGCTCAATCAGATAACGGCCGTCTTCACCCGAAGGCAAATCAACATAGAGAGCCTGAATGTTTCGGCTTCTAGCATATCAGGCATCCACAAGTACACCATAACGGCATGGAGCGACCCCGATGAGGTGGTGAAGCTGACAAAGCAGATAGAGAAGAAGATAGATGTTATCAAGGCCGATTATTATACCGACGACCAGCTCTTCATCCATGAGGTGGGACTCTACAAGATAGCTACACCCATGTTGCTCGACAATCAGGAAATAAGCCGGTGCATCCGTCACCATGGGGCCAGTATGCTGGAAGTGAACCCTGTGTACAGCACCGTGCTGCTGGCCGGACTAACCGAAGATGTGATGAGCCTCTTCAAGAGCCTGAACAACTTTGGCTGCCTTTTGCAATACACGCGCAGCGGGCGCATCGCGCTGACACGAAGTTATGAAGATCCCGTTGCCGACTATCTTTATGGACAAGACGAAAAATAATATTCTGTGAGATTATCCGTTAGTAATTTTGTAATACTAACGGATTTTTTTTTCTAAGAAATATGGACATACAAGACAAGATGGCTAGTTATGCCTTCATGGCAGAGCCTTTTCACTGTGATTTCTCCAAGCATATCTTTCTTGGACATTTGGGCAACTGTATGCTTAATGCGGCTGAGTTTCACTCTCAGGAACGTGGCTTCGGAATGGATTACCTGAACCCTCAGCACAAGACATGGGTGCTCAGCCGACTGGCTATTGAGATGACAGATATGCCGAAGATGGACGACCGCTTCTTCATAGATACATGGGTAGACGGTGCCATGCGTTATTTCACTTCACGTAATTTCCGGGTACACGATGGTCATGACCACGTTTATGGCTATGGAAGGAGCATGTGGGCTATGATAGACACTGACACCCGACAGCCCGCTGACCTCTTTGCCATCAGGGACGGACTCATCAAGAGCTATATAGACGATGAGAGAGTGTGTCCCATCGATCAGCCGTCGCGTGTGAAGATAGGCCGTGACCTGCAACTCAAGCGCTCGTTGGAGACGGGATATAGCGACGTAGACATCAACGGCCACATCAATTCCGTTAAATACATCGACCATGTGCTCGACCTCTTTCCCGTGTCGTGGTATGCGCAGCACAAACTGCGCCGTTTCGAGATAGCCTATGTTGCTGAGTCGCATCAAGGCGATGTGTTGCACTTTTATCAGGAAAAAGGAGATGATAATGAAACATACCGCATCAAGATAACAAAATCGTCGGAAAATGACACGAATGAAACCGAAGTGTGCAGAAGTTTGCTTAATTTCGTAAAAGTTTGAAATAAAATTTGTTTGTTTGCTTTTAATTCCGTACCTTTGCAGCACGTTTAGTTATAAAATAAACAACCTCAACCACTCGTGGTTGGCTAAAAGAAGTACGATTATGGCACAAATGAATTTTGGAGGCGTGACAGAAACGGTTGTCACAAGTAAAGAGTTTTCATTAGAGAAAGCACGTGAGGTGCTGGGTAACGAGACGATTGCCGTTATAGGTTACGGTATTCAGGGACCTGGTCAGGCAGGTAACCTGCGCGACAATGGATTTAATGTGATAGTAGGACAGAGGCCGGGCAAGACCTACGAAAAGGCTGTGGCCGACGGATGGGAACCAGGCAAGACGCTTTTTTCTATCGAAGAGGCTGTGCAGAAAGGCACTATTATATGTATGCTGCTTTCAGATGCCGGACAGATAGCTGTTTGGCCCAAGATAAAGAAATATCTCACGCCGGGCAAGACGCTTTACTATTCGCATGGATTTGCCATTACGTGGAACGACCGCACCGGTGTTGTACCTCCAAAGGATATTGATGTCATCATGGTAGCGCCTAAGGGCTCTGGTACGAGTTTGCGCACTATGTTTAAGGAGGGTAGGGGTTTGAACTGCTCTTACGCCGTATATCAGGATGCCACAGGGCACGCCGAGGAAAAGACAATAGCCTTTGGCATCGGCATAGGAGCCGGCTATCTGTTTAAGACTACCTTCGTCAAGGAAGCTACATCCGACCTTACCGGTGAGCGCGGCTCGCTGATGGGTGCCATAGAGGGCCTGTTGGAGGCACAGTATGATGTGTTGAGAGAGCACGGACACTCTCCTTCAGAGGCTTTCAATGAGACGGTAGAAGAGCTCACGCAGAGTTTGATGCCGCTGTTTGCCGAGAAAGGCATGGACTGGATGTATGCCAACTGCTCAACGACGGCCCAGCGGGGCGCCCTGGATTGGGCTCCGAGGTTCAAGAGTGCCATTAAGCCGGTCATGGAGTGGCTGTATCTAAGCGTAAAGACGGGTCAGGAGGCGCAGATCTCCATCGACTCCAACTCCAAGGAGGGCTATCGTGAAGGGCTTAACAAGGAACTTGAGGCTATGCGTAACATGGAGATGTGGCAGGCCGCTGTCACTGTGCGCAAGCTAAGACCCGAAAATGAAAAGTAAATCTATTGATATTTCTTGTATATAATGTTGGACATTAATGTGGAGGGGGTACGCTGTGACGGCGTGTCCCCTCATTTCGTGTATGGCCAGTTAAACGATTCGTGGCCCCTTTGATGATGCCGAAGAGTGGCTGAAAGGTTGGGGTGGCGACGTGTAATTGTTGTTGCCGACCCTAAGGTTCTTGAAATCAATGGCTTGTAAGTGCATCTGCCATGGGCGTGTCTTGCTTTTGTAGCACTTACACCTTATATATAAGTCCTCGTAAGCGCATCTTTTTGTGCTGCCAGGATTAGTTCTTCATGATAGACGAGGCGTCAACCACAATCTTTTCTTCTGCGGCAAGCAGTCGTAGAGCCTTGTCTATCCTCTCGCTGTCCATCTTCAGATTCATCAGCTCGGCCAGGTCATGCTTTTTGCCGTCGGCCAGCAGCGAGGTGATGGCACTCATCTCATCTGCCGTAACAGGCCTGCTCTTTCTGCCGGCACACACGTCACATATACCGCAATCGGTTGATTCTTCCTCACCAAAATAGTGCACCAGCTGACGGCTTCTGCACACCTTGTCGTTTCTCATGTATCTCAGCATGGCATCTATACGCTGTTCAAACCTTTCTCTTCGCTTCTCATACACCTCCTTGCCGATGACCAAGTCTTTACCCTCTATGCGGTCTTGCGTGTACGTGATGATGGGAATGTTCTTGCGGGGTATGAAGCTGATGATGCGACTGTTGTTGAGTTGCTTCAGGGCTTGGTAAGTTTCGTCGTGCGTCAGTCCGGCCTCTTGTGCCACATATCCCTCATCTATATATTCATAGTCAGTGAAAAGTCCGCCATAGTTGCGCAGCAAGGCATCGATGACAGCCCTCTCCTTTCCCGTAGAGCGGTCTAGCCTGTAAAGCTCCTCGCGCGTAAGAATGAACTTCACGCGTGCTTTGGTGTCGGGGTCGGTCTCATAATCGATGTAGCCAGCCTGTTGCAGAATGTGCAAGGCCGAGTTTACCTGTACGGGAAAGTGCTTGAACGCCACGGAGAACTTGTCGATGTTGAACTCGAACCGCGCCATGTTGCCGCTTCCCGCGCCCACTTCGAAGAAGTAGGCCAGGTGGTCGTACACGTCTCTTATCAGTTGTTTGTCGGGAAAAGTGTCAGTAATCCGCTTTCTGAGCTTCTGCTCATCATTGCGGTTGTAGAGCAGCACGGCATAGGCTTTCTTTCCGTCGCGGCCGGCCCGTCCGGCCTCCTGGAAGTAAGCTTCCGGCGAGCTCGGACAGTCGGTGTGTATCACCAGTCTCACGTCGGGCTTGTCTATGCCCATGCCGAAGGCCGTTGTGGCCACCATGACGCGCACCTTGTCGTGTTGCCATTTGTCTTGTCTCATGTCTTTCACAACGGGTTCCAGCCCGGCATGATAAAAAGTCGCGCTCACGCCCTGCTCGTTCAGCATCTTGGCAATGTCGCTGCTGTGCCTTCTGCTCCTTACGTAAACGATGGCACTGCCCGGCATGGAGCGCAGGATGTGAACCAGCTGCGCTGCCTTGTCTTCGGTTTCGCGCACCACATAAGCCAGGTTCTTGCGCACGAAGCTCATCCGGAAAACATTCTCGGCTTTGAACTTCAGCTGATGCTGAATGTCGGTAACCACCTCCGGCGTAGCCGTTGCGGTGAGGGCCAGCAGGGGAGCATCGGGCACAAAATCCCTTATCTGGGCTATCTGCAAGTACGAGGGACGGAAGTCATATCCCCACTGGCTGATGCAGTGAGCCTCGTCTACGGTGATGAAGCTCACCTTCATGTGCTTCAGCTTGACTTGGAAGATGTCTGACGCGAGGCGCTCAGGCGACACGTAGAGCAACTTAATGCCACCATAGACGGCATCTTCAAGCGTCTGCACAATCTCGTTGTGCGTCATGCCAGAGTAGATGGCTGCTGCGCGTATGCCCCTTGCCTTGAGGTGCTGCACCTGGTCTTTCATCAGTGCGATGAGCGGTGTGATGACGATGCACACGCCCTCTTGCGCCAGTGCCGGCACCTGAAAGGTTATCGACTTACCGCCTCCTGTGGGCATCAGCCCCAGTGTGTCGCGCCCTGCACAGATGCTTTTAATGATTTGCAGCTGTATGCCCCTGAAGCTGTCGTAGCCCCAATATTGCTTCAGCAGGGCGGCATATTTCTGTTCCTCGCCTGTCATGCCTTGCTCATTTGCTTGCTTCGCCCTCGCTGGGCCTGATATCTTCTATCTGCAGTTGCACGGCACCATGCTTGAAGATGTTGTCTTCTATGGTGTAGACAATGTCGAAGCTGCGCTTAGACTTGATATATCTGGCCGACGCGCTTTGCCCGAAGGCTATGCCGTTCATCACGTTGTTGGACTTAGAATCTACCAGTTCGAGCTTGATGTGCTCCTGCTCGCGACCCACCACCTTGCTCGTGCCGAAGTCGTAAACATGCTCGGTGCAGAAGAGAGGCTTGATGTTGCCCGGTCCGAAGGGTGCGAACTTCTTCAGATCGTTGTGCAGCTTCTTGGTGATGTCCTTAAAGTCGATGTTGGCATCGATGTTCAGGATGGGCTCTTTCTGCTTAGGCTGTATGTGCTCCTCTACGTATTTCTGAAAGCGCATTCTGAATTCCTTCACGTCGCTCCACTTCAGCGTGAGTCCTGCCGCATAGGTGTGGCCGCCAAAGTTGAGCAGAAGGTCGCGGCAGTTTTTGATAGCCGAATAGATGTCGAAGCCCGCCACGCTGCGTGCTGATCCTGTTGCCAGGTCGCCGTCGCGTGTGAGCACTACGGTGGGACGGAAGTAAATCTCTGTCAGACGTGATGCCACGATGCCTATGACGCCCTTTTTCCAATGTTCGTCATATAGCACGATGCTCGACTGGTGCCTCTGGTTTTCGAGTCTTTCCACAATTTGGTTGGCCTCTTCCGTCATCTGCCTGTCCACATCCTTGCGCTGTTCGTTATAACGGTCTATGTGCTTTGCCTCGCTCAGGGCATGCGGGAAGTCACGCTCCACGAGCAGGTCTACCGACTCCTTGCCGTTCTCCATTCGTCCGCTGGCGTTGATACGGGGGCCCAGTTTAAAGACGATGTCGCTCATGGTGAGTTCTCTGCCGCTCAGCCCGCAGATGTCTATGATGGCCTTGAGCCCTATGCTGGGGTTCTGGTTGAGCTGTTTCAGCCCGTGAAAAGCCAGAATGCGGTTCTCGTCAACCACCGGCACAAGGTCGGCCGCTATGCTTACGGCACAGAAGTCGAGCAACGGGATGAGCCTGGAGAAGGGTATGCCGTTGTTTTTGGCAAATGCCTGCATAAACTTAAAGCCCACTCCGCAGCCGCAAAGGTCCTTAAACGGATAGGAGTCGCCCTCGCGCTTGGGGTTGAGAATGGCCGCGGCCTGCGGCAATTCCTCGTCGGGCACGTGATGATCGCAAATAATAAAGTCTATGCCTATGCTCTTGGCATAGTTAATCTCCTTGACAGCCTTGATGCCACAGTCGAGAATGATGATGAGCTTCACGCCCGTTTGCCGGGCATATTCAAGCCCTTTCTGGCTCACGCCATACCCTTCGTCGTAGCGGTCGGGTATGTAATAATCGATGTTAGAGTAGAACTGCCTCAGAAACTTATACACCAGCGCCACCGCGGTGCATCCGTCTACGTCGTAATCGCCGTACACCAAGATGCGCTCTTTGCGCCCCATGGCGTCGTTGAGACGGTCTACGGCCATGTCCATATCCTTCATCAAGAAGGGGTTGATAAGGTCTGTGAGCTGTGGACGGAAGAATCTTTTGGCCGCAGACTCCGTTGTTATGCCCCTGTTGATGAGCAGACGGGCCAGAATGGGGTTGATGTTAAGCTTCTCCCCCAACTTTTTGGCGGCGTCTTTCTCGGCGGGCGTAGGTTGTTGATAATTCCATTTGAAGTGCATTTATATAATTTTTTGTTTTTCTTTTCCATATTGCCTGTTTCTTTTAATAGTGGGCAATGAGCATGGGCCAAAAGTCCATAATCGCGTGTAAAGTTACAAATTAATTACGATATACGAGTATGTTTCACATAAATTTACTTTGAATAGCCGTGCTCTTTTTTACCTTACGGAGATGTGGCAAGCGATGCGTAAGATGCTTGAACGATACTTTTTCTGTCAGGCTTAATGGTTTGAATAGACTCTGATAAATGTGTTGAAAAAGATTTACATTGCTATTCTGCTTCATCGAACAGCCGTTTCCGGCTTGCGAAAAGGCTTATTTCATGCTGCAAAAATGCCCATATAGCATTGCTGGAAAGCCTGTTTTGTAAGATAAAACGGGAGGTTTTAGGGGGATAATATGTTAGTTGTTGGAAATCAATAAATTATGATCTTGTACAAAACAAGAATTATTCAACTGAACAACAACTTTTGTATGGTAAATATATATTACATATTAAGAATGTGAACTAGAACCGGTGGTGGGAGAAACTGCCGTAAAAGGGGTAGGATAGAGCATCTTTCTCATCCTTTAGCAGGATGAGAATCGTTATGTTTATTTATGACATCGATGGATTCTGCCGCAGGCTTGTGTGTGGCGGAGCTGCTTATTTGATGTTCTGCTTGACAAATAATTCGCCCTGTTCGAAACCTTCTTCGTAGAGGTCCTCAAGCTTCTTTACATCCTTCTCCATTCTTCCCACCACCACCGGTTGTACGGGCCGGATGACGATAGCCTGCCCCGAAGCTTCCAGGCGATCTACCATGTCGAGCTGTTGATTGTAGGTCTCCAGACGATGGCTGAGCACAACGCGCAGGCGGGGATAGTTTTTGTAGATGAACCAGGGTTGCTTAATGTCGCGGCCTGTGTCGCGCCAGCCTTTGTTGCGTGTGCATACCAGCACGTTGTAGGCATGGCCCTGCTCCATGGCACGCATCACGGGAATGGAGTCTACGATGCCTCCGTCGAGCATAGGCTTGCCGTCTATGTCTACTATCTTGCTCACATAGGGCAGCGAGCTCGAAGCCCTGGCCAGATTGTTGAGCCTGTGGGCATTGCCGTTGGTCTCGGTGAGATACTCCGCACGCCCCGTTTGGCAGTTGGTCATGGCCATTTCGAAGGTGTAGCCGTGGTTTACGTTGCGAAAGTAAGCATCGTAGTCGAAGGGTACCAACTCGAAGGGAAACCTGTCGTAGAGCAGCTCGGGGTCGAAGATGCAACCCTGAGTGACCAGATGGCGAAGCCCTATATAGTCGTATTTGGCCAGCATGTCGATGTTGGAGATGCGTGCCCTGCGTGGCTGCCGGCTCATGTAAGACAGGCCGTTGCAGGCACCTGCCGACACTGCCACCACATAGTGGAAGTATAGATTATGCTTCATGAAAGCATCGAGAACGCCGCTCGTAAATACGCCCCGCATGCCTCCGCCCTCGAGCACAAGCCCCGTGTTTCTGTCAATATGCATACAAACAAAGTTAAAAGCATTGCAAAGATATTGACTTTTTGTGAAAAATAACTATCTTTGCAAAAATAAACATGTTAAAAAATATAAGGATATGTTCAGCAAAGAAACCTACGTTAGCCGCCGCGCTGAGCTGAAGAGACTCGTAAAGAGCGGCGTTATTATCTTATTTGGTAACAACGAATCGCCGGCAAACTTCCCGGCTAACGGTTATTATCCCTTTAGACAAGACTCCAGCTTCTTGTATTTCTTCGGGCAGAAGCGAGACGGTCTGGTGGGTGTGATAGACGTAGACAACGACACAGAAACACTGATAGGTGACGACATAGACATAGACGACATAGTGTGGTATGGCTCTGTAGACTCGGTGAGCGACATGGCAGCACAGGTGGGCGTGGCCCATACGGCACCCATGAAGCAGCTGAAGAGCATCTGCAACGAGGCCATGGCCAAGAAGCGCACCATACATTTTCTGCCTCCTTACAGGTATGACATCAAGTTGCAGATATTCGACTTGCTCGGCATACATCCCAACCAGCAGAAGGAAAGTGCGTCGATGCCGCTCATCAAAGCAGTGGTGAAGATGCGCTCAGCTAAGACGGCTGAGGAGATAGACGAGCTGGAGCGTGCTGCCGTGATAGGCTATAAGATGCACACCACGGCCATGAAGCTCACACGCCCCGGCGTGACAGAGAAGTATATTGGCGGACAGCTCGACGGCATAGCCAATTCTTATGGCGCCATGGTGAGCTTCCCGACGATATTCTCGCAGCATGGTGAGATTATGCACGGCAACCCCTCGATGGCCCAACTGGAGAGCGGAAGACTGGTGCTTTGTGATGCCGGTGCCGAGACATTGGAGAACTATTGCTCTGACAACACCCGCACATATCCCGTGAACGGCAAATTCACACAGCGACAGCTGGACATCTATAAAGTGGTGGAGGAGTGTCATGACGCTACTTTGCGCCTGGCTAAGCCCGGAGTGAAATATGCTGACGTGCACTTTGCCATTTGTCACATCATCTTCGACCGTATGAAGGAGCTCGGCTTGGCCAAAGGCGATACAGACGAGGCAGTGGCTCAGGGAGCGCACGCCATGTTCTTGCCTCACGGACTGGGACACATGATGGGCATGGACGTGCACGACATGGAGTCGCTCGACCAGATAAACGTGGGCTTTGACGAGGAGGTGAGACCCAATCTTGAGCAGTTTGGAACCAACTGCCTGCGCATGGGACGCCGGCTGCAAGAGGGCTTCGTGGTGACAGATGAGCCCGGCATCTACTTCATACCGGCACTGATAGACCAATGGAGGGCTGAGGGACACTGCAAGGAGTTTCTTAACTTCGACAAGCTGGATGAGTATAAGGACTTCGGAGGCATCAGAATAGAGGATGACGTGCTCATAACAAGCGACGGATGCAGGTTCTTGGGCAAGGACAGAATACCTTATCATCCTGCTGATGTAGAGGCTTTCATGAGTGAGAACAGAGCCTGACAACAAAGATAAAATGTGGTAGGGGAGGCTATGGCAGTCTGCCTTGCCACATTGTTGTGCACGGAAATGGATGATCTGAGGCGTAAGCGAATATTTTATTAATAACATACAAGAAATAAATTTAGTGACAATGAAAAAAGTAATGGCAGTGGCTTGTCTTGCTTTGCTCGCGCTTTCGGGCAACGCCAAGACAGAGAAAGACAGCGTGGTGAACAAGAACAAGCCCGTGTTCACCGTAGTGAAACAAAACCCTATTACCAGTATTAAGGACCAGAATCGCTCGGGTACGTGCTGGGATTACTCTACACTGAGCTATTTTGAGTCTGAAATACTCAAAAAAACAGGCAAGACGTATGACTTGTGCGAGAGCTTTGTAGCCAACAAAACCTACATGGACAGAGCCACACAGGTGGTGAGGCTGCATGGCGACTGCCAGTTCTCACAGGGAGGCTCGGCTTACGACCCTCTCTACTGCTTGGAAACTTACGGCATCTGCCCTGAAAGTGCAATGCCTTTCCCTGGCTCTCTTTATGGCGACTCGCTGAATAACTTCGACGAATTCTTCAAGGTGATGAGCCCATACGTTGAGGCTGTGGCCAAGAGCGACGCTAAGAAGATTTCTAATCAGTGGAAGGTGGGACTGCAAGGCATTCTCGATGCTTATCTGGGCAAGTGCCCCGAGCAGTTCACTTACGAGGGTAAGACCTACACTCCGAAGACGTTTGCTGCCAGCCTGGGACTTGACTGGAACGACTATGTGAGCATTACCTCTTACACACATCATCCTTTCTACACACGTTTTGCTGTAGAGGTGCAGGACAACTGGCGCAACCCGCTGAGCTATAACGTGCCCATGGATGAGATGATGAGGATAATAGACAACGCCATCATGAACGGTTATACCGTGGCTTGGGGCGGTGACGTGAGCGAACCGGGCTTCACCCGCAAGGGATTGGCCTATATGGTAGACGGCAAGAAGGCTGAGAGCCTCAGAGGAAGTGATATGGCTCACTGGCTGGGACTGAGCAATGCCAAGAAGCGCGACCTCGTTGACAGCCTCGGAGTGAATACTCCTGAGGTGGTGCCAACACAGAAAATGCGTCAGGAACGCTTTGACAACTGGGAGCTGACCGACGACCACGGTATGCTGATCTTCGGTATAGCTAAAGACCAGAATGGCAAGGAATATTACATGGTGAAGAACTCTTGGGGCGAAACAGGCGACTATAAGGGCATCTGGTATATGACAAAGACCTTCATAGCTGCCAATACAATGGATTATTTGGTTAACAAGAATGCGATTCCTAAGGATATAAGGAAGAAGCTGAACCTCTAAGCAGAAATTCGTTTCTGCGCTTTTAGCCCGGCCAGACAGCCGGGCTTTTTTCATGCACATACCTCAATGTAACAACGTTGAGATGCCGGTTGATAGGGGAGGTGATGATATTGGAAACATGGAAATATCGTCAAAGTTTTTCGTAGTCGGGTACTTCTGAAATAAATAAATATTTTTTACCAACATAATCCACCTTGCACACCACTGTCTGCAAGCCGTTTGAGGCAAGAATATAGTCTACGTGAAGCAGCGTGTTATAAGCTGCTATCTGCTCAAAAACCTTTTGGCTGATGGCTATGTCGGGAGCCTTATACTCTATAATCATCCGGGGGCGCAGCTCGCGCGTGTAGAGCACGCTGTCGGCCCTGAGCTTTTTGTCGCCCACCTTGAGCGGCACTTCGTTGGCAAGCAGAGCCTGGGGGTAGCCTTTATGCTCTATGAGATAATGGATGAAGTGCTGCCGTACCCATTCTTCGGGTGTCAGAGCTACGAATTTTTGTCGTAAGATGTCGAGGATAAACGGTTTTCCGTTCCTCATCTTGATATTTGTTTCGAACGAAGGCAAGTTTAATGCAACCATTTTTGTAACTTTGCAGAAGTTAATGCAAAAGTACTAAAAAAGAAAGAGAAACGGGTTGTACTCCCTATGTTTTTGGAAGAGAGGAGCCCGTTACACCTTATATATATAATAGACTATGGCAAAGGAAGAGTCAACTTACCCTAAGATTATGCGCGAACTGAAGGCGCGCCATTATGCTCCCTTCTATCTGCTGATGGGAGATGAGTCGTATTACATCGACAAGATAAGCGACTATATCTCTGACAACGTGTTGCGGCCGGAGGAAAAGGACTTTAACCTTCAGGTGGTTTACGGTCCTGATGTTACGGCTACGCAAATAGTGGATTTGGCAAGAAGGTATCCCATGATGTCAGAATATCAGGTTGTGGTGGTGAAGGAGGCGCAGGCCATCAAGGCTTTGGGGCCGCTGGAAATTTATCTTGCCAATCCTATGAAGTCTACTATCCTGGTGTGGTGCTATAAAAATGGCACGATGGACGGACGGAAGAAGGTGACGGAGGCTGCCAGAAAGGTGGGAGTGGTTTTCGTAAGCTCCAAGCTGAAGGAGTATCAGCTGCCTGCCTTCATCTCAGAATATGTTGCCGGCAAGAAACTGCGTATAGAGGAGAAGGCCTGTCAGATGATGGCGGGTGACATAGGTGCCGATTTGAACCGCATAACTACCGAACTGGATAAGGTGATCTTGTCGCTGTCGGAAAACGAGAAGGTCATCACGCCAGACATAATAGAGAAGCAAGTAGGGGTGAACAAAGACTTCAACCTCTTTGAGTTTCGCAGAGCCATTATCCAGAAGGATGTAAAGAGGGCTTATTTGATAATGAAATATTTTAACAGTAATCCCAAGTCGGCTTCTCCTTATCAGATTCTCCCGTTTCTCTTTAAATACTTCCAGAATTTGTTTGTGGCTTTTTACGCCCCTCAAAGGAACAACGAAAACGAGCTGGCTGCCTATTTGGGATTGCGCTCAGGATGGGCTGCGCGCGACTACATAACGGGAATGCGACATTATACTGCCAGGAAAGTGATGGATATTCTCTCGAAAATAAGAGACGTTGATGCCAAGTTGAAGGGTATCGATAATCCCAATACACCACCGGAAGAATTGATGCTGGAACTTGTTTCCTTTATCCTTGGATAGCAGAAACAGCTCACAGGACACTATAAAAAGTCGAATTTGCCCCCTCTGATGTTACTTCAGAGGGGTTTTTTCGTGCTTTTGGGCGAATATTTGGGGTGTTTTCAGCCTCTTTTTGAGCTAGAATGTCAGTTTCAGAAACATGCTTTTTGAGGCCTAACCCACTGAAATAAGGCCTTTTGAAGTGATTTACAGTCTTCAGATTTCGCGTATTTGGCAGCGTCTTGGCGCTTGTTGGCGAATTTCAAAATTCTGCTGTTATTCGCTCTTTTGAGGCCCTTTAAATTGTTTGTTAGTTTTTATTAGCATTTAATGTTGCGAATTTAAAATATAAAATCATTTAGTTTTGAAAATGAAATTTTATATTTCATGCTTTGATTAAGTGAATATTGCAATTTAAAAGAGTTTGTATATCTACAAATAAGAACCTATATATTTGTCTTTCCAAATCTATATGAATATTTATCCATGTCATTTTATTTAATCGTAATGTATTGAAAGCCAGTGTTTTATCTTGTTTTGTAAATTTAAAGAGAGCAAGAAAACGGTTAAATAAGCGGTAAAAGCCATTTTCTGCTTGAATATTTCAAAGCATGGCCTTATTTATGTAATTCTGAACCAATATTTTGCTAAAAACCTTTATTGCAAGGCTTTGAGGGCTTTTAAAGCCTTAAATTTAAGTTTGTTGTTTTTATTTCTGCTCTTTAGATTTATTAATTTAAATGTTTAAAATATTATATTTGCAATTTAAAATATCAGAAACTAAATTTCTGATTTAATTATTTTGATTTCTAAGAAAAATGATTTACCTTTGTAAAGTCAAATACATCATGCCCTATATGGGCTTTTTTCGGTAGTTACAAAGCAAAATGAAGGATCGCATACGTAAATTGATGGAAAGTCAGCACATGACTCAGCAGTCATTTGCCAACTACATAGACATCACTCCCGGCACCCTGAGTGGAATCTTCACAGGGCGTACCAACCCTACCCTTAAAACGGTTGAGGCTATCCACAGTAAATTTCCAAATCTGAATTTGGAGTGGTTGCTCTATGGTAAAGGTTCTATGTTTGTAGACGACGGTGCTGCTCCTGCGTCTCAAGATGCCGGCTCCTCTGCAGCGCAAAGCGAGGCCCGGCTCGACTTTCAAGACACTCCTACCCCGCCGGCAGAGAAGGTTCAGCGGCAAGAATCCTTTCATGGTGTTTCTGATACACCATTAAATGGAGTGAGATATGAGACGAAATATATTGACAAACCACAACGCAAGATAACTGAGATACGCATCTTCTATGACGATCAGACATGGGAATCGTTTGTTCCTAAGAAGGGCTGATGATTGCATAGCGGGTACATAAATTTATTTTCACTTGATTTTTTGCTGGAGGCAGAATATGTTTTCTGCCTCTTTTTTTGTAATTTTGCGCTCTAGAAAACATTTTCTTCTTTTATGAAAAAGCAAATTCTAGACTTGCGTATTGTTTCTGTTCAGAGGCTCAGTGGCAAGTTCGCTCTGTTGAAACTCACATCAGAGCAACCTCTTCCTGACATCCTTCCAGGGCAGTTTGTTGAAGTACGTGTTGACGGTTCGCCATCTACCTTCCTGAGGCGGCCCATTTCAGTTAACTTTGTAGACTATGAGCGCAACGAGCTGTGGCTTCTTGTGGCTGCTATTGGCGATGGCACGCGTTGGATAGTGTCGCGTGCGGCGGGTGATGTGCTCAACTGTGTACTGCCTCTTGGCAACTCTTTCTCCATGCCGGAGAACCCCTCAGAAAAGGTACTGCTGGTGGGTGGCGGCGTAGGTGTAGCCCCTTTGCTCTACCTTGGCAAGAAGATAGCTGATATGGGGGCCGAGCCCATCTTCCTTTTGGGTGCCAGAAGCAAGAACGACTTGTTGGAGTTGGATGAATTCAAGACCATTGGCCGTGTTTATGTAACCACAGAAGACGGCTCAGAGGGTGAGAAGGGCTTTGTTACTAATCACTCTGTGCTCACCAAGGAGCATTTCTCCCGCATAGCAACCTGCGGTCCTAAGCCCATGATGATGGCTGTGGCGCGTTATGCCATGCAGTGCGACACACTGTGTGAGGCTTCACTTGAGAACATGATGGCTTGTGGCTTGGGTGCCTGCCTGTGTTGTGTGGAGAAGACCACCAGTGGCAATTTGTGTGTATGTAAGGAGGGTCCGGTGTTTAATATTAAGAAGTTGTTATGGCACGTTTAAATGTAAATATAAATAACCTGCGGCTCAAGAACCCCGTGATGACCGCAAGTGGCACTTTTGGTTATGGATTGGAGTTTGCCGACTTTGTTCCTCTCGACGGGCTGGGTGCCGTTATCGTCAAGGGCACGACGCTGCATGCGCGTGAGGGCAACGACTATCCGCGCATGGTGGAGACAGCCCGAGGCATGCTCAACTGTGTGGGATTGCAGAACAAGGGCGTTGATTACTTTGTCAGCCACATCTATCCTGAGCTGAAAGACATAGACACTCACTTTATAGTGAATGTGTCGGGCAACTCGCCTGAGGCTTATGCGGCTTGCGCCGAGCGGCTGGATAAGCTGGAGAAGATACCTGCCATAGAGGTAAACATCAGCTGCCCCAACGTCAAGGAGGGTGGAATGGCCTTTGGCGTGACGTGTGCCGGAGCGGCCAGCGTGGTGCGTGCGGTGCGTGAGAAGTATCATAAGACGATTATTGTGAAGCTCTCTCCCAACGTCACCGACATTGCTTCCATCGCCAAGGCGTGCGAGGCTGAGGGAGCCGATGCCGTATCGCTCATCAACACCCTCTTGGGTATGGCCATCGACATAGAGAAGCGCAGGCCCAGGCTGAGTATTCGCACCGGCGGACTGAGTGGTCCGGCCATCAAGCCCGTGGCATTGCGCATGGTGTATGACGTGGCTCGCGCGGTGAAGATACCTGTAGTAGGCATGGGCGGAATATCATCGGCCACGGATGCCATAGAGTTTCTCATGGCGGGAGCAACTGCCATTGAGATAGGCACAGCCAATTTCATAGACCCTGCCGTAACCATCAAGGTGCGCGACGGCATCAACGACTGGTTGGACAAGCATGGGTGTAAATCGGTAGAAGAGATTATCGGTGCTTTGAAAGAGGGCTAATCCAAAGTTCAGGGCTCGAAGAGCCGCTGATAAATATAAAGGGCATTCTGTCGCCATCATGCCATTCGCTCATGGAGGAATAGTGCGGCAGAATGCCCTTTTGCTGTGTTTTGTTCGGCTTAGCCTTAGTTTAGTCGATAAATCTGCGGGTTATCTGTTCATACTTGTCTATGCGCCTGTCGCGCAAGAAGGGCCACCAGCGGCGCACCTGCTCGCTGTGCTCCAGGTCGATATCCACTATATGTTCTGTTTCTTTGTCAGCTTCGGCACGATAGAGCAGCTCGCCCTGCGGACCTGCCACAAAGCTGGAGCCCCAGAACAAGATGCCGTGGGTCTGCTTGCTTGGGTCTTCTTCCAGGCCCACTCTGTTCACTGCTACAACGGGCAGTCCGTTGGCTACGGCATGACCTCGTTGCACGGTGGTCCATGCCTCACGCTGCCGTTGCTGCTCGTCGGGCGTGTCGCTGCTCTCATAGCCTATTGCGGTGGGGTATATCAGCACGTCAGCTCCGGCCAAGGCCATGAGTCGGGCGGCCTCGGGGAACCATTGGTCCCAGCACACCATAATGCCCAGCTTGCCCACCGATGTGTTGATGGGCTTGAAGCCCATATCGCCCGGTGTGAAATAAAACTTCTCATAATAGGCCGGATCGTCGGGTATGTGCATTTTTCTGTAGCATCCTGCTATGCTTCCGTCGCTCTCCAGCACCACCGCGGTGTTGTGATAGAGTCCCGGCGCGCGCCTCTCAAAGAGTGAGGTGACGATTACAACGCCCAGCCTGCGGGCTATCTCGCCGAAGAACCGGGTGGACGGGCCCGGAATAGTCTCTGCCAAGTCGAAGTTGTCCACGCACTCTGTCTGGCAGAAGTAAAGCGAGTTGTGCAGCTCTTGCAGCACAATCAGCTTAGCCCCTTTTGCCGCCAGAGCTTCTATTTTCTGTCTTAGGCGAGCCATATTGTCTTTTACGTCGGAGGTGTTATGCTGTTGTATGATGCCGGTCTTCAATATTCTCATTTTCTTAATCATTTTTTGTTCTACATTATTTGTCAGTGCCTGGCGTTCTGCCTCAATGCTCCTTGGGGAAATTGCATACTCAGGCAGTGCACCGAACCGTGCTGTCGGATGGCCGCCAGCGCCTCTATGGCTATCATCTCCCTGTCGGGAAAAGCCTCTTGCAAGATGCTTATAGCCTTGCTGTCTGCCTCCTTCTGCCCATACACAGGCACCAGCACGGCCCCGTTTATCACCAAGAAGTTGGCGTAGGTGGCGGGCAGTTGCTCGTCCCTCTCCACGATGGCATGGGGCATGGGCAGTCTGAGCAGCCTGTAAGGCTTGCCTTCTGCCGTGCGCAGTGCGCATAGTTGGCGCTCCAGCCTTAGCAAGCCGTGGTGCTGCTTATCTTCATCCTCACCGCATCCCACATACAGCAGGGTGTCGTTGGGAGCTGTCCTCACCAGCGTGTCTATATGTCCGTCGGTGTCGTCGCCGGGCAGTGGGGCACATTGCAGCCATATCACGCGTTTCATGCCCAGTCTTTTCTTCAGCTCTGCCTCTATGCTTTCCTGGCTGAGCGGCTGGTTGCGGTGGGGTGCCAGCAGGCAGTCGGCCGTGGTGAACAACGTGCCTTTGCCGTCGCTCTCTATCGAGCCCCCCTCCAGCACAAAGTCTTTCTGCTCCACGAGCTCGCCGCCGAACAGTCCGGCCTGTGCCAGCTCACGGTTCAGCCTGTTGTCTTTGGCGCTTTCAAACTTCTCCCCCCATCCGTTGAAGCAGAAGTCCGCCAGTCTGAAAGCCTCATTCGCTCCTTCTTCGTCAGTTGTGCTGAGTAGCGTGAGAGGAGCCACGTCGCGCGCCCACGTGTCGTTATATTCAGCCCTTATCCATGTCACGCTTTCCATTTGCTTTGCGGTCAGTTTGTCAGCCAAAGCCTTTTGCGCCTCGGTCACGTCTCTGCACACCATCACTATCCGCTCGTGCCGCGTGATGGCATCAGCCATTGCCACGTACATCCGCCGGATATCGTCCAGATAGGGAGCCCAGTCGGTCAGCTCGTCGGGCCATATCAGCAGCACACCACTTTGCTCTTGCCATTCGGCAGGCAGCGTGAAGCAGGGGTTAGACGTTTCTTTCATGTCTTGTTCCTCGTTTTGTTAGTTTGCCACAAAGGTATATATTTTATGTCATCCGTGCAAGTATTCCCGGTGCTTATATATGTAAGGTATGTTATTATGCGCTTGATTTAAATCAAGTAATATGATTGATTTAAATCAACTGTGTGCGTTGACAGAGGTCAAATTACTTGATTACAGTCAAAAATAAGGCGATTTTGGGGGCAAATAGTCTTGTTTTTGTTGTGGGATGGAGTGAAAGCCTTAACTTTGCACTCAGAAAACGATAAGCAAGCGGGCTTATTCAGGGCACTGGATCGCAGGCTCAATCTCAATAGAAACACAAGAGTTATTTATTTTAAAAGATTGTATGAAGGAGGATTTAATTATGAAGAAAACAGAAAACAGTATGAGAAAGAATATGAAAAAGTTAGTGAATTACTTTGCAGAGGCACTCAAGATGTACAACATCGGTCGCATCAACTGCCCTGCATAACAGAGTGACAAACAGAAATTTTTGGGAGAAATTATAGGCGGGACGCACATTCCATAGGAGTGGCGTCCCGCTTTTTCTTTTCTCTTAGTGACGTGTTTCGCTCCTTGCCTTGGCATGAAGCGTGCCGGTCATACCCCTTCCATGTCTCCGGTCTAACAGCTTTCTTGTCAGACTGTTATGTCATCGTAAAGTAAAATGGCCCATTTTGCCCTTCAAAAGAGCCTATATTGCGGTCCCAAAGAGCCTATATAGAAAAGCAGAATGACTAGGCCTGATATTACTTCACACTGTTTGGTTAATTATTACTGAATTGGTGTACAATTTTTTTCTTGTTTTCTGAAGAGCTTTACACTCTCAGTGAAAGTTTACTGATCTGCTTTACAGCAGAATTTTCTTTATCATTTTATCCAATAGCGT
>CABVAZ010000030.1:0-36786 GCA_902496445.1 uncultured Prevotella sp. | reverse complement strand
GTCTGTTTCTTTGTATTTCAACACTATAAAGTTACAACAAATTTCGCTAATCACTAAATTTATAAGCACTTATAATTCATCGAACTCACGTTAGTTTACCTTCTTGCTCTACGCGGCTGACTGCGTAAGCGTCTTCTTGTTCCCTGCCACCATGGCCATTAGGCACAGTCCATAGCCAGAGAACAAAATGAAAAATGCCAGTTCGTAAGGCAACAACGCTCTGTCGAAATGGATGATGAGCATATTGCAAAGGAACATAACTCCGAAGGCATCCATCAGTTCAATAAAGAGCCGATGCGTTTCACGGCCGTGTGCAAGTTGAAGGTACAATCCCCACAATGCAACTACAAGTCCAGCGCCCATGAGTATGTCGGTCGTCATTCCCGTTCTGAATAACTTTACATACGCATAAGTCACGCTAACCAGCGTCAGTAAGGCAAAGGCTGAGCTGGCAAGCATTAAGCTTTTAGCGTCATCGCCTGCTTTGGGCTTCTCTGCTTCTGAGGCATATACCTTCCGTAATATCGCATCAGCCAGTGGAATAACCAAGAGTATGAGATGCCAAAACGCGTTGCTGTACATGGCGTATAACATCAGCACTGCACCCACCAGGATGAGGTCACCAGCCCAGCCAAAGCCGGGCACGGCACTTGTGCCCTTGCCTTGCATGCTCCAATATACCGGGATGGTTACTAGCAGTGCGAAGGGCAGCCACGTTATGGAGGGTTGCATAAAGAAAAGAATGGGGACATAAACCATGAACACGATGGTCATCAGAATCATTAGGATGCGGTTGTGCTTTTGAACTTTTGACATAATGAGTGAAGTTTGGTTTTGATGTATGTGTTTGCTCGTACAAAGGTATAAATAAATTTACATTATGACCAAATGAGACTAGTAATTAACGACAATGTATTAGCATAGAATAACAAAAAAACGCCTTTTCGTTATATTTCGTAACAAATATGCTCATAACCCAAAGTATTCGGCTGTTAGATGCCTCCTTTGTATGGGTGAGATGTGGGTGAGATGTGGGTGAGATGTCTTACGTGTTGTCTGGATTAGTATATGCTTGGTTTACAGCGCTTTGCTTCTTGGGTGGAATGGGTGGGATAGCAATTAAGGTAAAATTACATGGAATGATAAAAAAGGGCTATTGGAGAAGTGCCGATGTTTATGTTTTCGTTGGTTCGGAGCCTATGACAGTATATGGCTACACCCTTCCCTGTTCCCTGTAGCTGTAATATCGTCCATCGGTGATGATGACATGGTCTAGGAAGTAGATGCGCATGATGTCGCACGCCTTCTGTACGCGCTGTGTCAGCTTGTCGTCTAAGGTGCTGGGCTTGGTGTTGTTGCTGGGATGGTTGTGGCAAAGTGCCAGTATGGTGGCGTTGCGTAGCAGAGCCTCCTTCATGATGATGCGTATGTCTACTGCTGTTTCTGTTATACCTCCGTGCGATATGCGTTTGGCCTCGATGAGCTTATAGTTTTGGTTCATGAGCAGTATCCATGCTTCCTCAACATCGAGATCCTGCATACGCGGGTGCATATAATTATAGATGTCTGTGGCAGAGCCCAGGTCGGTGCGCTCTTCAGCTTTCTCCCGTGCCCTTCGCTTGCCCAGTTCGCAGGCAGCAAGAATAGTTATGGCTTTGGCCGGGCCTATTCCGTTGTAGCGCTCCAAGTCGTCGATGCTCATCTTGCCCAGCGTGTTCAGGTTGTTATGACAGTCGTTGAGCACCTTTTTCATCAAGTCTACGGCACTCTCCTTTGCGCTGCCAGAGCCTATGAGTATGGCCAGCAGTTCGGCGTTGCTGAGGTTCTCGGCTCCGTTGGCCTCCATTTTCTCGCGTGGTCGGTCTTCGGCAGCCCATTCGTTGATACTGAGTTTTGTCATGGCTGGTTACTTGTGAAGGATGAAAGTCTACTTGTAGAAGTTGTGCTGAAAGGCAGAATATTCGCCTTTCTTTCTCACGCAGCGTTTCCACCAGGCATTGATGAAGCCCGTGCCGTAGCCTATCAGCTGTGTGAAGGCGGCGGCTATGCTGAGCAGTCCTATCTTTGCGCTGGCATATTTGATGGCGGAGTCGAAGAAGATGAGGCCGCTGTATAGCAGCAAGGGCATGAGAGCGAAGATGCTGATGGCCGCTCCCACAAATTGTGCTTGAGGGTTGCCGTGATAATAGGCGATGTGGGCCAGTCCTGCGATGAACAGAAGCGTGAGCAGCCCCACGCCCAACGTGAATACAGCGGGCAGCAGATGTACCAGCTTCAGGCTTTCGGGATACTTCTTATATAGATTGATGCGCGCGATGCCTGAGTTGTAAACCTGTCTGAAGAACTTGTGAAAGTCGGTGCGTCTCTTATGCCATACCCATGCTCCGGGAAACAGTCGGCACTTGCAACCTGCCTTGAAGATGCGTATGGAGAAGTCGATGTCTTCGCCGAAGCGCATGTCGCTGAAGCCTCCCAGCTTTCGGTACACATCGGCTTTGATGCCCATGTTGAACGAGCGTGGATAGAATTTGTCCAGCTTCTTCTTTCCTCCTCTAATGCCCCCCGTAGTGAAGAAGGACGTCATGGAGTAGGATATGGCCTTCTGCTTGTCCGTAAACGACTCGTGTGCGCGGTCTGGTCCTCCGAAAGCATCGGCCGGTTGGCGGCTCAGATCGTTGTCTACGGCGCTCAGATAGCTCTTGGGCAGCACCACGTCGCTGTCTAGTATGATGAGATATTCGCCTTTTGCTCTTTCGGCGCCATAGTTTCTGCTTTGTCCCGGTCCGCTGTTCTCCTTATAATAATAATGTAGGTTGAGCTCTTTCTCGTATGTCCGGCACACGTCCAGGCAGCGTTTGGTAGAGCCATCCTCTACGATGATGACCTCAAAGTCTTTATATAACTGTCCGGTCAGGCTGTCGAGCAGCTCTCCCACCTCTTCGGGGCGGTTAAAAACAGGAACGATGATGCTGTACTTCATGTGTTGCTAAGGCGTTAAGATATGCTTTTCAGGCTTTATATAAGTCATTATGAAAAACAAAAGGGGCGGGTATATGCTACCTGCCCTTTTGCTTTATGTTGTGATGTTATGCGTTTACGCGGCCCAGATAGCTTCCGTCGCGTGTGTCAACCTGTATAGTCTCGCCCTCGTTGATGAAGAGGGGCACACGCACCTCAACGCCAGTCTCCAGTGTTGCGGGCTTTGTAGCGTTTGTAGCAGTGTTGCCCTTTACGCCCGGCTCGCTGTGTGTCACTTTCAGAGTGGTCTTAACGGGCATCTCGGCAGAAAGGATTGTGCCGTCAGAAGTGTCTGTAACAACGTCTACCACGTCGCCTTCCTTCATGAACTCAACGCCTGTTATCTGAGACTTTGGGATAGGAATCTGCTCGTAAGTTTCCTGATTCATGAAGATATAGCCCGTAGAATCTTCGTACAGATACTGATAAGGACGATGCTCCACGCGCACGTCATCGAGCTTGAAACCAATCTGGAAGGTGCGCTCCAGCACGCGGCCGTCGGCAACGTTCTTCAGTTTGGTGTTCATCACCGTGTTGCCCTTGCCTGGTTTGCGATGCTGAAAGTCGATACATCTCCAAATACCACCATCCATTCGGATGCATGTTCCAATCTTGATTTCCTGTGAGTTAATCATAATTTGCTTATATATAATTTGTTACTTAATATCTATGGAGTGCTGCTAAGCGGGTGCAAAGTTAAGGAAAAAATAGAAAAAAACATAAAATAAAGCACTAAAAATAGCTTAATTCTTGGCTGTTTGAAAAAGAATATGTAATTTTGCAGCCCAAAGTACGGAAATAACAATTAATAATTAAGTATAGACAATGAAAAGAACATTCCAGCCACACAACAGAAGAAGGGTGAACAAACACGGCTTCCGTGAGAGAATGGCAACAAAAGATGGCCGCAGAGTGCTTGCAGCACGCCGCGCTAAGGGCCGCAAGAAGCTTACTGTTTCTGATGAGCATCACGGCAAATAAGCCTTGATGTCCCCCTGAAAATCAGGAAAGCGGAAAGAAGTAGAGTTTAAACTTTGCTTCTTTCCGTTTTTTTATATACCTTTGTCGCCGTATAATATCATTAGAATAGTGAACGGAATGAGTGGAAACAGTTTCTTGAGAAAGTTTTTCAGCACCTATCTCTGGGGCAACATTTTCGCTATATTCATAGTTTTGTCTCTCTTAGCCATCAGCATTAAGTATGGCTTGGACGTCTATACACATCACGGAGAGTCTATCGTGGTGCCTAACATCATACACAAGCAGTATGACGATGCCGAGCAAATGATGGACGAAAGAGGGCTTACTATGGTGGTGAATGACACGGGATATGACAAGAAACTGCCCCCAGACTGCATCTTGGAGCAGTCGCCGGCCGGTGGAACACGCGTCAAGTCCACTCACACCATTTATGTTACCA
The DNA here is from genome assembly GCA_902496445.1 of uncultured Prevotella sp. Lineage (GTDB taxonomy): Bacteria > Bacteroidota > Bacteroidia > Bacteroidales > Bacteroidaceae > Prevotella. Next base: position 32,348 of record CABVAZ010000030.1, on the reverse strand, counting down.
TCAACGCTTCGGCACCTCCTATGCTCACTATTCCGGACATCATAGACAACAGTTCGCTGCGTGAGGCACAGGCACAGTTGCTTGCCATGGGCTTCAAGGTGGGCGACCCACAGTATATACCCGGTGAGAAAGACTGGGTGTATGGCATCCTTGTTAATGGCAAGCCGGTGCAGGCAGGCGACAGGGTGTCGGCCGATGCTGTACTGATTATTCAGGTGGGCGACGGCATGAGGCTGCCCTCAGACACCTCTGAAGTGAATGAGCCGGAATATGAATATATAGAGGTGCCCGACAAGCCCGACAACACGGACGATGAATATGCGCCCGATGACTATGATGACGAAGCCCTGCCCGACGAGGGTGACGAGGGCGGCGGTCAGCAACCCTCGGCCACGGGCAAGGAAAAGTCGGCCCAGGCCGCACCGGAGCCTAAGACGCAGAACACAGAGACACCCAAGAACTGACAAAGCACATGCCGATGCAAGACGATATAATGACCGATGACGAGCTGGATGAGCTTGAAGGTGGCAGTGACGGGCAGCTGTATGAGCATTTCCGTATAGAAGTAGACAAAGGACAGAAGCCGGTCAGGATAGACAAGTATCTTGCCGAATGCCTGCAACACTCCAGTCGCAATCGTATACAGAAGGCGGCTGATGCCGGATATATATATGTTGGCGGCCAACCTGTGAAGAGCAACTACAAGGTAAGGCCGCTGGATGTGGTCACGCTCATGCTCAACAGGCCTCCGCACGACAACACCATCGAGGCTGAGGATATTCCCCTTGACATAGTATATGAGGATGACGACGTGATGGTTGTCAACAAACCCGCCGGGCTGGTGGTGCATCCCGGAGCCGGAAACTTTCACGGCACGCTCATCAATGCCGTGGCCTGGCATCTGCGCGACCTGAAAGATTTTGACCCTAACGACCCTGAAGTGGGTCTCGTACATCGTATAGACAAGGACACCAGCGGTCTGCTTGTCGTGGCCAAGACACCCGATGCCAAGACCGGACTAGGCAAACAGTTTTTCAACAAAACCACTCACCGAAGCTATAATGCCCTGGTCTGGGGCAATCTCACCGAAGACGAGGGACGCATAGAGGGTAATATAGCCCGCGACCCGCGCGACAGGCTGCGCATGAAGGTGTTTGCCCCCGACTCAGGTATAGGCAAGCCGGCCGTCACCCACTGGCGTGTGCTGGAGCGCTTCGGCTATGTTACGTTTGTGGAGTGTGTGCTCGAGACGGGGCGCACCCATCAGATAAGAGCCCACATGCGCTCCATCGGCCATCCCCTCTTCGGCGACGAGCGATACGGCGGCACTGAGATACTGCGCGGACAACGCAGCAGTACCTACAAGGCATTCATCATGAATTGCTTCAAACTATGTCCGCGGCAGGCTCTGCATGCACGCACGCTGGGGTTTGTGCATCCCATCACGGGGCAGCAGATGGACTTTACCAGCGAGCTGCCTGCAGATATGAGCCAGCTGCTCAGCAAGTGGCGGGCTTACATCAGCGGCACTACCAATGACACTTTTGCAGAATAACATATTATCAAATCATCAGATATGAAAGAAATTAAGCGTACCATTGCCATCGTGTGTGGTGGCGATTCTTCAGAGCATGATGTGTCGATGCGCTCGGCACAAGGCCTTTATTCGTTCTTCGATAAAGAGCGTTATGATGTTTATATCGTCGACGTGAAAGGCCAAGACTGGCATGTTGATTTTCAGAACGGCACCACGGCGCCCATCGACCGCAACGACTTCTCGTTCGAGAAAGACGGCAAGGCTGTAGTGTTCGATTATGCTTATATCACCATTCACGGACAGCCAGGCGAGAACGGCCCCATGCAGGGCTACTTCGACCTGATACATTTGCCTTACTCTACAAGTGGCGTGCTGGTTGAGGCCATGACTTTCGACAAGTATGTGCTCAACAATTATCTGCGTGGATTCGGCGTCAGGGTGGCTCCCAGCATCAGGGTGCGCCGCGGCGAAGAAGATCGTCTGACGGAGAAAGAAGTCATGGAGAAGGTGGGTATGCCGTGCTTTGTGAAGCCCACTGCCGACGGCAGCAGCTTCGGAGTGAGCAAGGTGAAGAACTGGGACCAGTTGGCACCGGCCCTGCGCACAGCTTTCATGGAGAGCAACGAGGTGATGATAGAGGGTTTCCTCGACGGAACCGAAATCTCGGTGGGCGTTTACAAGACGCGCCACAAGAGTGTTGTGTTCCCCGCTACCGAGGTGGTTACGAAGAACGAGTTCTTCGATTACAACGCCAAGTATAACGGTCAGGTTCAGGAAATAACGCCTGCGCGCCTCTCACCAGAAACCACTGAGAAGGTGAGAAAGGAAACCAGCCATATCTATGACATCCTTCATGCCAATGGCATCATTCGCATAGACTACATCATCTCGAAAGACGCTCAGGGCAACGATCAGGTTAACATGCTGGAAATAAACACCACTCCGGGCATGACAGCTACCAGCTTCATACCCCAGCAGGTGCGTGCCGCCGGCCTGGACATCAAGGATGTGCTCACCGACGTGGTAGAGAACCAATTTGAATAAGCCTATGAATACCCCCAAAGAGTTTGATGACATCAGGCCTTTTGAGCCTGAGGAGATGCCCGCAGCCTTCGACCGGTTGCTTGCCAACGAGGGCTTCAGAAAGGTGCTGGCGTGGATATACCCCAACGTTCCGCTCGATGTGTTGAGCCAGAAGCTCAAGGCGTGCAAGACGCTCATGGACTTTCAGCTCAACTTTATCTACACCGTGGTGCAGAAAATCATGGATAAGGCGAGCCAAGGCTACGACATGGATGCCACAAATTTGGACCGTCAGGCCAACTACACCTTCATAAGCAACCACCGCGACATTGTTCTTGACGCGGCATTGCTTGACATGCTGCTGGTTGATAACCATTTCTCCACTACTTGCGAGATAGCCATCGGCGACAACCTTCTCTCGCTTCCATGGGTGAAGGATGTGGTGCGGCTCAACAAGGCTTTTCTTGTTCAGCGCTCATTGTCGCCCCGTGAGATGCTCTTTGCAAGCAAGCGGTTGTCTGAATATATGCATTATGCCATCTCTGTGAAGCACGAAAATATCTGGATAGCACAACGGGAGGGTAGGGCAAAAGACTCTAACGACCGTACGCAGAAGGCTATCCTGCAGATGATGGCCATGGGTGGAGAGGGTAGCATCGTTGAGCGGCTGCTGTCACTGCACATCGTGCCGCTGGCCATATCGTATGAGTTTGATCCCTGCGACTTTCTCAAGGCGAAGGAATTACAGCAAAGACGCGATACGCCCGACTTCCATAAAGGTCCCAACGACGACAATATCAGTATGCGCACGGGCATACTCGGCTTTAAGGGTCACGTGCATTACCACGCCGCCCCATGCCTGGACAACTTCCTGAAGCAACTGGATGGCAGCCTGCCTAAGAGTGAGCTGTATGCCCAGATATGCGGCCAGATAGACCGTGAGATACACTTGGGCTACAGGCTGTGGCCGTCTAACTATGCTGCCCTCGATATGCTGCATGGCTCAGACCAGTATTCCGCCCATTATACGCCTCAGGACAAGCAGGCATTCTGCAAGTATATAGACGGCCAGCTGGCCAAGATAGACTTGCCAGACAAGGATGATGAGTTCCTCAGACGCAGCATGCTCACCATGTATGCCTATCCTGCGGCCAACCAGTTGGCTGCTAAGAAGTAAGCGTAAGTGGGCTTTACCCCGCCTGTTATAATGATAAATCCACCGCAGAAATTCGTTTGAAAAGGTTCTGCGGTGGATTTTCTTTTAAGTAAAACAAGCCTTGTCGCAAGGCGAAAGTGCCAGATGTCTTTTTCTGCCTTGTTCCGTCGGTGAGCCGGTCTGGGTGGTGTGAAATAGAAAAGGCTGATTAGCCGAGCGATTCCAGCGTGCGCTTGAGCACCACCTCAGCCGATATTTCTCTGTTGGCAGCCTCTGGGATGACCAGTGACCGCGGTCCTTCTATCACGTCATCTGTCACGATGAGGCCACGCCTCACGGGCAGGCAGTGCATGAAGTAGGCGTTGTTGGTCCAGCTCATGTGCTCACTGTCTATGGTCCAGCTGCTGTCATGACTTATCATCTTGCCATAGTCGTCTGGGCGTGTGGTGCCCGGGCAGCTCCAGTTCTTGGCATATACAAAGTCGGCCCCCTCTAAAGCCTTTCGCTGGTCGTACTCTATGCGTGCGCCTCCGGCAAACTTCGGGTCCAGCTCATAGCCTTCCGGGTGCGTGATGACAAAGTCTACGTCGGCCGCGTTCATCCATTGCGCAAACGAGTTGGGTACGGCTTGTGGCAGTGCACGGCAGTGTGGAGCCCAGCTCATCACCACCTTGGGTCTGTGCTTAGGCCGATGCTCGCTGATGGTTATCAGGTCAGCAAAGGCCTGCAGCGGGTGTACGGTGGCCGTCTCCATGGCTATGACGGGTCGTCCGGAGTATTTCACAAACTGATTTACGATGGTTTCGGCATAGTCATATTCGCGGTCTTGGAGTCCGGCAAAGGAGCGCACGGCTATGATGTCGCAATAGCAGCCCATCACGGGAATAGCCTCCAGCAGATGCTCGCTTTTGTCGCCGTCCATAATCACGCCTCTTTCCGTCTCCAGCTTCCATGCTCCCGCGTTCACGTCAAGCACAATGACGTTCATGCCCAGGTTCATGGCAGCCTTCTGTGTAGACAGTCGGGTGCGCAAAGAGTTGTTGAAGAAAATCATGAGCAGCGTTTTGTTCTTGCCCAGCTGTTGGTATCCGAAGCGGTTGCTTTTCACTTCCTCAGCCTCGGCAAGCGCCTTGTCGAGGTCGCCAATGTCTGTTACGTTAAAGAATGTGTGCATAGTTATGGTGTTTAATCATCTTGTCTGTGTGGTTGGCCGTCATGCCATGGAGGCGTTATGCCGCCGCTGTGGCTTTTCTGCCTAAGGCCTTGTCTGTCCGCATCCGTTGATGAGCCACTTGTAGGTTGTTATCTCTTCCAGACCCATGGGGCCTCTGGGGCCCAGCTTCTGCGTACTGATGCCTATCTCAGCTCCCAGCCCGAACTGTGCGCCGTCGGTGAAGCTGGTGGGTGCGTTGACGTACACGCAGGCCGCGTCTACCTGCTCTTGGAAGGAGCGTGCAGCCTGATCGTCGTCGGTGATGATGCATTCGCTGTGGCCGGAGCCATAGCGTGCGATGTGCTGCAGAGCCTCGCCGAGCGAGTTCACCGTCTTTATGGCCATCTTATAGTCCATAAACTCCGTGCCCCACGTGTCGGCATCGGCCGGCTTCAGCAGCTCTTCGGGATAGCGGTTCTGCAGAGCCTTGAAGGCGATGTCATCGGCATAGAGCGTTACGTGGTGCTCTTGCAGAGGCTTGCAGAGCGTGGGCAGGTCGGCCAGTCGGCTTTGGTGCACCAGCAGACAGTCTAGTGCGTTGCACACGCTCACGCGTCTTGTCTTGGCATTGCAGATGATGCGTGCACCCATCTCTGCGTTGCCATGTTCATCAAAGTAGGTGTTTACCACTCCCGCCCCTGTTTCTATAACGGGCACATGGGCGTTTTGCCTCACAAAGCTGATGAGCTTCTTGCCTCCGCGCGGTATGCACAGGTCTACATAGCCTATGGCATTGAGCAGCGCGGCCGTTGCTTCGTGGCTGGCAGGCAGCAGTGTTACGCAGTGGGGTGTTACGTTATGCTCTTGCAGCACCCCTCTTATCAGCTTTACGGCAGCACGGTTAGATGCGTCGGCATCATGTCCGCCTTTCAGCAGACAGACGTTTCCGCTCTTCAGGCAGAGTGCAAATACGTCGAAGGTAACGTTGGGACGTGCCTCGTATATGATGCCTATCACGCCGAAAGGCACGCTCACCTTGCGCAGCAGGAGACCGTTGGGTAGCGTGCGCTCCTGCAATTTGCGCCCCAAAGGAGATGGCAGAGCGGCCACATGCCGCATGTCTGCGGCAATGTCTTCCAGCCTCTTGGCTGTTAGCTTGAGCCTGTCGTATAGTGGGTTGGCACTGTCCATGCGGCTCAGGTCATCCGCGTTAGCCTCCAGCAAAGCGTTTTGATGGACCAGTATGGCATCAGCCACGTCGTTGAGTATATGGCTGCGCTCGTTGTCTGTCATGAGGGCCACCTGCCTTGTGGCCTCTTTGGCTTGTGAAAATATCTCTTGATAGTTATTGCCTGACATGATGATGAGAGTTGAGTGATAAGAAATTATTCCATGTAGAGATAGTCGTAGTGCACCAGAGGCCGCATGTCATGGTTGCCTATGTTGGCCTTTGCGTCGGTGCTGGCATACGAGCTTCGCCCCACGCCTATTATCTTTCCGCTGGCATCGGCTATGTTCACCAGGTCGCCTTCCTCAAAATCGCCTTCGATGGCGGTCACTCCTACCAGCAAGAGGCTGGTGGCCTTGGCCGTGCGCAAGGCTTTTGCTGCTTCGGCGTTCACGCTGATGACGCCCTTGGCGAAGCTCTCAGAGTGGGCTATCCACTTCTTCACGCTGCTCACCGGTGTGGGGTTGGGCCTGAATTCTGTGTGCATGGTGCCCTGTGGCTTGGTGGCCAGGTCTATCAAGATATTGTCTGTCAGTCCGTTGGCTATGATGACCTTGATGCCCTCTTCGGCTACCTTGCGTGCTATGTTGGTCTTGGTTATCATACCACCGCGCCCAAACTCGCTCTTCTCATCTTGTATATACTCGCTCAAGTCTCGGTCGTAGTTCACCATTGGTATGACTCTTGTGCCCGGCTTGGCCGGGTCGCCGTTGTATATACCGTCTACATTCGACAGTATGACGAGCGTTTGCGCGTTCATCATCGATGCTACCAGCCCCGACAACTCGTCGTTGTCGGTGAACATAAGCTCTGTTACGCTCACGGTGTCGTTTTCGTTGATGATGGGCAGCACGCCATTTTCGAGCATCACGTTCATGCATGCGCGTTGGTTGAGATACTCCAGTCGGGTAGAGAAGCTCTCCTTCATGGTGAGTATCTGTCCTACGTGAATGCCGTATTCACGAAAGAGGTCGTAGTAAAGGTTGATGAGCTTCACCTGTCCTATGGCCGAAAAGAGCTGCCGTTGGCCTACGGCATCCAACTTCTTTCGCAGTTTATACTCGCTTCGGCCACTGCTTATGGCGCCCGACGACACCAGTATGACCTCATAGCCGTGCCCTCTGAGCCACGCTATCTGGTCTACCAGGGCCGAGAGACGCGTCACGTTGAGCCTGCCGTTAGACTTGGTGAGCACGTTGCTCCCCACCTTTGCCACTATTCTTTTCATTTGTCCTCGTTTTTCTTTGCGTCGTTGTTACGTATCTCTACACGGCGTATCTTGCCGCTGATGGTCTTGGGCAGTTCGTCGACAAACTCTATGACGCGCGGATATTTATAAGGTGCTGTCTCGTGCTTCACGTGGTTCTGCAGTTCCTTCACCAGTTCGTCGCCTGCCCGGTCCTTATATTCGCGTGCCAGAACCACCGTGGCTTTGACCAGCATGCCGCGCACCTTGTCGGGCACACCTGTTACTGCGCACTCCACAACAGCTGGATGCGTCATGAGCGCACTCTCTACTTCGAATGGCCCGATGCGGTAACCAGAGCTCTTGATGACATCGTCTGCACGGCCCACAAACCAGTAATAGCCGTCTTCATCGCGCCATGCCAGGTCGCCTGTGTGATAAAGGCCGTCGTGCCAAGCCTTTTTGGTGAGCTCTTCGTCGCGATAATAGCACTTGAAGAGGCCGATGGGCTTGCCCTCAGTGGTGTCTATGCATATCTCACCTTTCTCTCCGTCCTCACAAGGAGTGCCGTCAGGCTTAAGCAACTTGATGTTGTATTGTGGGTTAGGCTTACCCATTGAGCCTGGTTTGGGCTTTATCCATGGGAATGTTCCCAGCGTCATGGTGGTCTCTGTCTGGCCGAATCCTTCCATCATGCGTATGCCGGTAAGCTCGTAGAACTTGTTATATACAGCCGGTTCGAGAGCCTCTCCGGCCGTGGTGCAATACTTCAGCGCCGACAGGTCGTACTTGCTGAAGTCTTCTTGTATCATAAACCGGTAGATGGTAGGTGGCGCGCAGAACGAGGTGATGTGGTATTTCTCCATCACGCGCATAATTTTCTCGGCTGTAAACTTCTCGTGGTCGAAGACGAAGACTGTTGCTCCCGCAAACCATTGTCCGTATAGCTTGCCCCACACGGCCTTGCCCCATCCCGTGTCGGCCACGGTCAGGTGTATGCTTTTTTCGTTCAGGTTGTGCCAGTAAACGCCTGTTGTGAGGTGTCCCAGGGCATACAGAAAGTCGTGAGCCACCATCTTTGGCTCGCCGCTGGTGCCGCTGGTGAAGTACATGAGCATGGTGTCGTCGTTGTCGTTTACGAAGTCTGGCCTTCTGAATTGCGGAGCCTTGGGCCACTCGCTGTGCCAGTCGTGAAAGCCTTCGGGTATGGGGTGTGTTGCCACTTGCGCCATGGAGTTTACAGCGATGAGCGTCTTCACGGTGGGACTTTCGGGCATAGCCTTCCTTATTTGTGTGGTTACGTATTCATCGTTGGCACATATAATGGCCTTCACTGATGCTCTGTTGTTGCGGTAAGCAATGTCTTTTGCAGTGAGCATGTGTGTAGCGGGAATGGCTATGGCGCCCAGCTTGCACAGTGCCATCATTGAGAGCCACCACTGGTAGTGGCGTTTCAGAATGAGCATTACCTTGTCTCCGTGCCCTATGCCCAGCGTTTGCAAGTATGCTGCCGTGCGGTCGGTCTGCTCTTTAAACTCTTTGTATGTTGTCTTAACCTCTTCGCCGCGTTCGCTGGTCCACAGCAGGGCCACCTTGTCGGGTTCTTCTGCCGCCCATGCATCCATCACGTCGTAAGCGAAGTTGAAGTTTTCAGGAACCTTGAAGTGCAGGTTCTTTTTGAAATCGTCCTCTGACGAGAATGTTGTTTGTGTCAAAAACCTTTCTATCATGATAGCTAATACCTTTAAATTACGACACAGAGAAACTGGCAGGGAGTATCTCCCACGGCTCTCATGCAGTGTTTGTTAGTGGAGTCAAAGTAGATGCTGTCGCCCGGATTCAGGGTGTGCACGTTGTCGCCTATGGTTATTTCCAGTATTCCTTGCAGCACCATGTCAAACTCCTGTCCTTCGTGTGAGTTCTTATGATGGTTGGCATTGCCGGGCAGTGGGTCTACTGTGACGAGAAAAGGTTCTACTTTCCGTCCTCTGAAGCCACTTGCCAGGCTCTGGTATTTATAGTCCTTGCGGCGGTCTACGCTCAGACCTTTGTCCTTGCGTGTGATGAAATACGAGCTCATGCGGGGCTCTTCGCCAAAGAGCAGCACGTTGAGCTCGATGCCGTATCGCTTGGCTATCTTTGACAGGCGGTACACGCCAGGGTCTGCCTCGCCGTCTTCTATTTTCAGATAATGCTCTAACGGAATGTTACAAAGGTCGGCTACTTCCTGCGCCGGAATGTCAAGCACATCGCGAAGTCCTTTGAGCCGTTGTCCTATTTGCTTGATAGATTCTTCCATAATCTTAGTGTATGTTGTTTCTTTTCGAGCCTCAAAAGTACTAAAAAAAAGCCAAATGCAGCCCAAAAGTTATAGTTTTTATCTTTTGGGCTGCGTTAGCATGCTGTGTTTTGCACATTCCCGTGCCTCGTGTGCAGTTTTATTTGCTTTTCACATGCTGGCTCTCAGTCCGCTTATCACGGCATTGGTGAAGCCTTCTCGCTCCATGGCGTTCAGCCCTTTGATGGTCAGTCCGCCCGGAGTAGTTACTTTGTCTATAGCCGCTTCTGGGTGCAGGCCGCTTGCTTGCAGCATGGCCACGGCCCCTTTCAAGGTCTGCATTACGATGCTGGTGGCGCTCTTGGCATCAAAGCCCAGCTCAACGCCGCCCTCGGCTGCCGCCCTTATGTAGCGCATGGCATAGGCAATGCCGCATCCTGCCATAGCCACTCCGGCCGGAATGTGCCTCTCATCTGTCACGATGGCTGTGCCCAAGTCGTCGAATATTTTCTTCAGCTCGTCGGCCTTGGCTGCTGCTTGTGCGTCGGGGGCAATGAATGTCATCGACGCACGTTGCGCTATGGCCAGGTTAGGTGCTATCTGCGCTATGGGCGGATAGGTGTCGTTGAGGCCGAACCAGGCGTGAAGCTGGTCGAACGTAAGTGATGCCGCGAGGTTCAGAACAGTTTGCTTGTCGTAGTCCATCACATCTTTCAGCTCTTCGGCCACCTGCTTCACAAGCCATGGCTTCACCACGATAGCCACGTAGTCGGCTCCCATGACGGCCGCCGTGTTGCTTGTTGTGATGCTGGCTCCCAGCTCGGCAAAGGGCTTGAGCTTGCCTTCGTGCGGGTTGGCCACGGTGATGTCTGAGGGTTTAAAGATACTTCCTTTCAGTAATCCGTGAGCAAGGGCACCCCCCATGGCGCCTGCTCCAATGATTGCTATTTTCATATTGCTGGATGATATTATGGTTTTTAGAATTTATGCAGTACGCGCTTCAGCCGCTCTATGAAGTCGTCGGCGAGCTCTTTTGTCAGCGTCAGCGGTGGCAGAATGCGCAGCACGTCGGTGCCTGCGCCTCCCGTAAAGCAATGCTCGTCGTATATCAGACGCTCTCTGACTTCTTTCTGAGGAATGTCGAGCACGATGCCAACCATCAGTCCGCGTCCGCGCAGCTCCTTGATGTGGCTCTCTGTCTTCATCAGCTCTTTGAGTTGCTTCATGAGATGGTTGCCCACGATGCGTGCGTTGTCTGTGAGATGCTCGGTCTGCATGACGTCGAGCACGGCCAGGGCTGCCGTGCATGCCTGCCTGCTGCCGCCGAACGTGGTGCCCAGTCGTCCGTAGACGGGCTTGATGTAAGGCGCTATGAGCACGGCCCCCATCGGAAATCCGTTGCCTATGCCCTTGGCGCAGGTTATCATGTCGGGTTTGATGCCCAGCCATTGGTGAGCAAAAAACTTGCCGCTTCGCCCGTAGCCACACTGTATCTCGTCTGTGATGAGCAGCGTGCCATACTTCTTGCAGGCTTTCTCCAGTCCCTGTGCAAACTCTGGTGTGGCCATGTTGCAGCCGCCCACACCCTGTATGCACTCTATGATGCAGGCACATACATCGCCCTTGGCCAGCTCTTTCTCCCACGCACTTAGGTCGTTAAGGGACAGGAAGGTGGTGTGGCCGTTGTTGTTGATGGGTGCCACTATCTTGGGATTGTTGGTTACTTCTACGGCCAGCGATGTGCGTCCGTGAAAGGCTTTTTCGGCAGCCAGCACACGTTTGCGTCCGTTTTGGAAGCTGGCCAGCTTCAAAGCGTTCTCGTTGGCCTCTGCTCCGCTGTTGATAAGAAACAGCTGATAGTCGTCATAACCGCACGCCTTGCCCAGCCTGTGTGCCAGTTCTTGCTGCTGGTTGTTGATGACCGAGTTGCTGTAAAAGGGCAGAAGGCCCATCTGCCGGGTCATCATCTCAACATAATGTGGGTGACAATGCCCTATACTTATCACCGCATGTCCGCCGTAAAGGTCGAGATATGCCTGGCCTTTATCATCCCACACGGTGCAGTCTTTGCCCTTTACGATGTTTACGTCAAAGAGCGGATAAACGTCAAATAGTTCCATATTGTTTCCTAAAATGCCATTGCTTTCAGTTTCAGTCCCATAGTCTCCTCCAGTCCGAACATGATGTTCATGTTCTGCACGGCCTGTCCCACGGCCCCTTTCAGCATATTGTCGATGCACGATGTGACGAGCAGCTTGTCATCAATCTTGTCACAATGCACCAGTGCCTTGTTGGTATTTACCACCTGCTTCAGGTCAAGGGGCTGGTCTACGTAGTGTGTGAAGGGCTCGTCCTGATAGAAGTCTTTATATCCTTTTATTATTTCCTCCGCATCCTTGTCAGTGTGCAGCACCTCGGTGGCGAATATTCCGCGTGCAAAGCATCCCCGGTAGGGAATGAAGTCGATGCTTGCCTCGAGGCTGCCTTGCACCTGTCTGAGGCTCTGCCTTATCTCGGGCACGTGCTGATGGGCAAAGGGCTTGTATATGCTCATGTTGCCGGTGCGCCATGAAAAGTGGGTTGTGGCTCCCGGTTTCTGCCCGGCTCCTGTGCTGCCCGTGATGGCGTTGACGGCCACGCTGCCCTTGATGAGCTGCATGTTGGCAGCAGGCAGCAATCCCAGCTGTATGCATGTGGCAAAGCATCCGGGGTTGGCCACGTGGCGGGCTTGCGCTATACGGTTGCGGTTTATCTCGGGCAGGCCGTACACGAAGTCATTGCCCGGAGCCTCAAGCCTGAAGTCTTGTGCCAGGTCTATGATGCGCACGTGGCCTGGAACGGGGTGTTGCTGAAGAAACTGTGTGCTCTTGCCGTGCCCGAAGCAGAAGAACAGCACGTCAACATCATCGAAAGGCATCTCTGAGGTGAACGTCATATCGGTGTCGCCGTATAGCCCTTCGTGCACGTCGGTCACCTTTTTGCCTGCGTTGCTCTCTGAGTTGGCAAAGACAATGGCGGCCTCCGGATGGCCCAGCAGCAGGCGGATGAGCTCGCCGCCCGTGTAGCCTGCCGCGCCAAGAATACCTACTTTTATCATACCTATTATAATATGTGGGTTCTGTTTATCTCTTCTCGTCCTTGTGTATGCCGTAGTAAACGCGCAGCGGCGTAGAGCTTACCTTGATGAAGCCCTTGGCGTCTTGCGCCGTCCAGCCGTGTTGCATCTCGCCATATTCGCCCAGTTTGCTCTTGAGCAGGTCGTCGGGCGAGTCTACTCCCACCGTCTCGAAGCTCAGGGGGCGCAGCTTGAGTATGGCCGTTCCGTTCACGTTACGTTGTGACGAGGTGAGCATAGCCTCCATGTCGGGCATCACCGGCTCCAGATACTGGCTCTCATGCAAGAACATGCCATACCAGTTGGCCACCTGGTCTTTCCAATATTGCTGCCACTTGCTCAGCGTGTACTTCTCCAAGAGGCGGTGTGCTTCGATGATGAGCTTAGGTGCCGCAGCCTCAAAACCCACGCGGCCTTTGATGCCTATGATGGTGTCGCCCACGTTGCAGTCGCGTCCTATGGCATAGGCGGCGCCTATCTCTTCTATCTTCTGTATGGCCTTTACCTTGTCTGTATAGGTTTCGCCGTTCACCTTTTCTATCTCGCCCTTCTTGAAAGTAATCTTCAGCAGGCTCTCGTCTTGTCGTGTGGCATGCTTCAGATAGGCCTCCTCGGGCAGCCCCTGAGCCGAGTCGAGCAGCTCGCCGCCACAGATGCTGGTTCCCCAGATGCCCACATTGTAGGAATATTTCAGCTTGGTGAAGTCGGCAAAGAAGCCGTGCGCGTTGAGATAGTCAACCTCTTCCTTGCGTGAAAGGGCATGGTCGCGCGTCAGGGTGATGATTTCCTTGTCGGGAGCCATCACCAGGAAGGTCATGTCAAAGCGTATCTGGTCGTTGCCTGCTCCCGTTGAGCCGTGGGCTATGGCGTCTGCGCCAATCTCATTGGCATAGCGTGCGATGGCTATGGCCTGGAAGATGCGTTCGCTCGACACGGAGATGGGGTAGCAGTTGTTGCGCAGCACATTGCCGAAAATCATGTACTTGAGCGACTTCTCGTAGTATTCTTGCGTCACGTCGAGCGTAACATACTGCTTTGCTCCCAGCTTATAGGCGTTCTCCTCGTTCTTCTTGAGCTGTTCAGGGCTGAATCCGCCCGTGTTGGCACATGCGGCATACACCTCGTAACCCATGTCGTGCGACAACTTCATCACGGTGTAGGATGTGTCGAGGCCTCCGGAGAAGGCCACCACCACTTTCTTCTTATCACTCATATCGCTTCCTTTCCTTTTGTTATTTGTCTATTTCCTTAATTCTTCTCATCACCTCTTCGGGCAGCTTGGCGGGCAGATGCTCGGCCGGGTCGTAGAGCATGGCTGTGCAGATGCAGTAGCGCCGGTTGGTGCGGTGCAGCACGTCTACGTTGATGCAGCCCTCACAGCCGCGCCAGAACGCCTCGTCGTCGGTCAGGTCGTTGAACGTTACGGGCAGGTAGCCCAGCTGTGTGTTCATCTTCATGACGGCCGAGCCCGACGTGAGAGAGAATATCTTGGCATGGGGCCAGCGCACTCTGGCCAGCGTGAAGGTGAGGTTCTTGATGCGTTTGGCCACGCCCCGGCCGCGGAAGTCGGGGTGAACAATGAGTCCGCTGGTGGTTACGTAGTGCTTGTTGCCCCACGTCTCGATGTAGCTGAAGCCCGCAAACTTGTCGCCCTGCAGGGCTATGACGGCCTTGGCCTCACGTATCTTGGTGGCCAGATACTCGTGTGTGCGCTTGGCAATGCCCGTTCCGCGCACCTTGGCAGCGTCGGCTATCGTCTTGAGTATAGTGTCTACATATTTCTCATGCGATGGGTCGGCTACCATAACTTTAATTTCTTCCATTGTGTTTCTTACGTTTTTCTGCAGGCGGTGTGGCGCGTCGGCCGCCTGCCCAGCCTTATGTTCTATTCTATGTCGGGTATCACGTTGGCAAGACTCTCACGTATCTTGTCGTTGCCCGTGCCCATTTCTATCACCATGAAGATGGTGTCGTCGCCTGCTATGGTGCCCAGTATGCCCGGTATGGCATGCGAGTCGATGTTGTAGGCTATGGAGCTGGCATAGCCGGGGCGTGTCTTGATGACGGCCATGTTGCCCGAAAAGTTGAGTGATATAAATCCGCTTGTGAGCAGCATCTCACTGGCCGACTTGGGCGTTGACACGCGTTTGTACATCGTTTCGTTGGGCAGCACGTAAACGTAGCCCCCGTTCATGCTGGCCGCTTTGGCCACCTTGAGCTGCTTGAGGTCGCGGCTCAGCGTGGCTTGTGTGATGTTGTAGCCCTCTTTGGACAGTGCCTGAAGCACCTCTTCTTGTGAGCTGAGCTCCTGACTGGATATGATCATCCGCAGCGTCTCTAATCGGCTGGTCTTTATCTTCATTGCTTTTACTTGTTTTATTTCTGTATGCAAAAGTATGCATTAAATATTATATATGCAAGAAAATATGAATAAAATTGCGTATTATTCTTCTTTTTAACCTCTGTTTGCATATATATCCTTGAATATTATGCATAGAATGGGCGTGGTGGCTCTATGCACTGATTTACTGACAACGCATGTGTTGTGGAGCATACATACTTAGCCTGATTTTCAAAATACGTGCTTTGGGGTTTCAAAACAGGCCTTTTGGGCTTGCAAAAACGGCTATTTTGCCTTGTGAAAAGGCCTGTTTTGCAAGTCGCTCTTCATGAGGCTGTTGCGCGATGGCCACGAAAAGCTCTTGTTGAGGCAGCGCGTGGACTGGCGTGGAGGATATAAAAAAGGGGCGCAGAAGGCTGTTGGCCCCTGCGCCCCTTAGGGTATGGGATTGGTGAGAAGTTACTTCCTCACAATCTTCTTCGTGCTCTTTGTGCCGTCGGCATATTCGGTAACCTTGATGAATATGCCTTGGCCCGGCTGCTTAACCATTCGGCCAGACAGGTCGTAATAGGTTTCACGCTTCACTGTCTTGGCGGCCTGGTTGGCTGTTATGCCCGTCGTCTCACCATAATAAACAATGTCTGACGCCTCTTCCTCGCCATTCCAGCGGTACACGGCCTGCACGCCTATTCTGCTGATGCCGGTTTCGTAGACTGTAATGCCATGATAGTTATTGTCTACGTAAGCTGCCTTGCTGAAGTAAGGTATGAGGGTGATGTCCTCAGACAGCTTGCCTTCATAATCGCTTGCTCTGAGTGTGATGGCCTGGTCGTCATTGTATATGATGTAATAGAGACTGTCAGGGTCTATGAAGTTGCCGTCGACGTCTTTCGGATAGAGGTTGAATACCGCGCTGCTCTCGCTGTCTGAATATTTGAAGAAGCTTATCCACTCGGGTTTTGCCGGTGTCTTGCAGCCTCCTCCAAAGTAGTTCAGATTGACTCTCTTATACACATTATATGCCAATAGCGAGTCGGTGCCATGGTTGATGGTGATGTTGTTTTCTGAGATGAGCCTCTTTGCCGTGGCATCATAGTTGAATGTTATGCTCGGCATGAACTGTTGTGTGACGGCAGTTGCCACCCCTTGGCCCATTTGTACCTCGTAAGAGCTGTCGCGTGATGCCATCATGTAAGCGTAATACATGTCTGTAGAGTCGGCTGTGAGATATTGCTTGCTGTCGAACACGGCCTTGTTGCCTTGCAGGTTGCCCTTTATCACAGCGTCGGGGAAGCGCTGGCTCAAGCCCTTGATGTATATGTTTCCGTCCTTGATGGCCGCGTCTACGGTATATCCCGTTGTTGTGGTGTCAGTAGCCGCATACTCAAAGCTCCATTTCTCGGCTTTCGTGTCAGCCGGCATAGATGCGGGCGTATCGTGATTGATGTAATAAACCACATTGCTCATAGAGAATTGCGACCACCCCTTGCCGTAGGTTTCGTTAGAAAGTCCGAAGAGCTTGTCCTTGTTTGCCATCACCATGCTGTCTCCGCGCACCACAAACTTCATCTCGGTTACGGTGGTGTCGGTTTCATAAGTGTAGTAAGTCATTCCGTTGACCTCTATCTTCTTCTGGTCAAAGGCTCTGATGCCATATAGTCTATGGTCATAGAGTCCTCCCATCTCGTAGTAGGGCTGTGGCAACTTAAACCTGATGGTGTCGCCATCTATCTTACCTCTTATCCAGCTACCGGCTTTCAGATGTTCCATAAAGTCCTTGATATAGATGTAGCCGTCGTTGGTGCGCACCATCATCTTTATCTTATGGTCAAGGTTATCCTCGCCTATGTTGCCGTTGCTCTGCCACAGGTTGTGTGCATTCTCGGCGTAGTAGACCACCTCACCGGCAGGCTGACTGGTCATGATGGTGTCGGGTTCCTCTGTAAGAGTTACGTTTACAGTGGGGTTGAGGCTGTCAGCAAAACTGATGTTCTGTATGGTTGCATCCTCATAGCCCTCAGCCTTGACAGTAGCTTTATAGCTAAGGTCGGTGCGTCCTACCTTGACGCGGCATGAGCTTTGGTCTTTTGTCAGGCCATAATACTCCACATCACCGCTCTTCAGGGTTATATGTGCGTTGTCTATATAGTTGCCCTTGCTGTCCTTTACATTGAAGGTAACCTCTGCTGCAGCTGATGTCTGCATGAGGGTTACGGGCATTCCGTAGCCGTCGGCCAGCGTGAAGGTCTCCGGCAACTCATAGTCGTTGCTGCGTGTGAGCACATAGCCGTTCTTGCTTCCGTCGGTTACGTAGTAGCTGGTGCGGTAGCTGTCGGCCGAGTTAGAGAAGTAAAGCAAGATGCTCTTGCCCTCATACTTGAAGCCGTCGGGTATCTCAATGTCGATGATAGACTCTGGGTTGGCCTCGCTTCCGCGGTTTCTCAGCACCAAGATGCCGTCATACACCTTCGTCATCTGCGTGGTGTCGGCTCCTGTCTGTCCGTAGGTTACTTTGTCTTGGGTGAATTTCTCGATGTCAGTGTTCTGCATATACACACGCAGGTTGACGTCGATAGAGTCTGAGTTGTAGCCAGACACATAGCCGCGATATTGCAGACGCTTGATAATCGTGCCCTTGTGCAGGCCCAACAGGCTGGCCGGATAAACGATGATGGCCTCGCTCTTCTTGTCATAAGTGTTTACAGGTGCCTTCTTTGAGTAGGCTGTGCTGTCGCCTATCTGTAGGGTCTTGTCGAACGATTCTTCTCCTATCACCACGTCAACGGTGTCGGTGCTGCTGATCTTGTCGCCATACTTAAACACTACATAGGCCTTATGGCTGGCTTTCTCGTGTGGTGTGAAGTTGAAGGTGTATTCAGCCGTTTCACCCGAAGCCACCTTAACGGGATTTGCTTTGGCCACAGCCTGCTTGTCGAAGTAGAGCGTAGCCGTGTAGCCGAAGGCCGGTATGTCTGTTGTTTCAGGGTTCAGTGCCTTCACGGTAGCCGTGTAGGGGCTGTTCACCTTGCCGCTGCCGGGCAGGTTAGTCTCGTCTATGAAGAAGCCATTGGCCTTTTGCAGGGTTATGTTCTTGGTATAACTGCCGGAAGTAAAGTTGTGCTGTTCCTTGTAAGGTGCATATCCTTTCAAGGTGTAACTGATGCTGTAGGTCTTGGCGTCTTGCAGAATGTTGAGAGAGTAAGCGCCCTGTGCGTCGGTGGTTGTGGTGTAGGCCACGTCGCCGGCTGCTGCTGTTACGTTGACATCAGCCAGGGCATTGCCCTCACTGTCGCTCACCTTACCGCTGAACACAGTGGCATGCTTGTCGTAGGTAAGGTATATAACAGGCAAGTTGCAGGTAGAGAAGCTGGTGTCCCACGAATTGTCAGAGCGTGCTATGATGGCTCTCTCTGTGTTTGTGGCCTGCCAACCGCCGCTGGCATAGGTGTCACAGTCGTACTTCACCACGACGCGCAGCGAGTTGCCTGCGTAGGTGAAGGGTTCATTGAATGTTACATCGATAAGGCTTACAGGGTCGGTGACGTTAGACGAAGTATTAGATGTTGAGCCGTCGCCGCCTTTCGTTACCACATAATTGGCGTTGTCGTACACCCGTGTCATCGCGGTGGTGTCACTAAGTGTTGCTCCTATCTCGGTGTCGTTGGTGTTGGCAACATATATGGTGAGCTTACCGGTCAGGTCTTTTTCTTTCTCAAAGCCTTTGAATTGCAGACCTTTGACGGTTGTACCTGGTGCAAGGCCTATCTCGGCGGCGGTATAGAGCTGCTCGCTCAGGTTCTTTTTATAGAACATATTGATAGGCGCTTCGCTTGATGCTAAGGCAGTCTCGCCCACCTGCTTGATGTTGAAAGCCTGCTCTGCGGCCACTTTTACATTCACTGTGTCGGTAGATAGGCTGTAGCCATCGGCTTCGAATGTTATATATGCAGGATATGTGCCGGCCTGATGCGGCGTGACACTGAATTTGTAAGTTGCTTCTGTACCCGGCGCAATGCTTGTTGTGCTGGCTGCTTGTGCCTGTTCGCCGAAGTGCAAGGTTACGTTGTAAGCGTTCTCGGCCTTGATATTGAGGTTCTTGTAAGTTACGCTTGCCTTGTAAGGATAGTTAACCATGCCCGAATCAGGTATCAACTTATCGGTTATGGCTATGTCGTGCGAAACAGAATCAAGACGGTATCCGTATATGTTGTCGAGATAAACGCCGCCTGCCTCAAAGGCTATATAGTGGTTTCCTGCCGGAATGTTGCGCACGCTGAAGGTCTTGAAGTTGTAGTAACTGCTCCATGACGAGCCCGTTTGCTGGTCGGTGAAGCGGTCGGCCTCGTTGGTTGCGTCGGCCGTGATGCTCTTGACGAGTGTCCAGTTGCGGCGGTCGTCAGAATAGTAAACCTTCAGATGGCTGGCTGTGTTTGTCATAGCTGCCTGGAACAACAGTTGTTCGCCACCGGCTACATCCAGCAGTGGGGTGATGAGCTTGGCGTTGTCTTGGGTGCTGTATTCATAAGCGCACGAGCTGTTTTGTATGGCTCCCATATAGTTGGGATAGGTAGACACGCTCCAGTTGGTGCCTTCTTGGATGAAGTTTGTGGGTATCTGTCCGTCCTCGAAGTTCACTATATATAAGCCGTTTTCGGTCAGTGTGCCTGTCAGGTGCAGGTGCATGTCGCCAGCCGAGGTGCTGATGGTCATCATTCCGTCGTGATAGCCGGGTGCAGATGCCGTGAAGCAAATGGGGTATGCATAGGTTTCGTGCGCTCCGATGCTGATGGGGTAGCTTATGGTGTCGGCCTGGGCGCTGAGCGCAAAGCCATTGGGCAGGCTCACTTGGTTGACGGTAAAAGCCTGGGCACCGTAGTTGCGGATGCTGATGCTGGTAGACAAAGGCGCTCCGGACATGCCGAAGTCTATTGTGGCACTGTCTTTCAGATAGCTTCCTTTCTCGGAGTAGTAGTAGGGACGTGGCTCATAGGGCACGGGGGTTATCCAACTTCCGAATACTTTTGTGCCTGTGATGTTCTCCTTTACATAGAAGCTTGAGCTTGACGATATGTTTTTGTAGCTCGACAAAGTGCTCACCAGAATGGTGTCAGACGTTGCTCCAGCCTCCAGTGTCTGCGTGATGGGTTGCGTGATGATGACCGAATCGTTGTTAGAGCTGTTGATGATGCTCAGCGAATAGTTGTCATCTCCTGCGGTGAGGGTTGATGTGCCGTTGTTCTGCACCACCACTTTGTAGCCGATAGGAAATTCGTTGTTGGCGTTACAGTCTACGCTTTCCTCGGCGTTGAGCTTTGTTACGCTCACAATTTTAAGTGACTGTTCGCTTGCAGGTGCTTGCAAAACGCTTCTGCCTGGTGGTAGTGCCAGACTTCTTGCTTGCCTTGGATAGGCGCTTGCGCACACAAGTGTGAGCAGCGCAGCAAGCAAGAAATGATGTTGGGTAATGGTCTTAATGATCATAAGCTTTTGTGTTAATTATAAGATAATCCGACCACAAAAGTAATGAAAAGTAAGCAAAAAATGGCTAAAAGTGTGATTTTGCGTGTGCCAGAACATGAAATGGCACTAAAAAGTCAGGTTTCCGGTCTTTCTTTGCTTAGCTTCTGATAGACTGAGGGCGATAGTCCCGTCACCTGTTTGAAGTAGGTGTTGAAGTGACTTCGGCTCTTGATGCCCACGCTGGCGGCCACGCCTTCTATGGTGAGATGTCCATATTCGGCCTCGTCTGTGAGCCGGCGGCACGCCTCATGTATACGGTATTCGTTAAGGAGAGCCTTGAAGTTCTTGCCATAACGCTCGTTGATGACCTGTGAGGCATCTTTATAGCTTATGCCAACGAGCTCTGCGAGACGGTAGAGTGAGAAGTCGGCATTGCAAATCTCGTCTGTATTGTCCATGACCGTCTCTATACGGCGCGCCAACTCGTCCTTGTCAAACTCTGTGAGCCGCGAGTTCTTATATTTTTCGGCAGACTGAGGCTGCTTGGAATGTTGTTTTTCGCGTTCTTGCCTGAGCGAGTTTTGCACATTATTATATAGTACGCGGTTCATGGCTTTCACTTTCCGGTAGTTTATAAAGAGCACCACGAGCAGCACGTTCACGATGATGGCGAAGCCTACAATGATGCCCGTGACGATGTTTTGCCAATGGTGTTGGGCAGAAAGGCGCTCCACCTCGTTGTTAACCTCGCGCAGCTGGTAGAGAAAATCAAGGCGTGAGACGTTCTGCAGCTTGTTTTCGCTCATGATGGCCTCCTTCAGTTCCAGATAGGCTATGCGGTATTGCTGGGCCCGCGATGCGTTGCCGTGGTTGCGGTAATACTGATAGAGGCTTGCATACAGGCGCACCAGTTTGTCGTTGATGTGCTTGCTTTGGCACACTTTGATGGCTTCTTGCTCTACCAAGGCGGCCTCGGCATCGCGCCCCATGCGGTGCAATATGTTGCTGCGCAGGCTTAGCGACACCACCAGAAAACGCTCGGGCGTGTCGGGAGAGTTGTTAAGGCGTTGCATGTCGTAGGTTGCCTGCAATGCCTTGGCATAGTCGTGTCTCTGCAGGGCCTCATAACAGCTGATGAGGCTGCGCACATAGCCCAGCAAGGGCGTGCTCGACGGGATGCTGAGGCGGCGGAACACGGCAATGTCATGCTTCAGGGTGCCGGCCAAAGTGGGCTTGTCGATGAAGCTTTCGTCGAGCATATTGCTTAGGATGCCCACTACCCAGGGCCACTTTTTTATCTCTATGGCCTGGTAAAAGGCCTTGCGGTAGAGGCTCAGAGTCTGCCGGGCCAGACTCAGGTTGTTGCTCTGTACGTCGAGATATATGCTCTTGATGTTGGCCAGGTTCAGGTTGATAAGCACCTGGTTGGCCACGTCTTTCTCGTTCACGGCCATGTCTAAGGCTTGCCTGAGTGTGGTGTAGGCCTTGTCGTAGTCGTTGTAATAGGCATAGAACAGATAGCCGGCGTTGTTCATGGCCGTTATGCTCATGCGCTTGTCGTCGGCACTCAGACCGTCGCGGTAGTAGCGGTTGGCCACCACCGTGTAGCACACCAGGGCGCTGTCCTGGCACTTCTTGATGTGCAGATAGTAGTTTGCTTTTCTCATCAGCTCGGCCGATGGCAGCGAAGCCCATGTGTTGTAGAACCTCACGTCTAACTTTGCGTAAGCGGGATGGGCTTTAACGGGCTGCGTGATGATGGCAGCCAAGGCGACAAACAAAAAAAAGATGAGTCTGCTCATAACTTCTTGGCTACAAAGTTACGAAAAATCAGTTCTAAATGCAAGCTTTTGACATAAAAAGCCGATGGGTTATGACAATCTGTTGTGCAACGGCAACCGGACGGCTGCTGTTATATGTCAGACAGAAAAGGCTTCACGTCTTTGCTCCTACAGCTTGCCGGGGCCTGACAAATCAGGCAAACAAAAAGGCGTGTGGCAACATCCTTGTTTGGATTTGCCACACGCCCGTGGGGGAATATTTACTTACTGTGCTCTGTCTGTGCTTAGTCTCGGCTGTTGCCAAAGAAGCGCAGCAGATACAGGAAGAGGTTGATAAAGTCGAGATACAGGTTCAACGCGCCTGAAAGGGCTATCTTCTGAGACGTCTCGCCCGTGTCAGGTGCCATGAGCAGGTATTGCTTGATTTGTTGAGAATCCCATGCGGTGAGGCCGGCAAACAACACCACCATGATGCCGCTAAGTATAAAGTCGAACATGGCACTCTTCAGAAAGATGTTCACAACCATGGCTATGATGCCGCCAAGGAGCACCATCAGCAGTATGCCCCCCAAGCCCGTGAGGTCTTTCTTGGTGGTCGCACCCACAAAGGCCATGGCTCCGAACGTGCCGGCCGTGATGAAGAAGGCTTTGGCGATAGACGTGCCTGTGTAAACAAAAAATATGGGTGCCAGCGTGATGCCGTTCAGCACGGAGTATATCACAAACCATGTGGTGGCTGTGGTGAGACTTATCTTATGCAGGCGGGCACTCAGATAGATTACTATTCCGAGCTCTACAAAAAGCGGAACCCACATCATGGCCGGATTGTTGAGGTAGAGAATACGGATGGAGGGCGTGGAGAAGATGCCGTAAGAAACGACGCCTGTGATGATCAGCGCCAGTGCCATCCATGTATATACCTTACGCATCAGCACAGGAAAAGCCTGGCTGGCGGCTAAGTCTCTGTTCTTGTCAAAGGCTTGCGTGAAGCTGTTGTCATAAAAATCTCTGTTTGTCATATTGTATTCTTGTTTGGTTTACTGATTTAATTTACAAAGTTAGTGCCAAAAGGAGTAACCAACAAATAAGTCAATCATTTTTAACGCTTTTTAGATGCCGTTCTGTTTCGGCCTGTTTTTCGTAAACCGAAGGTGCAATCGAATGAGAACCCATGTAATAAACCGCATATATACTACAACGTAAAATAAAGCAATAGCCGTGCCTTGTGCCTGCCTTGCAAGCGAAGGACAATCAAATAGCAGTCCATGCGTTATACCCCGCGCCCATTCACGACCGTAAGGACGCACGAGCATGCATGCTCTACGCGTTTTGCCAATGGGTGAGATGTGGGTGAGATGTGGTGAGATGTTTTAGGACTGTAGGAATTTGTATGTGTCTGATTTATAATGCCATACTGGCAGGGTGGAATGGGTGGGATAGGAATGAACGTGTTTTTTCTGTGATATGTCCATTATCGGCTGTCCTGATGGCATCTGTTGATAAGAAAACAGGAGGATGTCTCGTTTCCGAAATCACCCTCCTGCTTGGTTTATGCTACTTGACGATGTGTCTTACCACCGTTTGTGTGCCGTTGCTATACCTTATTATATAATGTCCATGTGGGAAACTGCTGAGCTTGTTGTTGAGTTGTGCCACTGTGGAGTGTCCCATCAGGTTTCCGGCGATGGAATATATCTCGGCCCTGGCTTGGCCGTCTTGCTCGGGCAAGGTGATAGCTGTAGGGCTGGCTATGGTTACCTGTGCATTAGAGTAAGAGGCATGCAGTGCATACGACATCCATGCTGTTTCTTCGTTTCCATCATAGGTGATACCTACGTCATAGGTTTTTCCTTCCTTCAGTTTGTCTGAGGCACCGGTCAATTCTACTACAGCTGTCTCACCGTAGCCAATGGTCACCTGTTTTGTCAGTGTGGCTAGGGGCGTCCATCCGTTTACGTTAAAGAAGTTGGCTTCCACCGTTCCCGTGTATGTTCCGCCAGTATTCTGTATGGTGGCATACACCTTGAGGTTGTCGGCGGTGAGGGTAGGCTCGTCACCGAAGCTTATCTGTTTTTTCAGATAGAGCCGGGGGTGCTCGTTGCTGGCATCATCGCGGATGGTGAATTTCAGGCCGGTATATTTTGTGGGGCTCATAAAGTTGTCTTCGTCTACGTTATACAGGCAGGCGTAATAGGTCTGCTTGTCTTTTCCGGCAAGGAATTTTCCGGTGATGTTCACAGTCTTATATTCGTCCTTGCCTATGTTTACCTCAACTGTGTCGAGGCTGGCCAGTGGTGTGCCCGATGTGTTTTCGTCTTTGAAAATCAGGCAGGTGAGCTTGCCTTCGAAGTCGCCGCCCTTGTTGAGCAGGAAGGCTGAAACATCCAGATGGTCGCGCTTGGCATTGTCGGCGCCCGTTGCGATGTCCATATAGTCTACACCCACCAGGTTGGCCTTTTCTTTTTCGCCTATCACCTTCACTGTGATGGGTGCGCCCAGATTGACGTGCTGTATGCCGTCTCGCCTTACAAGCTGCAGCGTATAGTTGTCGTTGCCATAGAGCTCTACACTGTCGGTGAAGGTCACCACGGCTGTTTCGCCTGCCTTGATGTTCACTGCCTTGTCTGGCGAATAATAACTCTTCTTCACGCCATCGGGATGTTCGAGTGAGTAAGCCAGCTTGCCGTCAAACTCACCACCGTTGTTCTGAATGGTGGCCGATACGGTGAAGCGTTTCTTGCTGACGATGGGGTTAGGCTCTACCGAGAGGCTTTGCAAGCCGAGTGAGGGCAATCCGGCAGGAGTGTAGGTCACCTTTCCGTCTTTAACCAGCACTTTGTAATAGCCGTTTTCGCCAATGAGGTAGTGCAGAAGGTTATATTCGTTATCGCCGTCTATGCCCACGATGTTGCCAGCCGTGCTTCGTAAGTGCCGTCGCTGATACTGTCGGGCAGGGTGAGTGCTCCTTCATAGTTCACGGTCTCGCCCGTAGGTATGTATTGCGACGATACGGCCGATGTGGCAATTCTCTTTCCGTTGATGTTGAGCACTTCGAAGCGCAGGCGCACATTGAGCGGGTCTATGCCGTCGGTGTGTGCCCCATAGGCTTTCAGTGTGGCTGCCTCGTTACGGTTTACGGTTACCGTGGCCGGATCAACATATTTGAAAACAAAGCTATAGGCCTGCTTTGAACCTTCTACGGGCTTTTGGATGCCTATCACCATGGTTTGATTGTAGTTGTAGCCCTGACCTTCGGCACCGCCACCCGTTCCTTTTGTCTTAGGGTCGAGGGCAGAGAGCAGGAAATAGCCATTGTTAAGTCCGTCCCAACCCCAGTTGATGTGGTAATAGCCTTGCTGGTTATAGCCGTCGCAAACGAAGGAGTGACCGGATGCGCTCACCGTATAGCCTCCGTAGAGAATGGGTCGGCCATTGTCTAGCTCGTTGCGCACGGTGGCTTCCCACTCGGTCTTGGTGAAGTATTCGCGCGAGCGCAGGTTGCAACCCTTGTCATAGCCGAAGTATCTTACCAAGGCCGGCGCGATGTAAGAGGGTGATGCTCCGCTGCCACCCTCTGATGCCGGTCCGTAATTCATGTTTACGCTCACGCCAACATGATAGAGCAGGGTGGCAACGGCACTCTGTGCCGCAGCCGAACTGTTGACGGTGAGCTTGTCTTGCATGTTGTTCCATTGATAGGTAGTGGTGCCGAAGTTGGCTGTGAGCTGCTGTCCGTTCCACTGATAGGTCTTACTGCCTATGCCATGCTCGGGGTAACGGTAATAATACATCACCTGTCCCATGGCCGTGGCTACGCATCCGGTGGGGTAGTCGTTGGGGCAACTGTTGTTGTAAGGCTTGGTCTGGTTCCAGGTAATGTTCTTCAACAAAGGCTCCACAGCCGTGGTGTAGGTGTCTGTTGTGGTGTTGTTCTCCACCGTGGGGTGGCTGCGCAGGTATTCAGCCTCACGGGCATATTCGCCCAAGAACGCCCGCATGTTGTCGGGTATGTTGTTATAGTTGAAGGTGCCAGAGTCGGAGTAGCCCAGCACAGCGGGCATCCTGTCGTCGCCGGAGATGATGATATAGCCGGCAGACTGATTTTTGTTGAATACGTAATAGTCAGCTTCTTCGCTGGCCGACATGCCCGTGTATGCCAACGTGAGCATACGCTGCATGCTTGCCACACGTGATGTGGTTTGCCTGCTGTTGGCGGATAGTTGGGTAAGAAAAATTGCGGCTTGTTGTTTTGCCACGTTGGGAGTGACAGGAGCTGCTTGTGATGCTATATTAAACAGGTATAGCAAACAGGCCGTAAGGAGTAACTTATTCTTCATAAACGCAGTGATTATTTTGTTTGTAATGCTACAAAATTAAGCATTTCTCTTTACTTATGCAATCTTTTTACTCGTATTTTTTACTTTATCAACACTGAAAGGCGGTTTTTTGTGGTCTTCTTAATATTTTGAATGCCAAACTATACCATAATAAATATAATAGTATATTTCTTTTATATCATGTTCTGAAATGTTGTGCTCTGTGGCATTTTAGACCCAAAAAGTTGTGAAAAGAGCTGCCAAAATCAGGTTTGCCTTGCAAGAAGCCCTTGCTCACGATATTTCTCTTATTCGCCTTTCTTATGAAGATATACTTGCCTTGTCGTTGCATGTCGTCTGTCTGGTTCGCATTTATTCTTTTGCTGGTGGTCTGTCAGGTGAATAAATACGAAACAATTTTCTCCAGAACAAAGTGTCATGAAGATGGAATAAAGCTTATTTAAATATACTTGCTCTGATGTCAAAATGTTAGTTTGTGTCTTTTGTGTATGTAATTTTTGGCAAAAAAATTGCAAGTTTGATAAATTATTGCTAATATTGCAATCAGAACACTCAGATGTGCTCTCCCTATTGATATGTGTAACACTTAGGAATAAAGAGGACGTTTGTGAATTGAGATTATTTAATTGATTACGAACTTAAATACTATTAAAAAGGCTTATGGTAAAATTAAAACCGGCAATGTTTTTTTTCTTGGCGCTGACGGCGTCGACAGTCAGTGCGCAAGACAAGTGTGAAATCTATGCAGACACTGTCGCCGTGAATACGGGTGACCAGTATCACATGTTCTTCAAGGCGTATAGTAATAAGGTAAAGACTTACCTAGAGAACAACGCACGCATCGCCGTAGATTTTGAAACAGAAAATCCGGATGTCGTTACCGTAGGGGGCGCCTGGTTCAGAGCTGAAAAAGCCGGCCAGGCAAAGATGAAAGCCGTGATATATCAGGAGTCGCCACGCTTGAAAGACTATCCTGACTGGAGCAACAAACTCGACTCAGTGTCGTTCGTGGTGAAGGCTCCGGTGGAGAAGTTCTTGGCCCCACTGCCCGAGGTTCCTATGACATGGGGGGCGGCAAAGGATGTTGTGATGAGTGACGTACTGCAAAAATATCAGGCTTTTTCTGACACTTATTATGCCATGCACCCCACGATTACGACAGAAGAGCGGGCTCTCTTCGACTGGTTTGCCACCAATGATTATGAATATCCCCTGGTGGCATTGGGCTGGAACAACGACGGACAGCTTTTCTCTTCGAATATCATTGTGAATGATGCCGGCCGACTGGGCTACAAAGCAGAGTCGGAGATTACGGGCTACCTGACCAGTCAGGGATTTGAACTCCTGGGTTGGGATGAACAGGGATTGCTCGTCATGTATCGCGAAAGCGACAAAACGCAGGCCAGTGCTATGGTACTCACCATGCAGGGACAATACTTCCGCGACCTCAACTTCCAGTACACGCCCGACAAGCCCACTACAGGCATATCATCAGTGGCGCTCTCCATGCCCAAGTCGGGATTGAATCGTAACGGCAATCAGCTTACAGTGGACGTGAAGGACGAGAAGGGTGAGCCCATTGTGGTGTATAGCCTGAGCGGGCAGAAGCTCTTGCAGGCGGTGCTGAAGGATGGCACCAATACCTTTGAGCTGACCACGGCTAAGCCCGTAATAGTGCGTATAGGCAAGAGCCGGGGCGTGAAAGTAATGTAGAAACACTTAGTATTAACAATAATAACGATAACTCTATGCGAAAACTGTACTCTTTTTTGGCGGCACTCAGTCTCTTGGCAGTGCCGCAGGCGGTATTGGCTGATGACTGGACGTATAACTTTGAGGACTTCTCTACGCTCTATGGCGATCATTATGCCAATTCCTCTTTTGACGTTACGCTGAATGGTCTTACATGGCACTGCCATGGCGTGAGCTATTCTAAGAATGAGGACTACGACTGGTTTAACGGAACGCAGTCGATGGAACTATATGGCGAGAGCAAAAAAGACAGAAAGACGGGACCCGAGATTTCTGTTTTTCAGCTCAAGACGCCCCGCGACATTGGTACGGTGTCGTTTAAGGTGCATGAATATAATCTTCATCCGGCTTCTGCCGGCTATCAGGTTAGCTGGATCGTGGAATGGTCGCAGGATGGTACAACCTGGACAAAGGTGGGCGACAGCTTCCAGGCAGGGCCCGATGTGCAGACCATAGAGCGTGAGATTAATCAGCGTGATGCCTACGTGCGCATTGTGAGGGCCGACTATGCTACCTTTGATTATAAGACAGTGACATCTAATGGAAAGATAACAAACTTTGATGACTTCACCATCACAGATGTAAAGAGCGGTCCGGCTGCTCCCACGCTGACAGCATCGAAGACAGATGTTGACTTCGGCTCTCTGGCTATGGGAAAGAGCAAAACTGACACGGTTACGGTGAAATTCTCGGGTGTAGAGGGTGCAGACAGACCTTCTTATGCGCTGGATGGAACAGACACAGAGTCTTTCAAATACACTGTAAGCTAGACGGCTGAGGGCGAAGACTCGTTGTTTATCACTGCTACGGCACAACATAGCGGTACGGCTGCTGCGGCTATCAATATCACTTATGGCGACCTCACCGCAGGCATCGGCCTCAGTGTGGTAGGCACCAAGCCCCGACCCAATATTCTCTTCTCTGGAGGTGAGGGCACGGAAGAGTCGCCTTATCTTATATCCAGCAAGGAAGACTTGCTCGAGCTGAGCAACCATGTGGACGAAGACTCTATGGACTTTGCTGGCAAATATTTCCTGATGACCAACAGCATAGACCTGAAATCGGTGACACAGTTCAAGCCTATAGGCAATCAGCTCAGAGGTATGGGCGCAGATAATATGCGATTCTTTAAGGGATACTTCGACGGTGGCGGCTATACCATCACCGGACTGAAGGAATACTATGATACTGGTTTGTCGGTTGGCCTTTTCGGTATTATATATGATGCTACCATCAAAAATCTTACCTTGGCCTCAAGCTCTGTGAAGGGAGCCTCTGCAGTAGGTGGCTTGGTAGGTCTGTCGGAGGGTACATCAACGATAGAAAATTGTAAGGTGGCATCAGACGTTACGGTTTCAGGCACCAACTTTGTGGCAGGCATCTGCGCATCAGCTGTTTCGGAAGGCAAGCTCACCATTAGTCAGTGCGTCAACGCGGCAACGGTTACGGGTGGTTATGCTGCCGGTGTCATATCGGCCAATCAGCAGAGTGGAACCACGATAGAGCGTTGCGGAAACCAGGGTAAGATTACGGTGAGCAGTTATGACGGAGGCGGAGTCGTTGCCCTGTCTGATTTTGCGTCTACCAATATCCTTAACTGTTATAACACCGGCTCTGTGACATTCAACGGAACACAGCAGTTTGGAGGTGGTATATTGGGAAGAGTGCATTACTACCTTAGCGATGAAGATACAACCAAGGTGAGAGTAGAAAACTGCTACAACGCGGCTGTGTTCACCGTGAACGGTTATGGCACGGTGGTGGCCCCGGTTATACCGGCCAACAATGTGGTGCCGGCTGATAATGGTTATGACACCAAGAGGCTGACGGCGAAGAACTGCTACTACGCTTCAGACCTTAGTACATCGAGCGAGAGCGTATTGGGCGTGGCTCCTAAGCAGAGCGAGTCTATGAAAGATGAAGCTTTTCTGACAGCGCTCAATCAGGATCAGCACGTGCTCTACTGGGTGTTCAAGGATGGTGAGAACCAGGGCTATCCCGTACCGGATGGTACTACGATAGTTACTGCCATCAATGGCGTGAAGGACGCCGGACAGTCTGGCGTCAAGATCATCGACGGAAAGATTTCGGTGGATGGCTCTGCAACAGGTTATGAGATATATGATGTCAACGGACGGCGGGTCAGCTCTTCGGTGACAACACCGGGTGTGTATGTCGTGAAGATAGCTACTGACAAGGGCTTACGGACCGTGAAAATCATGAAACGATGAGATTATACACATGTCTTTCATTGCTGACGCTGGCTGTTATGTCGGCGTCGGCTCAAGGCGGCCTCAATACTGGGGGCCGCCCTTTGTCTTTGCATAAGGAGACATCGGCTTCGGATATTATCTACAATACACCGGCAGGCACACTGCACAGTGGACTGTACCGACAGTCGGTGGGCTTCTTTTACGGAACTAAGCGGGTGGCTGATGGCATGTCTGGCACATATGTTGTGGCATCAGACAATAAAACCTACTACATCCAGAACATCTTCTCGCAATATCAGTGTGGCTCGTGGGTGACAGGTACGTTGACAGGCGATACCATATATGTTGCTACACCACAGCATATTGATTATTTTGAGGACAATGGCGAAGTGGTGGATATTTATCTGCGCAACCTGAAATACGATAAACTTAATGACACTTATGTGGTGGACAGCGCCAACACAAAGGCTAAATTCGTGATGAGCGGCGACACCCTTAAGCAAGTGTCTGACCAACTCTTGGGCATGACAGACCAGAAGGGAACTTATATGCTTTATGGTGATTACAACCTGATGATGTTTCCTAATAAGGATGAGGTTGTGAAAGCACCATCCGGCCTGAAGTCGGAGCGATATGAACTCTCGTATAAGGATGAATATGGCGACAGCCAGAAGAAGTTGGTCAGGCTGGCTGTAGGCAACAGTGATGTGTGGCTGGGCGATTTCTCTGATAAGTATCCTAAGGCATGGGTGAAAGGAACAATGAAGGACAAGCGGATAACTTTCAGCAACGGACAATATCTGGGATATACCGACTCTCATCATATTTATTTCGTTACGGGAGTGGCCATACCTGTAACCGACCCTGATACGGGTGAATCGGGTGAGACGTTCGAACTGAGTAGAAATATACGGTTTGATGCTGACGGAGATGCGTATAAGTCGGATAACGTGATGTTTACCAACTGGGGAAAGCAAGATGTTAATTATAGAGAATGCTTCGACCAGCCCCGGCTCACCAAGTTCGTCTTGACAGAACAGACACCCTCTAACCCCGTTATCCAGGGTTATCAGGCTTATGACAATGATAATAAATATGGCAGTTTGAGCTTCACCATTCCTTCTGTGAGCAATACGGGTGTGGCGCTTGACCCTGACAGCTTGTTCTATAATATTTATACCGATGAACGGCTGCTTACCTTTAAGGCCACCAAATATGGGCTTGACATGGATATGACCGACATTCCCTTCGACTTTACGGACGGACACACCTTTGCTGCATCTGCTTCAGACCCACTCGTGCGCATTGTTTATTTCAAGGAAAGGGTGGGCACATATTATAAACGCATCGGCGTGCAAGCCATCTATCATGGCTTGGGCAAGGCACATAAGTCGGCCATTGTCTATAACGACGGAACCGAAGTAGCGGGCGATGATCCTGTTGCTGCCGTAACGGAGGTTGTTATGCCGGTAGGTAGGCCAACCGTTTCTTATTATGATCTGGCAGGCCGGCGGGTCTTGAAGCTCGAAAATGGCGTTTATATTAAATCAGAACGTTTGGCTGATGGCGTCATAAGGCAAAGAAAAATCATTGTGAGATGATTCTTGTGAATTTTCTTTCAGCATTTGTACCTGATTTTTAAGGGTGCTATATATATAATGTGTAACCCTAAAAGAGGCGAGGCTTTTGTAATAAAACAAGAAAACTTCGCCTTTTTTCTTAAATTTTTCTGGGCAAAGTTTGGTGGTTTACCCGGAAACCTCTACCTTTGCACTCGCTTTCGCTAAA
>CABVAZ010000029.1:0-37242 GCA_902496445.1 uncultured Prevotella sp. | reverse complement strand
GTTTTCGCTTAACTCTTAACGCTAAAAACTGACTGCACTTGCTCCGGAATGCGTAGTTGAGGGCTTACCCCAATAGCAGCTGCAATATCTTTTTGGGACATATCCTTTTGCAGCATTAAATAAATTGCGTACCTTTGTTCCGAAATCAAATGTTTGTACATTGCAATGCAAATATAGTTGATTTTAGGGTGAAAGCGTTTTCCCTTTTCTTTTTTTTATGCATTGCTAATCTCTTCTGACGTTCAAGATCGCTTATGGGGGCTTCTCGCCACTTGGTCCCTCGGTGTTTTCAGGTATAGATTATTTAGATTATACATGTCTACCGATTGCACTTCTATGTTGAACTTGCCAAGGGTTGTGCTATCAAACAGAATAATTGGCTTCTCTTTCTTTTGGACGGCTATCATATCTCATATTTAGAGTTATATGCGTGTATTTTGCTTCCAAATTCGATAAAAATGCGAATTTGGAGATAAAATTTTATAAAACAGAGTGATTCTAGGCGAAAACAGTACAAAGCTAATATTTTTTTTATTATATTTGCACCAAAATTACTCAGTATGACATTACAAAAGTGGATTGAAGATAGAGCTATTCATGGTTTTCCTACGTTTTCTGTTGAGGATGTAAGGGCTGCTGACTTGTGCTCTTCAGAACAGATTCTTCAAAATGAACTTTCCAGACTTAGTTCAAACAAGACTATAGCCAGTGTATATAGAGGGTATTACGTTATTATTCCCACTCAATATGTGTTGCGTGGATCTGTGCCAGCAACCTATTATATTGATCAGTTAATGTCTTACTTGCAAAAGCCTTACTATGTATGTATGCTTAGTGCAGCAGAGCTACTTGGCGCAGCTCATCAACGTCCTCAGCAATTCTCTGTTATGACGACTTTTCCTAAGCGTCGGTTAGTCTCTACTCGTAATGTAACCATTGATTGGTATTATCGGGATGGACTGCCAGAGGAAGCCCTGATTACAAAGAATACTGAAACGGGAACTATCCGTATATCAAATCCTCTTCTAACCGCCGCTGACTTAGTGCAATATCAGCAACATGTAGGTGGATTGTCGCGAGTCGCCACCATACTTGAAGAACTTTCAGAGCAGATAGACATTAATAATCAGTTTACGCCACTTGCAACTTATGTGAAAAAGGTTGTATGGCAACGACTTGGCTATATACTTGAAAATGTTGTAGTGGAAAGGAAGTTAGCAGATAAATTGTATGAACAGCTTCGTGCATCTTTGGGGTATTTCAAATATCAACCTTTAAGTACATCAGCAGAAGATAATTCATCAGACAGAGATAGTCGATGGAAGATAAACATAAACGTAGAAATAGAAACAGACGATATATGATTAACAGAATAGCGATACAACAGTGGAGCGAGTATGCTCCATGGATAGATAATGCGCAGATAGAGCAAGATCTGATTATATGTCGTGCCTTGGTTTCCATCTTTAGCGATGAATTCCTTGCATCGCAGTTGGCATTCCGAGGAGGAACTGCCTTACATAAGCTATATCTTTCACCTCAGCCACGTTATAGTGAGGACATTGATTTGGTTCAGATTACTCCTGGACCTATCAAGCCTATCATGTACCGACTGGGCGAAGTGCTTGATTGGCTGCCAGACAGGGTAACTAAGCAGAAACGATACAATAATACTATGTTGTTCCGTATGGAGTCTGAAATACCGCCAACTGTACAGATACGTCTGAAAGTTGAAATCAATTGCTTCGAACATTTCAACGTACTTGGGCTGACAAAGATTCCGTTCAAAGTGGAGAATTCATGGTTCACTGGCGAAGCCGAGTTGACGACCTATCATTTCGAGGAATTGCTGGGTACCAAACTTCGTGCCCTTTACCAGCGCAAGAAAGGCCGCGACCTCTTTGACCTTTATATTGCCTTACAGCGAAAGGATGTGGATGTTGACAAAGTCCTTCTGTGCTACAAGAAGTATATGGAGTTTGTGGTTGACAAGGCTCCGTCTTACAAGCAGTTTGTCAATAACATGCAAGAGAAGATGGCAGATCCTGAGTTTACCAACGACATGCAATCCCTTCTGCGTCCAGGCATCTCGTTTAACGCAAGTGATGCTTATCCTCTCATCTACGAAACATTTATAGATAAGATGGAGGGGAAGAGAGAATAAATATTAGATAGATATTGTATTTGAACTATGGATAAATTAAAATAATCTATATTACCGTATTTGAAGACAAGTTTTGAAAAAGACTTGTTAGAGGCGGCATTGAAGAATCTGGAAGATGGTAAGAGTAAGTTGCGTCTGAATAACTTTGCTTATTCAGCTCGCGAATTAACACGCCATTACCTTAAGCGCTTGGCTCCTGATACAGAATCCGGAGGTCGTGGGATCGTGGCCCACCCCCGCTACACTGAAAATCAAGGAGTTACGACAACGTAACTTCTTTTTTCATGCTCGAAAACGAATACTTTGCGAACACGCATACCCTCAGAAACGTCACTGATACTCAGGTTTATATCATGCTTCCTTTACCCTTCGTCATCTGTTTTATATAATATCATTAAAGCTCAAGAATCTACTTAACGTGTTGGCCATAAATCTTTGTATCAACGTAGCCGACGCCATGGAAGATCTTATGCAAGACACACAAGCCATCAGTGAACTCGAGGCTATTTTGAACATTTTGTCATCTTCCGAGGCTGTAGTTACGCATTGATGAATATTTCGGAGCATACCCCCAGGGCTTATTTCGGAGCATAATAGCTCAAAAATGTTGGAATATACCTAATTTCGGCCATTTTGTGTTCTAAAATATTGCAGTCCGGTAAAACCCAGATTCCGTGATTTTAGCTCTCGGAACCCCAGTAAATACGGGACATGATTCTTATTTCTGAAAAGTAACCCTTATAGGTCATCAAAGAGGCTTAATTGTATATATTTCGGATTATAAGCCAAAGCCTGCTTTCGCTGGGTCTCCTTGAATCACGCCAAGCACGTAATGGGTCTACGACCAAAGCTACAATATCAATATAAGAGAACATTGTAAGCCGGATAGCGCATACAAGATTTGGAAACGACATCTTATCTTTTGCCTCTCTGGAGATAACCCTTGTCACGAGATAGGCTATCATAACCGACCAGATCTGCTGTTGTCTGTTATTTGTTACTTCATTTTTTTGTATATTAGAGCAGATTGGGGCCGGCATGGCACGTTGCCATACCGTAAAACCCCGTCTTGCTTTACATATGCCGAAGAAAATCTCCGACGTAGCAATTGAGAGGGTACCATCTCTCTGCTCTCGGTTATCTACGACTGCGGCCTTCGCGCCTTTGAGGCATGCAACCTCAAATGGAACGACGTCAATTTTGACCGCCAGCAAGTGCACGTCAAGAAGGGCAAGGGCAGCAAGGACCGCATCCTGCCTATCTTCCACTGATGACGGCATGGACAAGTAGTCCAAAGCAGGGTTAATCCCCATAGATATGTCCTCCTTCCGTACAACTCGGTCTTCATATTGGCCTTCCGTTCCTCCAGGCCAACACGAAGACCTCTTTAGTTTTTCGATTATTATTTCTTAAACACCTTGCCACATTCGGTGCATTGGTAGTACTTGCCGTCTTGTTTGGGCAATACCAGCAAAACGCCACCAAGTAGTACAAACGGAGAGATGATAAGACCATATAGCCGAATTGTCGCAAGAGCCTCCACAAAATTAGGCAGGATTAGCCCCGCGCAGCCAAGAATTATCAAGACAATACCCAGGAGGATTGCAAGAGTTGATCTTTTGCCCTCTTTGTTCCGCAAGGCTTTGATCTTGTTACTTCCACAACTGGGACACCATGGCAATTGTTCTGAGCGAGATGATATTATCTCATTGAGGATGTGCTGACTTTGCTCATAGTCTTTCTTGAACACCCTCACCTCAATGCCTGGATTCGGCCCGTATGCGCCATACGCAGGGTCGTTGAGTTCGTCATGAAGCGAAGCGGTGATACCATTGCTCGCTAACTTCGAGACGATTTCGTCGGCGACAATCGTATTGTCGCACTTGGTCAAAGTAATGATTTCCTCGTTCTCCATCATTGTAATAGTTGTACTAATTTCCGCTACGGCGGAAAAGCTAAAGCCTTTCACCAATAGCTGTTGTCTGTTATTTGTTACTTCATAATTCTGTGTATATTAGAGCAGATTGGGACCGGCATGGCACGTTGCCATACCGTAAAACCCCGTCTTGCTTTACATATACCGAAGAAAATCTCCGACGTAGCAATTAAGAGGGTACCATCCCTCCGCAATC
Organism: uncultured Prevotella sp.; assembly: GCA_902496445.1. Lineage (GTDB taxonomy): Bacteria > Bacteroidota > Bacteroidia > Bacteroidales > Bacteroidaceae > Prevotella. The sequence continues at coordinate 32,946 of CABVAZ010000029.1, read as the reverse complement.
GCACCTTTAGCATACCTTATATACAATAAGGTATACCGCCGGCTGGTGATTACACACCCATGGACATCTACCGTTGCCTCATTCCTGACAACGATGAAAGATTGCGAAGTTTCCAAGCGTCAAGAACAAAGCGTCAAGTAAACGCCTAATCCATAAATGGTTCCCCACCGTCAAGCCGCTCCTCATGAGCAGCTCTTTCTCACCTATGCGGGCTTCTGTTTTGGCGGGCTGCCACAAAGGACACACCCTGCATTAGCCGATAAGGTTTCGGACATGGTTAACATTGGCAAATTTATGAAGAAATATTGAAAATGCAAAATAATGAGAAAGGTTATTTGAAGATGATGAGAAAAAAAAGATGTTTTGCTTTGTTTACCATCTCCTCACAGAACATATAAGATTAATTTTTGGTGAGTTCCTATTCCACCCATTCCACCCATCTTGTATACTACTGTAATACAGTGGGTTATATAAAAGAGTAAAGTCAAAATATCTCACCAACATCTCACCCAACATCTCACCCAAAAATGTGCTGTTGATGGGCGTAAAACGAAAGAAAGCTAACAGACAAAGTGTTGTTAGTCAGTCTGTTAGCTTTCTTTATTGCGCTAAAATCCCGTCTGTCTATAGCTTTTCAAGCCAATAGATACCCTTTCCATGCAGGCTATATGTTGTGTTGATGTTCAGTCGCTTGCTCACCATAGTGATATTTCCCGTTTTAGAGTCTATCTTACTCAGCTTATAAGCACCGCTTTTCAGGTCGATGGATGCATCTTTGTTGTCAGCATCAATGTACACAATAGCCCCTCTGTTGGCATTCTCCATCATGTAGACGCCTCCCATTGCGCCCGATGGTTGCATGAGCGCAGCATCCTTGAGAAATTGTTTGTCCCTAACAGGAATGGCGGGGCAGGAGCCACCGGCCATGAAGGCAGCCCAGCAAAGCTCCGGATATTTTGAGGCATAATATATTACAGCCTTCTCAGGATAAGCTTTCCGATATTCTGACACGCTGCGATATACGTCGCCAAATTGCGGCACGCCTGCCTTTATCTTGCGCATGTATTGTCTGGGAGCCATGTTCAGCCCACCGTCAGGAGCATACAGTCCCTTGTTGTGATAGAACCATTGCTCTATGGTAACGATGTCTACGATGTTGCGTAACCCACTGTTTGCCAATATAGAGTCTTGCACGTTCTTGTTGCAACTCAGTTGCACCAGCACCTTCTTGCCCCTTGCCTGCTCCCATTGCTGAATGGTTTGCAGCCAGAATTTCACAAAGTCGTAGGGGCCCGTAAACTCTTCTCCAATAGACTGAATGATGTTTGGCTGGTCGGCCAGGGCATCCAGTGTGTTGAAGATATATTGCTTGTGGTACTTTCTGAGCGTGTCATTCTTCACGTTATAGAAATAGTCGGCCATGAAGATACGCTTGTCGCCCATGAACGGCACCGGCTCTGGAAACACCTTCTCGTTGATGTTATTGGCTGAGCGCCACGGGCAGTCCACCCAATGTGCTCCGGCTTCCAGAATGTTATGCTGAAAGTAGTGCTGGTTAACCAGCAACAGGCCTTTCTGAGCACCTTTCTTTGCAAAGTCGTTGATGCGGTAGAAGTACCATGAGTTGAGCTTGTTCAAGTCGTAAAGGCTCAGTCCGTCCCATGCCTTGCCTTTGCCCGAGCGGGCGAAAGCCTGCTCATAGAAGGGCGGAAACACATTGCCGTCGCGCCGACGGACCCTTTCGTGGTCATCGCGCCTGCGGTCATACCACAGCCCGTAGTTCTGATTCAGCAGCAGGGTGTGACTTCTTTCCATGGCAGCCACCACAGAGTCTACCCTGTCGGTAAGTCCTGTACCTTCCCTGCCCGGCACAAAGCGTGTCAGAGCATAGGGCGCTTTCTGATAGTAAGAAGGTCTTACTCTTCCGTTCCACCATGGAGCGTTGCTCCTGCCACCCACCAGCAGCTCACCATCCATGGTGATTTTGCCGTTGGTGATAGCATAATGAGGTGTTGCCACGGTAGGCTCTACCTTGTCGGGCAGGGCGTCAACCAGCTTGGCTCCCTTGCCGTTCACCGATGCCGTAAATTTCACGCTGTCCATCCACATAGCCATTGTCACCCTTGGCAAGTGCGCCATTGCGGTATATCTCTGCGCCTCCTCAATGGTAGGACTGGTGCTCTGCGTGGTGTTGCGCACGTAGGTGTGCGTGATGTTATCGGCGTTATGACCCAGTCTTTCAGATAGTTGCTCAGCAAAAAGGCTCCACGGCTGTACATGGTTATTTGATTCAGCCATAAAACTCGTACCGTGGAAGTCGGCCCAGCAGCCATACACCACGTTGCAGTCGTCACTGTCGGCGTCAGAAGCATATATGTTTGCAGCCGAGCATTGCCACAGTGTGCTGTTGGCCGTGGTCCATCCGCTGCCATAGTTGTCATATCCTATGTTGCCTATTTGCAGGTCGTGCCCGTCGATAGTCACGCAGTCGAAGAGCAATCCCGTGGCCCACATGCCCGTACTGCCGCTAAAGCCCATCGAGTTATAGCTCTCACACTGTACGAAAGCATTGGGACCGGGTGCGCAGTAGCCCGCGCTGAAGTCGTTGATGCCTTCTTCTGACCAGCAACGCTGAAACAAGCATTGCCCTCCTTCGGTATAGAAGGTCCGTCTGCGCCATCCTCCTAGCTCAGAAATGGGCTCTCTGGCATCGCAGTCTTCCACTGTTATGCGGCTCGCCCCGTTCTCTATGGCCACGGCAGATCCGGCCAAGTGCTTGAAACTCATCTTTCTCACCCAGCAGTCGCGTGCCGCGTCTATGTAAACACCCTGCCAGCAATGGTTCTCATCGTGGGTGTTCTGAGTGTCATACGATGACTGTATGGTGAGGTTTTCCACTCCGGCATCGCTGATACGGCCCGGCCAGGCATACTTAATGACCTTTGTGGTGCCCCAGTGGCTGTCTAGTGCCATGGTCAGAGGGGCATTCAGCTCAACGCTGCTTCCGCCTCTCGTCACTGTGCGGTCCCATCTCACGTCGGCATCTCCGGGATGCCAGCCCCAGTAACCCAGGTCCTTGCCTCCGCCAAAGTTGCCCATGGCCAGGTGCTCAATCCATTCTTTGGTGCTGGGGCGCCATATCAGTATGTTGTCACCCTCATTCAGATGACCGTTGATGGTCAGAGAGCGGCTGTTGAGTGGCATATAGTTGGTGCTAACACTCAGCGTGTCAACAGGCTGCATATCATGTCTGCCCTCTATATACACAGCCGAACCGCGTTGCACACCTGTCTTATAGAGTATGGTCTTGTGTTTGTCAACCCCTCTGAGCACCACGCCGGATGCACTGATGCGCAGCGGTTCTGTCAGCGTGAAGGTTCCTTCGCCCAGCAATACGGCACCCCTGAGCCCTGTACGCTTGTTAACTTTCAGGCCCGACACATAGTCTATTGCCTTCTGTATGCGCTTGCTGTTATCGCCCGGCTTCACCGGGACATACACCACGACGGGCGCGTCGGGTATGCTGACGGCCGATTCCTTATATCCGCAATACGAATAGTCGGGCATGCGATTACCTTTGGCTGTTGTGCCATATACCACATGTCCGCCTTTTACAGATAAAGGTAAGGGCTGTGCGCCGCTGCACACAACCCCACCCAATAAACATATTATGATGAAAAAATATTTCATTTGGCTCTATTGCTTTTTCTGTTTCTTAGCCTCAATGCGCTTATACCACGCCTCGCGCTCCTTGGTCAGGTCGTAGCCTCTGCCTGCAAGCCAGTTGTTGATGCGACCCTTATACTTGCCAAACCACGCGTGCTTCGACTTAGAGTCGCCGGCGTCCATGGCAAACTCGCGGGCCTCTTTCAGCCAGTTCAATATTTGCAGCTTCTCATCAGGCTTTAGCGTAGGTATCATGTCCAGCTGCGCGTCGTACGTTACCTTTACCACGCCGTAGGTCATACCGTCTTTGATGGCTTCTATCTGACTGTCCGTAAGGTAGTTGGCCAAGTTGGCAGCAAACTCAAAGTGATGTTTATACAAGGCGGCGTCGCGCTCGTTCTGTGCCTGAAGCATGTATTGTGCCTTGTCATTGCCCTTGAGCGAGTCCTTGGCATACTTCAGTTTGTTGTTGCACGTGGTGTGTATCTTGTTGAGCAAGAAGTATCGGTTAGCCACGATGTTGAGCACGTTGGCCACCTTCTTACTGTCTTTCAGGTCCAGCTTGTACACGATTTTCTGCGACCGTGCCACGATGGTGCGTACGTAGGCCGGGTCTTCGCCGGTGCTGTCTAGCTTAACTTCCTGAGCACAGGCGCTGGCCATAACCAGCACCCATGCCATGAATGTAACAATATTGCGTTTCATCTTACATCAGTTTACCTTTTTCAGCCAAGGTGTCGTGGTTGTTCTTCAGGTCGGTCCAATCCACTTTCTTATGCGTGTCTATGCCGTTGATGTATTTCTCTATATTGGTATAGCCGTCGCCGTTGATGTCACCGTTGGCATCGCTTGGGTCGTTGGGGTTCAGTCCGTTGGCTATTTCCCAGTCGTCGGGCATACCGTCGCCGTCGCTGTCTTTGCGTGGCTTGCCCTTATACTCAGGATAGCCACCCATCTGTGAGGGGTCTGTGATGATGCCGCCCAGATAAGAGTCGTTGCCCAAACGACGATACTTGAAGAGGCCCTCAGCATTCTTGCTCTTGTCAGACAGTCCCCATGTGTCGCCATAAGGGTGCTTCTTGTTGAGCTTCTTAGCCACATAGGGCTTGCCGGTGCGCACCTCTTCTACGATGCGCTGGTCTACGATGTCGCGTGTAGGTATGGTTGCGCCCACGTTGTCGAGCACATAGCTGAACGTTTGGTCAGCAGGCAGAATGGTGAGTGGGGGCATTACGAACGGCTCGTTGCTGCGCATGAGCTTCCATTCCAGCTCTGTTGTCTCGCCGTCTTTGTTCTCTGCTGTCTGCACACCACCATCCCAGTTGTCCTTGGTCACGCGCTCGTTGCCCTCCATGATGTTGCCAGAAGCATACACACGGCCATATTGCTTGTACGGGAAGAGCTTGTTGCTTCGGCTTTCCGTCTTGATGATGCGATAACCAACAGGAGTATCCTTCGGAGTGAGGGGTCCCGGCTTATAATAGTTGTTGATGAAGTTCGACATAGTGGAGTATTCGCCACCATCAGCCGTACGGTTCACCCAGTTGTAAATAACGTTGTTCACGAAGTTGAACACTCCTCCCCAGCCTATAGAAGGGTTACGGCCCGTGTTGTCTGCCCACAAGTTGCGCATGAACGAGGTGTTCTCGCCGCCTATGGTAGAGCCGAAGGCGTGGTTATAGGTGTCGAGGGCCTTGGCAGATATGGTGTTTTGTATGGTCACGTTCACCGTAGGCTCCTTTCGGCTGCCGTTGGTACTGCCCGTGTCGAACATGTGTCTGTAGAACGATATGTTCTCATCCAGGCCCCATTCGCATGAGCAATGGTCTATCATAATGTTGCCCACGGGGTTGCCTCCGAAGCTATCCTCACGATACCACACGTCGGTGTTGCCGCGACGGAAGCGCATGTGGCGCACAATGACGTCGTGTGTGTTCACCTGGAAGCTCTGTCCGGCTATGCAAACACCGTCGCCGGGAGCGGTCTGACCGGCTATTGTCACGTAGGGGGCGCGCAGGATGATAGGTGTCTTGAGCTTGATGATGCCCGAAACGTTGAACACCACGATGCGCGCTCCGCCCTGTTCGCAGGCCCAGCGGAACGAGCCAGGACCGTCGTCGTTAAGGTTTGTCACCACAAGTACCTTGCCTCCACGTCCGCCAAGGGTGTACATGCCACCGCCCTCAGCACCTGGGAAAGCCGGAATCTTGCCCTGCTTGAGGTCGTAAGGTCTCCATGCCCATGGCACGTAGGGTCGGCCTTCAGTTGCCTCCTTCACCACAATGGGGAAGGCAACCTTCCATGCACTGTCGCTGTGTGCCGTCCATGCGGCCTGAAGCGAGTCGATTTTTGCTTTTGCGGCTTCGGTTATCACAGGATATTGGGCCTGTGCCACCGAAGGCAGAAGCATTGCCGCACAAGCGGCAATCATCAGTTTGTTGTTCATTGCTTTATTGTTTTGTTATTACTGTTGTTCTTAGTTATTTGCCTAGATATGGCCAGCCGTGCAGGTTGGGATCCTCTTTGGTGAGCTTCACGTCATATTGTGAGTTGATAATACCCATGGCCCTCGACACGTTGCTCTGACTGTCACGACCTGCAAACCGAGGGTCTTGCTTGCCCGCAGCCTCACGCAGAATGCGTGCGTCCACCTCATCCAGCTCCGGCAGTCGGCATCCCGCCTCTTTTATCACGTGCCGGTAAGCCTGCTTGGCCGTCTCTATGGGCATGCCGCTATAAGCCGGCCGCTGCTTCAGCACATACCTATTATATATATCTTTGTTGGCTCCCAGCTCTGTGTTGAAGGCCCTTTCGGCCAGGCTGTCGGCAAAGCCGTATAGGTTATCGGCGTTTACGCGCTTGAGCGAAGCATCGCTCCACACCGCCGTCTTGGGCGCCCACTTAGAGTGCAGTTCGAACATATTGCCGTTGAGATACCACTCTCCGAGTCCGCTTTCGTTGTTTCCATGGCACGACGCGCCCACAAAGTAGCGTGCCTCTGTGCAATGCAACTGCGTATTAGGGCCCGGTTTGAAGTAGTTGCCCTCCATGATGACGCGATTATACGAGTTGCCTTGGTTGGCACCCTGATAGTTCTCACCGCCGTAAACGCTGTTGGGCTTGCCCCAATTAAACACCACGTTGTTGATAAACTCATTGTCTACGTACTGGTCGTGCTCGCCTCTGTACTTGCTATGCTTGCGCATACCGTTGAAACGTGGCGCGCGGTTGTTGACGTTGGCAATGAGGCAGTGGTGCATGGTAGCGTGTTCACCGCCCCATTGCGTGGCATACGCGCGGGCGCCCTTGGCGTTCTTCGACAGGTAGAGCCCCTCGGCCAGTATGCAATATTGCACCGTTGTAGAGTCGCAGTCGTACATGGTGAGGTTCTCCTCCATGCTCCACGTCATCGAGCAATGGTCTATGATGATGTGCTTCGCGTTCTCCACGTCGAGCGAAGTCATACTCTTATTAGGTATGTCGCCCGCCCTGAAGCGCAGGTAGCGCAGAATGACGTTGCTCTTGCTTATCTTGAGCGTGTAGCCGGCAATGCAGATGCCCTTTCCGGGGGCCGTTTGTCCCAGGATGCTCACGTTGGGATGAGCCATGGCGAGCACCGATTTAAGATATATAGTGCCGCAAACATCAAAGACTATGGTGCGTGGCGTGTCGTCGCCCGTGCGCAGAGCCCAGCGCAGTGTGCCCTCTTTCAGGTTGCTGTCTGTGCAGTCGTCGAGGCTCGTCACATGATAAGTCTTCGTTCCACGAGCATCTATCGCCTTTCCGCCCGTAGTGTATCGGCCGTAGCCTTGCGCCCCGGGAAAGGCCAGTTGCTGTGCTCCGGCCGTGAGTGAGGGTAGAACCAAGAGGCAAACGCATAGCCATTTGCAAAGTATTGTTTTAGTTATTCGCATTGTTTCATTTGTCTTTTCGTCGCCATACTCAGCCTTTCAGGCATGCCGGCGTCCGATTTCTTAAATCAATAACATAGACGCATGTTTTTTGAGATAGTTTAAATGCGAGGGGGAAATATGTGACTAAAAAAATGAAAAAAGTGTTTTTTTAACACGAAAATGCACTTTTTGCATTTTGTAAGCATCCCGATTGAAAAGTAAAAGTGGCCTTTTTACCTTTCCTAACGGCCTTTTTACAAGCCAAAACAGGCACTTGAGCGTTGTACAAAGGCCTGTCTTGTCTTGTTGTATGTAAGTTGTTGTGTTACAACACTATAGTTCTATGCTGTCAATCCTCAGTTTGAGCAGTCCCGCGGGCACTTTTATCTCCACCACGTCACCTTGCTTCTTGTTGAGCAGAGCCTGCGCTATGGGCGACTTGATGGATATCTTGCACTCCTTGATGTTAGCCTCATGCGGGCTCACGATGGTGTAAGTCATCTGCCGTTGAGTGGTCATATTGGTCAGCCCTACCTTGCTCAGCAACTGCACATAGCTGTCGTTGAGCTTTGAGGTGTCGAGCACGCGCACGTGGGCCAGCACGTTTTGCTTGAAGCGTATCTTGCCCAGCAAGCGCGACTGCTCGCGTTTGGCGGCGTGATACTCAAAGTTCTCGCTCAAGTCGCCCTTGTCACGTGCCTCTGAAACGGCATCGATGACCTTTGGCAATTCCACTTTTATCAGTTCATCCAGTTCGGCCACGAGCTTGTCGTAGCCTTCTTGTGACATAAATTCCATTGCTTTTTCCTTCTCGTTCTTTATTCTTTATGTGCTCTCTGGGGGCGTGTTACGGCATCATGTGCCTGAGCTTCCTTCCGCACATACGTCATTTCTTTGTTTACAGCCTGCAAAATTACCCAAAATAATTCATATTCAAGCCTACGCAAAGCATTTTTCATCCTTATTATTACTGCCTTCTCTGGTCTTCTCTTTGGGGGCATTACCAGGGCAAGCAGCAGGAGTGTGCAGCAGCAGGTGTCTTTTATGTTTCACCGTCATAACCAAGAAAACACATCATCTTCATATTGTTGCATTTGTCTGTCACGGGTTTTCGTGCCTTCAACTCAGGCGAGAAGTTTGATGCCGACGGCACTTATAAGTTGTATAAGGGCCTGATACTGCTACCAACCCAAGAAGGTGTACTATGAAGTAGGTGTCTTTGGCAAGAACATCTTCGACAAGGAGTATATAGTAGACGCCGGAAACTCCGGACGTAACATTGGCTTCCCCACCTTCGTAGGCGGCACCCGCTCTGTGATAGGCGTGCAAGCTAAGATCGGATTCTAACCTTCCGCTCACTTACATTCGGCTCTCCGGGCTTGTGGCAGGAGCGTTAGCGTAAGTGGCTATATATAAAGCAGTTGGTCTGCTATATTTTTATCGATTTCTGATATAGGCCTTTTTGCGTTCTAAAAGTGCCTATATTGAACGCTCAAATAGGCACTTTTGCAATGCGAAAGTGCCCATTTTGCGTCGCGGCATGATGGGTCTTGTCTTTTCATCGGCCTGACGTTGCCATGTCAACAGGCCTTTGTCAGACGAAAAACATGTTGGCCTGAACAATTAGAACGGGGCGTATGGGCGCAGATAATGGATTTTTTAGTACCTTTGCATGACAAATCTTATACTTATGAACATAGACAACGAAACAGTGAGAAAGGCAGAGCAGAGCGGACTGACCGCCACTTTGGGCATCAAGTTCCTACCTACTCCCGAGGCTGATACATGCGCGGCGTGCATGAAGGCGAGCGAGGCAACCGGTCAACCCTTTGGCTTTCTGTCGGGCGGAGCAACACTGGCACTGGCCGAGACGCTTGCCGGCATGGGCTCGATGTTGCTCTGCGAGGGGTGCATCTGTGTGGGTGTCAACGTAAGCGGCAACCATTTGCGGGCCGTGCCTGTAGGCGATAACGTTACGGCTTACGGCCGCCTGCTGCACAAGGGTCGCAATCTGCACCAGTGGCAGGTGGATGTGAAGAACGCAAAAGGTCAACTGGTATCTTCCGTAAGTGTCACTAACTATATAGCCAACTCGCGTAAGTCATGAGAGAAATCAGTACTGTGTACTTCCGATTGCCGGAACATGACCATTACGTCAGGCTGGAGCAACGCCACAGCAAGCCCCTTGCTCTCGAGTCATTGCATGAGCTCGACGGCCGGAAAGGCTTTGTCTTCGCTCCTTTCGTGCCCTCTGATGAGTGCCCGATTATGTTGATGCAGCCTGACACAAGCACCATTGCCAGTCTGAGCAACTGTGCTCTGCCAGGCTCTGATGCCGTCGGCAACAAATCTGATAAGCCTTTGCGCACCGAAGGGCGCCAGCGTTATGCCCATGACTTTGCTGCCTTTCATGGCTTGATAGTGCAGGGCGGGTGCGACAAAATAGTGCTCTCACGCACGGCCGATGTGCCCCTTCGCCCCGGCACATCGCCGCTCAGCCTGTTTCAGCGAGCCTGTAAGCTCTATCCGCATCAGTGCATAGCGCTGATTGATATGCCCGAAGTGGGCACGTGGTTGATGGCTACGCCGGAGGTATTGCTGGCAAGTGAGCACGGCACCTACCGCACCATGGCCCTCGCCGGCACGCAAAAGGCACCCGGCACATACCGTTTCGGAGATGAAGTGGCATGGTCGGCGAAGAACAGAAGGGAGCAACGCTATGTGGCAAACTATATCCATGACCTGCTGCAACGCCATGCCAGCCACGTAATTCAGACCCCACCGCACACCACAAGGGCCGCCCGGCTGCTGCATTTGTGCACCGATTTCAGCTTCAACCTGCCAGGTGACACCGGTCTTGGCACCCTGCTCGAAGCCTTGCACCCCACACCTGCCGTGTGCGGAATGCCCAAAGAGCGTGCCCAGCAGTTCATCTTGCACAACGAAAGCGAGCCCCGGGCTTACTACAGCGGGTTCTGCGGTCCTCTGGATGTGGCCGGACAGACGCATCTCTTTGTCAATCTGCGTTGCATGAACCTGCGTGGCGACACGTGCAGACTGTATGCCGGAGGCGGCATCGTGGCCGAGAGCAAAGAGGAAGACGAATGGAATGAAACCGAATTAAAACTCAATACGATGCGCGATGTATTGCGATAAGGAAAATGTTAACATCCTCACGGCGCTGCTCATAGCTCATGGCGTGCGCCATGCCGTGGTGTGTCCGGGCAGCCGTAATGCCCCCATCACGCATAATCTGGGCGTGTGTGAGAATATAGAATGTCACCCCGTGACCGACGAAAGGTCGGCCGCGTTTTATGCGTTAGGGCTTTGTCAGGCCACTCACTCGCCCGTTGTGGTGTGCGTGACCAGCGGTACGGCATTGCTCAACACCCTGCCTGCCGTGGCTGAGGCTATGTATCAGCACTTGCCCTTAGTGGTTATATCGGCCGACAGACCCCGTCAATGGATCGGACAACTAGACGGTCAGACCCTGCCTCAGGCCGATGCTATGGGCCGGTTTGTGAGGTTTGAGACTGATATACCCGAACCTCACGACGATGAAACCCGCTGGATGTGCAGCCGACTGGTGAATGAGGCGATGCTCGAAGCCATGCGTGGCAGCTGCGCCCCGGTGCATATCAACGTGCCCATCAGCGAGCCTCTCTATTCGTTCACCACGCCTTCGCTGCCCAAGGAACGGCAGCTCACGCTCCTCTCACCCCTGTCTCTTTCTGCCATTGAGCCCTCCGTGCCGTACGCCCGCCCCATGCTTGAGCGGCTGCAAACTGCCCGCCGGCCTCTGATAGTTATCGGGCAGATGGGACATCAAGCCCCTGTCAGGCAAGCCATCGGTGCTTTGGAGGCTGCACGATATGTGGTTCTGCATGAGCCTTTGGCCACTGAGGGCGGCTCGTCCTGCCTGGATGAGATGCTCACATTGGCGGGTGACGACGATGAATACGTGCCCGACTTTATCTTATACATGGGCGATACGCTCGTGAGCAAGCGCGCCAAACAGTTCTTGCGCAAGGCTCTTGAGGCCGAATGTTGGGTGGTTAACCCAGAAGGAGCGGTGCACGACACCTTTAAGAATCTGCATGGCGTGGTGCAGGCACAGCCTGGCAACGTGCTCAGAAGCATTACAGGCAAGGGCCCGGAGCAATGGTTCGATGCTTGGCAAGGGCTTCGCGACCGCGCAAGGAGCCATCGTGACGCTTTCCAACCGTCTTATTCCAACGTCAAGGCGGTGCGTTTATTGGAGCAAAAACTGGCCCGTAAGGCGCCTCGCTCCGTGGTTCACTATGCCAACAGCACGCCGGTGCGACTGGCATGTCTTTACTCCCGCCACCACATTTACTGCAACCGGGGCGTCAACGGCATCGAGGGCACGTTGTCAACAGCGGCCGGCTTCTCGCTCGCAACAGCGCAAATGGTGGCTTGTGTCATCGGAGACCTGAGCTTCTTTTACGATCAGAACGCGCTGTGGAATGCCCGGTTGCGCGGCAATCTGCGCATCCTGCTGCTCAATAACGGTGGTGGCGAGATTTTTGCTAAGTTCAGCGGGCTGCGCCATAGTCCTGCCCGCGACATGGTGATGGGCGCTAACAGCGTGTCGGCAGAGGGCATCTGTAGGCAGAACAACATCGCATATATGGCCGTGAAGAGCAATGACCGTCTAGCCGAAGGCATCGATAAGCTGGTCACTATGCCCTCAGACCGACCCGTACTGCTGGAGGTTTACACGCAACAAGATATGGATTTACAGGTATATCACGAATATTTTAAAACACTATAAACTATGGAACAAAGAAAATGGGAGCCCATATCAGGGTTCAATTTCAAGGAAATCCTCTTCGAGGAATATCATCATATCGCCAAGATAACCATCAACCGTCCCCGCTACCGCAATGCTTTCACGCCCCTTACGGTGTGGGAGATGAGCCAGGCTTTCACCTATTGCCGCGACCATCTCGACATAAGGGTGGTGATACTTACGGGTGCCGGCGATCTGGCTTTCTGCTCCGGAGGCGACATGCACGTCAAGGGCAGGGGCGGATATGTAGGTTCTGACGGCGTGCCCAGGCTGAATGTGCTTGACGTGCAGATGCAAATAAGGCGCTTGCCCAAGCCGGTTATCGCAATGGTTAACGGCTATGCCATCGGCGGAGGGCATGTCTTGCATGTGGTATGTGACCTTACCATAGCCTCAGAAAACGCTATCTTCGGCCAGACAGGGCCTAAGGTGGGCAGCTTTGACGCAGGACTTGGCGCCAGCTACTTGGCCAGAATCATCGGTCAGAAGAAGGCCCGTGAGATGTGGTTCCTATGCAAACAGTACTCAGCACAGGAAGCTGAGCGCATGGGTTTGGTGAATAAGGTGGTGCCATTGAGCCGCTTGGAGGATGAAACAGTGGCTTGGGCAGAGACCATGATGGAGCGTTCGCCGCTCGCCCTGCGCATGATGAAGGCCGGATTTAATGCTGAACTGGACGGTCAGGCGGGCATTCAGGAGCTTGCAGGCGATGCTACCATGCTTTATTACACGCTAGATGAGGCTCAGGAAGGGGGCAGGGCATTCCTCGAAAAGCGCAAGCCCGACTTTGATAAATATCCTCAGTTCCCTTAAAAACGACTGTCGGGCTGAGGCTGTCGGTATCGTTGAGCGGGTAGGCCGATGGGTTGTGATGTCCTCGGACCGGCCGGATAGATGGAGAAAGAAATATGAAATACGAGATAACCAAGAGATTATTGCATTTTAAAAGTCCTGCAGGCACCAGCCGGGGAGTATATACCACGCACCTCTCTTACTATGTCACGCTGGAGAAAGACGGCGTGCGAGGAGTGGGAGAGTGCTCAGTCTTGCCCGACCTAAGCTGCGACGCGATGCCTCAGGAGCAGTATGTGAAAACGCTGAAGGATGCTTGTGAGCTCTTATGTCTGCGTGGAGTGCTGCCAGAAGAGGAGCTTAGGCCCTACCCGTCTATACTCTTCGGACTTGAAACGGCTATGGCTCAGCTGCACGCGGGGGGCTCGCTGAACCTCTTCGACACACCCTTCGGCTGCGGCGAGGAGGGCATAACCATCAACGGACTGGTGTGGATGGGCTCCTTCGACGAGATGTTTGACCGGCTGGAAACGAAGCTTCGGGCGGGTTATCACTGCGTGAAGCTGAAGATAGGTGCCATAGATTTCAACCGCGAATTAGACTTAATCAAGCACATCAGAGAGTGTTTCAGCGCCCAGCAAGTAGAGCTTCGCGTGGATGCCAACGGTGGTTTCACGCCCCAAAACGCGATGAGCAGGTTGGAAGAGCTGGCTAAATACGACATACACTCCATCGAACAGCCCATCCAAGCGCGCCAATGGAAGGCGATGGCCGAGCTATGCCGCGTCTCACCCTTGCCCATTGCGCTTGATGAGGAGCTCATAGGTGTGAACTTGCCTGCTATGAAAGAAGACCTCCTTGACACCATCCGGCCGGCTTATCTGGTGCTTAAGCCCAGTCTGCATGGGGGTATGCACGGTTGCAGAGAGTGGGTATCGATGGCACGCAAGATGGGTATTGGCTCTTGGATAACATCGGCTCTGGAGAGCAATGTGGGGCTTAACGCCGTGGCACAGTTGTGCGCCGACATCTACGGACCGCATATTTCCATGCCCCAGGGGCTGGGCACCGGACTGCTATATACCGACAACATCGAGATGCCTTTGTGCATTAAAGGAGACAAACTATGGTTCTCAGCGAATTTTTAAACGAGTGGCTGGACGGCAACAGCAGGCTTCTGGTGCACACAAGTGGTTCTACGGGCGATCCCAAACCTATGTGGGTGGAGAAGCAGCGTATGCTTAACTCGGCCCGGATGCAATGCGATTTCCTCGGATTAAGGCGTGGTGACACGGCCCTTCTGTGCATGAATCTGAAGTATATCGGTGCCAAAATGGTTGTAGTGAGGGCCATAGAGCGTGGGCTGAAGCTGCTTGCCGTGTCGCCTTCGGGGCATCCTCTGTCGGCATGGGCGGCACTTCGGACTCAGGATGTTGAGGTGGCCGACTTCTCAGAGGGCGCGCGTGCCACGGTGAGGATGGCTCGCGAGGAAGAGCTCGTGGCTCCTTCGTTTGCCGCCATGGTGCCCATGCAGGTATATAACACGCTGCAAGTGCCCGATGAAGCCCGGTGGCTGAGAGGCATCAGGCAGCTTATCATAGGCGGAGGGGCTATAGACAGTGGGCTGGAAACTGCCTTGCAAACCTGCCAACATGCGGTATGGAGCACCTATGGCATGACAGAAACGCTCTCGCACATAGCCTTGCGAAGGCTCAACGGTGCCGAGGCGAGCGAGTGGTACCGGCCATTCGAGGGTGTAACAGTGAGCCTGAACAGTGACGATTGTCTGGTGATAGACGCCCCCATGGTGCATGAGGGGCTGCTGGCTACGCACGACAGAGCTGTGATAAGGCCTGGAAGGGGATTTAAGATATTGGGAAGGAAAGACAATGTGATAGTGTCTGGCGGGGTGAAGATACAGATAGAAGAAGTGGAGAAAGCCCTTGCGCCCCATCTGCATGAGCCCTTTGTCATTGCGCGTCGCCCTGATGTGAAGTTTGGTGAGGTCGTAGTGTTGCTCACGGAGGCAGCAGACTGTCAAGCCGTGATGACCGTTTGCCGACGTGTATTGCCTGCCTACTGGGTGCCGAAGGATGTGATGCACGTAGACAAGATACCCATGACAGAGACGGGCAAGCCCAAGCGTAACATCGTGATAGGGCGCAACTGATGTGTCCTGGCACCCTTTTCGCGTTCTGAAGGAAAAGAAAAAGTCCCACCCATGTGCGTTTGCAGCAGCATGAGCGGGACTTTAATTATTGCGTGCAACAAGGTTATTCGGCCGGAGCCCACTTGCAACGCACGGGAGAAACGATGGCGTTCTCCTTCTTCAGTGCGGCAAATGCCTTGTCTATTTCCTTACGGTCAACACCTGTAGCCTTTGCTACTTCACCAGCTGAGAGGGGCTTTCCAGCCTCGCGCATGGTCTTCAAAACCAGTTCTTTTGTCTCCATTGTCTATTGTTTTTAATTGTTCAACATTCTCATTCTGCCCCCGCCATTTGGCATTCGGCCTGCCATCATACGCCCGACAGGTTAACCTGACATCGTAGCTCGGCCTGTGTGCTGCTTGGCTAAGGCGCGGCTAAGGTAACAAAAAAATCAGAAACAATATGTCGAAAAGCATACTTTTATGATTTATTATAAGTATTTACGTCTTGAATACCTTTGATGAAGCCCCGCCATGCGCTTAAAGCGGCTTGAAGAGAGCATAATTAGAAGCGGAAGCCAAAGTAGAGTCTGGCTCGCCATTTTTCTCTTTCAAGGTGCAGTTGGTCACGGTCTCCTACTCCCGAATAGGTGTAGACCATAGTTAGACCCGCGAATTTGTTGCGCCAAGAATAGACTATTGCGCCCCGGCCGGTGATGATAACGCTCGGAAACTTATAGTTCATCTTTATCTTATTGTCATTGGCTGTGATGTGCGAATTAATGAGAACGTCGAACGTTGGCAGGGTGGAAAGGTGGAAGAGCCAATGTTTTCCCACCACCATATTATAGCCGTAGCCCGCCCCGATGCCCAGTTCGTAGATGCGAAGCTTGCCCGTCTTGCCCTCGCCTTTGCCGTAGTCGGTGGCGTTAGTGGCCTGTCCGTCGAAACTGATGCCCACCATAAAGCTGCCGGCGCTGCGCTTTTGGATGTATGTTTGGCTGAATGCAGCCGGAAAAGAGAAGCGGTTTCCGTTGAAAGCATAATAGGCATTGACGTTCAGGGCCTCCTGTGTTATCTTGCCTTTGGATATATTTGTGTTGACACCTGCCGTGGTAACGTCACCGTGATAGGTCTTTGAAGAGAGGTAAACGGCATCGAAACCAAACTTATTGCCATAAGAAACGAAGTTCAGCTCGTTGTCTTTACTCTTGCCGGCCAGCTTTGCCGGGTTGATGGCAAAGCCCACGGCAATGCCCCGATAGGCCACTGCCATGCTCATGGTTCCGCGATAGTCGGCCCTCAGGTTGCCGCTGAACGGCTTTTGTTCGGTGTTTCCTTCCGCCTTCAAGTGTGCCCCTGAGAGATTGCCGCGCAACTTTACGGTCCATCGGCCGGCTGGTCTGGCGATGTAGAGAGTGTCATAGCTCACCTTCTTATACTTCTTCTGAAGAAGCGAGTCGCCCTGATGCAGCTTACTGTCCAGGTGCTTGAGCCGCTTATAACGCTTGGCATAGCTGGCCGAATCCATCTCGCCTCTCTTCAGCATCATGCGCATCAGGCTGTCGCCCCATTGCAACATGCGTCCCTCGTCGGCCGCTTTCCTGAGCTGCAAGCGTAGACTGTCGGCCAGTTCGAGGCGACTCTTGGCACGCCTGATGAGTCTTTGCGTCTTGTTGTTTTGTGCCGATGCCGTTTGTGGAGCGAGCATGATGAGCGTCAGAATAATGAGGCTCAGCAGTCGTGCTGCACCTTTAGCGCCTTGTCTAGCTGGGGTATGTGTGTTGTATGTCTTCATGAATGTTACGTCATATAATGGCTCCTGCCGTTCAGTTGGAATGGATTTTGTGTATTGATGCTACAAAATTAGCAATTAATATTGATACTGCCATGCCGCAGAGTAAAAAATAATGGAAAACAGGCTATAAGGTATCGAAATATGAAATAGGCCTTTTTGCAATGCGAAAGTGCCTATTTTGGCCTCTAAAAGTGCCTATTTCGCAACGCAAAAAGGCCTATTTGGGAAAGTCAAACAAATGTGCTTGTCTTGGAAAACCGTTATCGCCGGCTTTCTGCAAGGATGAAATTGAATAATAAGATGAATGGAAGTGGGTAGTGATGGATTCGAACCACCGAAGCTAGAAGCAGCAGATTTACAGTCTGCCCCATTTGGCCACTCTGGAAACTACCCTTGTTTGAGGTGGGCGTTGACGGATTCGAACCGCCGACCCTCTGCTTGTAAGGCAGATGCTCTAAACCAACTGAGCTAAACGCCCTCGTGTTTTTGCGGGTGCAAAGGTACGATAAAAAATGCAAGCAACCAAATTTTGCCACTCTTTTGTTGGCTTTTTTTTATTGCAAAAAAAATGCGACCCAAACATAGTTCGGTCGCACTGATGGAGCAAAGTGTTGTGTATGAATGAGTTATTTCATAATTCTGTCGAGCCGTCCTCGCCATAGATATTTTCGCGTTTCGTGCACTATCAAACCGTTTAAGGCCAGTAAGCACACCAAGTTGGGCACTGCCATGCACGCGTTCATGCAGTCGGCGATGTTCCAAACAATAGACAGATTGGCCACACTGCCTATGAAAACGAGCACGAGATAAACGATTCTGTAGGCCAGCATCCACTTTCTGCCCTTGAGATATTCAACACATCGTTCGCCATAATAGCTCCATCCCAGGATGGTACTGAACGCAAACGTGAGCAAGCCGAAGTTGAGCAGGGGCTTACCAATATAGGGTATCTTGCTGAAAGCGGCCTTGGTGAGCTGCGCACCGTCAG
Organism: uncultured Prevotella sp.; assembly: GCA_902496445.1. Classification (GTDB taxonomy): domain Bacteria; phylum Bacteroidota; class Bacteroidia; order Bacteroidales; family Bacteroidaceae; genus Prevotella. The sequence goes on along the minus strand of CABVAZ010000029.1, from coordinate 14,848 downwards.
AGAATTGTATGTCGGGATAGGCCAGCACGCTGCTCACAATGACGATTCCCGTCAGGGCACATATCACCACCGTGTCCCAGAAAGTGCCCGTTGCCGACACCAAAGCCTGCCGTACGGGGTTGCGTGTTTGTGCTGCCGCGGCTACGATAGGGGCCGAACCCAGTCCCGACTCGTTGGAAAATAGGCCGCGTGCGATGCCGTAACGTGCCGTCATCATGATGGTGGTGCCTACAAATCCGCCGCCTGCAGCCTTCGGATCGAGGGCACACTGACAGATGAGCGTGATGGCATCGCCTACGTAATGCCTGTTCATGATGAGCACGTATATGCATCCCAAGACATAGAAAAGAGCCATGAAAGGCACGAAAAACTCGCATACCTTGGCTATTTGACGCACTCCTCCGAGGATGACGGCCGTGGCGAGGAGAAAGATAATGGTGCCTGTTATATAAGGAGAAACACCATACGTCTCGTGCACAATAGTGGATATGGCGTTGGCCTGCACCGTGTTTCCGATGCCAAACGATGCCATGAAGCCAAAAAAGGCAAAGAGAATGGCCAGCCACTTCCAGCCTAATCCCTTCTCAAGGGCATACATCGGTCCGCCTAACATACGCCCGTCGGGGGTCTTCTGCCGGTATTTGATGGCTAGCAATGCCTCCGAATATTTTGTTGCTATGCCGAAGACGCCCGTCAGCCAGCACCAGAGTACGGCTCCGGGGCCGCCCAACGCGATGGCGGTGGCTACTCCCACAATGTTGCCCGTGCCTATAGTAGCCGCCAAGGCCGTGGCTAAGGCACCGAATTGTGATACGTCTCCCTTGGAGTTATCCTCACGAGTGAAGGTGAGCTTCATGGCTGTTAGCAGATAACGTTGTGGAAACCTCAGTCTGAATGTGAGAAAGATGTGCGTTCCAAGCAATAGTATGATCATGGGCCAGCCCCATAAACAATTGCTCAACTGTGTGAAAAAGGCGTTTATTTCCGTCATAACAAAATGCTTAAAAATTTCTTGTTATATCAACAAAAAGTGTATCTTTAAACCCAATTAGTTGATTTTGTTTTGCAAAGTTAATTATTTCTTGCCAATTAGTAATGCTGTTTCCAATAATTTTTTCATATTCTTAGCATACACCTTGTTATATATGGCACTCTTGTTATGTAACAATGTTTGTGCAAAGGATGTCTTTTTATAGATAGATTGTAAAAAACGAGCCTTATAAACTTGTAAAATTAAAGAAGTTGTTGTATCTTTGTGACCTAATAGTTAACTGTTTTATCAACCAAATCTAGAATTTTTATGGATAGAATTAACCGCTTAGTCTTAGGGCTGTGTTGCGTTATTTTCGGCTTACAAGCACGAGCGCAGCAAACCACTATCGCCACTTCACTACCGTATGGCGAGACTTTGGAGTTTAATGTAGAGCTTGCTGACGGGCAAGACTCGGTTTATGTGGACTGGGGCGATGGCCAGCGCAAAAGCTATAAAGATGCCAAGCAGTTTTGGCTTACCAACACTTGGGTGCACGGCAAGCTGTTGGGTGACACCATAACCATGTATGGTGGCATCAAAAGAATAGACATCGACCACGACTCGGTGACGGTGTTGCAGTTTGCAAATCAGCCTAATTTGAAGAAGATATACGCCAGCCATAACAAGCTGACCAATGATGGGCTTGACCTGTCAGGCTGTCCTAACGTTGAGATATTGGACTTGGCGTATAACAATATCCTGAACCTTAACCTGCTGCAATTTGGCAGTCTGCAGTCGTTTACGGTAAACCACAACCCCGAATTCAACACGGCGGTGTTTGCAAGTGGCAACACCAACCTTGTTAATATCGAGATGAACGACTGCGATGTGGTGCACTTCTATCCGGTTAAGCTGCCTAATTTGCGTTCGCTCAACATCATGAACGGTTCGCTAATGGATATAGACTTGGCAGACAATTATCCTAATTTACAGACGCTTCGCCTGAGTGGAAATACTTACCTTGAGAGTGTTGACCTGACAAGTATGCCCCTTTTGGAGACAATATCCCTGTCGAGGACGGCTGTTAAAGACATCAACATCTCAAAGAACCCTAATCTCACCACATTAGATGTATCACATACGGGCATCAGCAAGATTAATATGAGTGGTTGCCGCGACCTGATTTCTATCTCGGCTACGGGTTGTCCTATCTCAAAACTGGATGTCAGAGGGCTGAAGAACCTGAAATATATCTATGTAGACAGCACCAACATCAGCCGACTTGACCTGAGCGACAAGATGTTTGTGCGCAACGTGAACGTCAGAAACACCAACATCGAGTTCCTCGATATGCATAAAGGCATCGGCTACAATACGCTTAAGTCTATCGATATGCGCGATTGTAAGAACATGACTGCCCAAACTCTAAACTTCACCTTTGATGCTATGCCGCCTCATGAGGGCGAGTCGTGGAGCAAAAACGTGTTTATCGCAGGCAGCAACGGCGAACATTCAAAGACTGATATGCTCGAGTATGACGCCAATAACTATTATATTTGCGATGTAGAGGGCGACGGTACGGCCTCTATGGACTCTATTGCCATCGTGCCGCAGGCTGTTACGGGAGGCACATATACGCTGGAGCAGGAGGGTACATCTTACGACAAAGACGCTGAAGGCAACTACTTCCCCTTCCGACCCATATCTTCTTCGCTCAACGTTATGCCCGGTTATCCTATCAAGGTGAAGGCAGTGGCCGACGAAGGTTATGTCTTTGAGGGTGTTGAAGTGAACGGAAAGTTCTATGACGACTCACTCTTTGTGGTGTCAACAGCAGGCGCTACCGTGAAGCCTATATTCAAGAAAGATGCCGAGGGAGGCGTTATCGTGCTCACAGTGCCTACTGGAGCTCCGCAGCAATACTTCCTCGGAGCCTCGGAGCCCAACACTACCATCACCGTAGACTGGGGCGACGGCATGCCTGAAACCTACACACTGGGCACCAATCACAAGGCCATAGTGAATGAAAATGGTACGCAAGGCACTACCGTAACCATCAAGGGAGCCGTTACCTATGCCGACTTCTCAAGTTATCCGGGCTTCGGTACGGACAACCAAATCACTGCAATAGACATCTCAAAGAACGAAAATCTGCGCGGATTGATTACGTATATGAATGAGATAGATACCCTTGATGTGAGCAACCAGCCTAACCTGGAGGAGCTCGACTGCTCTTACTGCGAGCTGGAAGCACTCGACGTGAGCCATAACACCAAGCTGACAAGCCTGAAGGCTTATGGCAACTATATCGACAACATCGACGTTACGTTGCTTCCGCAGCTGCAAGAGCTCGACCTGAAGGGCAATATGCTGGAGACAATAGACCTGAGCAAGAATACCAAACTTGTGGAACTATCACTGCAAAACAACGAGCTGAAGAATGTTGACGTGAGCATGCTGCCCCTCTTAATGGAGCTTAGCTTGCAAGGAAACAAGCTCACTGAGCTGAACCTGAGCAACAATAAGTTGCTTGACGAGCTGAATGTTTCTGACAATGAGCTAACATCTCTCGACCTCTCTGCCAACACTTCGCTCTCCAGCCTCATCGCTGGTGGCAACCCATTGGATATGCTTGACCTGAGCCATAACAGGATGTTAAACTACATCAATGTGTCTAAGAATGGCTGGGATGCATGTACGCTCAACGACTTCTATTATCTTTTGCCTGAATATCCCGCTGATGTGCAGCTCGGAGAGAATGATGAAAAGTTGCGCTTACGCGTTATCGGAAACTCTTCTTCCACACGTCCTGCCAACCAGGCAAGCAAGGCTGAGTCGGTCATAGCAACGGGCAAAGGTTGGGCAATCGACCAGAAGGGCGACGGCACAGGCTGTGATATGGCTTACGTAACCTTGCTGCCGGTTGAAAACGGCACCGTAACCATGCAGACAGCAGACGGTGTTGACGTGCCCAGCGGCACCAAGGTGGCCAAGAACACTGTTGTGAAGGTAACGGCAACACCGGCATCAGGCTATGCGCTGGCTTCGGTGAAGGCTAACGGAAAGGTGGCTGCCAACAACCAATTCACCGTTACCGCTGCTACCGAAGTGCTCGTTCAGTTCACCATCTCTACTCGTATTGAGGGCGTAGGCACCCAAACTCTGAGCGTGGAAAGCGGCAAGGGCGAGCTTCGTTTCAACACAGAAAGCTCAGCAAACGTAGCTGTTTACACCCTCTCTGGCGCACAAGTATATGCCGGAACAGTGTCTGGCAGTCAGGCTATCAGCCTAAAGCCGGGCGTATATGTAGTGACTGTGGGCGACGTACAGCGTAAGATGCTCGTCAAATAGCAAGTGTTTAAGCTTCTATGAAGCTTATCTTACCTTATTATATAAAGGGAGCGGATCATCGGTCTGCTCCCTTTCCTCTTTTCTTAGTCTGCATGTCCGATGATCACCAACCTTATCTTTCGTTAGAAAAGCCTTGTTCATACGATAATAACCCGACACTTTCAAACGCCATAAACAGGCCAATAGCCACCTTCTAGCATCTTTTCAGGGTCTGAAAGTCAGTATATTGATAAAAAATTTTGATTTTTTTAATCTTTCTTTTGCATTTTCAGATTAATGTATTACCTTTGCAGTGGCTTTCAAAATGGAAGCTAAGGGGTGCTATGTGAGCCTCTTTTGTTGGCTGAAAGGCTAACAAAGGGCTTTTTGCATGGCTGAGATTACACCCATGAACCTGATCCGGGTAATGCCGGCGTAGGAACATTCCCCCTTTACGTTTGTTATATAGCACCGCCATTCTTACTCAATAGGGAGGTGGAGGATGCTTTTAATTAAGGTAAAACAACTCATGAAAAGAATTGTTTTTGTTGCTGCGGCACTCTCAAGTGTAGCCGGAGCCAACGCGCAAGTAGACACGCTTGCCACCCAACAACTGCAAGAGGTTGTGGTAAAAGGTGTTAGGGCCGATAAGAACGCGCCTTTCGCCGTGTCGAACATTAAGAAAAACGAACTGCAAAAATTTTCAAAGACGGGCATGGAAATGCCCTTTCTGCTGGCTCAAACGCCCGGTGTGTTGGCATGGAGTGAGAATGGTCTGGGCACAGGAACCACCTACATGCGTATTCGTGGAGCCGCCGGCTCGCGCATAAACGTTACGCTAGACGGTGTGTCGCTCAACTCGCCGGAAGATCAAACCGTGTTCTGGGCGAACATGAACAGCTATGCTGCCCTCATGAACAGCGTGCAGGTGCAGCGTGGCATAGGCACTTCTACCAACGGCGACGGTGCGTTTGGCGGTTCGATAGCCCTGCAAACGGCAGCCCCTTCGCTCAAACCATCGCTCGAGCTGACCGGTTCTTACGGCTCATACAATACTTATAATGCCGGCGCAAACTTCTCTACGGGCTTGCTCTTCAACCATCTAGTGTTCGATGGTGCCTATCATGAGACATCCACCGACGGCTATATTCACGGCACCGACGGCCGTTCGGGCTCTTATTATGGCGGACTTACGTGGTATGATGACAAGTTCATGCTGAGCTATAAGAACATTGGCAACTTCGAAAAGACGGGTCAGGCGTGGAACGGAGTTATCACCGGAAACGACGATCTGAGCCTTTACGACGGCACATTCGGTTCAAAGACGGGCATCACATCCTATAAAGATCTCTACGATAAAGGCCTTGGCAAGTATAATACCCTATACGAACAGCTCGCATGGAACGACAAAGGTGATGGCTTTGCTACCGATGCCAACGGCAATTATATCACTCAACGCTACGTAATGCGCGATGGTAGCTATTGGAAAAGAACCACCGACAACTTCTATCAGAACCATAATATCCTCTCGGCAGTGTGGCGCCCGACCGACCATTGGAGCCATAACCTTACCTTGCATTACAATTATGGCTTTGGCTACTACAACGAATTCAAACCCAATTACAAGTTTTCTAAGTTCGGACTGACCTTTAAGGACAGCGAAGGAAACACTGTAAAGCGCTCCGATTTCGTCAGAAAGAAAGGATTATCACAACATACTTACGGCATCATATATAACATTAATTACAAAGACGAGCACTGGAATGTCATCGGTGGGCTTAACATCCAGCAGTTCAGGGGCAGCCATTTCGGCCGACTCACTTACATCAAGAACGAGGAGGCTGACGCGCTCTTCCGTCCCAATGGCCGCGATTATACCTACTATGACTCAGATGCTCGCAAGTTCGACTACAGCGGTTTCTTCAAGGCCAATTATCATTTCGGCCAGTATTGGAACGCCTTTGCCGACCTGCAATACCGCTACGTGGAGTATAAAACCGACGGTATCAACGACAAGTTCTACAGCACTGACAAGGGATATACCAACCAGCGACTCGACATACGCGAGCGTTACAACTTTGTAAACCCCAAAGCCGGCATCAGCTTCGCTAAGGATGGGCATAAGGCTTATGCCTCTATTGCTTACGCCAACCGCGAACCTGAGCGCAACAACTTCACCGATAACGGCAGCTACCCGGCTCCTACGCCTGAGCGTCTGATGGATCTTGAGGCCGGATATATGTATCATGGCTCCAACTGGTATGCCGGAGTGAACCTCTATTACATGGATTATACCAACCAGTTTGTACAGACCGGCGCACATTCTGACATAGGTGAGAACCTCACCACCAACATCAAGTCGAGCTATCGTATGGGCGCTGAGATAGAGGCAGGATGGAGTCCGCTTACTTTCCTGTCATTCTCAGGCAACGCTGCCCTTAGTCGCAACCGCATAAAAGACTTCGATGAGATGGCAAGCGTAGACTGGGAAGACTCTTATCGCAAGATACACTACAGCAGTTCTACGCTGGCTTTCTCGCCCTCAGCCATCCTTAACGGCTTCGCCAACTTCCATTTCAAGGGCTTGGAGGCCGTTTGGCACACCAACTTTGTGAGCCGTCAGTATCTTGATAACACCGAGTGCAAAATGCGTTCGCTGCCCAGTTACAGTCAGACCGACTTCAATCTGAGCTACACCCTCAACCTTTCTAAGCGCGTGGCAGGGCTCCGTCAGATAGTATTCGGCGCACAACTCAACAACATCTTCGACCGCCATTACGCAAGTAGCGGATGGGTTTATGACACCATTTTGGACAACGACGGCCATCCCAACAGCAATCGTTACACCGAAATAGGCTACATTCCCATGGCAGGATTTACCGCTATGGGCAACATCACCCTGCGCTTCTAAGCATTATGCAGCAGTTTTTATCTGATCACTGGCTAGATATTCTTGGTACGATAACAGGTTTAGTGTATATCTACCAAGAGTATAAAGCCAGTATATACTTATGGTTGACAGGCATCATCATGCCTGTCATCTATATTTTTGTCTACCTCGACGCACATCTCTATGCCGACTTCGGCATGCAAGTGTACTATGTCTTGGCGGCTGTTTACGGCTTTCTGACTTGGCAGTGGAATAAGTTTATGAAGAAAGGAGATGGCAGCCGGCACACCGAGGAGCTGCCCATCACCCACATGCCCCTGCGCGCCGTCATTCCCGCCGTGGCCGTCTTCCTCGTTATGTGGGTAGGCATTTATTACATACTCATTCTTTTCACCAACTCCACGGTGCCTGTGCTCGACTCCTTTGGCAATGCCCTGAGCATCATCGGACTGTGGGCTCTGGCCCGCAAGTATGTGGAGCAGTGGCTCATCTGGATTGTTGCCGACATCGAACTCAGTGCCTTATACGTTTATAAAGACATACCGTTTACCGCTATGCTCTATGCCCTCTACGTTGTGATAGCCGTAGCCGGATATAGAAAATGGATACAAATCATGAAGAAGGAGAAGCTTACCGCATGACCCGATATGAACTCTTAACCCCCCAAACACATTTTGATGCCGTCATACTGGCCAACGGCACCTTTCCAACACATGCCCTTCCGCTCGGTCTGCTCCATCAGGCTAAGCATGTTTTTTGTTGCGACGGAGCCATAACAGAGCTCTCCCGGCACACCGACATAGTGCCCGATGCCATTGTGGGCGACTGCGACTCGCTATCGCCGGAGATGCGGCAGAGCTATGCCTCCATCATACATCATGTGAGCGAGCAAGACTATAACGACCTGACTAAGGCCACACGCTACGCCCTCTTTGCCTTGGGCAACAAATCAAATCGCACCTTCTGCTATCTTGGAGCCACGGGCAAGCGTGAGGATCACACCCTGGGCAACATCTCCCTTTTGGCATATTATTACCAAGAGCTGGGCGTTCAGCCTATTATGGTATCAGATTATGGCTACTTTATTGTTGCTCATGGCGACTGCCTCTTCAGCTGCCAGAAAGGTCAGGAGTTCAGTGTTTTCAACATAAGTTGCTCACATCTCTCATCCGAAGGGCTGCGCTGGCAGCTCTATCCCTTCACGTCTCTGTGGCAAGGAACGCTCAACCAGACACTTGGCAGCGAGGCAAGCATCAGCGGCGACGGCCTTTACGCCGTCTATCTTCCCTTTGCCTGATTCGTACCTATGCCGTACTCTCGCCACAGATAAGAACTCTTGCGCACCCTGGCGATTGCGCCTTCTCCTCTCAGAACGGCGGTCTTGTGCCCACATGTCAGTATTCTGTTCATCCTGTTTTTCTGTGTTGATGAGGCGGAATAAATATCCTTCAAAAACCAAATAGGTGCTTTCGCCTTGTAAAAACGGCCTTTTTACCTCACGAAATAGGCCTTTTTGCAACGCAAAATGGGCACTTTTGCAAAGCCTATTATTCTGTTTAGCTATCTTGTTGATTATTAATTGGTTACATGATATACTCTTCTTTGCATCTAACCACCGGGTTCTCACCCGGCAAATGGCTGAAAATGGATGCGCTGTTGTGGCTAAAAGACCATCATTTTTACATTTTGCCAAGCGCTTATTCATCTACGAAAGCATCCTAATAACTTTATGAAAGGTGTAGCGAGAGCTCACAATCATTCCCCAATATGCACATATTTTCACTTTTTTTGTCTTTGTCTGCATTTACAACTTGAAATTTTTGGCATAGTAATAAAAATGTTATAATTTTGCACAGTCAATAAATTTAGTCTCTACCAATACGGTTTTTTGTTAAGAAGTATACCTCTTTTCAGGGCTTCTTTCAAGCTTTGAACAACTTTATATGTGTAGTGATAGTGTAAAAAGATGAATATTAAACAGTTATAAACAAAGATGACAAGACGTAAATTTGCAATTTCTTTGCTCTCACTTATCTTGTTATTTGCATCCAGGGTTATGGCTTCTGACATAACTTATCCCCATACATGGGACTTCGCTCAGGGCGATTGGACGCAGACACAGACCGATGTGAAGAGCACTAATTCGGGATTTTCGGTCTCTAAAGAATCCGAAACGTACTACATGAATGCTGCTACTGCCAGTGACACCGAATATCCTATTGACATGATCAGGGGATTGAAGTTCACTGCTGCTGCTTATCGAGTGGGCATAGACTGGCATTACAGGCACATGTGGATAGCTGAGGGCGTAACCATAACCGTGCCTTCAGTGCCCGCAGGCTATTATGTTTGGGTGGTAACCAACGGCAATGTCAGCTTCACTACCCCCCCCCAATACCGTCCTGGTGATGAAAGATGCCAAAGGAAACTCACAAGTAACCAATCTCTTTCATGTAACATCATCTAAGGCAACAGACGTTGCGCTCACGTCAACAGCACCTACAAGCATCGCTGCCATTAAGGTAATGAACGACGTTCCGGTGCTTAGTATGGCCATACCCACCGACCTTTCGCACGTTGATCTGACCCCTAACTTTTCTTTAGCATCGACAGTTAAATTTCATAACAATATCCCTGTTAAAGCTGTAATCACTAACCAGAAGGAAAAAACCAGCTTTACCATCAGCGGAACTACCCAAGGCAATCAGATAAACTTCGACGAAGACTTCTCTACCAGGACCTTGGCTTCCAACACTAACTATGCCTTTGCGGTCCAGCCTTTCGATGCTTCCGATGAACATGGCAATAAAGTAACGCTTGATTATCCTACATTTTATTTCACCACAAAGAATGTAACCTCCACTTCTGTGCCCTCTTTGAGCAGTCATAAGGAGACTCACCCAACCTCAAAATCAGCCGATGTGGTGTATGGTGGCACCAAAGGAGCCAAGATTTCAGCCACTTTCAGCGAGAAAATGTCGGTGGTTCCCGGTGCTATCATCAATGTTATACCCGTCAATGGCTCTGAAGGTGTGATCTATTACGGGGCAGAGAATACTGGCCCTAAACTATTTTCACTTTCTGATGATAAGAAAACCGTCACCATGAATTATACTGGTGACGACCTGAAATACGACCTTACTTATCAGGTAACCATTCCCCGCACGGCATTGGTAAGTGCCCTTGGCAAGCCCATGGCGAAGGATGTAACTTACTATTTCAAGATACAGAAGAAGCAAGATGCCGAAGAACTCAAAGCAACACAATATCCTTATACGTGGGATTTTGAGAATATCACGAGCGAAACTTACACGTATTTCAATGACGAATCAGTACAAGCAGGATCAAGTTTTGGCAATTATAGTGGGTCGTCTTATTATTATTGGGGTAAATTTAAAGGCTCAAACAATGGCCCTGTTGACTATATGATGAACTATAATAATAAAGACCGGAACTCAACCGGCATGATTCAAGGCGATGAGTTGAAATTTGCCAATGGCCAGACTACACCTGTTGTCCTGCCCGAATACCGCTACATCAGGATGAGTATGCCCCGGAACGTTTCCAACAATATACGGTTAAGGGTGGATAATAACAAGATCGTCAACCTTACTTTCAATGGTAATACTAGCTACTTTACCCTGCCTAATGTTCCCAAAGGGGCCAAACTATACATCAAGGCCTATGTAAAGGATGTGTTGGCAGTAAACAGTCGCAACGCCCACTTCACACAAGGAGGAGCCACAACCGACAATACCATTGCCGATACTTATAAGAATGCCAATGGTAATGAGCATGTTTACGTCGTCGAATTCAATGATGATGTCAAGAAAAACAGTGCCGTTGAGGGTCAGGACATCAGCTTCATAGCCTCTGACGTAACCCTTTATAAGATGGCCGTAGCTTCAGATGTCAAGAGCTATAAGGCTAAGTTTGATGGTTGGGCTACCGATGCGCGCGCCTATCCTGTTGACTATAGTCTTACCAACACCTTCTATGGAAAGGCTGTCAACTCCTATATCGTGACGGGAAGTGCTACTGACGTGAATACCAAAACCAACTATAAGGTGGCTGAGATGACCAAGAAACCTGTCACAGCCGTGGCAAAGGGCACGGGTGTCATCATGCAGTTGGCGGGCAGCACGGCCGATGTGAACGACGTTCCGCTCTTTAGCGCGTCTTATTACACACAGAATGAGAGTGGACAACTCGCAGATGTGACCGACAATAAGCTGGTGGGCGTGTATGAAAACGACGCTACTATAGGTTCGACAGAAGCCGAAGGTAACTACATTTTCACCAATGTACTCTATAAACTGAAAGGCGATGATGAGGTAGACACGGACGTTAAGTATCCCATGCAGATGGGTTTCTACAACACCGTATCGGGTACTATCGGCAAGAACAAGGCTTACTTGCATCTTGGCACGGCCTCTTCGGCTAAGTCATATAACATCATTCTGCTTGGCGATACGGCCGTAACCAACGGCCTGAGCCACGCAACGGTCATGCCGGAAACACAGAACGGAGCCTATTATACCCTGCAAGGAGTAAGACTTCAGGGCGTTCCGCAGTCCAAAGGTATATATATTCACAATGGTAAAAAGACAATTATAAGATAATGAGACAGTACATTAAACCTATCACCAAGCTCATCAAGCTCAGTGGTTATGCTATTTTGGCAGGCTCACCCGGCGCTCCTGCCGCAACGAGACCGGAGGATTCGGCTACCAAGAAAGATTTTCTGAGCAACGAAGAAGATGCCACGGCTCCCCAAAAGTCGGTGTGGCAAGACTGACGTGAGGATACTTCAGATATAAGACATGGGCTTGTCGGCATCAGAAACCGGCAAGCCCATTATTCGTTATATCCCTTTTCATCCGTTGATGCAGGCCTCGCATCATCGCTCACTTGTCGTCCTTGCGCATCAGATGTGACCGTGTTGTTTTGTCAAACCGCTCAATGGCATAGCGCAACATGGTTCTTGGCATCTCGGTGCGGTGTGCTTCCACAAAGCGGTATAGCCTTTCGGCGTCCTTCTTACCCGCCTCTCTTAGCATCCATCCCGTGGCTTTCTGCATCAAGTCGTGAGGGTGTTGCATCAGCTTTTGGGCCAAGTGATATGTCGTATCAAGGTCGTTGTGCCTGATAAACTGCAGGGTTGCCACCATGGCTATGCGGTTTTCCCACAGCAAGGGGCTTTCGGCCAGCTTGTCAAGTGGCTCACGCGACTTGTCAAGTAGATAGCCTCCTACGATGGTAGGGGCCGAAGCGTCCACCAAGTCCCAGTTGTTGATGCGGCTGGTGTGAGCAAGATAGAAGTCGAAACTTTCTTTCGTGACCCGTTTCTTGCATTTGCCAACGAGTATGAAGAGCCCACATTCGCGCACCTCATGCCACTCGCTTTGCAGCAAACGGTCTGTCTCGTTGAGGCTGAGGCCGGCATATTGCCGTGCCACTTGCCTTATCTGTGGCACCATAACACCTATGAAGCGGTCGCCCTCACCATATTCTCCCTTGCCCGTTTTGAAGAACCGCATCAGCACTTGGCGCTTTTCCTCATGCGCATAAAGTCTGAGCTGGCGGGTTATATCGTCGGTAACAGTCATCTAATTTGTTGCCTTTAAAACGCTGTATGTATCACAGTAGGGTCGAACGAGCGCGTGTCGCAGATGCCCGTATACAGCATCAGCTCGGCCAGTTGCTGCTTCATCTCGTTCACTTTGGCCACTACACCGTCCTTACCCTCCTTGAGCAAGGGCTTCAGAATGCCTCTTCCCACGGCCACGGCGTCGGCTCCCAGAGCCAAAGCCTTATAGGCATCGTAGCCGGAGTCTATGCCACAGTCTACAAAGATTAACATTCCGCTGCCTTTGAGTGCCTTCACTATGCCGGGCAGAACAGCCACAGGCGGCATGCCGAAGGGTATGCGGCCATGGTGATGCGACACTACGATAGCTTTGCACCCGGCATCCTTGCACTTCAGCGCATCGCTCACAGAGAGCACACCCTTGGCAATGAAAGGCAGTTTGGCCGCTTCTGCGTAGGCCTTCAGGTCCTCTTGTAGCACCGGACCGAGCGGTAAGCTGTCTACAACATCATATCCTCCATCCTTGCCCGCTATGTGGTCGATGTCTATGCCCACCGCTACAGCCCCGTGATTGCGGGCATATTCTATCTGCTGCATAATCATTTCATGGTCGGCAAACGGCTTGATGATGCGTACCGTGTCGGCACCTGTCTTGGCTATTTCACCATAAACATCATCAGGCTCCATGCCCACCCAGTTCAGAACATTCAGCTCTCGGGCTGCCAAAGCATATTCCGTCATAGGCTTCCGGCCGTCTTTGCCCACCTTGTTGAGGTGTGAGAAGGCCGGCATCATGATGGGCAGGGCGTATGTTCTGCCAAATATCTCAGTCTCCAGGTCGGGCAGTTGGGCATCTACTACCCGCATCTCAACCAGCAGGTGGTCAAGATAAGCACGGTTAATGACGTTGGCATCGTCAGCCTTTCCGCTCGTCACGGGTATCAGTCCGGCTGGTCCCGGCCACTCGTTTTTCTTTTCTTTGCTCATATCAGTATTTTTTTAATATATATCCGGGTTCATCTCCCTAGTCTGTTCTCTTGTTGTTATATCCCGAAGCGGCCATTGCAGTGTGCCGCTTCCCAGCCTATGATGGCCGCCTTGCGCTCCGCCGTCCAGTGATAGTGCCCCAACTCTCCGGTAGAGTGTATCACCCTATGGCACGGAATGAGCAGTGCCACAGGGTTGGCAGCCACTGCCGAGCCCACGGCACGCACCGCATTGCATTGCCCTATGGCCTTTGCCAGCATACTGTAGGTGGTAAGCTGCCCCATGTGAACCTTGAGCAGAGCCTCCCAAACCTTCAGTTGAAAGTTCGTGGCACTTAGGTGCAACCTCACGTCGTGCACGTTGTGGCGGTCCAGGCCTAGTACTTTCACGGCGCTTGCATTATGCTCATCAGCCTGCTCCACGAGCGTTGCGCCCGGCCACTTGCCCCTCAGCTCGGCCAGGGCAGCCTCTTTCTTGCCGTCGGTGAAGGCAATGTAGCTGATGCCTTTGGCTGTTGAGGCGATGAGCACCTCGCCGAACGGAGAGCCAGCAAACACATAGTTCAGCTGCAAGTTGCGCCCCCCGTGACCGTATTCGCCCGGTGCTATGCTCTCTATATGCACCACGAGGTTGTGGCACCTGCCCGTGCCCGACGGTCCTACGGATGATGCTGCGGCAAGCAACGATGCATTGCCGGTCTGCAAGATACGTTTGACATATTCCACGCTAAGATATTGCATGAACCGCGCCCAGTCTACTCCGGCCCACCGGATGAATGTCCTTTGCAAGTCAGAGGGGCTGAGGCCCACGTGCGAAGCCATCTCCTCCAGGGTTGGCTGCGCCTTTTTGTCGGCCTTCGTAAACCGTAAGGCCTCGGCAATGTGTTGGTAATGATTGTTCATGTCAGCGATTTTTTAATCCAAATGCAAAGATAACACAAATTCTTTAGATGCGAAAACCGTTTCGTTTTTCCGTACATGACAGTCGCTTTTCGACTCGTTGAAGGTTGTTTGGCAAGTAATTTGACTTATAGCAGATTTACTTTACACCGTTTTAACATTAAAAATTAAAATGGGAA
>CABVAZ010000028.1:0-37430 GCA_902496445.1 uncultured Prevotella sp. | reverse complement strand
TTCCCATTTTAATTTTTAATGTTAAAACGGTGTAAAGTAAATCTGCTATAAGTCACCATGTGGCAATGTAAATGCAGATATATACCCTATGTAAGCCCTGACTGATAGTTGTAGAAAGTCGCAGACTAAAAATGTCCGCTGTTTTTAGCGGACATTCAGTAGCGCCAGTCATTGAACTTGTCACACGGTTATATATCCTCAGGCTCACCCATTGACATAACTTTACTCATTCTTGCACATTATTTTCTTTTTTCCCAAAGTTGGGATCAATCTTGATAAACGCAGTTACCAAGAACGTTATGGCACAGAACACCATCACGGCAATGAAGAAGTGGCGGTAGCCGAGCGTGTCCTTCAGCCATCCTGAGAACATGCCCGGCACCATCAGTCCAAGATAGCTGATGGCCGTGCAGATGGCATAATGGGATGTCTTATACTTGCCTTGGCAGTAATAGAGCATATAGAGTGTGAGAGCGGTGAAGCCCAGTCCGTAGCCAAACTGTTCAAGAAAGAGGCACAGGCTCACAAGGCTCAGTTGCGTGGGCAGCGCATAGCTCATATACACATACACCAGGTCGGGCAGCGTGAGGGCCAGCACAAAGGGCCACAGCCAGTGCTTCAGTCCGTCGCGTGCGGCAAGCCATCCACCCACGATGCCTCCGCCCAGCAGACCAATCAGTCCGATGGTTCCGTATGCCAGTCCAAACTCTGTAGGTGACAGCCCCAGTCCGCCCTCTGAGCCTGGTCGTTGCAAAAAGGTGGTTGCCATCTTTCCCAGCATAGCTTCAGGAAATCTGTAGAACAGCAAGAACAGCATGGCAAAGACAAATGTGCGCAAGGGCACTTTCGTCACAAAGCCCTTTATCATTTCCTTCAGTCCGTTTACAACGTCATGCTTGGTTGTTGCGTGTGGTACGTCATCGGCTGGGCGGGGCATAAAAGCACTGTGGTAGAGATAGATGGCAATGAACAAGCCTGCCATGCCATAGAAGACGAGCGACCAGGTGAATGCCTTCATGTCTCTGTAATAGAGTTGCAGTATGCCTGCCAGGGCAATGAGCACCCCTTGTCCGAAGATAAGAGCAATGCGGTAGAACGTGTTGCGGATGCCCACAAAGAGTGACTGCTCATGGCTGTCTAGCTCCAGCATGTAATAGCCGTCGGCCGCTACGTCGTGTGTGGCGCTCATAAATGCCATGACAAAGAAGAAGAACATGGTGCCCTGAAACCATAGTTCGGTGTTGAGTGTGAAGGCTATACCTGCGAATGAGGCACCGATGAGCAGCTGCATAGTGATGACCCACCACCGCTTGGTTTTATACAAATCTACGAAGGGGCTCCATGCCCACTTCAGGATCCACGGTAGTTGCAGCCAGCTTGTGTAAAGGGCTATATCTGTATCGGTCATGCCCAGTTGCATGTACATAGTTACGCTAACCACAGTAACCAGTACGTTGGGCAGCCCTTCGGCAAAATAAAGTGTGGGTATCCACGCCCACGGTGATGTTCTTTTTCTTTCCATATAATAAATGTCAGCTCATGGCTTCCTTATCGGAAACGTTTATTTGTATATCTTCTTGATTTCGGCGCCCTGATAGTAGTGCAGCAAAATCTGGTCATACTTATAACCTTTCTCTCCCATCACGGCCGCTCCTATCTGGCACAGGCCTACGCCATGTCCCCATCCGGCTCCTGTGAGTTTGAAATGCTGTGGCACACCATCTTGTATGTCGCTCTTATCCACCACGAAAGCACTGCTGTAGAGATGTGTGGTGCTGAGCACCCGTCTTATTTCCAGCTCCTTGCCAATGGTGAATGAGCGCTTGGTGCCTACTATCTTCAATCTCCATATACGTCCGCTCTTTCCTCTTCCCAGTGGCACGAGGTCTACTATCTGTCCCAAGTCTATGCCCGTATTCTCATTCACCAGCTTAGCCAGCTCCTCTTGCGTGTAGTCCACCTTCCAGCGATAGAAGTCGGCTGTTTCCTGGTCATAGTCGTTCAGCACCTGCGACAGTATGGCCTTGTCTTGCGTATTGCAGAAGGCAGGTTGGTCAGTGCATATCCATTTTCTTGCATTTTCCTCAATGGTGAGGTCGGGCAGGGGATGAATTGTTTCGGGAGTATCGCTCACCGACCGAAGATAACTCTTGCTGGTGTTGTCCCAACAGTATTGGTATTCCTCGGTTATGCCTCCGCAGCATTTGCTGAAACGTGCGTCACATATCTCGTTTCCTGATGTGAGTATCTGCCCCCTTGTCTGCTTTACGGCTTCGGCCACATGTGGCGAGCAGGCCCTTGTGATGCCCTGATAGCGCTGGCAGTGGTCGTCGGCACAAACATCAAAGAGCGTATGGTCTTCCCGGTCATACCATTTTATCAGCTCATCATCTTTCTTCACAAACGAGAAGAAGTTGTTGCTACCCTCTGGAGCCGCCTTGCGCTTGAGCATTTGGGCCAAGAGCCAGCTGCGCGATATAACGGCATGAGCCTTGAGCAGCTCAGGTGATGATGTGGCGCGCATCTCACTGGAGATGACGCTCACCAGATAGCTTTCTACATTCAGCTCGTTGATGGCACAGATCTTGTCAGATTCTACTACAAGATGAAGTGTGCCCCTGAAGGTTTGTGTTTCCTTTCGCTCCCAGTGAAAGTCCACCCCGATGGTCACGTCATAGAGTGAGAACGATGAGCTTTTTCCTTTGGGTGTAAATCGCAGTTCCTGATAGGGCACACCATTCCACAGAATGCCCCCTTCAGAAAATTCAACCATCTGTTCGCCTGTTATCTGTTCGCCCTTTGCCTCATATTCTCCATTCAGAATGAAGTGTATCTGTTGCGCGCTCACGATGCCCACTTGCACGGTGGGTTCTTTGTCATAGATGCCCACAAAGGCCTGTGCATTGCAGCTTCGGCTTGCTTTTATCTTTTCAGTCACCTCATTCATCTGCTCGCGTGTGATGCTCACGTCATCAAGTATTTGCTGTACTTGCGTGGCAGAAATGCGCTTAAAATCTTCTTCACGCGGCGTGATGATAAGGCCAGCCATGTCTAAGGCTCCGGGGCTCACAAGCGTTTGCTCATCGTCCTTGGCATAGTAACATTGCGGTCTGTGGGCTCTGCGTGGGAACACTACGCTGATGAAGTCGGCATCTTGCTTCCATGCTACAATGTTCATCATAGGTTCGGTGTCGTCTTCTTGCATGGGCAATGCCTTATAGAGCATTCTGAAAAGTTCCTTGTCGCTGCCCTCTGTCTGGCTCTTGATGACAAAAGCTGGGCAGGGATAATCGTTGATGGTGGCAAGATATTCATCATCGTTAAGCGAATGTATGATAGTCAGGTTGTGGCTCAGCCTCTGCCACTCCGTCTGAAGGGGCAGCAGTCCGCTCGTGCCGGCCTGGAAGTGTTGGTGGTCTGGGGCGCTTGCTCCGCACTTGGGCCCGTTGTAGAACACCATCAGGTCGGCGTAAGTAGCCAGTAGCCTATGCATCTCGCTATAGTTGCTCCAGATGGCCTGCGGGCGATGCCTCCTTGCCGGTATGGTGAAGTGCATGGGCAGGATGGGGTAGGGGTTGACCAGCAGTTCAAACTCATCGTCTATCATCTTCTTCATCTGCTCCTTGGGACGGTTCTTCTCACAAAGGAAGCAGGGTCGGCTGCTGATGGCTTTCTTGTCTATGTTGGCTCCCGTGCTAACGATGCGTGCGGGGTTGAACTGTATGACGAATATGTTTTGCCCAAGGCTGACCTCCTTCTTCCTCGCGTTTCGCAAATCCTTATATCGTTTACCAATGTTCCACCGTTCTAACTGCCTGTAGAAGAAACGTTGCAACTGATTGTCAGCCATTAGGTCGGTCTTGCCGTTGTTCATCTGCTGCCTGGCCGTTATCTCCATGGTGCGTAGTCCGTCTTTATAGGCATTGTTGGCATTTACCTTTTCTATGCTCAAGGCAGCGTCGCTGTTGCCGTTCCAGCGGCGACAGAGATACAGCTCCTTGAATATCCTACCTATTCTGTATCTTCGGCTTAGCATGAGCCCCATGGCATAATCCTCGCCATAGCTTGTGTTGGGAAACTGTATTTGCCGTGCAATGGGCGTGAAGAAAGCCCTTGGCGCTCCCAGTCCGTTGATGCGCAAGGCGTTGTTGCACCCGTTCTGCTCTGTCCACTCATCGTGAGCTATAAGCCCGGGTGGCAGCGTGTTGAGGTTGAAGTCGCACATGCGATAGGCACCTATCACCATGGCAGCCTTTTGCTCATGAAAGGCATCCACTATTTGCTGCAGTGTCTTGGGCGATGAGTAAAGGTCGTCGCTGTCCAGCTGCACGGCGAAACGGCCGCAGCGGTCGTCGTTGATGGCATAGTTCCAACAGCCTCCTATGCCCAGGTCGTCGCGTTCAGGCTGCAGGTGTATGAGTCTTTTATGCTTTTCTGCCAGCTCTTGCAAGATGGCCGTCGTGCCGTCGGTAGAGTGATTGTCTATCACAATGACATTAAAGGCAAAGTTGGTCTTCTGCCCTAGTGCCGACATGACAGCATCGCGTATGGTCTTCTCACGGTTATATACGGGAATGACGACCGATGCTTCTGTAGCAAAAGACTGCTCGTTGAAGTCGGGCTTCTCATACATAGTGGTGTCTATCAGGGCGTTCAGCTCTTTCAGATGGGCCGTTACCACCTGCTCCATCTCCTTTTGTACGTTTTTGTTGCGCGGGTCTACATAATCAAACTGTTTCTCACCGCTCTTTCTCAGATCGGTTTCCACCTCTGTGTATAGCTTTTCGCGCAGATGGAAGATGCAGCCTTTCCGGCTCAAGAAGAGCCTCAGATCATACCATCCCGCATAGCTGAGTGTACTGTCTTGATGCGTTTCGGCATATTCATGCAGCAATGCCGTATTGATGAGCACTACAGGGCCAAAGTCGAAATCGTCTCTTACGCTGCCAGGCAGATAGTCTGTCGTGGGATGGTTGTGCCGCACACCGTTTTCTATGCTATATCTGTCGCAATACAAAATAGCCGCTTTTACGTCCTCAGCAGCACGTTTTAGCCGCTCAAAAGCCATGTATCCGAAGCGTAATAATGCCACTTTCAGAACTAGCAAGACATAACCTGAGCTCGCATTGTCAGACAGGCTTATAATGGTATTGGCCGATGTAGGCCTGTCGGTTACTATAAACGTGCAGCCTTCCGGGGCTTGGTGAGCCTTGGCAAAGGCATCGCTCACCAGCAGGCAGACGCGCCTCACGATGTGGCTTTCATGTAACTGCGAAAGGGTGTCTGCCACAGCTTCAAGGTCATCGCATGGCAGAAAACAGTCGATGGTATCTCTCATTCTTTATGAATATTCTATGTTTATCGATGCAAAGGTAGTACAAAATGAAAAGAAAAAAATATTCTTTCCGCTTTTTTTATTATCTTTGCACGGAAAATATATCTTACTATGGGTATGAAAACGAACAAGAAGCCCTTGTTGGGTATGACGCTCTACGAGCTGAAAGAGGCCGTAACAGCGTTGGGTATGCCAGCGTTCAGGGCAAAACAGATAGCCGAGTGGCTCTATGTGAAGGGGGCCCGTGACATCAATTCTATGAGCAACCTCTCAAAGGCAGACAGGGAGAAGCTCTCTGAGATCTACTGCACGGGACTTATGGAGCCTCTGGAGGCACAGCATTCTAAGGACGGTACCATAAAGTATCTATTCCCTACAGCTGGCGGAAAGTGCGTAGAGACGGTGTATATACCCGAAGAAGACCGTGCCACGTTGTGTGTTTCATCGCAGGTGGGATGCAAGATGAACTGTCTTTTCTGCCAAACGGGCAAGCAGGGATTTGAGGGCAGTCTTACGGCAGCCGACATACTCAATCAGGTTTACGCTCTGCCTGAGCGTGAGACCCTCACCAATATCGTGTTTATGGGGCAGGGTGAGCCCATGGACAACCTTGATAATGTGCTCAGAGCTACGGAGCTGCTCACTGCCGACTATGGCATGGCATGGAGCCCTAAGCGCATCACGGTGAGTTCGGTGGGCGTTAAAGGCAAGCTCAAACGCTTCCTGGACGAGAGCGAGTGCCATGTGGCCATCAGTATGCACTCACCCTTCCCTGAACAGCGCGCGCAGCTCATGCCGGCCGAAAGGGGCATGAGCATAGAGCAGATAATAGACCTGATGCGCAATTACGACTTCTCTCACCAGCGCAGACTCTCATTCGAGTATATCGTTTTTCGTGGCGTAAACGACACTCCGGCGCATGTCAAGGCCATTGTGAAGCTTCTCAAGGGCATAGACTGTAGGGTGAACCTGATACGCTTTCATCCCATACCGGGTGTAGATCTTAAAGGTGACGATGACAAGACCATGGTGAACTTTAGGGACAGCCTTACCCATCAGGGCGTTTTCACAACTATACGTGCCAGTCGCGGGCAGGATATCTTTGCTGCCTGCGGATTGCTCAGCACCGCCAGAAAGGCAGCCAATGCGCGTCAGTAGTGTTCTGTCTGTCTGCCTGGCGCTCCTGCTAGCTGCTTGCGGACGGCAAGGCTTGTTGCCCAAGAGTGGCGGAAAGCCCTATGAGGTGCTTGTGGTTGGCGACAGCTTGGGCCTTCTGGCAGACGTACTCACGCAGAACGTGGTGGGACTGCCGCAGCCGGAGTCACTGTTTGACTTGTCGTTTACCGACAAGACTCACTACAATAGTCAGTCGCGACTGGCGCGGAGCATCGTGACACTCACGATAGACAGTACCCTGAACGGGCCCGCCATGACCTACGAGAAGAACGTCTACGCCCGGCCACAGATGATTATACATCTGTCTGCACCCTCTGCCGAGGCGCTCAGGGCTTTTCTGATGAAAAACCGAAAGCACATTGTGGGGCTGCTCAGCACCATGGAGACGAGAGCGCAGATGGATTTCCTTCGGCAGCACAACAATCCTTCGGCAGCCCAAAGAGTGACTCGTATGTTTGGCGTGACGATGCTTGTGCCGCAAGACATGCAGTCGTATAAGTTGGGCAGACAGTTCGTCTGGCTCTCCAATAATGCGACAACAGGCATGCAAAGCATCTGTATGTATGCCGTGATGTGCCCGGAAAATATAGACGCAGCATGGATTAAACATGTGAGAGACAGCGTGATGAGGGCTAATCTGCCCGGCGAGCGCAAGGGCATGTATATGCAAACAGCAACTATAGACAGGCTGCTGACACAGCCTGGGCAACCCCGATACCTGGTCGCTGGGCTGTGGCAGATGCAAGGCGATGCCATGGGAGGGCCTTATGTGATACACCTATTTTGCCAAGGACGGCGGTGCATCATTGCCGAAGGCTTTGTCTACGCTCCCGAAATGCCCAAGCGCAATCTGGTGAAGCAGTTGGAGGCTGCCCTCTATACAATACATATAAATAAGGAAACAACAAAAAACAATCATAATGGCAACAATAGACAATAACAAAAAAATACGTGTAGCAATCACTCACGGCGACACTAACGGTGTGGGCTATGAGATGATATTCAAGGCTTTCGACGCTCCTGAGATGCTCGATATGTGCACGCCCATCATCTACGGCTCGCCCAAGGTGGCTTCTTATCACCTCAAGGCATTGGGCCTTCAGGCCAACTTCTCCATCATACATCAGGCCGAAGAGGCACGTCCCGGGCGCATCAATCTGCTCACGGTATTTGACGAGGAGATAAAAGTAGAGCTGGGACAGGCTGCAGAGGAGTCGGGCGAGGCTGGATTGCAGGCTATAGACAGGGCCTTGGATGATTATAAGAAAGGCTTGGTAGACGTTCTCGTCACGGCACCCATCGACAATACCGACGTGTTCCACTTTAGTGGTCAGAGCCGATATATAGAGGATCACCTCGATTCAGACGGACAGGGGCTGTCGGTTATGGTCAACGAGCACATGCGTGTGGCGCTGGCCACCCGCAATCTGCCTCTTAAACAAGTTGCAGAATGTGTAACCAAGGAGAGCTTGAAAAAGAGTGTCAAGACGCTCAATGACAGCCTTATGCGCGACTTTCGTATCTCCGGACCGCGCATTGCCCTGCTCTCGCTTAACCCCAAAGGCGGCGACGGTGGACTGCTGGGCACTGAAGAACAGGACATTATAACACCTGCCATTAACGAGTTGGTGGAAGAGGGCGTGCAAGCCTTCGGCCCTTATGCAGCAGATGGCTTCTTCGGCACAGACAGCTTCACCACTTTTGACGGCATATTGGCCATGTACTACGATCAGGGACTGGCACCTTTCAGGGCACTCACAGCCGACTATGCGGTGAACTTCACTGCCGGCTTGCCCTTGGTTCGCACCGCTCCCGAACTGAGCAGCACGCTGCACCTAGCAGGCAAAAATATGATGGATGGCTCAGCCATGCGCCACGCCATATACTTGGCCATAGACATCTACCGCAACCGTCGGGAGTTTGACGCGCCACTTAGCTCGCCATTGCCCAAGCTCTATCATGAGAAGCGTGATGAGAGTGACAAGGTGAGGTTTGCCATACCTAAAAAACGCGAAGACCGTGTGGCAAAAGACAAGGCTGTCGCCAAGCCCCAGAAGCAAGTTGGGCAGGGTGATGCAAACGCTGCTGAGTAGCTTCTATATCATGTCAATGACTATCTTCGGTGCTTGAGCTCTTATGAAGAAGAAATATCAGAATGCGTTTTTTCTTTTCGGCATCGCCGTGTTTGCCGTCATGCTCACCAACCTCAATCTGCACGAGGTGCTGGCGGGCATCAGCCGGGCGGGCTATTGGTTCTTTGCTGTGGTGCTTTTGTGGGTGTTTCTCTATGCCCTCAACACCACGGCATGGTATCTCATCATCAAGAGTCAGATACAACACGGTAGGTCTAACAAGTCGCATGTTCCATTTCTGTGGCTCTATAAGATAACCGTGTCGGGCTTTGCCCTCAACTATGCCACGCCCGGCGGACTTATGGGTGGCGAACCTTACCGCATCATGGAGTTGGCACCGCGCATAGGCACTGAGCGAGCTTCCTCGTCGGTCATTCTTTATGCCATGACGCATATCTTCAGCCACTTCTGGTTTTGGATGCTCTCCGCACTGCTTTATGTGATAACGCAGCCACTCTCGCTGGGCATGTCTCTGCTTCTTGCCCTCATTGTGGCCTTCTGCTCGCTGGCTGTATGGTTCTTTCTCTCAGGTTATAAGAAAGGGCTTGCCGTGCGAGGAATGAATCTTCTAAGCCATTTTCCCTGGGCAGGTAAATGGGCTCGCCGCTTTATCGACAACCACCGTGAGCGCCTTCAAACCATAGACAATCAGATAGCAGCCTTGCACGGACAGAACCCACGTGTGTTTCTGGCCGTTGTAATGTTGGAATTATTGTGCAGGGTGTGCTCGGCTTTCGAGATTTATTTCGTGCTTCTGGTGCTCTATACCCATGTTAGCTTCGTAAACAGCATACTCATCCTGGCTTTTACCTCCCTCTTTGCCAATATGTTGTTCTTTATGCCTCTGCAACTCGGAGGCCGCGAGGGAGGCTTCTATATGTCGGTCACCAAGCTTGGCATGACACCCAGTGCTGCCGTTTTTGTGGCGCTTATTGTAAGGCTCAGAGAATTGGTGTGGACGGGTATTGGCCTTTTGCTCATCAAAGTGACCAAGCGCAAATAGCTAAATCTAGAAACAATTAAAGAGAAACTAAAGCGGGAAAAAGGTCTAACTGGATGTCAATGTTAACATGCAAAACAGTATCTATCATTGATGACAAATGGTGATGAGCGCTATGTTGCTAGCCGTATTATAAAGCCTAGAGGGCTTGAGGCCTACTTTTTGGTTATTTTTCGCTTACGCTTGCAAGTGTCATAAAAGGCGCAACCAGCGCAGCCGTAGTTGCGATAACGTACATTCTCGCGCCATTCCAACCAAAAATATCTTATGGCAGCTATGATACAGACTGATAGAACGACAGTCAGGATGATGTATTGTAGAGTCATGAATGGGCAGGGCGTTAATAGTTATTGATGATTTCGTCGTGTTTTTGACGCTCCTTCTTCGATAATTTTCCTTTCTTTCTGAAGAGCGAAAAGAAATCGAAGCCTTGTGCTGGATTGGGTAGGTCGAAACTATGATCGATAAGCTTGTTGATGTCAAAGTTTATCTTAGGCTTCCTGCCCCAGATGATTACCTCGTCTAAGGTGTTGAACTTAGGCAGCAGAGCCAAGGTATCTCTTATTTGACTGGCGTTGAGCGTGAGAGGAACGTAATGTCCATGTGAGAAGGTGAGACTCGTGAAAGGGTAGGGAATCTTCCACTCTCCTTTATAGTTGGTGGTGGTCTGGATGTTGTTGTTGGTGTAAATGTGTACATCGGCAAGGGGCGCACCTGTTTCCATGCTGATGATTACTCCTTGTTTCTGCGCGCGTGCCACTGTGCATAGCATGAAGGCCGATAGAAGGGCCAGTGAGAATGATATTGCTTGCATGTGTTATGTGCTCCTTCCTTGTCTTTAATCGTCTTCGCCTGGAGCCTTAAGGATGATGCTTGTAGCCCCGATGGTGAAGAGGGTCCCGTTGCCTATGAGCCTACGCTCTCGGTCGCCCAGTATTTCGTTATCTACAAAGGTGCCAGTGTTGCTGGGCCCATCGCGCAGCACATACTTCAACTGTCCCTTCTTGTCACGACTCACGTTTATCACGCAGTGCGTCATGTCTATGCTAGGGTCTACTGTCTCTATGGGACAGTTGATGGGGTTGCCCTTCATGTACCTTCCGATGACGTTTTCACCCATGTGCAGAGGTATAACCTGCTTATAATGAAAGACATTTTCTATCACAATCAGGCATCCGTAAGGCGCGTTTTCAGTTTCTTCCTGCAAGTTCTCTTCCTTGCGCGTAGCCTTGAGCTTTGACGTGCCCATGCGTATGGCAAACTGCTTTCCGCACTCAGGGCATTCAAACACCAGCCGTTGTCCTGCCTGGTATTTGGTTTCGTCGAAAGTGATATAATTGTCGCATTTAGGACACCTTACTCTTTTCAATGTGGTAACAAATTAAGAATGATGAATTATTTATTTTCGTGCTTGCTCACAGCTAGTCTCCATGCCCGTATTAATCGTTCACGGCCAGCACCCAAGCTTGCCTGAAGAAAGAATTGCCGTGCATAGCCTTAAGCGCCTTTTGGGCTTCATCTGCTGAGGCATAATGACCGTATAAAACCTTCAGGTGGCTACCTTCGCTGTATATGCGTGTGTCTGTAACTCCGCTTTTGGCTGCCTGAGCCATGAAGTAGCGTGCTCCAGCCATGGGCACATGGCTGCACAATACGATGGAGTAAGTAGGTTGAGTAGCAACGCGCTTCAGCTCGTTTGTTACTGGTTTACGCGTTTCTACCTTAGCTTTTGCTCGGGTAGGATATAGTGGAGTTGCCGTGCAATCGGTAACGTTGGGCTGGTCGGAGTGGCTGTCTATCACATTATAGAAGATGCCACTTTTCACGTTGGTGTCAGCAGTTGGATTTTCTATTCTGCCCTGCGGACTTGTTATGAGCATGATGAAAGTCACCAGCACGGCAGCCACAGCAGTATTGCGCAGCGCGTTCAAGCTTATGCTCACCCGCTTCTTGCCGGTGTGCTTGTCTACCTCTATATATAAGCCACCCTTGTGCGCGGGCTCATCTTGTTGCTCTTCGCTCTCACCTTGGGCGAGTGGTGCAGCCGCAAGTTGCAGCTTGGCCATGTCGAACGAGCCCAGTCCATAATAGCCCGGCGTGAGTATACCACCCTCATAGGGCTTGAAAGTAAGGCGGCCGTGAATGTCCTTGGTGAGCCGTCCCAGCCCCTCCAACTCGTAAGAGCCTCGCTCGTTGAGGATATGCGTAAGTTCTTCAACTTGCTGCTCAATGCGGTCGAGCGCTTCAGGAAAGCTGATGTCGTAAGCATCGGCATACGATTGCGCCAGCAACGAGTCGTTCAGCGTGAGTTGCGGATTGAAGCCCAACGTGCGATAAGGCGGCAGAAAAAGTCCGTCGTCTTCGTCATAGCGTGCGCTAATATGATGCGCCACGAAGCCTCCCAAACCGGGGATGATGACGCAATCATTATCTAGCAATAATATTTCTATATGTCTGGCAAATTCAATCACAAATGCAAAATTAGCCCAAAATAATGATTCATGCAAACATTCATTCCAAAAATCGGGGTAAAGATGCATTTTTTTAGGATTTCTTTTAATATCTGTGAGGTTTTTACTATCTTTGCAAGACGATAATATTTTACATAATTATGGAATATAAACAAACAGCGATAGACGGCGTATGGGTTATCGAGCCGCGCGTCTTCAACGATCCGAGAGGCTATTTTTTTGAGGCATGGAAGCAAGAAGATTTTGATGCTCACATCGGTCATCACGTGTCTTTCATCCAGGATAATGAATCAAAGAGCTCATACGGCGTGCTCCGCGGGCTGCATTATCAGAAAGGTTCGTTCTCTCAGGCCAAGCTTGTGCGCGTTGTTTCCGGCAAAGTGCTTGACGTGGCTGTAGACTTGCGCAAGAGTTCGCCTACCTTTGGCAAGTATGTCATGGTAGAATTAAGCAGTGACAACAAGCGCCAGCTGTTTATACCCAGAGGCTTTGCGCATGGATTCCTGGTTTTGAGCCCCGAAGCCATCTTCACTTATAAGGTGGACAATGTATATGCTCCGCAGAGCGAAGCCAGCATACATTGGAACGATCCCACCATTGGCATTGAGTGGCCCATCAATCCCAACGACGTGCTTACTTCAGAAAAAGACTTGAAGCGGGCCGTGAGCCTCGGTGAGGCAGAGGTGTTTGAGTAATTCTCTGCGCCCCTTCCGGGCCACAGAGCCGCGAATAAAAGACACACATGTTGCAGCCCGGCTACGATAATTCATGCATAGAGAAAGGGCTGCAAGCGAAAGAAACACACTAGAGCGATATGATACGAAACAATCATCAGCTGTGCCTCATCGTACTGCTAGTTATGGCAGCCCTTGTGGCATCCTGCGGCAACAACAATCAATATGCCCGGCAGCACGAAGACAAGCAGGCCAAGCACTTATTACAAGGCATATGGCTCACTGAAGACGGCGAGACACCAGTGTTTATGGCCAAAGGCGACAGCATCTTTTATGCCGATTCTACATCCATGCCGGCCAAGTTTTGGATATATGGTGACAGCCTTTATGTAGAAGGACAGCAGGTGGCTCGCTACCTCATCATGAAGCAGGCGCCACACGTTTTTAAGTTTCGCAACCAGGCAGGCGATTCGGTTCTCTTTGTCAAGGCACCTGACATGTCGCTCAAGCAGTTGTTCGCGCAGAACCGGCCTTATGCTCTCAACATTTTCAGAACAGAAGACGCCGACACCACGGCACGTACATCGCTGGGCTACTTCAAAAGTCGTATACACATAGAGTCTACCTCCGACAGAGTTATTAAGACTACTTTTAACGACTGGGGCGTGGAGGTAGATAATATGTATCTCGACAATGTGGCACGACTGATTGTGCTTAGTGGCAATAAGATAGTATATGAGCACGACTTCAGGAAGCAGGAGTTTGCGCAACTTGTGCCGGACGGTTTCCTGCAAAGCTGCATCCTGCGAGACATGAGCTTCAGTCATGCTGATGAGGGTGCGCTCTATTACGACGTGATGATAGGCATACCCGATGCCTCTACCACCTATGCTATTGAATTGAGGCTGCGCAATGACGGAAAAATCACCAAGAGGCTAGAGTGATTTTTAGCGCTATAACGTTGGCAATCAGAAAGTATTTGTATTGATAATCATTAGAGGGGGACGCTCGTTAGAGCGCCTCCCTCGTTGTATTTATAGCTTACTGAGAATGGATTTTCTTGATGGTTGCATGGCTGGAAGATAATTTCCTGCTGTCAAGGATGGAAGACTATAACGGCCTTACGGAAGATCTTCTCGCTCAAGGAGCTTGTGTGGAAGGGTAGGCTGATAATGCTGACAGCATCTTTTTTAAAAAACATCTAGATGACAGCACGCTCTTATAGCCTCTGAACGTTGTTCTATAAACTGCAGTTACCCACATTACATGCTTCTGAGAGGGCTTTTCTAGCAACCTCACTGTTACCGATGATTTTGCCGATATATCTCTGGCGAGAATATTCCAGCTCATTGTGACAAAAAGTATGGCACCTGAGCCCATCGCACAGTCGCTATCATGTGGCCAAACTTTTAGCATCGTATTGTGAAAGAATGATGTAATCAGCAGCAATCAAGCCGCCCATGCTTGCCATAATGCCTGTTTTGCCTTTCAATAATGGCCTTTTCGCGTTCTCAAAACGGCTGTTTCGGCTTGTAAAAACGTGCTTTTCGCAAAGAGCCCGTTTGGCGTTGCATAACTTATTGCATGACAATAAGATAGCTGTACGTGGTACACACGACCCATAGTATGTCGGTATGACCGTACTATTTACCAAACCAATGACAGCCGGCACGTGATGCCTAAGTGATAAACGAGGAAAAAAGACGAACAGCATCTCGCCCTAAGGCATAAGTAAGATGTATGTTTTTCTCAATAAGTACCTTCACACGTCTGTCGTGTTTGAGTGTCTTTATCTTGTTGGTTGGCGTAAACGTTTGCGTAAAATATACCGTAAAATTTGATACAAAGGCCTTAGATATTTGCTATCTTTGTACGCGATAACTAAGTGTTGGAATAAACAAACTCTAAACCTATAATGTTTTTAAAAATGGGAAAAAGAATCATGCTAACCTGTAGCCTCCTATTGGCTTTGGCAATTCCGATGAATGCGGATACACAACAGCAGATTACTGTGAATGGGCAGCAAATAGAGAAGACGGCCACACAACTCACGTTTCAGGGCGACAATGTGGTTTTGCACTTTGCTGACGGAACAGATATGAGTGCCGATATGGCGCTCGTTGACATTGTCTTTGATACTGCCACGGGCATAGGCGGTGTGGAGTCTTACTTGCTAAAAACTACTCTTGGCGGTAAGCTCATCGTGAACGGCCTGACCGCAGGTGAAACGGTGAGCATATATGATGCTCAAGGCCGGCTGATGAGGCAGACGAGAGCTGCTCAGAGCACACTGAATGAGGACATAAGCAACTTGCCGGGTGGCATGTAT
This sequence comes from uncultured Prevotella sp., assembly GCA_902496445.1. GTDB lineage: Bacteria > Bacteroidota > Bacteroidia > Bacteroidales > Bacteroidaceae > Prevotella. The sequence goes on along the minus strand of CABVAZ010000028.1, from coordinate 22,313 downwards.
CTGCTCAAGGTGGGAAAGAAAGCCATTAAGTTTGTGAAACGATAAAATCTGAAGACATGAAGAAGAAATCAATGATATTGCTATCGGCCGCCCTGCTTGTCAATTGTTTTGCGACGGCTCAAAACAAGCTTATGATAACCGATACCGAAGGTAAGGTGTATTCTTTCAGCACAACAGACGTTACCTCGGTAGGCATAACGGGCAACAGTGTATCGGTGCAGCCGCAAAACCAGACCTTCAGCGCGAAGAGAATAAGTTTTGAGAATGCTTCTAAGGTGAAGATTATAGAGGCTGAGGGATGGCAGGAGAGTGCTTATGCCAAATGGTCGTTGCTCTCTGGAGCTACGTCTTACCATGTTTATGTGAGCGGAGGCAATTATTCTGATTACACCCTGATAGATCAACAACTGGTGCGCAACTATGGACAGTATGGCCGGGCTGATGTAGTAGGCCTGAAGCCCGGTACTTACAAGCTGCGTGTGGTGCCTGTGGTGGATGGCTCGGAGCTTACGGCCAAGGCCACTGAGACGCAGCCCCTGCAAGTGACTGCATACAACAGAGAGGGCTTTGCACACTTTAAGTATGACAAGGGCGTGGGAGCCTATAACAACGACGGCACACTGAAGAGTGGCGCTGTGGTGATTTATGTAACGGCCAAGACGGCCAAGACGGTGACAGCCAAGCTGTCGAGCGGTGTGTTCACGGGCTTGCAGGCTATTCTGGCGGCCTACGAAAAGGGCAACGTTACCACACCTCTTGACGTGCGCATCATCGGTTTGCTGCAACGGGACGACCTTGATGCAACGGGCTCTTCGGCAGAAGGATTGCAGATAAAGGGCAGAAAGGCCGACAGCGAGCTGAACATCACCATAGAGGGCATAGGCGATGATGCTACTATCAAGGGCTTCGGCTTCTTGGTGCGCAACACTGCCAGCCTGGAAATGCGCAACTTGGGCATCCTAAGGGCCATGGACGACGGCATCTCGCTAGATACCGACAATGCGCATATCTGGCTGCATAATATAGACGTATTTTACGGGAAACAAGGTTCGGGAGACCATGCCAAGGGCGACGGATCTATTGACGTGAAATCAGACTCGAAGTATGTCACGGTGGCTTACTGCCACTTCTGGGACACCGGAAAATCGTCTATGTGCGGAATGAAGTCGGAGTCGGGACCTAACTATATCACTTATCATCACAACTGGTTCGACCATTCTGACTCACGCCATGCACGTGTAAGAACTATGTCGGTGCACCTTTACAACAACTATTATGACGGTGTTGCCAAGTATGGCATGGGTGCCACAATGGGTTCAAGCCTCTTTGCTGAGGCCAATTACTTCCGTCACGCACACGATCCCTTCCTGATTTCAGGCCAAGGCACCGACGCCAAGGGCACAGGAACTTTCAGCGGTGAGCAGGGTGGCATGATAAAAGGCTATGGCAACGTGCTGGCTGAGCAGGGCACGTCATCTAACTATCTGCCTGTGGCTTATTCTAAGAATAACACGCAGTTCGACTATTATGACGCGTCAACACGCGAAGAGCAAGTGCCGGCCACGGTGAAGACGGTGTCGGGAGGTAATACTTATAACAATTTTGATACCAATAGCGACTTGATGTACAGCTATACGCCTGACGACGCGCAGCAGGTTCCAGACAAGGTAACCGGCACTAAGGGCGCAGGACGCTTAGGACATGGCGATCTGCAGTATGCTTTTAACAACAGCAAGGACGATGCTGACTATAACGTGAATGCCGCTTTGGCTGGCAAGATAGATGGTTATAAGTCGGCTTTGGTAGGATTTTTTGAAGGTGGAAGCGTTGTAGTGCCCGGTGACTCAACAACAACAGATACCACCAAAACCGACACCACGAAGGTGGAGGGAGAGATGGTTATCAGCTTTGAAGGCAAAAAACCGTCTGACGATATTGTCACCGTAACGGGCAATTATTCTACCTCCAAGGGCACTGCCACATGGGGAGGCAAGAACTATACCACCTGCGTGAAGATGGAGTCTACAACATCGGTGGCTGTTAACATACACCAGCCAATGGAGATGACCCTTGTCTTCGGCGACACCGAGACGGCATCTGCCAAGCTGAATGGCGAGAAAATTATGGCTACGGGTAGCACATATACCACGACGGTATCGCAGCCCGTAACCATAACCAAGGACAAGAGCGTGAATCTCTTTGTCATTGTGCTTAAACCTGCAAAATAATTGTTTGGGGTAACGTACCCTTTTGTGATAAATTGTTGTAATGTAATTGTATTATTGAAGGTTGTATTTGGTTCATCCCAGTCCTTTTTCTATCCGGGGCTGGGATGCTTTTTGTGTGATATGACAAAGAAAATGCTTATTTGGTAAGGCTTCTTCTATAACAAAAAGAAGAAGGAAAAAGGGTGGGGGATAAGCAAATTATTCTTCCTCGCCCGATTCTACATTATCGTTATATCCATTCTCATAACCGTTCTCGTAGCCATCTTCATAGTCGTAGGCCGCTTTGCCTGAGAAGGAGTTTGAGTCGTCGAAACTGGCTTGATAGCCGCTGTGGGTGTAGCTGTCTTCCTCACCGTCGGTATAACCTTGATCATAGCCTTCATCGTATTTGTCGCTGTTGATAGAAGTAACACCTATAGGAGCGCCATGATTGGCAGCATTTTCGGCGGGTGGCGTGGATGTGTTTTCTTGTATGGGAGCAGAAAACGTGTCTACTACTTCCGGTATCGCCATGGCAGAGTCTGAATAGTCAGCATCCTGGTTGGAGCGTGAAGAATTTCCACAACCAACCAGGACACAGGCAAAGAGCAAATATATCACTCCTCTCATTGTTTGGGTTCGAGGGTGATGATTTCATCCTGGATGTTCGCATTATCAACGGTAATGGTTGATGTGCTCAGTCTCTTGACCCCTTTGATGTCTTTCATAACGTCGTCAATGCTTTCCTGTACGTCGTAGCCTCGCCTGCCTTCGCGAAAGTGCATAAGTATTTTCAGACAAGGATGCTTGAGATGATCAATCACCTCGGCTGCCTCTTTAGAGCTTATGGTGAAATAGCCGGCGCAGGGCAGTAGCACTACATCAGCCTTGGCTAGCTTGTCGTATTCTTCTTTGGTCGGTAAACGCCCTAAATCGCCTAGATGCGCGATGGTCAAGTCGGGCAATTCCACGAAAGTAATATCAGACAGTCCGCGGTGAGCACCTTGATGATGGTCATGAGGCACTGTCAGTTTGCTAAGTCCGAAGCTGAGCTTCTTGCCTGTAGTATTGATGAGATGTGCGGCATTGTGGTCACCATGCTGGTGCGAGCAGCTCACGGCATCAGCCTTGATATCATCGGGTAACTGTAGCCCCGGCACACTCCCGTTCTCATACGGGTCGAATATCATGGATGAACCATCAGCTTCTACCTTGAAGCAACTGTGACCATAGTAGGTTATAATAGCTTTTGACATAATAAATGAATTTAGATTATCCAGAATACAAAAATACGAAAAATCTCTTGCAACGTGAGCATCTTCTTTAAGAAAATGACAAACTTTAAGACAAGCACAAAAGATATTGCCTGACAAGTCTGCTTTTCTAGTAAGCTGAACGACCGCGTTGTAACGGTATGAGATGATATACCAATTTTATATTCTTTTTGCATTGAAACTTCTTGCATTATTCACTTTTTTTGTTAACTTTGTAATCTAGTATTAAACTTAAATGACAAGACTATGGAAGAAAAACGATATTTTGCACCATCGGAGTTGATCATCAATGATGACGGAAGCATATTCCATCTTCATTTGCGCCCTGAAATGCTGGCCGATAAGGTTGTTTTGGTTGGCGATCCCAACAGAGTGAACCTGGTGGCTTCACATTTTGGCAAGCGTGAGTATGAAGTCAGCAATCGTGAGTTTCATGCCGTTACGGGATATTACAAAGGTAAACGCATCACGGCTCTGAGCACGGGCATAGGGTGTGATAACATAGACATCGTGCTGAACGAGCTTGATGCCTTGGCTAATATAGACTTCAATAGTAGAACAGAAAAAGACGAGCATAGGCAGCTCACGCTCGTCAGAGTGGGCACATGTGGTGGCTTGCAGCCATTTACGCCTATTGGCACATACGTTGCCAGTGTTAAAAGCATTGGCTTCGACGGCTTGCTCAATTTCTATCGCGACAGAGACAAAGCCTCTGACTTGGATGTTGAGAAGGCTTTCAAGGAACATGTAGGGTGGAAAATGGTGATGGGCAATCCTTATGTCGCCACAAGTGATGAGAATTTGCTAAGCCAAGTGGCAGGCACCGATATGGTGCACGGCATCACTGTGGCCTGCGGAGGCTTCTTCGGTCCGCAAGGAAGGCGGTTGCGACTGCCCCTTATGGATGACAAACTTAATGAGAAGCTGGAATCGTTTGAGTATAAAGGACTGAGAATTACGAACTTTGAAATGGAGAGCTCGGCTCTTGAGGGACTGGCAACCCTGATGGGACACAAGGCCATGACCTGTTGCATGGTTATTGCCAACAGGCTGTCGCATGAGGCCAACCAGAATTACAAGAACTCTATAGACGGATTGGTAAAACTAGTTTTGGAGCGGATTTAAAGATGACGCAGAACTCGATAACGGGAAGTGTAGTGGGGCAGGACACCATTTGCGCACTGGCCACCCCAGCAGGTGGAGCAATTGGCGTGATAAGGGTGTCGGGCCCCAAAGCGTGGCAAACGGTAAGTAAGGTGTTCTCTAAGGATTTGACTACGGCAAAGCCCAATACCTTACATTATGGAGAGGTGCACGATGCACAAGGTAGAACGGTTGATGATGTGATAGTTTCCTTGTGGAAGGCTCCACACTCTTATACCGGCGAGGACGCAGCCGAACTGTCATGTCATGGATCGGCCATCGTGCTGAGCCATGTGCTGAATGTTCTTATACAGGCAGGTTGCCGGCAGGCACAGCCCGGAGAATACACTATGCGTGCTTATCTTAACGGAAAAATGGACCTCTCGCAGGCTGAGGCTGTGGCCGACATCATTTCAGCTTCTAATGAGGCCAGCTACAGAATAGCTCTAAACCAGATGAAGGGAGCCGTACACTCAAAGCTGCAGGTGCTCAGGGACAAGTTGCTGAAGATGACTTCATTGCTTGAACTAGAGCTCGATTTCTCCGACCATGAGGATTTGGAGTTTGCTGATCGCACGCAGCTAAAGCAGTTAGCGCATGACATCGATGCCCAGGTGCAGGAACTGGCTGCCTCGTTCAAGACCGGTCAGGCTCTGAAAAACGGTATCCCAGTGGCTATAGTGGGAAAGACAAATGTGGGAAAATCTACCTTGCTCAACCAGCTCCTGGGAGAGCAGAGAGCCCTTGTGAGTGATATACATGGCACTACGCGCGATGCTATAGAAGATACCATAAACATCAAGGGGGTGACATTTCGGCTGATAGACACTGCTGGACTTCGTCGCACAAACGATAGGGTAGAGCAGATGGGTATTACCAAGAGCTATGATAAGATGCAACATGCCAGCATCATTCTCTGGGTTATAGACCAACAGCCCTCGTTGGAAGATTTTGCAAAGATGCACGCCGCCGCTGGTAAGGCCCACATCATTCTTGTGGTCAATAAGCAGGATATACAAAGCATGGAAGTGAAAGCTCCTCATGGCATGATTCTTGTACCAGTAAGCGCACTGAGAGGCATCAATATGGACAGGCTGCGTGAAACCATATATACAGAAGCTCAGCTGCCTGACATAAGTGAGCACTCGGTAATAGTTACCTCTGCAAGACATTACCAGTGTCTGGTAAGTGCGCACCATAACCTGACTCTTGTGGAGAATGCTTTACAAGATGAGCTCAGCGGTGACCTCACAGCTGAATTTTTGCGTGCCGTGCTGGCTGACTTGGCTGCCATAACAGGCGAGGAAATAACTCCGCAGGACACGTTAAATGAAATATTTTCTCACTTCTGCGTGGGCAAGTGATTCGCAATTACCAACGCACACCATTTATCAATAATCATCACATAAGGCACTCTAAATGAGTGCTTTATTTATTTCCAAATTCATCGATGCCAATCGTTGAATTTCTTTTTTTAGCCTGTTTTTGTACCACATTTGTACCTCGGAGGTTGTCAGCGGACTTCCTCTAAGGAGGCTATTTGCCATTTTAAGAACTTGGGTGAGACGTATTGAGACATTTTTAGAACACCGACAACCGCCATCAAAGAGCCTATGTGAGACATCATGGGACACGGTGGGACGCTATGAGACGTTTTTTGGCGAGTAAAAGTAAAAATCTGCGACATGCCAATTACAGAAGTTCTATATCAATGCGACCATAAGAAGCCTCCTAAATGACGAACGTGAGTATTAACAATATTATAAACAAAACAGGTAAATTATGGATATCGAAAAGAAATGCCAGTGGTGCGGCAAAACATTTATAGCCCACAGTTTCAACGCTCGATTCTGCTCAAAGCAGTGTATTAACACAGCCTACAAGCACAAGGAGCGGATGAAAAAGATGAAAGAATATGAGATTGAGTTGCTAAAGAACAGCGACTACATCCCTATCGTGAGCAAGAAAAACTTTTTATCTCCCACAGAAGCAGCAAAACTATTAGGAATTGGAAGAAGTACCCTCTACCGTTATCTATCATCCAATACTATTAAATCTCGCCAGTTCCGAGGCAAAACCATCATCCGAAGAACAGACATAGAAAAGATGTTTGATGAAGCTCCAGACTACTCAAAGCGAAAGAAGAATAGAGCCAATAAGCCAAAGAGCGAAGTCTATTCTACCCAAGAGATTATGAAGATGTATAACATCGGTAAGAAAGCCGTTATCGGCAGATGCAACCGATACGACATTCCCAAAATCTATGAAGGTCGTAACGTATTCTATAGTCGTGACTTAATTCACAAGTATTTTGCCGATCTCAAAGCAGAATACAACCGTGAGGATTGGTATTCGGTGGAGGAAATTATGGAGAAATTCAATATGTCTTATACTGCCGTCATCTCCTTTGTTATGCGACATAGCATCCCGCGCATTAAAGATAAAGAGAAACAGCGGTACAGTCCACTCTATTCGAAGATGCACATTGACAGCAAGAAAGGATTATTAGGCGATGGCACAGATCCTGACCTTTACACCCAAGACGAGATTAAAGAGAAATACAACCTGACGAAAGACCAGCTCAGCTATATTCTCAAGACCTATCATGTTGAGCGTATCAAGGTTGGAAAACTATCCAAAATCCCAAGAAAGATATTCGACGACGTTATGTTCAAACACAGAAATGGTAAGGTACTGAAACCTGAGAAATAGTTATTTTTCGGTGATTTTGGTAACCAACGAGTAACCTTTTTACTTTGCACCGAAATTACAATATATCATTATCAATCACTTAATATCACAAAATTATGAGTACAAGACATGTTTGCACAAAGGTAACACTCCGTCAGAGAGCCATTCGTAACGAGAAAATTTCTCTTTACCTTGATTATTACCCTGCCATCCGCAATCCGGAAACGATGACCATGAGCCGCAGGGAGTATCTGGGCATCTACATCTACGCAAACCCCAAGAACGAATTGGAGCGAAACTTCAACATCGAGATGTTGAACAAAGCCGAGGCTATCCGTTGCCTCCGTGTCACTTCATTGATTAACGAGGAATTTGGCTTTCTCGACAAGAACCGTATGCGCCAGGACTTTTTGGCGTATTTCAAAAAGATTGCCGACAAGAAAGAAGATAAGTGGTCGTTCGTCTATCAGCACTTCAAATTCTTCGTCCACGACAAATGCACTTTCGCAGACATCACCATCGAGTTCTGCAACAAGTTTCGCGACTATCTGTTGACAGCTCATAGTCTGAAGCATACGGACAAGCCTCTTAATCAGAACAGCGCATCAGCCTATTGGGGTGTGTTCCGTTCACTTCTGAAACAGGCTCATCGTGACAAGTACCTCCGCGAGAACATCAATGACTACCTTGATCGCATCGAAGAGAATGAGGTCAAGAAAGAGTACCTTACGCCCGAAGAACTGAAGCACTTGGCAGCATCCCCCTGCAAAATTCCTATTTTGAAATCCGCCTCTTTGTTCTCTTGCCTGACAGGATTACGTATCAGCGACATTCTCAATCTGAAATGGGAGCATATACAGAGAGCGCCAGAAGGAGGTTACTGCATCCGAATCCGCACACAGAAGACAAAGACCGAAGCCACCCTTCCCATCAGCATGGAAGCCTACGAACTATGTGGAGCACCAAGCACTGGCACGGTGTTCAAAGGATTCAAGCGCAGCATGGCTCAGCATCCTTTGAAAGAATGGCTGAAATCTGCTGGTATCACAAAACCGATGTCATTCCACTGCTTTCGTCACTCTTACGCAGTTCTTCAAGTCACGGCAGGAACTGATATCTACACGGTATCTAAGATGATGACACACAAGAATGTGACCACCACTCAGATTTATGCAGACCTCGTTAGTGACAAGAAAAGAGAAACTGTTAATCGTATCACCCTCAAATAGTACACCACAATGAAAAGAAGAAATATCATCAGAATGACTGAAGGAGGTAAAGTGTCAATGCCTATCAATGATGTATGGATGACAAAGGAAGAAATCTCCGATATGTTTGGATTGCCAGAGGCTACTATCTATCGGGCCATCCGTGCAATCTATAAGAATAAGGAATTATATGAGCATGAAACGTTGGAAAAAATCCCATTCCCAAAGCATGAAAAGCATGGCTGGACGATAGACGTCTATAATTTGGATATGATTCTCTATCTGACATACAAGCTACCAAGCCGGAACGCACAGATATTCCGTCGTTATATGATGAACAAGGCATACGAGCGCAATCCATACGAACATATCTGCATCATCGTGGATGACGTGGACTTTACACCAAAGACCAAGTAAAGCCACATATATATAATAAGGTGGAGGGGATATACATCAATTTCCTCCACCTTTTTCTTGTTCGCACATTACTCTATTTGGCTATTTGCGAGATTTTTTGTAATTTTGCGCCCCAAAAAGTGTAATACGAAATATGACCCATAAATACGAAAGTCTCCCTATCTGGGGACTCATTGCTCTACTAAGTGCAGTCCTGGCTATGTCAGGACGACTTATTGCTCTTACTAAGGGATTTGACAACTTTAGTGCCAACGTTATTTTCGTTGTCATCTTTCTCTTTGTCATAGCCATGTACTTTATCTTCCAGCAGTTTATTGATGAAGTCACCCCTATTATCGGAAAGAAAATCAAGGAACGTTTCTTTACCATCATAGCCTACCCTGTTCGATACGAAGATTGTGAATTTGACGAACCAGAGCAAGACAAGTATGTCCCCACTGATGAGTTGTCAGAGGATGAAATACCCACAATGTCAGAACTTGCAGCAAGAGGTGAAGTTGAATACCAGTTTTATGATCCTGAAGAATTTGGAATGAGCGACGATATTGTACAAAACGACTCCGATACTGCCTCCAAAGCGAATCTACTCCCTGCTAAAACGACACAAGATACTACAGATGAGTTAGAAAAGATTCGTGAGAAAAACATTCAAGAGAGAAGGAAGGCAAATCAGAAGAATCTTGATGCTGCCATCAAGTTTTTCAGGAAGACAATGGCGCCATATATTACGAACAATGACGATATCGAGCAGCTTTGTAAACATATCATGGATTTTCAAGATGCCCCAGATTCCTTTCTGCCAAAAGAAGAAGGTCACAGATACGTTTTTCCACAAGTGAAGCCGTTAAAAGTATCGTCGCAATTGAGATCCATCGACTATGCCCACCTTGCTGGGCACCTTGGCAAATTCTTCTGCCTCTCCACAGGTAAGCATAGAGCCAGCTTTATAAAAGTCGTATTTGCCCAACAATTGGAAAATGTCAGTTTGGAGACACTTATTCGCAAACAATCCAGCAAGGATAAAGGGCTGATACCTGAATATATTCCTGAAAGCAGAATCAAAAAAGAAGAAAAGGAAGAAAGAAAAGCATCCAAAGGTTCCCAAAGAGCAGAAGAAAGCAGGTGTGATTACAAAGGCCCCGACCCTAAATTCTACTGATTAACATCAAATATCGCCATAAATTACCATTGATAACTATCTGATAATCAATACGGTGTTTTTTCGCCCCATTGGTTATCAGATAGTTATTTTTTAGTGAATTTGGTCACTAATAGATAACCCTTTTCCTTTGCAGCCGAAATTTAATTTTCGTATTATGACAAAGGAAAAAGTATCATTTGATGAGTTACCGCAGGCGGTGGCTTATCTGACCGAAAAGGTCGAAGAGTTATCTGTGATGGTGTCCAAACTCCAACCAATTCAGACACCTAAAGAACGTAAACCGATAGAGGTGGACGTGGCTTGTACCATCTTGAAGAAAGCCAAGCCCACTATCTATAACCTTGTTCGTAAAGGTGTGCTTCCTGCTTACAAGAAAGGCAAGAAGCTCTACTTTTACGAGGATGAACTATTGCACTGGATTGAGACGGGGCGCAAGGAAACCTGCCAACAGACTTATGATGAGATGTTGGCTACCATGCAGAGCGGTGTCCGTCACAAGCCCAAGACACTTCTTAATCGTTGATGCCCTATGGAGAAGAATATGCTTACCCCACAAGGCATCCTCGACAATGCAATGGACTTCGGACTACGACTAAGTGGCACCGATTTCCCTGTCAGCATCTTTCCCCACCCCATCCAGCACATCATCACAGAACTACATGAGTGCCAGAGTTTCCCCATTGACTATGTGGCAGCATCCATGTTGACCGCCATAGCCGTTGGAATAGGCAACACGCATCTGGTTCAGGTGAAAAGCGGATGGATGGAGAGTGCCATTCTCTACATGGCACTTGTCGGCAGACCTGGAGCCAACAAGAGCCATCCCCTATCCTTTGCCATGAAACCTTTTCTCACTTACGACTATCAGCAGAACCTGCAATTTGAGAAGGAGTATAAGGAATTTGAGAAGATGGTGCAAATGACCCGTAAGGAACGTAGCGAGGCTGGACTGGAGGAATATCCGCAAGAGCCTGTCCGCAAACGATTCCTTGTTTCCGACATCACACCCGAAGGGCTGAGTCTGATACATGCACAGAATCAGCGGGGCCTCTGCCTATGGGCTGATGAACTATCGGCATGGTTCAAGAACTTCAACCGCTACAACAACGGTTCCGAAGAACAGTTCTGGCTTTCTGTATTCAGTGCCAAGACAACCATTTCAGACCGCAAGAGCGCAAGAAGTTCCGTGTTCATTAAGCGACCGTATATCTCTGTTATCGGCACCATTCAGAAGAAGGTGTTGGGTGAACTGGCTAAAGGTGAACGATCATGCAACGGATTTATAGACCGCATTCTGTTTGTTCTTCCATCAGACCAGCAGAAGATCCGTTGGAATGACCGTGAACTCTCTGAGGATATAGACCAACAATGGGCTGACATTCTTTCAAGGCTGATAATGCTTGACTTTATGCCTTGTGAAGAGAATCCATACAAGATTCTTTGCTTTCAGCCTGAGGCACGTGCAGTCCTCTACGAGTACCAGCACAGATTGGCGGAGATGTGTGACACTGAAGCCAGCGAAGTCATTGTAGGTATCTATTGTAAGTTGGAAACCTATCTCATCCGTTTCTGTCTGATTCTCCAACTGGCACGATGGGCTTGTGGAGAGACTGGCAAGGATGCCATCGACAAGGAATCCGTTGAAAAAGCGATCCTGTTGACAGAGTATTTCCGAATGACAGCCCTCAATGTGCAGGGAATCATGAACGAGGAGTCACTGACTACACAACAACTCGCCATTCTCCATCAATTGCCGAACCAGTTCACTACAGCAGAGGGACTTGATTTGGCAGATAAGGCAGGCATGAAAGAGCGGGCATTTAAGGATTTCCTGAGTCGGAACATCGGTATCCTGTTCAAACGGGAACGTCACGGAGAGTACACGAAAATCTAAGGTTTCACCCCTCGCACTTTCCGCACTTTCCACACTTTGCCCATCAAAAATGCAGAAAATGCAGATAGTGCGACACTAAAATTGAAAAAATGAGCAATTACAGATTTAGACTACAGCCCTACAAAGGTATCAGCACCAGATACGCTTGCCCTGAGTGCAAGCAGAAGCGTTGCTTTTCCCGTTACATCGATACAGAGGGAAAAATCCAATTCCCTTCTTATGTCGGCAGATGCGACCATGAGCAGTGTTGTGGGTATCACTATACGCCCAGCGACTACTTCAAGGACAATCCATCTGCACAAGAGCAGCTATCAGAAGAAAGGATGTCTATCTTCATTCCCCGTGTCGTTGAACGCCCCAAGCCAATATCGTACATCCCATCAGAGATAGTGGAAGCCAGTATGCAGCACTACGAGGCAAACAATCTCTTCCGCTTTCTATGCCTCAAATTTGGCAGGGAGCAGACAATGGAACTGATGAAGAGATACTATGTCGGTACATCAAGGCACTGGCAAGGTGCTACTGTTTTCTGGCAGATTGACAATAGCGGCAAGGCAAGGACGGGTAAGATAATTCTTTACAATCCGCAGACAGGCAAGAGAGTGAAAGAACCGTTTTGTCACGTCACATGGGTACACTCTGCCTTGTGCCTCGCAGACTTCAATCTGAGACAATGCTTCTTTGGGGAGCATCTTATGACCTCAGAGAAGGGCAAGCCCGTTGCATTGGTTGAGAGCGAAAAGAGCGCTCTTGTATGCAGCATCCATCTACCCCATTTCACGTGGATAGCATCTGGTGGAAAGAATGGCTGTCTCAATGAAGAATGCCTGAGCATACTTCAAGGACGAACGCTTTCACTCTTCCCTGACCTCGGAGCAACGGACTACTGGAGAAGCAAGATTCCAACGATAAGACAACTCGGCATTCATGCGCAGTTGTATGATTATTTGGAACGGGCAGCGACGGATGAACAACGGAAGCAGGGACTCGACATCGCTGATTTTCTGCTTGACATCGAGACCGAAGAAGGCAAGTTCGAACAGATGAAACGGACAAATCAGTCAGTTGCTAAATTAGCAAATCTGTTGAAATTGCAACCAGTGAAAGGAGCAGTTGCTAAAACATCTGGCTGTATGAATGCTAAAACATTTTAACGCATAGCCTACAAGCCAGGAAAGACGATTGGGGAACATTTTGGGGATAGCAAGTTTATGGCGGTGTATTACATTCACCTCCCCACTTGCCATCCCAAAAGGCTGGATGCTCCCGATGGTCACAAACAATATTCACCCAAAATAAAGAAAACAATGAAGAAAGCAAAGACAATCTCGCTCCGATTGACGGAGCAGGAAAACTATTGGCTGAAGGCACTCGCCCGACAGAGTGGCAGAACCCAGAGCGAGGTCATTCGCTCACTGATTAAGAACGGACACGTCAAAGAACGTATCAGCAGGGACACGCTCATCCTGTTAAGAAATCTGATGGGCGAAGCAACTAACTTGAACCAGTTGGCAAGACAGGCGAATGCCTACGGGATGGGCATGATAGCCGATGACTGCCGCAGTCTGGCAGCACGGATTTCACAAATCGTAAAGCAGATAAAGGATGATAGGAAAGATAACTAAAGGCTCTGAGTTTGCTGGTTGCGTTGCCTACGTTCTTCGTGAGGACAAGACAAGGCTGTTGGTAGCCGAGGGTGTATCTGGTACTCCTGAAGAGATGGCGGAGCAGTTTGAATTGCAAACGTTACTCAACGACAAGGTGAAGAATACCGTCGGCCATATCTCCCTCAGTTTCTCACCTGAGGACGGTGACCGCTTGCGAAACAATGACAGACAGATGGTAAAAATTGCTTACGAGTATATGAATCAGATGGGTATCCGAGATACCCAATTCATCATAGCCCGTCACACCGACCGAAAGCATCCGCACTGCCACATCGTATTCAACCGAGTAGATAACAACGGCAAGACCATTTCCGACAAGAACGACCGCTATCGCAATGAGAAAGTTTGCAAAACATTAACGGAGAAGTACGGACTCTATATGGCTGACGGCAAGGAGCATGTAAACACAGAACGACTACGACCACACGACCGAGCCAAGTACGACATCTACGAGGCATTGAAACTGGAACTGCCAAAAGCGACCTCATGGGAGCAGCTTCGTGAGGATCTTCACAAGCAAGGGATTATGACGGAGTTCAAGTACAGCAGGACTGGCGGCAGAGTTGAAGGTGTGAAGTTCATCAAGGGCAAACATTTATTCTCTGGTTCAAAGATTGACCGCAAGTTCAGCTTTGCCAACATCGAGAAGCGATTGGAGCGTAACAAGAAGTTTCGGGAGAAGTACCAGCAGACGCAGCGCACCTATGAACCGCAGCGTCCAACGGCAGTACCACGTCCGCAAGTTGCACAAACTCAACGTGAAGAGCCGAAATCAAGGTATGAGGGAAGTACCATTGAAAGTGTTGCCTCAGGAATCGGCAGTCTGTTCACCACTTCCGGCTACGATGCAACCGCAGCACAGGATGCAGCCTTTGAGGCAGAACTCCGTCGCAGGAAGAAGAAAAAACGTGGCATAAGGATATAGCCTCTATCCACAAACCAATTAACAATATCGTATTAATCCAATTAATTTCAAAAAAAATGATTAACGAAAATTTAAAGTTCGACATTGCCGTGTACTTCTATCAAAACTACGGCATCAGTATGGAATCAATTGCATTTGAGAGCCACATGGTAGGCTTCAATGTGTTCATCAACGAGAAGGGCATCCATCTCTACATCCGCTTCTGGGAGCAAAGCAAGAAACACAACGGACTTCCCGACAAGTGTGTTATCCTCGTTACCGCTAACTTCCAATCTCATGAGCGACGACACATCCGCAACCTCGCTAAGTTTCTCAACTCGGTTGCTCCACATTACGGCTACGAATTTCTCGCCATTGAACAAAGCGACGAATTGAACCAGCACCTAAATCTACCAGAGGTGCCAGTCCGGAATAGTTGGTGCAACTTCGCACCTTTTGGTGAGGAATTGGCAGAACTTCTTGAAGATTAATAATGATGCAGTTGCCGAGGAAATCTCGGCAACTGCATTCCCTTTATTCATCTCTACTCCTCTTTGCATATCAGGAGATTGATTATACTCATCTGCGTATTTTTTTGTTAGGTTTTTGGTTCGTTTCTTAGATACTTACTTAGATACTTACTTAGTTAGTTACTTAGTTATTTACTTAGTTAGAAACAAATTTAGTTAGTCAGAAATATACTTAGTCACAAACTTGGACACATACTTGCCTTACCATGTGTTCAACCAAACAGCATAATAAGCAGTTTAAAACATCTTGTAAGTCCCATTATCAGAACTTTCCATTTGATATACCTGAGAGTTGGAAGTGGGTTACTATCGGAAACATATCCGATAGTTCGTTAGGAAAAATGTTGGATAAGAAGAAAGTTAAAGGAACGCCACTACACTATCTAAGAAACGTAAATGTCAGATGGGATAGTTTTGATTTGTCGGATCTGCTAGAAATGCCTTTCAAAGCAGAAGAAATTGACCGATATTCTATTAAAAAGGGAGATTTGGTTATTTGTGAGGGTGGTGAGCCTGGTAGATGTGCAATCTGGAATGATGATAAAGATATTATGTACCAGAAAGCCTTACACCGCTTGAGACCTTTCCACGGAGTCCTCAATAAGTATTTGTTATTTGTCCTAATGCAATACAGCAATAGTGGACATTTAGAAAAATACTATACTGGTTCTACAATCAAACATTTGACAGGTGAATCACTCTCGTCACTATTCGTTCCTATACCTCCATACAATGAGCAGCAGAAAATCATTTGCGAAATAGAATAATGCCTCGGTTTTGTTGGAACAATAGAAAAAAACAATGCAGATTTACAATCAACAGTTAATCAAGCTAAAGCCAAGGTTCTTGACTTAGCCATCCATGGGCAACTCGTTTCTCAAAAACCAGAAGAAGAACCTGCAATTGAGCTACTGAAGCGTATAAATCCCAATATCAAAATCCCTTGTGATAACCCCCATTATCCCTACAAGATTCCAAACTCCTGGTGTTGGGCAAAAGGAAACATGTTGTTTGCTCCCATGCAGTCATGTAGCCCAAAAGGAAACGTTTTCAAGTATATTGACATAGATACTATTGACAATAAAAACAATTCAATAAAATCAGTCAAGGTTGTTCCAACGAAAGAGGCACCAAGTAGAGCAAGTCGATTCACCAAAAGAGACGATACTCTTTTCTCGATGGTACGTCCCTATCTGAGAAACATAGCGATAGTCAACGAAGATGACTGTATCGCTTCAACAGGTTTTTATGTATGCAGAACAAATGGATGTCTCGATGATAAATACTGCTTTTACATGATGCTTTCTTCATATGTGGTTGATGGGTTAAATGCCTTTATGAAAGGGGACAATTCTCCATCTATCAATAAGGGACATGTTGAATCCTTTGTCTATCCTTTACCGCCCATGAATGAACAAAAACGTATTGTCATCGAGGTTGAAAAATATTTCCGTGTACTCGATAAAATCAAAGAATCCCTAACAGCATAACACTGTCGGGGATTCACTTTAATATAATTACCAGTTTACTATACGATCAACAATTTGTTGCTGTTCACTCGCTGTCTTTCGTAGATAGATGCGTGTGGTCTCTATGCTCTCATGCCCCATTAGGTCAGCCAACAAAGCAATGTCATTATAGCGGTCAAGGAAGTTCTTAGCGAAACGATGACGAAAAGAATGGGGATATACAACCTTCTTGTCAATTCCATATTTCTGAGCGAAATGCTTTAGTTGATGAGAGATTCCGCGAGTGGTAATACGTTCTCCATACTTATTGAGAAAGAGGTAGCCTGATTTGAGATTCCGATTTGCTATCCAATTGGAAGCCTCTATACGGAGATTTTTCGGAATGTAGAGCCGTCGCAACTTACCCCCCTTGCTGTAGATGTCGAGATAGCCCATTTGAACATGTTCCGCCTTAATCTGTAGCAGTTCACTCACTCTGGCACCAGTTGCAGCCATGAACCACACAACGAAATACCATTCTGTTTGTCCTTCCTCTTTTAATTTCCGTTTTAAGAACTTGTAGTCTGCATTGCTGATGACATTCTCCAGAAAGTTCTTCTGCTGCACCTTGACAAACTTCAACTTCCATTTGTCGAGTTTACTGAACTCCAGATACTTGTTAATACCTTGCAGACGAAGATTAACAGTCTGCGGTTTGAAATTCTCAACCAGATAGCCCTTGTAAGCTAAGAGGTTCTTTTTTGTCACTTCTCCATAAGTGGTGAGAAAGTGATTGACCGTCCACACATACGAAGTGACGGTGTTCTTAGCCAAGTCTGACTTGCTAAGGAATGCATTGAACTTTGTTACCATATCTTCATTGTTTAAAATGAGTATAGTAACAATATAATAAGTGTAGCTAACCCCCATTATCAGAAGTTGCCAGATGGATGGAGCATTATACCAATGCAAACTATCTGTGAACTATCCGATGGCAAGATGCAAGAGGGTATTCAAAGAATTAATCTTGACGTGAAGTTTCTTAGAGGCAAGAATGATGGTGAAATGATAGACAAGGGTAAATTCGTCAAAGCAGGTTCTACAATGATTCTTGTAGATGGAGAAAACTCAGGAGAGATTTTTACTACTGACATTGACGGTTACCAGGGAAGCACATTTAAACTTTTAAATATCAGTAATGAAATGTGTCGTGACTTTGTACTACTTGTCATAAGGAGTCATCAAAAGAAATTTAGAGAGAACAAAGTAGGTTCAGCCATTCCACATCTTAACAAGAAGTTATTCAAGGAAATTCCTGTGATGATACCTCCGCTTGATGAGCAAAGAAGGATTGTCGCAATGTCCCAACTGTATCTTTCAGTGCTGAACCGAATAGAAGAAGATCTATAACATTGTTGTGATAGAGTTAAGACGAGCTGTTATTTGCTCAATAGCCATTATTATTCGTTCTTGTTCCTTTTGAGGAGGTATCGGTATTTCTATCTTTGAATACTCCGAAATCCAATAACGCTTATGAGTCTTGCCTATGAGCCTTGTTATTGCCATAAATGCAGCAACGTACTTTATGTCGATACCACGTCGCACTCTCAATATCTTCATTGCAGAGGATTTTACTTTGAATGGGAATTCAACATATTTTGAGTCAGTAGTGAAATCATCAAAGATAATCACTGGCAAATTATCGCATATACCCGTTTCCTCATTTGTGTAGCCGATGATAAATGTCTTACCAGCTGTCAATACAGGAATATTATAGTCGTCGGAGTAGTCTGTACTTTCAACAATATATGCTTGCGGTTGTTCATAATCAACAATATCTTCTAACCGACACATAGACCATCCAACAGGCAACTTCTGATAATGGGGGTTATCACAAGGGATTTTGATATTGGGATTTATACGCTTCAGTAGCTCAATTGCAGGTTCTTCGTCTGGATCCTGAGGAACAAGTTCTCCTTGTATAGCAAGATTAAGAACTATCTTCTTCGCTTTTCCAATAGCAGATTGTAAATCAAAGGTATTTGTCTCTATTGATTCCATTAGAGACAAATACTCCTTGACGACGGAAACAATTCGCTTTTGCTCTTGCAAGGGTGGTATAGGAAGTGACAAGGAAAGTAATAATTCACGTTTTAGACCAGGTATCAATCCATTTGCTTTCGATATTATATCGGATATATTATTATATATACAAATCTTTATGTATTCACTTTCAATAGTTTCTGTCTCGTCTCGAATTGCTTGTATCTGTCTAGCGATGTGAACTTTCCCTATGTTGTTCTTGGCTATTTTCCCAACTCCTGACCCTTTACAAACAATCAAAATGTCGTTAGGTATAGAAATAACAGAAGGTGAATCAGTCCATCTATTTATAATCAATTCTTCATTTTCTATATTACTTGCACCAATGACATAGGGGATTCCATCACCTCTTTCATTGTATTTTTCTGGAGGAAAATCTTGACCAGAAAGTAATGTAAGCAAGTCTTCTAACCTAATCCATTCCCATCCATTAGGTATTTCATACGGCCAGTTCTGATAATGGGACGTATCGGCAGTACTCTTCTTGGGGCGTTTAATCTTTCCTTCTTGGATTAAACGCTCCTTTTCAGCCTTGATGCGTTCCAGCAGTACGGACGCAGGTTCATCATTGGGATCCTGTGGAACCAACTTGCCACGAATGGCGAGATCGAGTATCTTTTGACGAAGTTTCTTTGTGTCCATCAGTTTTCCAAGTTTTTAAGAAGTTTTTCCAACTCAGCAACAGCCAAAATAATATTGTTGCTCTTCTCTTTGATGATGCCAACAAGTTCCTGTAAAGATAGGTCTTCAGCTTCTTCACCTTGTTTTATCCAAGTGATGTCGAGGCTCGTCTTGTCTCGTCCAAGAACTTCATCGTATGAAAACTTACGCCAACGTCCATCAGGATTACTCTCTGCATTGTAGGTTTCTTCTCTATGGTGACGATCGTCTGGGCGATAGCAGTTCACAAAGTCCTGTAAGTCAGTTTCACGCAAAGGATTTTGTTTTAGCGTATGCTTTACATTGGTACGATAGTCGTAGATCCAAACCTCTTTTGTCTGGGCATTTTCCGAAGAGGGTTTCTTCTCAAAAAAAAGCACATTAGCCTTTACACCTTGTGCATAGAAAAGGCCAGTAGGTAGACGTAGTATCGTATGCAGGTCACAGGTCTTCAGCAGGTTCTTTCGAATCGTCTCACCAGCACCTCCTTCAAACAATACGTTGTCGGGCAAAACTACGGCTGCAGTACCACCTACCTTCAAAAGAGACTTGATGTGTTGCAAGAAGTTGAGCTGCTTGTTTGATGTAGTGGCAATAAAGTCGGCTCGCACATAATTATCCTGTGCCTTCTTGATTTTTGTTATTACCTCGCCTGTTTCCTTGTCCTCTTCCTGTACCTCGATGGTTGTAGATGACTTCTTGCCGAATGGAGGATTTGTTATTACATATTCACAAAGGTCATCATCTCCAGGAGCAGATGCTAAAGAATCAGCACACTTGATAGGTGGTGTTCCACCAAATTCTCCAATACCATGTAGCAGAAGGTTCATCAGACATAGACGGTAAGTATTTGGTACTATTTCTGTCCCATAGAAAGTCTGTAGTTTCAAGTCACTTGTCTGCTGACCAGTCATTGAGGTGTATTTGTTCTGTAAGAAGTCCTTTGCTGCTAACAAGAAGCCGCCAGACCCACAACAAGGATCAACTATCTTCTTTCCAAGTTCAGGGTTGACACACTTCACAATGGTCTTAATAAGAGCACGAGGTGTAAAATACTGACCTGCACCAGACTTGGTGTCTTGGGCTATACGTTCCAACAAACTTTCATAGATGTCGCCTTTTACATCTTCGCTTAACGAGTTCCATTGCGTACCGTCAATCATCTGGATAACCTTACGTAGATGTTCAGGTGTCTGTATTTTATTCTGTGCTCCACGGTAAATCTCGCCTATCATGCCCGTTTTCTTGGAAAGCATGGAGAGAATCTTGCCATAATGTTCCTTCAACTCCTCGCCAGACTTAGACATAAGCAGCGACCAGTCGCAATCAGACGGCAATTCAAGATTGCGCCAGTTGTTCCATCTCAACTCCTCTGGCATCTTCATGTCCTCGTCAACCATTTTGAGGAAGAGAAGGTATGTAATTTGCTCCAAATAGTCACTGTTTGATACGCCACCATCAAAGAGGATGCCAGCTATATTCCACACTTTATTACTTATTGTCGAATCTGCCATTATTATTACTTATGCTACTAATTTCTGATTTAACTCATTTATGATATCCTTCCACTGGCTGCCAAACAGTGAATAATACTTGGCTGTACCGCCCATTTTGTTGAACTCTCCACTCTTCAAGGCATCCACCTGAAAACTGGCATTGATGGCAATGTAGTCACGAATCATTTCCAGCCACTTCATCTGTTCCTCTGAAAAAGGTTCCGTTCCTATGCCACGGACACCTCCTTTGTTGGCATTACGTTCAAAAATCCATTCTTTATAGCGTGTCCTCACCATGTCTGCAAATGGGTAAATCTCAGGAATCTGCCCCCATTCGTATTTGACAATCTGGATGATGTCAACCAATTCCTTCAACACCGTTTTTTTCTTAGTCAGTTCCGAATAAGCCGAGAAAATCATGCTTCCATTGAGCATGTTGTTATAACGCTGCATCTTGTCATATAGTTCATGGATCATAGCCTCCGTAATGTGCCTATTCCGATAATCCTGATGATAGATGATGTTGAGTGCTGTTATTTCATCCTTGTTAGTCTCAATAAACTCCTTCAAAGATTCCCTAACCTTTGCTTTGGTTTCAGCCACGTCAGACTCGAAACCACTATAAGTCAGATGATCAAGAGCAGGGTCTATCGTTTGGTCGTTGGAATTGCGAACAGTCATCAGGTAGTCACGCACTTTTGGATTGTATATGGGTCTCGCTGCTTCAAGACAACGTTTCTTTATGATCTCCTTCCTGACCTCTTCCTTGTCGATAGGCGAAAGGGTTGGATAATCGGGATATTCTGCCTTTATAGTCTCTTCTATCTTATCAACATCATGCACATTTTTTATATTCGTAGAAAGAACTCTGAGTGGTGTCCCACCAGAAATCTTCTCGAACTCTTCACGCTCTTTGTCGGTCAGTACCTTGTCGATGTGCTCAAGTCGGGTGCCAAGCGTACTGAAGGTTTCTTCGGATATATCTCCAGTCACTACAGCTTTTAGCAGGGACATGAAAGAAACCGTAGGCTTAACGTCACCGCCACACTTTTTCCTTGCAGCACATTTGTCTGACTTGGTTACACCAACAGCATCAACAATCACATATCCGAGTTTGGGAGTGCTTGCTGACGGTGATGCCTGTTTCAGACTTTCCAAGTCCATCGTGCGTCTCGCCCTGCCTAACATTTGCTCATAGTAGTTCTCACTCCTGATGTCACGCATGAACATAAGAATCTCAATGGCCTTGACATCGGTTCCCGTTGCTATCTTATTCACTGTAACGGCCACACGGGGATAAAACTCATTGCGGAAAGCATAGAGTAGTGAGGTTTCGTTTTCCTCAGATTTAAATTATTGCTGTCCGCTAAAACTTTTTTGATTGTACAAAATTAGGGCTGACACTTCTCACGAGGTATCAGCCCTTTTAGTTACCTTTGTAATTGCAAAAAAACAAGTAACTATGAACAAAGGTACACATTTTAACGGACAGCCGATGTATGGTCAGCT
>CABVAZ010000027.1:0-38324 GCA_902496445.1 uncultured Prevotella sp. | reverse complement strand
GCTATTTTTTTGCACCACTAAGTTAAGTGATTTTTTTGACATGGCCAAATCCTGAACAACTTTTTGTTGCTCAGGACGTTATAAGATGTTAGAGACTATTGTGGTGCGGATATTAGGTAGTTAAAAAAGTTAAGAAATAAAATTATGACAAAAAAAATATCGCTTATATTTTTCTTTCTCTTTTTTATACAATATTTCATAGGACATCAATCCAATATGTTGGCTAAAGGTATTAAATTTTATGTCGGAAAGTTCGAACTTTCCAACATGAAAATATCTTTAAGACTTACTATTGAAGATAATAGAAATGGAACGCTAAACATTTCCAAATGGATAAAAAGTAAGGGAAAGAAATATAAAATTGTAGAATTCTATTTTGCTTCATTTGAAGCCGACACTTTGATATTGTCAGGAGAATTATTATATGATATAAAATATTTAGTAAAGAAACAAAAACGTAGTTGTTTTATTTATCCTATAAACTCTTTACCTGACGGCGTCCTTTTCTTTGATGAAAATACGAAAAGAATTGAATTGATAGAAAAAAAACATAGTAACAAGTAATATGTTTTAACACTATATGAGACCTTATCCAGCGAATGATGGTAAATTAGAGCATATCCTCATCAAGAATCAACTTTACGACAATATCCGGCAAACTCCACGCTAAAGAGTATGATACCAACAATGTATACAAAACATTCAAAATAGAAATCCTACTTTTTACAAGAATTGTCCTTTCCATAGGTAGCAGCAAGATGAACTGTAACCTACGGAGAGAACAACTCAACTGAAATTAGCAATATGTCATAAGAAGAAATGAAAAAGATTATTATAATATTGATTTTTATGTATTCTTGTTCCACATTAAAAGAAATACCTATTACTAATATTACTGATATAGTTGGAGATTATGAAGCGTGCATTATAGGACATCACAAAACGAAGGTCATTTATTTGTTAAAGATTATGCCTGATAGCTTCTGTTTAAATATCTTGGGGCAAGATTATGATATCATATGTACAGGTAGATTGATAAACAAAAAAGACTTCTTGTTATTGAAATGTAGAGAAGAGAAAGATATTGATGTATTATTATCAAATGGGTATTCAAATAAAAGAGAATATATTGTTAAAATCCTAAATAGAAAGAAAATAAAATTAGATGAAGTTATTTTGAAACGGAAATAAGCCCTAATGGATCAGTATTATAGTAGAGTTTGTGGCTATAAACTAAGTTTTGAGCCATGGAACGACAAGTTCGAGCAGCGCACCTACCTCAAATACTGCAACGGAGCCAAGACCTTCTACAGTTACGACCCACAGCGTCGTAGATTGCAGAACCTCACTGTGAATAGTGGTGGCAACACCATTATGGATAACGCTTATACATACGATGCTGTAAGTAATGTTCTCAGTGTTGTAAACGGTGCGTCAGTTCCACAGAGCGGCAAGGCCGGCGGACAGATGAACCACCAATACACCTATGATGCGCTGTACCGCTTAGTAAGTGCCACGGGTACCTACACGGGTGCTGACAGCAAGACGGCTTCCTATACTCTTGCGATGGGCTATGACAACATGCACCGTATCACGAGTAAGAAGCAGCACCTGACCCAGCAGAACGTGCAGTTCAACGGCACACTCAATGCAGGCTATGACCTTACCTACACCTATCAAGACTCAACGGGACACAAGTTCCAGCTGGCGAATGTTCAGGACGTGAACTACCGCACGGAGGGAACAGCCGGAGAAAACGACAAGGTGAACAACGGTCATCGCTACACCTACGATGCCAACGGAAACCTCGTCTATATCAACACCTCCCGTGTGAAGAGTGACGGTAAGGAAGACGACAAGGCAAGTGAGCAGAAGTTCAAGTGGGACGAGGAGAACAGGCTCCTTGCAGCAGATGAGAATTATTCGATTAAGTGAGAGCAGAGCCAAACTTGTTTGAGTTATGCCGAGCGTGAGAATAATCGACCGAAGGTCAACGGTTTTGTGAGCAACTACTGGTATGATGCCGACGGTGAACGCACGGTGAAGACCAGCGGCGAGGGGGAGCAGATCTATGTGAACTCCGAGTTTGCAGGAGGACGCACCAATACCGCCAAGTTCTCACTCTATGTCAGCCCGTATCTCGTGGCTAACCAAGGCGGACGCTACACCAAGCATATCTACATCGGCAGTCAGCGTATTGTCTCCAAGCTTGGCGACTTTGACTCTTACGGCTCAGATCCACGCCGCATCCAGTATGCAGGTAGTGAGACTGACGGCTTGTCTGTTGATTATAAGGTTAAATATACTCAACAGTTGCAGGTTATCAAGGATAATTATGCTACCTTTAGATAAGGTAAGCTGCATCTCGGCAATATAAATGAATGAATTCATTTTGTATTGCTCTCGATTTGCATTACCTTTGCAGTGCCGTATAATGGCGAGGACAACAACGACTATGTCGATGGCAAGGGCTTCTGTTGTAATGACGGCAGTTTGGAGGCAGCGCAGTCACGTGTAATGGCAAGAGCAATGAAGAATAACTTCCAAGAGAGCGACACATACGAGAAGATGCAGTTCTACTACCACCCAGACCATTTGGGTAGCAGTAGTTACATCACCAACTTGGACGGCGAGGTGGTGCAGCATATCGAGTATGTTCCGTTCGGCGAAGTCTTCATCGAGGAACGCAACAACACTTGGAATACGCCTTACCTCTTCAACGCCAAGGAGTTTGACGAGGAAACAGGTATGTACTACTATGGTGCAAGGTACTATGAGCCGAGGTTGAGTTTGTGGATGAGTGTGGATCCTTTAAAAGAAAAAGCACGTGATGTAAGCCCATATGTATATTGTAATCAAAATCCAATAATAATGTTCGATCCCGATGGGAAAAAGGCATGGATTGTTATTTGGGCAACCCAATCTTCTGATGCGACAGGTAGAACGCGCATAGGACACACGGGTGTTGTTGTTGAAAATTACAAATTAAATGTAAATACAAATGGAGTCAAACGATATGAACCTAAGGGGATATATACATATTATGATTTATGGCCGTCATCAGCTAATTTAGGAGGAAAAGCTGCTGTAGAAGACGTAGAACCTGTCTATAACTCACAATCTTTCTATATAACAACAAATGGTAAAAAAAACACAAACCATTCTGCATTAGAAAGATATATGTCAAGACATGATATGTCCCAAATTCCAGAAATATTACAGAGTAATATTATGGAGAATTCTGTTGAGGGTTATGGAGAAGGTTATGCTCCTGATGGAATTATCAGATTAAATATAACAGCCGAACAAACATATAATTTTCAACAAGAATATGTATCCTTAATACAACAAGGAAATCCTTATAATGAAGAATCGAATAATTGTACAACATTTGTAGCAAATGGTATAAATAAGTCAGGTGTAGGTTTTATTAGAGAGGAAAGCATTACAGATTGGAGAGGTATCTTAGTAAATCTCAATCCTTTTCATAAGTCTTTTACTCCAAATAGCACATACAATCAACTTCAGAATAGTCCTAATACTGTTGTAGTCAAAAGTGCGGGTAATAAAACCAAAGAAAGTTATGAAGATGCAATTATTGATCGCTAGTATTTTATTATCCCTTGTAAGTTGTTGTAAAAGAAATGACTTGGTTAGGATAAATAATTATGAATTTCATTCTCTTTACTCTTTTGGTAAAGAATTGAAAATCTGTAGTGATGTAGATGTAGTGCATAATATTATTGAATCAAAAAAGATAAAAGGACCGGTTATAGGCAAAGATGTAATGACTTTAATTTTGGTTAATAAAAAGGAGAGTGAGGATACTTTGAAAGTTATCATATACGGAAAGAGTTGTAGATATTTCCGCATAGGAGATGACTATTATCAATCAAAGAATCCCATTCTCGTGCGAAATTTTCAACTCGACAAAATGTAGTTTAAAATTTATTCTTTTCAGAAAAGAAATAATGTTGATTGGAATTATGTGGTAGATAGTAGTGGTAATAAAACAACTGTTGGTTTATGAGGCATATTATATTCTTACTATTTCCTATGATAGTTTTCGTCAGTTGTGCGAGTAAAAATAACTATACCAACGAAGTTTTCTCAACTACACTCCAATGCAATGATAGTATTATAAATATTGATATGTTTTGGGTTGAGAATAAACGAACACCTTTGACTGGTGGAATAGTGGTAGAGGTTAGTAATGCCGTTAGTATTACAGGCATACGAAAATATATATTTATCCAGAAAGGCCATCGAATTATATTGAGTAGCGAATCTGAAGCGAATATCTGTATGCTTAACTTAACGCCGTATTCAGAGGATTCAATAAGAATTAGTAATATCAACGCACCAATATTCTATGTAAAATCTGACAGTCTCATGCTTTATAAAAAGAAAGGCGATAAAGAAAAGCCAAAAGAGGAAGAATAACAGAATCCTTGACAGCACACCTCTTGGGTAATGCTTCAAATCGGGAGTTATTGAAATAATCATCTGATTATCAATGTGATTTTTAAAAGAATAGGCGTAAAGGCAGGGAAAGATTTTCTGCCTTTTGCTATATTTGTAACCCAAAACAAAGAAAAATGTCTTAACAAACAAGGGCGCAACCGACAAATCCTGTGGAGTGCATATAGTCGCTAACCCAAAACTGTTGCTAAACGATACATGAAGAAAGGGATGTCTCTAACTCTTTTCACCTGCGACCAGAAGCATTTGATCTTTGAGTTGAGTGACTCAGCTGATGCGTATGTCTTTCACCCATTAAAGTAGTGTTCACTTATTGCGCCATCGTTACTTCTTTGAGTAATCTCTCCGATAATTCTTCAAAGGAAGTTCTTTCTGGTATCTTTCCTCCAGCCAACTCATTGGCTACCTTTGACATGCATACTGCACCGACAGCAGCCATAGTCGACAAATGTAGCTTATTGGCAATGTAAGTTGTGAGCCTTGTAAGCAATTTCTCTATTTCGAGTTTATCTGTTATTGTTTGCATCTGAAGTAGATAAATCCATCAAATCAAAGTACATCAGTCTCGTATCTAACTCGACGCGCTCGCCCTTCTTACCGCCAGTATAGATAAATTCCTGCTCCTCTGAAGTGAACAGGAATACAAATTTTCTCGTCAGTAAGCTCATGAAACAAGCAGTGCTCGTCAAGGAATCCCATTATTTTGTCATTCCGGATTTACGCAGAATGCTTTGCATTGCCTTAAATGCAGGTGTGTTCTCTATGCCGTCAAAGCCCTTGAACTTGCGTTCTGCTTCATCAGCACGCTGTATGAATCTTTCTGCATCCTTACCTTCCAAGGTAGGTATTGCCTTAATTTCTATTGCCATAATCTTCCTTTCTTTTTTGCAAAACTTTTGCCACAGGAGCAATGAAAGCTGCTTTCAAATTACCGGGTGCAGCTAAAGTTTATGCAAAGGTAACTATTTGTTTTGAAATGGCAAGCATAAAGGGCCTTTTTCTTGGGGCTCCTACGTCAAGGGCGACCCTAAAAGGCAGGAAGTGCTGCAAACGGCTCTTGAGTGGGCGAGCAAGGGCAAGGACAACATAGAGGGATATATGGCTGAGCATCGTAAGGATGGTAACATCAAGCCCGTCACGGTTTATTTCGACAGCGTGATAGACTGGGCGAGCAGCGTCTTTCCTACTTTGTATTCAGAACAGTGCGGTCTGGATTGGGGCAGGCTTTACGAACGTTATCACAACACACCCTACAATCCTGAAAACACTGAAGCAGAAGTAGCCCGGCTCATGGCAGATGAGTATGTGACCAACAAGAAGGGCATTTTTGAATATGTGCTGGGCGGTTGCCGGGACACCAGGCTGCTCAACATCCGGCTCTTTGACAAGCACACCATCAAGACCGTATACGAGCGGCAGACAAAAGAGGCCAAGGCCAAGGGCGTCTCCAACTGCCCGTTGTGCGCAATGAGTAGCAACGACAGCGTGCGCAAGCATATTTATCGCCCCAGCGAGATGGATGCCGACCACGTGACGGCATGGAGCAAGGGCGGCTCTACGAGCATAGACAACTGCCAGATGCTGTGCAAGACACATAACAGGATGAAGGGCAACAGATGAAACGGCCGGTGCTAACCTGGTGTAGAGGTTTTAACCCATGCGTTACAGCCACAATAATACATCAAGGACCGTTGGGACGTACTCCTCGTGTGTTCGCCCACTAAAGAACAAGGTGCGGTTAGCATATTATATGCGAAAACATCCAGGTTGCGTCCCTACTGGTTGGATTATGATTGGATGCGGAGCTTGCACAAGCGAAGAACAAGGGCCGAATACCAACGAGCGTATACATGCGCGCCCGTTTGAGTAAATCTTTATGTTGCGTTAGATATGCGTCGCAAATAGATTTGATTCAAGAAATAAGATATATTTAATGGTTGTTTTACTACAGAATATCAAAAATAGTAGATAAACTTTTGCATTTCTGATAGGAAATTTATATTTTTGCAGCGTGTTAGGTTGACTTTATGGAAGAGGCTTTTGCCTACGAAGAAAGAGACTACTTATTTGTAAATTAACGCATTCAAACCTATGAGAAAAAACTACACACATCTAGCAATTGCTGCTTTGGGTCTGTTGCTGCCTTCTTTCAGCAATGAATGTCAGGCTCAAATCACAGAAACACCCAAGGGCGAGCTGCGCGTCTATGAGCGCACGGCAGGCTCAGCTTATTGTGTTAAGAACCAGACGCCCATTCTGCAGAATGAGGATGGAGAGGCGCAGTTCGTCTTCTGTGGCGACTCTGTGTACATCCAAAACTCCGTAAGCAAGTATAACGACAATGCTTGGGTGGGCGGAACACTCTCTGACAACGGTACGAAAATACACATCCCTTTGGGCCAGACCGTTTATGTCACAACACGCAACAAGCAGTATGAGGGCTTAGACTCGCTCGCACTGCCTATCAAGACCGCCATGCTCTACAGCAGTGGTTCCGGTTATGAGCGTGCCGAGTCGGTCACTGAAGTTACTTACACCATCGAAGGTAACACGATTATGCTCGACGGAACGGGTCCCGGCTGTATCTACGGACTGGTTTATGGAGAAACGTCTGACAAATACTGGAAGCCCTTTGAGGGCTATTGGTGCGGCTACGGCTGTTATGGCACAGTATATACGCTGAAAACAACCAACGCCATTGAGCAGCCGCGTGCTGCCACGAAAGCCAAGTCAGAATACTTCGACCTCACAGGGTGTCGCGTTGGCTCCTCGTTCAAGGGCCTGGTCATACAACGTTCCAATGAAGGTAAGGTGTCCGTAAGGTCAAGGAAGATGTATCATCGTTGATGTGTTCCTTCTTTAAAAGAAACTTCGTATATTCCTTTAAACAGCTATATCCTATTTACAAACCATTTAATATTCAAGCAGATGAAGAAACATTACCTCATGTCATTGCTCTTAGTGGCAATGCCCCAACTGGGAGTAGTGGCACAAGACGATGCGTCGTTCTACATCGACGGACTGGGCTACACCGTCGGCAGCGGAAAAGCAACGGTAGTAAACACAGATGCCACATCACTGAAAGCCGATGTGGTTCTGCCCGCAACCATTGAGCACAACGGCAAGACCTATGCCGTGAGTGCCGTAGGCACAAAGGCTTTTGTCAATGTGAAGCGTAAGTTGCATTCGGTGATTATCTCAGACAACGTGACAACCATAGGCGACAATGCTTTTGCAGGCTGCACCCAGTTGCAGTATGTGCAGATGCCCAAGTCACTCACAACCATCGGCACAGGAGCCTTTAATGGCTGCTCGGTGCTGCCTTATGTCGTCATCCCTTCCACGGTGCAGGGCGACAGCTATTCGGTATGGCCCATCGGCGATGCCAGTTTCACCGACTGCCCCAAGCTGGAGCATGCTTTCATGCTTGGCACAGCGCCAGAGAATGCCTATGCTGTGTCGGGTTATGACTTTAATTTTGAGTATGACTCGCCCACGAAATTCATCATCAAGGACAACGATACGGCCGAATCAAGCTATTCCAACGCATGGGGACCCAACTATAGCGACCATGCCGCGCGCTCTTGGCAATATGCCTTCCCAAAGGGAAAGAAGTTTGCTTGCTTCACCCTGGGCGTGAATGTAGACGTTTCGCAAGCTGTAGCCAATCAGCTGAAGGTGTATGCCGTCAGTGGCGTAGACAACAGCAAGAGCAAGGCCTTTCTTACGCTTACCCCTATCACAACCGTTGTACCGGCCGGCACTCCGGTTATTTTCCAGAAGGGTAAGGCCACAAAATACACCTTCACCATAGCTGAGGATGACAACGCGCAGTTTAGTGGCGACAACCTCTTGCGTCCAGCACTGTACGACATCAGTACGAGCAGCAACGACAACACGGTTGCTTATACACTGGCAGACAGCACCTTTGTGCGTGCCAACACTGCCACCGTGGCACAAGGCGAAGCCTACTTGCAGCTGCCGGCGTCGGCCGACCTGAAGGATACCTATTATATTTTGGACCCGGGAGAAGGCGAGCCCGACACGCTCGTCGTTACTGACGGCAAGGCCACTGTGACGCTTGAGCAGGCCGGAATGCTCAAACAGAAGCTTGAAGATAAGGCCAACGTGATAACCGATCTTACCGTGAAAGGCAACCTTAACGGCGACGACATTGCCGAACTGCGACGCATGGCGGGCTATGACGGAGGCGATGAAAACCTGACAGTGGGCGTTCTCAATCGTCTTGACCTTACCGGTGCACGCATCATCAGGGGTGGAGGCTCCTTCTATCAGGAGGATGGCGTGACGGCCCGTGTGACAGCTGACGATGAGATACCGGCCTTCTGCTTCAAGGGATGCTGGAAGCTGCGCGAGGTGCTCATGCCCACCGGAGCAAAGGCCATTGGCAAGAGCGCCTTCGAGAAGTGCTATTACCTCCGCGCTACCACCGTGCCCGAGCATGTCAAGACCATTGGCGACAATGCCTACTTAGGCAACTGGCGCATGAAGAACGTCGTATTAAACGATTCGGTTGAGTATATCGGCGACAATGCCTTCCGCGGCATCGCCGTACGATCGTTCAGCGTGCCCAATAGCGTAACCCATCTCGGCACGCGCTTCCTGGCTTATTGTGACAGTTTGCAAACGGTTTCTATAGGAGACGGTGTGACGAGCCTGGGCTTTGCAAGTTTTGCCATGGACTCCGTTCTCACCAGCATAACCCTTCCGGCGGGACTGAAGACAGTGGCAGGTAGCGCCTTCATCAAATGTAAGATGCTGCCTGGCGTCATCCTGCCCGAGGGATTGGAGAGCATTGGCGATTTAGCCTTCTTCGATATGGACAGTCTGCGTAGCGTCAATATCCCGTCTACGGTGACGAGCATCGGCAACAGTGCCTTTGCGCACAGCACAAGTTTGGAGAGCATAGAGTTGCCCTTTGGCCTTAAGTATGTCGGGCAGAACATGTTTACAGGCTGCCATTCGCTGCGCTCTGTGGTGCTTCCGTCTGACATGAAGGCGATACCCGTCGAGACCTTCTATGCCACGGCATTGAAGACAATAGACCTTCCGGACGGGCTGAAAACGATAGGCGACAGAGCCTTTGCCGATTGCGACTCTCTGTTATCTGTCGTCATCCCTCAGTCGGTTGACACCCTTGGCTCGCGCGTGTTTGAGTCAGACTCGCTTTTGCAGCAAGTAACCTTCCCCGACGGACTTACATCCCTCAATGAACCTTTCTATCTATGTCGTAACCTGAAAACCGTTCATCTGCCGGAGAGCCTCACGGAGATAGCCAACGGATTGTTCTATGACAATCCCAACCTGTCAGAAGTAAACGTGCCCGGCCATATCACCCGAATAGGAGATGGTGCTTTCTATAAGTGCTCTGCGCTCAAGCAATTTCCTTTCCCGGCCAGTCTTACCGAGATAGGCGACTTCGGATTCTCCTACTGTCGCAATCTTGAAACCATCACTATCGGCGGTAATCTGACGAAGATAGGCGAGGGATGCTTTGGTTACAACAATGTGATAGAGCAGCTTGACATTCCGGCAGGAATGAAGCGCATTGGTGAGCGCGCATTCGTGGGTTGCGGCAACCTGAAGCGAGTGTCCTTCCCCGACGATAACCATTTCGTGGCTTACGGACTCTTTGCTTACTGCAACAAGCTTGCTGAAGTAAAGCTGTCGCCCAACACCCAGACCGTTTCGGCTTATGCCTTTTCCAACTGTACAAGTCTGAAGTCCATCAAGTTTCCTCAGACCCTTGAGTATCTTGACTGGAACGCCTTTGAAAACTGCGTAAGTCTCGACACTGTGGAGTGTGAGGCGCCTACGCCACTGGCTCTCGAAGAAGAGGCCAACCCCTTCCCCGGCATCAATGCCGACTGTGTGCTCCTTGTGCCCGACGGCAGTGTTGACAGCTATAAACAGGCTACGGTGTGGAAGAATTTCCGCTTCATCATAGATAGGGCTGCCACGGGCATTAATGCTGTGATAAATAGCGCCCCTGTCTCGGACAACCAACCGGTGTATAATCTCCGCGGACAGTATGTGGGCAACAGTTTGGATGGCCTGCCCAGCGGCATCTATATTACCCGTGGAAAGAAAATTGTGGTGAAGTAGCACTTCATCATAGATAAGTAAAAATAATTCTGAGTCCGTGTGGTCGCTTGCTTGGCTGCACGGACTTTTCTTTAGAGGAATATCCATTAGCAAAAAAGGGCGCTTTCGCTTTCCCAAATGCCCTGTCTTGCTTGCTAAAAAGGCCCCTTTTATGATGCAGAAACGCCTGTTTCGGAGAGGTGATGAAGAATGTCAGAATACATTTCCCATTAATTTTTGTGTAATTCCTATTCCACCCATTCCACCCAAGTGCGTAATCTGCTGAATATTAGAATGTTGTATATAAGTTGAGATGACCGTTGTGTTCCACCCATATTCCACCCGCCTCTCACCCTGCCCTTTAGTTTAGGTCCATAAACCATGGCTTTGTATAAAAACACAATATTTTTATAACGATGCTTTTGCTTTCATCATTTAGCCTCGTGCATGTTCTTTTGACTCGTTGGAGATGGTATTTGCGTGTTCTTTTCGGATGCGTAGGCCATATATACAGAACCTTACGAGGAAGTTGTATGTTTATTCGTATCATTTCTTAACAGAATTTTTGCTTTAAAAATTGGTGCTCACTTAATCTCCATTCTTTAATGTGAATTGCTTTTGCGTAATGTATATACGAAATAATGATGTTGCAACGATGTGGTATATAGGGAAAATGCTTTCGATATGTAAAATATATAGCAATTTATAGTTTCAATTTGCTAGTTGTTTAAACTTGGAGTTTGTCCTACTCATGTTTCGCTTTTGTGTTATGTGATATGCATAAAAAATTGTAAAAGGCCTAAGTAAGACATAGTTATAATGATTTTTATCTATTGTGAGTAATATTTTTGTAAAGAAGTTAAATATATGCTGTTTGCTTAACAAAAGTGCTGTTTTTGTCTATATTTTGAATGACAGTATTAATTTGAAAGTATGTAGATGTGTTTCTAAAGTGTTAACAAACATTTATAATATGACTAATTCGTAGGCTTAAATATTAATAACATTTAAATAATATGCATAAACTATTCGTGAATAGATGCTTTGTTGAATATTTTATCTAATTTTACCCTTGATTCAACTGCATAGTAATTAATTAACTAACTAAAAGTAAGTTTATGAGGAAACCAATTACTTTATTAGCTGCAAGCCTGATGGCTTTCGTCGCTGCAACACCTTCCTCGGCACAGGGAATTACCAAACCGTTGTTGCCGGTCAAGCTGACGAAGAGCCTCAAAGGTCAGTCAAAGGTCAACAATGATGCTTTGGCAAAGGTAAAAAGAGATCATCCTCTGCTCTTTCAGCGCAAGTCGCTGGGACTGAGCAGTGGCAATCAGTTTTCTGATGCGCGCCGTATGATAAAGGTGCGCAAGGGTGGCAAGGTTGCCAACAGCCTGCTGACATCAGGAGGCGTGCAACTGCCCTTGTGGATGAATATTATGACCGAGTCTGCTGCGGGCATCTATTCGCTCACGCCCTCGGCTACCATGACGCCCACGGAGCTTGTTTCTTACAACAAAGGCTATTTCAACGGAGGCGTAGGACTATATGACGGGAAGCTGGGAGGCGTTTATCTCGACACATCCTATGCCGGGTGGGGCATCATTCTGGTTTATTTCTACTCTTTCGACACCGATACATGGGAGCTGGCCGACCAGCCCAAGAGCTTGGGCGACAACTATTCGCTCATAGCAGTTGAAACGGCCCATGACCCAGCAACAGACCAGACGTTCGGCGAATTCTATAATGCTGACGCCTCAGCTGAGGAGTTCGGTGTGATAGACTACAACACGCTCACACGTACCACCGTAGGTACCGCCACACATACTTATGCTGCCATGGGTATCGCCAAGGATGGCTTTGCTTATGGTGTGGCATCAGACGGCAACCTTTATAAGATAGACCGCACCACGGGCAGCGAGACCCTGGTGGGTGCTACAGGCATTCAGGTGGCCAATTATCAGGGCACTTATTATTATCAGAGTGGTGAGATAGATCCCAAGAGCAACGTGTTCTACTGGGCAGCTACTGACTCTGCCGGCGTGAGTGGCCTCTATACGGTGAACCTTACTTCGGGCGCAGCCACCAAGGTGGGTGACTATTCGTCAGACTATGCCAACGGTATGTATATTGGTATGGTGATTCCTGCCCCCGCAGCTGAAGACGGTGCCCCTGCCGCAGTGACCGACTCGGCTCTCAACTTCGTGGGTGGCGCGCTGGCAGGCAACGTGACCTTCAAGGCTCCTACGCGCACCTTCGACGGCACAACAACACTCTCGGGCTCGCTCAACTACCAGGTGATAGTGAATGGCTCAGACACATTGAAGGGCACAACCACACCGGGCGCTGTGACCTCTGTGCCGGTGACAGCGCAAGAGGGTGTCAATCATTTTGCTATACGGGTTGGCAACAGCGTTGGTTTCGGTCCTACGTCACGCCTTACGGGCTATGTGGGCTACGACACACCACTGCCCCCAGACACGGTGAAGTTTGATGTTGACGACACGGGCAAGGCCACGGTTACATGGCAGGGACCTTCGGCAGGCGTTCATGGAGGCTATCTGGGCGACCTGACTTATGACGTTTACCGCATATCAGGCACTGACACGACCAAGGTGGCTGAGGCTCTGACGCAGACAACGTTTACAGAAACGCTTCCTACAAACGCTCTGAAGCAATTCAGCTATGGCGTTGTTGCTTCTAACGGTCATTACAGCAGTGCTGTGAGAGTGAGCGATGGCAAACTTGTGGGCAGTGCCGTTGAAGTGCCATTCCTCGAAAATTTCACCACGAGCTTAGGTCTCTTCACAGTGATAGATGCCAATAACGATGGCAGTACCTGGCAATGGGAAAAGAGCGATAAGTGCGCGGCCTATCGCTGGAGCACCAAAAATCAAGGTGACGACTGGCTCATCTCTCCGCCTATACATTTGCAGGCAGGCAAGGCCTACGACGTAACCTTCAAGGCACGCTCTATATCCAGTGGTGCTTTCCCCGAGAGGCTGGCAGCCAGCTGGGGCCGTGGCAACACCGTGGCTGACATGACTAATGAGCTGCAGAAGGACACCTTGCTCAACAATGACAAGTGGCGTATCTTCTCAAAGCGCATCACAGCCGATGAAGACGGAAGCTATTACTTCGGCTTCCACGCTATTTCTGATCCTGACAGATATTATCTGCAGCTCGATTCTGTCTCTGTAGACTTAGCTCCGCAGGCCACTGCACCTGATACGGTTACAGCTCTCAAGGCTACAGCCGATGCTAATGGCTATCTCAGAGCTACCATATCGTTTAATGCTCCCACCAAGGCCATCGACGGCAGCACACTGTCAAGCCTCGACAGCATTACTGTGGCAAAGGGCACAAAGGTCATCGGCACGGTGAAGAAGCCTGTTCCGGGTTCTGCTTACAGCGTAGCTGACATCAATGCATCGCAGGGCAACAACACCTACACCGTGGTGGCTTACAACACAAGCGGCATCGGGCAGAAGAGTTTTGTAACTGTTTACGTAGGCGTAGACGTTCCCGCAGCTCCGGAAGTGTCGGCATTAGACAAGACAACTTCTGTTCATCTGTCGTGGAATGCCGTGAGTGGCGCCAACGGTGGCATCATCAAGCCTGCCGAGGTGAGGTATGACATCTTCAACGTAGATGATGAAGGTTACTTGTCAGACTCTGTTTCATCCGTTACCGGAACAACGGCTTATGACGTGACGGGTCTGAACACCAACGAGGGTGACGTACAGAACTACCGCATGTGGGCCGTCAGGGCAGCCAATGCGGCCGGCAAGAGCGGCTTCGGCTCGGCAGCTGTTGTGGTGGGCAAGCCTTATTTGTTGCCGTTCCATGACAGCTTTAAGAACCAGACCCTGGAGGATAAGTTCTTCGGCATACATCGCTCAACGCCTGAATACTCATGGGGCATCACCCCTGATGAGGCTTATGACGGCGATGGTGGTGCACTGTCGTTCAACAGTTCTTCGGCAGCCGACGGCTATATACAAACTGGTAAGATATCGTTTGCAGGTGCAGTGCATCCCAAACTGTTGTTCTATTATAAGGTGGACGGTTCTACTCCTGCAACATTAAAGATTGTGGTTGAGCACAAAGACGGCTCTACAGATGCTCCTGTGTACACCAAAGATCTCTCTACCAATACAGAGACAGGCTGGCAGCGTGCTTTCGTTGACCTGCCCGCATCGCTTGCCGATGAGGATTATGCCATCATTCGCATCCAGGCTACTGCAACTGGCAACATGCAGAGTACCTATGTATATATAGACAACCTGAATATCATCGATCCCGAGCAGCGTGACGCCGCTGTAGAACTGACCGCTCCTGCAACGGTAACCAAGGGTCAGACGGCCCATCTCGTGGCAAAGGTAAGCAATGAGGGCTTAGATGCTCTGAACAATGCACGCCTGGTTGTTAAGGTGAACGGCAAGCAGGTGGCCGATACCACCATCAATAAGCAACTTTCTACACTTGAGACAGCCACCGTGCCTGTTGACTATCGCACCACAACGCTCGACCAGAGCTCCTCTCTCAATGTGACGGCTCAGGTTACGGCAGCCGGTGATTTGGTGGCCGCCAACAACTCGGCATCGGCTACGATAGAGGCTGTTGCAGCCGATGTGGCCGCTCCTACAGACCTCAAGGCTAATGGCCTGGCTCCCACCAAGCTGTCATGGACCGCTCCGACTTCGTCTTCTACTTCAGTGACCGATGATTTTGAGGGCTACACACCGTGGAGCACAAGCTTCGGCGACTGGACTACCTATGACGATGGTGGCTATTCTGGTAGCCTTACTCAGCAAGGTTCTTACGAGCATCAGGGCGAACAGTTCGCATTCATGGACTGGCAGCCTTCTGATATCTTCCAGACAGGACAGGGTCTTGACCCACATTCCGGCACAAAGGCACTTGTAGCTATCTATCAGCTGGACGAATCTGGCAATAACTTTGTAGATGCTGACAACTGGCTTGTCACTCCGCGTCTCTCCGGAAAGGCTCAGCACATCAGCTTCTGGGTGAACAATCTGCAGGGCGACGGCTACGGAACAGAAACGTTCCAGGTGCTTACCTCTACCACAGACAACAGCAAGGCCAGCTTCACACAGTTGGGCTCTGACTATACGCAGAGCTCCGGTACATGGACGCAAATAAGCGTTGATGTTCCTGAAGGCACCAAGTATTTGGCTGTACGCCATACTACAGGCGGCGACCAGCAGTTTGTCTTCATGATAGACGACTTCACATACGAGGTTTCTTCTGCTCCTGTGGCTTACAATGTATATCGCGACGGTGAGTTCATGGCACAGGTTGAGTCTACCCAATACACCGACCTCACTACGACAGCCGACGGTGAGTATACCTTCAAGGTGACGGCCGTTTATGCCGATGGCTCTGAGTCTGCTCCTATAGAGACACTCATCTCTACGAGCATCAGCAACCTTGAGGCTTCCGGTGTGAAGAGTTTTGATGTCTATACGCTCGACGGTGTGCGCGTCATGAAGGATGCTTCCAGCCTGAAGGGTGTTCGTCCGGGCGTTTACATCATCAATGGTGTGAAGACCATACTGCGCAAATAGCGTTTGGAACAGAATGGGAGAGAGGGGCCTGCACCCACTTGGGCACAAGTCGCTCTCACCATTCAACAAGCAGGCCGCAGCCTTGTTCAGAGCAGGGCGACGGCTTGCTTTTTACCTTTTACAAACATTATTGTTCATGTTCCTTATTACTTGGGTTATATGCATAACATCAATAGATTAATAGTTTTTTGCTTACTGGCTTGTCTGTGCATGGATATGACAGCCGCACCCCGCAACAAAGCCCTGATGGAGCAAGCCGCTGAGCGTGTGCTCAGGCACAGCGTGCATCCCGGAATGAAGACGGAAGCGCGCCGAGGCAATCTCAAGATGCTGGCATCCAACAAGGCCTTCACTATCTATGGCTATGATGGCGGAGGCTTTGCCATTATCAGCAACGACGATTTGGTGCCCGAAGTGCTGGGCTATTCGCAGGCCTCTTTCTCGCAGAAAGACAACCCCTCTTTTCAGTGGTATCTGCAAACGGCCGAGAAGGCGGTTAATGCCATCGTGCAAAGCGGCCGCAAACGCACCACGACAGCGCCCGACGCCTCTCGATACAAGGCGTCGGTAGCGCCTATGATAACCTGCCACTGGGGGCAGGAAGCTCCCTATAACAACCTCTGTCCGATAGGAACAGCATCCGGAACAGGCAGTTGGCAGGGATATGGAGGAACCGGTCGGTGTGTGACAGGATGTGTTGCCACGGCCATGGCCCAGATACTGTATTATCATAAATGGCCCGAGCATGGGCAGGGCACCCACTCGGTGAGTGTGTTACAGGCTGACAGGTCGCACACAACGGTCAGCGTAGACTTCTCGCAGAGCACCTACGACTGGGCCAACATGCTGGATGACTATTCGGGAAATTACACGCAAGAGCAAGGCAATGCTGTGGCTAAGCTCATGCTTGACTGTGGCGTGGCTTCTGATATGCAGTATGCCACCGACGGGTCGGGCACTTACACCTACAGCGCACGTGACGGCTTGGTGCGCAACTTCGGCTATCCGGAGACTGCCACTTATTACGAACGCTCCAATTTCAGCGAGAGGCAGTGGATGGAGATGATATATAACGAGATGAGCAACGACCGCCCCGTGCTCTACGGAGGCGTAGACAACTACAACGGAGGTCATGAGTTTGTGCTCTGTGGCTACGACACTGAGGGCCGCGTGTGGGTGAACTGGGGCTGGGAAGGCTCGGACGAGGGCTATTATGATATTGCCCTCCTCAATCCGGAAACCTATTCCTTCTCCTCAGATCAAGACATGGTGATAGGCATAGAGAGTGACAAGGTGGCTGATGTGAGCGACACGCTGAACGTATCTCAGCCCGGTGAGCTCCGGCAGCTTGTTGCTGACTCTATTGCATCGCGCATCACAACCCTCAAGGTGCGGGGAGACATCAACTCGACCGATGTGAAATACCTTCGTTCATTGGCCGGACTTGATTCGACTGGTGTAGCTTCACGCTCCAAGCTGCGTACCCTCGACCTCTCGGAGGCGGGCATCGTGAGTGGTGGAGAAGACTACTTGATAGAGGGTACACGCCGTCTGAACACACATAAGGGCACCTTTCCCGAACGTGCTTTCTACGGTTCATCTTCTCTGCGCGTCCTTCTGCTTCCTGAGCGCATAGACTCTCTGGGTTTGGGGGCATTGTCTGGTATGTCAGCCCTCGATTCTGTTGCTCTCCCGGCTTCGTTGAAGAAGTATTATGCCCTGAAAGATAACATCTTATATAATAGCGATACCACCGAGGTGGAGGCCGTCTTGCCCCATGCGGCATCCTCGCTGATGCTTGCCTCAGGCACCCGTGTGGTGCGCCCCTATGCTTTTTCGGCTATGCGAGGCGTGCAGAACGTAACGTTGCCATTGTCTCTTGACAGTGTGGGCAGTTATGCCTTTGCTTCTGTCAGTGGTCTGTCGTCCATCAAGGTCATGGGCAAGCGCGTGCCCCGAACGGGCGTTAAGGTGTTCAGCGGCATCAATGCGGGCAACGTGACCCTATATGTCAGGTCCGGCATGAGCGAGCTCTATAAGCGTAGCGCCAACTGGAAAGAGCTGTCGCAGAATATCTCTGAGTTTGGTACAACCATCAGGGTGCGTAATGCCCTGAAAACTTATGGCGACGAGAATCCACGCTTCGGCTACCGCATCTATGGCGATTATGTAGACGGCAAGCCCATTCTTTCTTGTGAAGCCACAGCCCTGTCACCCGCAGGCGACTATGTTATTCATGCAGAGAAAGGCAGCATCACCGATGAGTCGGTAGACTTTGAGGACGGCACACTCACCATTATGAAGGCCATGGCCAACCTCAGGGCGCTGGACGATACCATAGAGGCGGGGCAGGCCCTTCATGGTCTTTATGCAATAGACAGTCTGCGCAATGGCGAAACCACCGTGGAGCTCACCACGCAGCCTGTGTTTGAGGTGACTGACAGCTTAGGCCATCCCTTGGACGTGTTCACCGCGCCCGGTGTCTACAACATTCGTGTGAGCGGAGCAGAGAGCCTTAACTATGAGTTCAGCTACTTTCCGGCCCACCTTTTGGTCATCGTGCCCACGGGCATCAGCACGCTACGGTCTGCCACATCGCCCGCGGCAGATGGCATCTACACCCTTACCGGACAGCGGATTAGCCTGAAGGGCGCAACTATATCATCGTTGCCCAAAGGCATATATATCATTAACGGAAAAAAGACAATTATTAAGTAGGTTTTCTTCAATGGGTATCTTTGGGGGAGTGTGACGGGTTTCTGTTCACGCTCCCCCTTTTCTGTCTGGGTGTGTCAGACTGCTTTCCAGAGGTGTCCCTATAGAATGACTTTCGCAAAATGCCGTTTTTGCTTTCTGAAACCGGCCTTTTTGCAAGCCAATAATGCCCTTTTTGCAAGCCCAAACAGGCCCTTTTGAAATGCTGGTTGTATGTTGTTGATAGTCAATGATATATAAATGTCCCTTCAGAACGTTTTGCGCATGACTTATCTCTGGCAACATCGTTATACATCGGTTTCTTTTTTGGGGGTGTCATGGCCGATTCCCATAAAGCTGATATCCTTCAACAGAACTTCATAATCACCACATGGAGCTTTGGATATTGGGCGCTTTACATCCTCCAAATGTTAATTTTTAACAGAAAAAGGATAATGTTCTTGTAATTAAAAAAAATAATATCTATCTTTGTAATGTCTTAGAACTTCAATGAAAGACAAAGGAATAAATCAAATTAATACCTAAATCGAAACTTCTATGAATAGGAAATTTAAGAGGGTAGCTGCCGTCTTACTGTTAAGTGTGACGTGTGTGGCTGCCAGTGCGCAAGGCATTTCTGGTACCGTGAAGGATTCGCAAGGTGAGCCTATGATAGGTGTGAGCATCATGATGAACGGTAAGGCTGTTGCCGTAACCGACATGGATGGTCATTTCACTATCAACAATGCTTCACCTTCGTCCACTTTGGGTATCTCTTATGTGGGTTACAAAACCAAGAATGTGAGAGTTGGCAACTCGTCGAACTTGAACATTGTGCTCGAAGAAGACAATGCCAAGCTTGACGAGGTGGTTGTCATCGGCTATGGAACAGTGAAGAAGCGTGACCTGACGGGTTCGGTGGCTTCTGTAGACCATGATGCGCTGGTGAGCAATCCTGTGTCTAACGTAGGTGAAGCCCTGCAAGGTAAGTTGGCCGGTGTGCAGGTGGTGTCACAAGACTGACGCCCTGGAGCCACGGTTAACATCAAGGTGCGCGGCGGAGGCTCCATCACGCAGAGCAACGACCCTCTGTATGTGGTAGACGGATTCCCCGTTACCGACATCAATGATATTCCCGCCGACCAGATTGAGACCATCGATGTGCTGAAGGATGCCTCTTCAACAGCCATCTATGGTTCACGCGGTGGTAACGGCGTTATTCTTATCACAACCAAGTCGGCTAAGGACGGCAAGCTGTCGGTGTCGTATAACGGCTATTATCAGGCCAAGTGGGCTGCCAAGAAGCTTGATGCCATGAGCGCGCAAGACTATGTGGCTCTTACGTGGGCATACGCCAGCGCCCCCGGTTCGGGCGGTTCGGGCGATGATATCGCAAAATATTTCGGTCTGGGACAGAAGTATGGCAACCACTATGCTGAGTATGCCAATGTGGCGGCACACGACTATACGGACGACTTGCTGCGCACGGCATCGAGCTGGAACCACAATGTGAGCCTGAGCGGAGGCAATGACAAAACCAAGTTTACCTTCTCTACCAACTACGTGAATGATGACGGCATTAAGATAAACTCCAACTTTGAGCGTCTGGCTATGGACCTGAAGCTGAGCCAGAAAATCAATAAGATGTTGACGTTCGACATGGATGTGCGCTATTCTGACATGAATGTGCTGGGCTCTGACCCCACTACGTCGAGCAAAGGCTCCATCCTTTCGTCGGCCTTTGAGTATCGTCCTATCGACAAACCCTTCGGCACAGACGACTTCACGCTCTTTGGTATGGGCGCAAACAACATAGACCCGTCGCAGAATCCGGTTGCCATACAGTCTATGTTATATAATAAGGTGAACAAAAACAGGCTGCGTGGCAACTTCGCTCTGACGTTCACTCCCGTGAAAGGTCTCACCGCCCGTGCCGAATATGCCATGGGCCGCAACTGGGGCGAGACGAAGTATTATGACGACGGCTCTATCAACAGCCTCTTCACAAAGGGATATAAGTATGCCAAGTATGGCAAAACCAACGGCAAGAACTGGCGCTTCCTGGGCACAATCAATTATGTCGTGCAAGGCTTGGGCGACAAGCACCATCTCGACTTCCTCTTGGGTAATGAGGAAATCAAGCGCCAGTCGGACGCACTCACCGTATATGGCGCCGGCTTCCCTATGGGTGAGGCTTGGACACGCGACCGTGTCTTCGGCTTGATAAACATGGGCGACGCCACGGCTTATCCCGCAGACAACCGTTATGAGAACAGCTATGATGTGCCACAAACCACGGAATCGTGGTTCGGCCGTGTAAACTACTCACTGCTGGGCAGGTATCTCTTCACCGCGACGATGCGTGCCGACGGATCTTCCAAGTTTGGTCCGAACCACCATTGGGGCTACTTCCCTGCTGCTGCCCTGGCTTGGCGTATCTCTGACGAACCGTTCATGGCAGGAGCGCACAACTGGCTAGACAACTTGAAGCTCCGCCTCTCGTATGGTACCGCGGGCAATGACAACATCGACTCCGGACTATGGAATGAGCTCTGGCAGGCCAGTACGGGTGTGTGGGATGAGAAGACGGTTCAGATATACAAGCCATCAGGTCTGAAATATAACCCCGACCTGAAGTGGGAAACCAACATCTCGCGTAACATTGGCTTCGACTTCGGCTTCTTCAACCGCATCAATGGTACATTGGACTTCTATTACAACTCGACCAAAGACCTGCTTATGAACCAGCAGATAGACTCTTCTACGGGCTACACCAACCAGTATGTCAACCTGGGCAAGACCTCTAACAAGGGTATAGAGCTTGCTGTTAATGCTGCTCTGGTGCGCACCAAGAACTTCAACCTGACCATGAACTTCACTTACAACATGAACTTCAACCGGGTAGATGAGCTGCCTGACGGTCAGGACATACTGTATGGCTCGGGCTGGGCTTCCTCCGGACAGACTCCGCGCAACGACTTCATGTTGAAAGAGGGCAAGCCCGTGGGTCTGGTGAGAGGCTACCAGTATGATGGTTATTATAAGGTGTCTGACTTTGATTATGATGCTTCTACAGGTGTATACAAGTTGAAGCAGGGCGTGCCCGACATTTCAGGAAACGTTTATACGGCCTATCCTAAGCCCAATGAGCTGAAAGTGGCTACGGGGCAGAATGCTTTTCCGGGAGCCATCAAGCTGAAAGACCTTAATGGCGACGGTATCGTAGACTCTGACGATGAGGGTATCATAGGCGAACTTCAGGCACATCACACGGGAGGCTTCGGCTTCTCCGGCAACTATAAGGGCCTGGACTTCAGCGCAAGCTTTACTTATCAGTTGGGCGGTAAGGTGTATAACGCCTCTGCTATGACTCAATACACCGGCGGAAAAGAGCCGGGCATCGGCAAGAACCGCCGGGCATGGCTCTCCAACTACTTTAAAGTGTATGACATTAAGGACGGTGAGCTTATGCCGGTGACAACACCTGAAGAACTTGAGGCCCTGAATGGAGGCGCTAAATATCCTCTGCCTTTCTTTGAGATGAATATCGTTACCTCGCAGTTTATAGAGAGTGCCAGCTTCTTGCGCCTTAATACGCTCACCCTGGGATATACTCTTCCGGGCAGCCTGACCAAGAAAGTGGG
The DNA here is from genome assembly GCA_902496445.1 of uncultured Prevotella sp. Lineage (GTDB taxonomy): Bacteria > Bacteroidota > Bacteroidia > Bacteroidales > Bacteroidaceae > Prevotella. The sequence continues at coordinate 15,808 of CABVAZ010000027.1, read as the reverse complement.
CGTGCAGAGCGCGCGTTTCTACGTGACAGGAGGCAACCTTTTCTGCATAACAGGCTACTCAGGTCTCGATCCTGAGGTGAATACCGACATGACACGTAACGACTATTATCCTACTCCCAACATGGATTATGGTGCCTATCAGCGTGCACGTACCTTCACCGTGGGCCTGAATGTGAAGTTTTAAACTATGATGCTATTTGATAAAAATATTGAATTATGAAGAGAATAATATATATGATAATGGGAGCTTCATTGCTGGCCGGTGCCACAACCTCGTGCTCTGACTTTCTCGACCAGGAGTCTCCCTCACAGACAACCAAGGACTTTGTGCTGTCTGACCCCACTACGCTGCGCGCAGCCATGCAGAATGTGTATGCCGTTTGGCGCTCTGACGGCAGCGGAGCGTTTTATGACTTCATCGTCTCGGCCACTGACATGGAGAATCAGCCGGAGGCTTACAAGAGTCAGATAAACCGTTGGACAACCTCTTATTTCTATGGATGGAATGCCAACGAGACGGCCAGAGGACCTGAAACCTTTGACCCCAACGGTAATGGTATGTATAACTCTGTTTGGACATCGTTGTATAAGATCATCGGACTGTCTAACAACATCATCAACCAGATGGAGAATGCCTCTAACTATAAGGACATGATGGCTCAGACTGCACCCAGCGACCTGTCGCAGATATATGGCGAGGCCATAACGATGCGCGCTACGCTCTACTATGAGCTTACTCGCCGGTATGGCGATCTGGCCTATCAGACGGTTGCCGGCAGCGCTGCCACGCACCTGACCAACCGCGACTCGCTGAGTGAGTGCATACTGAAAGACCTTGAGAAGGTGATACCCTTGATGTATAGGGACGGTGAAAGTACGGTGAATAAGACTTACTTCAACCGCACCTATGCCGAAGGACTCGTGGGCCGAATATGTCTTTGGGAGGCTGGCTATCAGACTCGGCGCACCGATATGGGCGAGAGCTACTACACAGATATAGAGGGCAAGCCCCTGTCTTTCGAGACCGTGTCGAAGGATGCCACCCATCAGTGCTTCTATGGCAGAAGGTCTGACTGGAAAAAATTCTATACCTTGGCTGAGAAGTATCTTGGTGATGCCATCGCAAAGCCCGGAAACATTCACCTGCAGACCACTGACCCACGCACGGAGGCTCGCTATAAGGAGCATCCTAACCCCTATCAGTATGTCTTCCAGCAGAACATGATGGGTGTGGATACGCAGAATCCTACGCTGTCAGATGAGAGTGTTCATGAGATACCAGATACGCACGCCAATGGTAACAGCGAACGTCCTTATGCCTTCGGCAGACCGTCTAACGGCGGAAGCTCTAACTATTATCCTTGCAAGTCGTATGGACAGTCGAGATTCAACCCGCTTTACTATTACGATATGTTCGATCCCAACGACATGCGTAGGGACGTTACATGTACTGTAACCGGTTCTGACGGTCACGGATGCGAGGCTCTGCTCAACTTTACCAAGGGCTCGCGACTGAACGGAGGTATTGCCTTGAACAAATGGGATGAGAACAGAATGGCTCATCCATGGACGCTGAAGCAGCGCCAGAGCGGTACCAACAATCCCTACATGCGCTTTTCAGACATCATCTTGATGCAGGCTGAGGTGAAAGCCGGACTGGGCAAGGATGCTGAGGCGAAGCAATATCTTGAGGAAATACGCAACCGTGCCTTCGGTTCGGCTGCCAAGGCAAATACAGATGCTTACATCGCCAAGCAAGGATCGCTGCTCAAGGCTATCATCAACGAGCGTGGATTGGAGTTTGGAGGCGAAGGAAGCCGCAAGTATGACCTGATTCGCACCAATTTGTTGGATGAGGTTGTGACGACTTTCCATCAGAAAGCATCTGCCATGATAAACGACCTGAAGACCAAGGGCTATCATCGCTTTGACAATGGAAACGAGATTTCTAATTATGTATGGACCAAGAAGGTGGATGCCAAGAGCACCTATGGCTACAGACTCACCGGTCAATGCCCGGCAGACAAGACAGATGACCCCGTGCTCTATCCAAGCTGGCGTGGGCAGAATGACGACTGGGATGCCGTGGCAGACTATAATGGTACAAAGAAGTCGGCCCTCACTGCAGGTTCTATGACCAACTTGGCCATCAAAGGACTCTTCAAGCACATTGAGCCGGGTAGTGATGAGGCTAAGCAACTGGAGGCTGAGGGCTACACCATGCAACCTTGGGCTATCACCATCTGGGCCGTTTATGACAAGAATAAAAAAGCTTATGTTGAAGATTTGATGGCTCAGAAGCAGTACGATTACTATATCTACAATGGCTATACCGTTGGTCAGCCACCTATCTATATGCTTATGATGGGTGGAGATATCATCAAAAACTCGAATGGAGTGCTTCATAATGGCTATGGCTTCAGGGATAAGTAAGATGCTCAAGTGGCAAGATGCGCTGCAATAGCTGATGGCGCTTATTGCTAATAAAGATAGGTGGGCGGGCTCATAGGGCTGCGCCCACCTATGGTTTATGGGGCAGCAAGCGGCTGTAGGTATATATATTAATAAGGTGTAGCACCGCAGGCAAAACATGGCACAGGCATGAAGAGGGTAGGGCTCATTGGCCTCGATGGTGACAGTAAGGGCTGGACAGGGCGTGATGAGGCGATTTTATAGTATCAAAATAAAAGAACGAAAGTTATATATTGTTAATTAGACAACATCGTTCAAAAATTCCTTTCTTATATATACTGTATTTTGGCGAAATCTTCGTAACTTTGCAGCCCGAAATAACCTATTGTGTGACGGCGTGCCGTTATGTAGGTGTTTTTCGTGTAAAACGTTGATTACAAATAAAATAAAATATATAAATTAAAAAGTAAAATTATGCCTACAATTTCACAATTGGTAAGAAAAGGCAGAAAGGTGCTCGTAAGCAAGAGCGCAAGCCCTGCTTTGGATAACTGTCCTCAGCGTCGTGGCGTGTGTGTTCGTGTTTACACAACGACTCCTAAGAAGCCTAATTCGGCAATGCGTAAGGTTGCCCGTGTTCGTTTGACAAATCAGAAGGAGGTTAACTCTTATATCCCCGGAGAGGGACACAACCTTCAGGAGCACAGCATCGTGCTGGTTCGTGGCGGTCGTGTAAAGGACCTTCCTGGTGTGCGTTATCACATCATTCGTGGAACGCTTGATACAGCTGGTGTGGCTAACCGCACACAGCGTCGTTCTAAGTACGGTGCTAAACGTCCTAAGGGCAAGAAGTAAACCGTTATATGCCGAGAGCTAACAGTCGGAGATGGCTGATAGCTCGAGGCTTGGCAAACAAGAAAAACATTAAAAACGTTTTGCTGGAGTAATAGTTTAAGGTTGAGTAAATGTTCAGGTGTGAACGTTGAAGAACGCAAGACGACAGCCTCCGCAAATGAATTTAAATAAATAAAATGAGAAAAGCAAAACCAAAGAAGCGTGTGATCCTGCCGGATCCCAAGTTCAATGACCAGAAGGTCTCAAAGTTTGTGAACCAGTTGATGTATGATGGTAAGAAAAATACCGCATACGAGATTATCTATAAAGCTCTTGATATCGTCGGCGAGAAGATGAAGGATCAGGAGAAGAGCCCATTGGAGATATGGAAGCAGGCTCTCGACAACATCACTCCCCAGGTGGAGGTGAAGAGCCGTCGTATCGGTGGTGCTACTTTCCAGGTTCCTACCGAAATACGCCCTGACCGCAAGGAAAGTGTGTCAATGAAGAATATGATAGCTTTCGCACGCAAGCGCAGCGGTAAGAGCATGGCAGAAAAGCTGGCTGCTGAGATTATGGACGCGTTCAACAATCAGGGTGGCGCATTCAAACGTAAGGAAGATATGCACCGCATGGCAGAGGCTAACCGCGCATTTGCTCACTTCAGATTCTAATTCACATATAATAAAGGTAAAAAGAAAATGGCTAATCGCGACTTACATTTGACTCGTAACATCGGTATCATGGCTCACATCGATGCCGGAAAGACAACCACGTCTGAGCGTATTCTGTTCTACACAGGTAAAACTCATAAGATTGGTGAGGTACACGATGGTGCAGCCACAATGGACTGGATGGCACAAGAGCAGGAGCGTGGTATCACTATTACTTCTGCTGCTACCACATGTAATTGGAACTACAACGGTAACACATATAAGATCAATCTGATTGATACTCCGGGACACGTTGACTTTACCGCTGAGGTGGAGCGCTCACTGCGTGTGCTCGACGGTGCCATCGCTACTTACTCTGCTGCTGATGGCGTGCAGCCTCAGTCGGAGACTGTGTGGCGCCAGGCTGATAAGTACAACGTGCCAAGAATTGGCTACGTTAACAAGATGGACCGTTCTGGCGCTGACTTCTTTGAGACTCTGCAGCAGATGAAGGACATCCTGGGCGCTAACCCAATCGCTATACAGATCCCTATCGGAGCTGAGGAGAACTTCAAGGGCGTTGTAGACCTTATCAAGATGAAGGCTATTCTGTGGCATGATGAGACCATGGGCGCTGAGTATGAGGTAGACGACATTCCTGCCGACCTGGTTGATGAGGCTAATGAGTGGCGCGACAAACTTCTTGAAGGTGCCGCAAACTATGATGATGAGCTGATGGAGCTTTACCTTGATGGCAAGGATGTTCCTGAGGATATGATTATCAAGGCTATCAGAAAGGGCTGCGTGAGCATGGAGTGCTGCCCAATGTTGCTCGGCTCTTCTTATAAGAACAAGGGTGTGCAGCCTTTGCTCGACTACACATGCGCTTTCCTGCCTTCACCTTTGGATACACCCAACATCGTTGGTACAAATCCTGATACAGATGAAGAGGAAGATCGTAAGCCGGATGAGAACGAGCCCACAGCAGCTCTGGCATTTAAGATTGCTACCGATCCGTTCATGGGCCGTTTGGTGTTCTTCCGCGTTTATTCTGGTAAGGTGTCTGCAGGTTCTTACGTTTACAATCCCCGTTCACGCAAGAAGGAGCGCATCAGCCGTCTGTTCCAGATGAACTCTAACAAGGAAATTCCTATGGAGAGCATCGATGCTGGTGATATCGGCGCCGGAGTAGGCTTCAAGGATATTCGTACCGGTGATACGCTCTGCGATGAGAACCATCCTATCGTGCTCGAGTCTATGACCTTCCCCGATACCGTTATCTCTGTAGCTGTTGAGCCTAAGAGCCAGGCTGACGTTGCCAAGATGGACAACGGCCTTGCTAAGCTGGCTGAAGAGGATCCTACCTTCACCGTACGTACCGACGAGCAGAGTGGCCAGACCATTATCTCGGGTATGGGTGAGCTTCACTTGGACATCATCATCGACCGTCTGAAGCGTGAGTTCAAGGTAGAGTGCAACCAGGGTAAGCCTCAGGTTAACTACAAAGAGGCTATCACACGCAGCGCACAGAGCCGTGAGACTTACAAGAAGCAGAGTGGTGGTCGTGGTAAGTTCGCTTGTATCGATGTAACCATCGCTCCTAAGGACGAGGATTACACAGAGGGCGACTTGCAGTTCATCAATAATGTGAAGGGTGGTAACGTGCCTAAGGAGTTTATACCTTCAGTGCAGAAGGGCTTCCAGGACTGCCTTTCAAGTGGTGTGCTCGGTGGCTATCCTATGACCGGCCTGAAGGTTACACTGAACGATGGTAGCTTCCACCCCGTAGACTCTGACCAGCTTTCATTCGAGCTCGTTGCTCATCAGGCATTCAAGAAGCTCTGCCCGATGGCAGGTCCTGTGCTGATGGAGCCTATTATGAAGGTAGAGGTTGTAACTCCTGAGGAGTACATGGGTGATGTGATTGGCGACTTGAACAAGCGTCGTGGCCTCGTACAGGGCATGGATGAAGCTCGTTCTGGCGCACGTATCATCAAGGCTATGGTTCCTCTGGCAGAGATGTTCGGTTATGTAACAGCATTGCGTACCATTACCTCTGGCCGTGCTACAAGCTCTATGGAGTACGATCACCATGCAGCTGTCTCTACAGCTATTGCCAAGGCCGTGCTCGATGAGATGAACGGACATTCAGAACTGTTAGGTAAATAAAGCAAATTGCCTTGGAGCACGCTCATAGCGAATGACTCTTATGAGTGTGTTTCCTTGGCTTGTTAAATAAATACAACTATTAAATTTTTATGAGTCAAAAGATTAGAATTAAGCTGAAGTCATATGACCACAAGTTGGTTGACAAGTCAGCAGAGAAAATCGTAAAGGCTGTTAAGGCAACAGGAGCTATCGTGAGTGGCCCCATTCCATTGCCTACACACAAGAGAATTTACACCGTGAACCGCTCAACGTTCGTTAACAAGAAGTCTCGTGAGCAGTTCCAGCTTTCAGATTTCAAGCGTCTTATCGACATCTACAGCTCTACGCCTAAGACCGTTGATGCCCTGATGAAGCTTGAGCTTCCATCTGGAGTTGAGGTAGAGATCAAAGTTTGATGCTCAGTAAAGCATATTGTGTGTAATCAGTAAAAAGTTTATTTTAAAATTTTAATTTGAAATGCCAGGATTATTAGGAAAAAAAATCGGAATGACATCCGTTTTCAGTGCCGACGGTAAGAATGTGCCGTGCACTGTTATCGAAGCTGGTCCTTGTGTTGTAACCCAGGTTAAGACATTAGAGAAAGACGGTTACAAAGCTGTTCAGTTGGCTTTCGGTGAGGCAAAGGAGAATAGAACTTCTAAGCCTATGATGGGAGTCTTCAAGAAGGCAGGCACAACCCCAAAGAAGCACTTGGCCGAGTTCAAGTTTGATGAGGACTACAATCTCGGTGACACTATCACTGTAGAGCTTTTCAACGATGCTAAGTTCGTTGATGTTGTTGGTATCTCTAAAGGTAAAGGTTTCCAAGGTGTTGTGAAACGCCATGGTTTTGGTGGTGTAGGTCAGTCTACCCACGGTCAGGACGACCGCGCCCGCAAGCCGGGATCTATCGGTGCCTGCTCTTACCCTGCAAAGGTGTTCAAGGGCCTTCGCATGGGTGGCCAGATGGGTGGCGACAGAGTTACCACGCAGAATCTGCAAGTATTAAAAGTTATCCCAGAGCACAACCTTCTGCTTGTAAAGGGTAGTGTGGCTGGTTGTATTGGTTCAACCGTATTAATAGAGAAGTAATGGATATTAACGTATTAGATATCAAAGGTCAGGAGACCGGCCGTAAGGTTACTCTTAATGAGAATGTCTTCGGTATTGAACCTAACGATCATGTTCTCTACCTCGATGTAAAGCAGTATCTGGCTAATCAGCGCCAGGGCACTCATAAGTCTAAAGAGAGAAGTGAACATGCTGGTTCTACCCGTAAGTTAGGCCGCCAGAAAGGTGGTGGCGGTGCTCGTCGTGGTGATATCAACTCTCCGGTGTTGGTAGGTGGTGGCCGCGTTTTCGGTCCTAAACCACGCGATTATCGTTTCAAACTGAACAAAAAAGTAAAGATTCTTGCTCGCAAGTCTGCTCTCTCATATAAAGTGAAGGAGAATGCTTTGGTTGTAGTTGAGGACTTTAAGTTTGATGCTCCAAAGACTAAAGATTTTGTAAATATTGCTAAAAATCTTAAAGTAGACGGCAAGAAACTGCTTCTTGTTTTGCCAGAAAACAATAAAGAAGTATATTTGTCAGCTCGCAATCTCCAAAACGCCGAGGTGATGAGTGCTTCAGCTATCAATACGTATAAAATTTTGAATGCTGATGTGCTTGTTTTGGCCGAAGGCTCATTGAAGGTTATTGATGAAATCTTAAATAAGTAAAAGGAGTCTCAACATATGGCAGTTATAATCAAACCAGTGGTCACTGAGAAGATGACCAAGATGACAGACAAGTCTTCACAAGACAGAAAGCTTGTTGCTCGTTCCAAGGCTACGGCAGAGAAATACAATGCCGAAGAGGAGAAACGCAGCTATACCTATAAGACAGGTAAAAAGAAAGGCCAGAAAGAGGTTTCTAAAGAAAAAACCGTGATGGTTTACACCCGCAAGGCTCAGCCTAAGTATGGTTTCATCGTTAAGCCTGATGCTACCAAGTTCCAGATAAAGAACGAGGTAGAAAACATGTTCAATGTGAAGGTGGTAGCAGTGAATACCATGCGTTATGCTGGCAAGCGTCAGGCCAGATATACCAAGGCCGGACTTGTTAAGGGACAGAAGAATTCTTTCAAGAAGGCTATTGTAACCCTTCAAGAAGGTGATACGATTGATTTTTACAGTAATATTTAAATAAAAAATGGCAGTACGTAAATTAAACCCGGTTACGCCGGGACAAAGACACAAGATTATTGGCACGTTCGAGGATATTACTGCATCCGTGCCAGAGAAGTCTCTCGTTTACGGTAAGCGTTCTACCGGTGGGCGAAACAACACCGGTAAGATGACCGTACGCTACAGAGGTGGCGGTCACAAGAAAAAGTTCCGTGTGATAGACTTTAAGCGAGAGAAAGATGGTGTTCCCGCTGTTGTCAAGACAATAGAGTATGATCCGAACCGTTCGGCTCGCATCGCTCTGTTGTACTATGCCGATGGCGAAAAGCGTTACATTATTGCTCCTAATGGACTGAAAGTGGGTACCACTGTTATGTCTGGCGCAGAAGCTGCTCCTGAGATAGGAAACACTCTGCCTTTGGCTAACATCCCTGTTGGTACAGTTATCCACAACATTGAGCTTCGCCCTGGTCAGGGTGCTCTTCTTGTCCGTTCGGCTGGTAATTTCGCTCAGCTTACTTCTCGTGAAGGCAGTTACTGTGTTATTAAGTTACCTTCAGGTGAGACACGTCAGATCCTGTCTGCTTGCAAGGCAACTGTAGGAAGTGTAGGCAACTCAGACCATGCACTTGAGCAGTCAGGCAAGGCCGGCCGCTCTCGTTGGTTGGGCAGACGTCCTCACAACCGTGGTGTTGTTATGAACCCTGTCGATCACCCTATGGGTGGTGGCGAAGGCCGTCAGTCTGGTGGCCATCCACGTTCTCGCAAGGGATTGTATGCTAAGGGTCTTAAGACACGCGCACCTAAGAAGCTTTCAAATAAGTACATTATTGAAAGAGCTAACAAGAAGTAACAAGTAAATTAGCGAAGATTATGAGTCGTTCATTAAAAAAAGGTCCTTATATCAACGTTTCGCTTGAGAAGAAAATTCTCGCTATGAACGAGAGTGGCAAGAAAAGCGTTGTTAAGACATGGGCAAGAGCATCTATGATTTCACCTGATTTCGTGGGTCATACAGTTGCAGTTCATAATGGTAATAAATTTATCCCTGTTTACATCACTGAAAACATGGTTGGACACAAGCTCGGTGAGTTCAGTCCTACACGTCGCTTCGGTGGTCACTCTGGTAACAACAAAAAGTAAGCAGGATTTAATTGTAAAAAACAACAATGGGAGCAAGAAAACATATTAAGGCTGAAGCTCGTAAGGAAGCTAACAAAAGCCTGTATTTTGCAAAGCTGAAGGGCTGCCCTTCTTCTCCACGTAAGATGCGCTATGTTGTAGACATGGTTCGTGGCATGGAGGTAAACCGCGCCCTTGGAGTATTGAGGTTCTCTAACAAGGCCGCTGCTCAGAATGTAGAAAAGCTTCTTCGTTCTGCTATTGCTAACTGGGAGGTTAAGAATGACAGAAAGGCCGAAGACGGAGAATTGTACATATCAAAGATATTCGTAGACGAAGGTGTCACAATGAAGCGCATGCGCCCGGCTCCTCAGGGTAGGGGCTACAGGATTCGTAAGCGTTCTAACCATGTTACCCTTTTCGTTGATACGAAAGAAGACCATAATAATGACAAATAAGTAGCAGAATGGGACAGAAAGTTAATCCAATAAGCAATCGTCTGGGTATTATCCGCGGTTGGGACTCAAATTGGTTTGGAGGCAAGGACTTCGGTGACAATCTGGTAGAAGATCAGAAAATCCGTCAGTACTTGAATAAGCGCTTGGAGAAGGCAAATGTTTCTCGTATTGTCATCGAGCGCACTCTGAAGCTCGTCACCATCACTATCTGCACTGCCCGTCCGGGTATTGTCATTGGTAAAGGTGGTCAGGATGTTGATAAGCTTAAAGAGGAACTCAAGAACCTCTTCAAGAAAGAAATCCAAATTAATATTTTCGAGGTTAAGAAGCCTGAACTCGACGCTACCATCGTAGCAAAGAATATAGCAAGTCAGATAGAGCACATGATGGCCTATCGTCGCGCTATTAAGATGGCTGTTGCTAACACGATGCGCGCAGGTGCCGAGGGTGTGAAGATTCAGATTACCGGACGTCTTAACGGTGCTGAAATGGCTCGTAAGGAGATGTTCAAGGAAGGTCGCACACCTCTGCATACTTTCAGGGCAGATATAGATTATTGCCAGACAGAGGCTCTTACAAAGGTAGGACTCCTTGGTATCAAGGTATGGATTTGCCGTGGTGAAATCTATCATGATGTTGATTTGGCTCCGAACTTCACTCAAGAGAAGAACAACGGCCGCTCTAACAACGGCGCACGCTCTGGCAGAGGCAATAGGAGAAGAAACAATAACCGTTAAAAGTAAGAAGCTATCATGTTACAGCCAAAAAGAGTAAAATATAGAAGACCTCAAGATGGACGTGGTAATAAAGGTAACGCCCATAGAGGTACACAATTGGCCTTCGGTACCTTTGGTATCAAGACGCTCGAGGCCAAATGGCTCGACAGCCGACAGATTGAAGCTGCCCGTGTTGCTGTAAACCGTTACATGCAGCGTGAGGGTCAGGTCTGGATTCGTATCTTCCCGGATAAACCTATTACTCGTAAGCCTGCAGACGTACGTATGGGTAAAGGTAAAGGTGATCCTGCAGGATGGGTTGCACCTGTTACACCGGGTCGTATTCTGTTTGAAGTTGAGGGTGTTAGTTTCGATGTTGCCAAAGAGGCTCTTCGTCTTGCAGCTCAGAAACTCCCTGTTAAGACTAAGTTTGTTATAAGACGTGATTACGATAAAAACGCTTAATGATGATGAAGGCTAAAGAATTAAAAAACATAGAGACCAAAGACTTGGTTGAGAAGCTTGACAATGCTCAGGTTGCTTACGACAAGATGCAGTTCAACCACAAAGTTTCTCCTCTTGAGAATCCATCACAGATTAAGTCAGCTAGTCGTGATATAGCACGTATGAAGACAGAACTTCGTCAGAGAGAACTTAATAAATAACAATGGTCCAGATGGAAACAAGAAATTTAAGAAAAGTAAGACAGGGTGTCGTTATCAGTAACAAAATGGATAAAACCATTGTTATTGCTGCCAAGTTCAAGGAGAAGCACCCTATTTATGGTAAGTTTGTGCAGCACACCAAGAAGTATCATGCTCACGACGAGAACAATGAGGCAAACTTGGGCGATACTGTTCAGATTATGGAAACCCGTCCTTTGTCAAAGACGAAGAGATGGAGATTGGTTCAAATAGTAGAAAAGGCTAAGTAATTATGATACAGACAGAATCTAGACTTACAGTTTGTGACAATAGCGGTGCACGTGAGGCAAAGTGCATTCGCGTGCTTGGTGGAACAGGCCGTCGGTATGCAAGCGTTGGTGACGTTATCGTAGTTGCTGTTCAGAGTGTTATTCCTTCAAGCGACTTGAAGAAGGGTGCCGTTTCAAAGGCCCTTATCGTGAGAACAAAGAAGGAGATTCGTCGCGCAGACGGTTCTTATATCCGCTTTGACGATAATGCCTGCGTTCTGCTTAACAATGCTGGTGAATTACGAGGCAGTCGTATCTTCGGCCCTGTAGCCCGTGAGCTTCGTGCTGTGAATATGAAGGTTGTTTCTCTGGCACCAGAGGTTCTTTAATCTATTAAATGAAATAGTGATGAGTAAATTGCATATTAAAAAGGGAGATATGGTTCTTGTTCTCTCCGGCAGAGATAAGGACAAAAGAGATGCCAACGGCAAGTATCCCGCTCCTCATAAAGTGCTCAAGGTGCTTGTAGACGAGGAAAGGGCTATCGTAGAAGGTGTCAATATCGTTTCTAAGGGCGTTAAGCCTTCCGCAAAGAACCCTCAAGGTGGTATAGTGAAGCAGGAAGCGCCCATCCATATTTCCAATTTGAGTTTAGTGGACCCCAAGTCTGGTGAGCCCACAAGAATAGCAATCAAGCGCGAGGGTAAGACCGTAACACGTATTGCTAAAAAATCAGGGGAGGAAATTAAGTAATGGATACAGCACAGCTTAAGAAGCAGTATAAGGAGAATATTGCTCCCGCACTGCTCAAACAATTCAACTATACTTCTGCAATGCAGGTTCCTGTCTTGAAGAAGATTGTTATCAACCAAGGTCTGGGAGATGCAACTCAGGACAAGAAGATAATCGACGTTGCCATCAACGAGATTACTGCTATTACAGGTCAGAAGGCCGTTGCAACATATTCTAAGAAGGATATCGCCAACTTCAAGCTTCGTAAGAAGATGCCTATAGGCGTTATGGTTACACTTAGAAGAGACCGTATGTATGAGTTCCTTGAGAAGCTCATCCGTGTGTCTCTTCCCCGTATCCGCGACTTCAAGGGCATCAACAGCAAGTTTGACGGTAAAGGCAACTACACTCTGGGTGTTTCTGAGCAGATCATCTTCCCTGAGATCAACATCGATCAGGTAGACAGAATCCAGGGTATGAACATTACCTTCGTTACTTCAGCCCAAACCGACGAAGAGGGCTATGCCCTGCTCAAGGCTTTCGGACTTCCATTCAAAAACGATAAAAAGGATTAATAGATATGGCAAAGGAATCAATGAAAGCTCGCGAAGTAAAGCGTGCTAAACTTGTTGCTCGTTATGCTGAGAAGCGTGCAGCCCTTAAAAAGATTATAGCTACATCACAGGATCCTGCCGAGGCATACGAGGCAGCCCGTAAGTTGCAGGCTATACCTAAGAATGCCAATCCTATCCGTCTGCACAATCGTTGCAAGATAACTGGTCGTCCTAAGGGTTATATGCGTCAGTTCGGTCTTTCTCGTATTCAGTTCCGTGAGATGGCTTCACAAGGCTTAATCCCCGGAGTGAAGAAGGCAAGCTGGTAATTCGAAAATAGTAAAGCACATGCTGGGTACGCCCAGTATGTGTTTCTACAGAATATTCACTTTAATATTGTCGGGAGAGTCCCGATTAATTAAAATTATATTTTATGACAGATCCAATAGCAGATTATCTGACTAGATTAAGGAATGCCATCATGGCACATCATCGTGTTGTGGAGGTTCCTGCGTCTAACTTGAAGAAAGAAATCACAAAGATTCTCTTCGAGAAGGGTTACATCCTGAACTACAAGTTCATAGAAGATGGCCCCCAGGGTACTATTAAGGTTGCCTTGAAGTACAATCCTGAAACAAAGCAAAATGCAATCAAGTGCTTAAAGAGAGTTTCCACTCCGGGACTTCGTCGTTACACTGGTTACAAGAGCATGCCGAGAGTTATTAACGGATTAGGTATAGCCATTATATCTACATCTAAGGGTGTCATGACAAACAAAGAGGCTGCTGATCTTAAGATTGGCGGCGAAATTCTTTGCTACGTTTATTAATTGGAGGATTTGATATGTCAAGAATAGGTAAATTGCCAATTAATATCCCTGCTGGCGTAACAGTTCAGGTGAACAACAACGTAGTTACTGTAAAGGGTCCTAAGGGTGAGCTTACTCAGACTGTAGATCCCTCTATCAAAGTAGCTGTAGAAGATAACGAAGTAAAGTTTGACATCGACCCCAACAGCACTGTAGACATAAAGCAGAAGCAGTCTTTCCACGGACTTTATCGTGCCCTTGTCAACAACATGGTTATAGGAGTCAGCCAGGGCTACTCTAAGACGATGGAGCTAGTAGGTGTGGGTTATCGTGTTTCTAATCAAGGTAACATCGTAGAATTCTCACTTGGCTACACTCACCCCATCTTCATCCAGCTTCCCGCTGAGGTTAAGGTTGAAACCAAGAGTGAGCGTAATCAGAACCCTATCATCACTCTCGAATCTTGTGACAAGCAGTTGTTAGGTCAGATTTGTGCTAAGATACGTTCTTTCCGTATGCCAGAGCCTTACAAGGGCAAGGGTATCCTGTTCAAGGGCGAGGTTATTCGCAGAAAGTCTGGTAAGACTGCTGCAGCTAAGTAACTTTAATAATTCTTTACGATTATGACTACAAAGAAAGAACAGAGAAGACTTAAAATAAAAATGCGCATTCGCAAGAGTGTGAATGGTACTGCAGAGCGTCCCCGTCTGAGCGTTTTCCGCAGTAACAAGCAGATTTATGCTCAAGTAATTAATGACGTTAACGGCACTACTTTGGCATCTGCCTCTTCTTTAGGCCAGGAAAAGCTGCCTAAGACAGAGCAAGCTAAGAAAGTGGGTGCCCTTCTTGCTGAGAAGGCTAAGGCTGCCGGTATAGAGAAAGTTGTTTTCGACCGTAACGGTTATCTCTACCATGGCCGCGTACAGGCACTTGCTGATGCTGCCCGCGAGGGAGGACTTAAATTTTAAACGATTATGGCAATGAATAGAGTAAAAGTAAATAGTGACGTAGAACTGAAAGATCGCCTTGTGGCTATCAACCGTGTTACCAAGGTAACAAAGGGTGGTCGTACTTTCACTTTCGCTGCTATCGTCGTTGTAGGTGATGGCAAGGGTGTTATCGGCTGGGGCCTCGGCAAAGCAGGCGAAGTAACAGCCGCTATCCAGAAGGGTACCGACTCTGCCAAGAAGAATCTTGTAAAAGTTCCCGTGCTCAATGGTACAATACCTCATGAGATAGAAGTTAAGTTTGGTGGTGCCCTGGTGCTCCTCAAGCCCGCTGCAGCCGGTACCGGTCTGAAGGCCGGAGGTGCTATGCGTGCCGTGCTCGAGAGCGCTGGTATTACTGATGTCATCGCAAAGTCAAAGGGCTCTTCCAACCCTCACAACCTGGTTAAGGCCACCATTCTTGCCCTTAGTCAGATTCGCGATGCTTACAGCATAGCAGGCGACAGAGGCATCAGCATGCAGAAAGTGTTCAATGGTTAATAAAGGAGATCTAATAATGGCAACAATAAAGATTAAGCAAATCAAGAGTCGCATCGGAGCTCCTGTTGATCAGAAGCGCACACTTCTCAGCCTGGGTCTGCACAAGATTTCTCAGGTGGTAGAGGTTGATGACAATCCTAGCATCAGGGGCATGATCCGTAAGGTTCGTCACCTCATTACTGTAGTGGAATAGTTTTAATTTTAAAAATTTAGAGCAATCATGAAACTAAATAGTTTAAAACCCGCAGCTGGTTCAACCCATTCTCGCCGTCGCATCGGCCGTGGTCCCGGTTCTGGCTTGGGTGGCACGTCTACCCGCGGCCATAAAGGTGCCAAGGCTCGTTCTGGCTATAAGAGAAAGTTTGGTTTCGAAGGTGGTCAGATGCCTTTGCAGCGCAGAGTGCCTAAGGCTGGTTTTAAGAATATCAATCACAAGGAGTACCTGGCTGTTAACCTCTCAACACTTCAGAAGCTTGCTGAGAAGAAGAACCTGTCTAAGATTGGTTTGGCTGAGTTAAGAGAGGCCGGGCTGGTTAGCGGCAAGGTTCTGGTTAAGATCCTGGGCAACGGTGAATTGAAAGCAAAATTAGACGTTGAGGCAAATGCCTTCTCAAAGACTGCCGAGGAAGCAATCAAGGCAGTAGGTGGTAACACAACTATAATCTAAGTTAATGAAAAAGTTTATTGAGACACTGAAGAACTGTTGGAAAGTAGAGGATTTGCGCCAGCGCATCCTTATTACTATTCTATTTACGGCTATTTACCGTTTTGGCTCGTTTGTGGTACTTCCAGGTATCAATCCG
>CABVAZ010000026.1:0-40810 GCA_902496445.1 uncultured Prevotella sp. | reverse complement strand
ACGCTATTGGATAAAATGATAAAGAAAATTCTGCTGTAAAGCAGATCAGTAAACTTTCACTGAGAGTGTAAAGCTCTTCAGAAAACAAGAAAAAAATTGTACACCAATTCAGTAATAATTAACCAAACAGTGTGAAGTAATATCAGGCCTAGTCAGCCTCTTCATAATAAGCCCCTTTTCGTCATGCAATAACGGCCTTTTTGCAAGCCAATAATGCCCTTTTCGCTTTGCAAAAAGGCCTGTTTTGCCAAAAGCTTACATAAAGCACTCATTATAAGACCTTTATGCGCTGGCTTTCACTGGCCTTCCATCTCTTCTGTCAGATACTTTGGGTGAGATGTGGGTGGGATGTGGGTGAGATGCCCTCTCGCTCATCCAGCAACATAACTAACTGATTCATAGCTACATACCAGATGGGTGGAATGGGTGGAATAGGAAATGATGCATTTTTCACTGAAGTAGAAGAATAACCCAAAAAATGGTATTGCTAGAAAGATTCCTTAATCCTTCGTGACACAGCTGAACCTTACCCTTCCATTCAATGTTCAATAAAACAACAGAGAAGAGCATAACAGTGATAACCTTCAGTTACTGAAGCTTATACGGAAGGAGCTTGAACGGAGAGCGTCATGACCCTCACTGTGTCATGACCTATCTTATATCGATCGTCAGTGCGCTGTCCTATCAGCCATAGAATGTTGTTATGCGCGTCTGTCACCACCAGTTGTCGAGACTTATCTATCACGCTCAGCTTTCTGTCGGTCAAGAAGTCGCTCACCAACTTAGAGCCTTTCATGCCGAAGGGCACAAAGCGGTCGCCCTGAGCTACATGCCTGAGAGTGAGGGGAAAAGCTACTTTGTCTGCATCCAGTGTGGCACGAAGAGGATCTTTGCTGGGCCTGAATGATTCTGAACGATTATCTATGGTTATCTTCAGTCGCTGTTTCTCGTTCCATACGTATGTTCCGGGCTCCGGCAATCGCATGGCTTTATGAGATTGTTGTTCTATGGGTGCCACCTGCAAGCCTCTGCGTGAAAAAGCCAGCCAATGAGTAGCCGAGCGATATTCCTTGCCAGCGCCGGCATGTAAGTTGGCAGCTATGGCTTCTACCTGAGCCGGCGTGAAGCCATAAGGCATAAGCAGATGATATAACAGATATTCAGGCGACGGCTCACGCATAAGATTGTCTATACTGATGGTGAGGATGCCTGAAGGTGATAAGCAGCCAACTCTCTTATCAGCCTCATCAAGAGCCTTCTCTATGATTTTAGTTGCCTCTTGCAAATGATTGATGGTAGCCAGGATATTGTCAGAAGCATTGCCATTGATTTGCTTCATGAGAGGCAACAGATGCAAACGTATCTTGTTGCGTGTCACGTCATCATGCAAGTTGGTGCTGTCGGTTACGTAAGGCTGGCCCACGCAGTGTAACCAGTTTTCTATCTCTTTTCTGTGCACGCACAAGAGTGGACGGATGATATAGCCGTTGCGTGGTTTGATGCCGGTGAGCCCCAACAGGCCTGTTCCCCGCATCATATTCATCAGTACTGTTTCTACAGAGTCGTCGGCATGATGTGCCACACAAATAGCTTCGGCCCCTATATCACGGCGCAGTTGCTCGAAATAGTTGTATCGAAGATTGCGTGCGGCAAGCTCTATGCTTTGGTGATGAAGGGCGGCATAGCCTTGGGTATCGAAGCGTACGACATGAAAAGGCACATGCATATTGGCGCACAGGTCACGGCAAAAGCGCTCGTCTCTGTCGCTCTCTGCCCCTCTGAGTCTGAAGTTGCAATGCACCGCCTCAATGGCATAACCCAATTTATGTAGCACAAGGAGCAGAGTGACACTGTCGGCTCCGCCCGAGAGAGCCACAAGATAGTGCTTATCGGATTGCAAGAGATGATTAACAGAGATGTAACTTGCTATCTTCTTTAAAAAGGCGTATTCCATATTGTGATGATATTAATGACCCGAGAACCTTAAAAAAACGCGCTTCGCCTGAGTAAACAGACAAGCGCGCCCTAAGAAATGAATGATAATACCTATTCAACGTACAGCACCAATCCCTTCAGATATTCTCCCTCAGGATGATAGATGTTGATGGGATGATCGGCGGGCTGATGCAGCTGATGCAAGATGCGCACCTTGCGCCCGGTTTGGGCGGCAGCGGTGAAGACGGCCTGACGGAACTGATCCTTGGTCACCACCTGCGAACAGCTGAAGGTAAAGAGTATACCCCCTCGCTTGATGCGCTGCAATCCTTTCACATTGAGGCGTGTATAACCTTTCAGCGCATTGTGTAATGCAGCACGATGTTTGGCAAATGCAGGAGGATCGAGCACGATGAGATCATACTTATCATCGTTGGCTTCAAGATATTTAAAGGCATCGTCACAATAAGCCTTATGCCGGTTGTCGCCGGGGAAGTTGAGTTCTACATTGGCATTGGTAAGCTCTATGGCCTTAGCGCTTGAGTCTACCGAATGCACCAAGGCCGCCCCACCCCGCATGGCATATACAGAGAAGCCTCCGGTATAGCAGAACATGTTGAGCACTGAACGTCCCTTAGCATAATGTTCCAGCAAGCTGCGGTTTTCTCTTTGGTCTACGAAGAACCCCGTTTTCTGTCCTCTCAGCCAGTCAACATGAAACTTCAAGCCGTTCTCAACGGCCACATTGTCGGTTGCCTCGCCATAGATGAAGCCGTTTTCCTGTCCCAGCTCGGCCTTGTAGGGCAGGGTTGTCTCGCTCTTATAATAAATATTGTGTATTCTGTCGCCCATCACGCTCAGCAAAGCCTTTGCTATTTGCTGCCGGCACAAGTGCATACCCACGCTATGAGCCTGCATAACAGCCGTGGGACCATAGCAATCTATGACCAGTCCGGGCAGGTTGTCGCCCTCACCATGCACCAGTCTGAAAGTGTTGTTATGGGGATTGTCGGCTATGCCTATGCTTTGACGCATCGTGAGAGCCGAAGTGAGGCGCTCACGCCAAAAAGCATCATCAATAACGATATCCTTAAACGAGAGCACCCTCACGGCAATAGAGCCTATCTGCCAATGCCCCACAGCAATGAAGTCGCCGGAGCGGGTGATGACACGCACCGTCTCACCTTCGGTAATGCCGTCATCGATATGACTGATTGCTCCGGAGAATATCCAAGGATGAAATCTGAGGAGCGACTCTTCTTTTCCTTTCTTTAAATATACTTGCTTATACATACTTCATTCATTTACTTGTAACTGAGGTTCGGGCACCACTTCCAGCTGATAGTCTCCGGTGAGTCTGAGCCTCTTGAGCTCGTTGTAAAGCATCACGCATGCCCAGGCATCTGTGGCAGCATACAGCTTTTGCTTCTCCGTGAGCGTCTGAGCCTCCCAATTAGACAACTGTTCACGCTTGGATATGCGCTTGCCAAAGATATTGGCATAAAGCTTTTGCAAGCTCAAGTCTTGTATTCCGAAAGAACCCACAATGTCTTGCAGATCGATGAAATAGCCAGGGGCGAACTCTGTGCGGCGGTGAAGCATCATCATGTCATCATGCAACGACAGACCCACCTTGGGCACGGTGCGGTCAGTCAGTAACCGTAGCACTGGCTCTGACATGCCTATGATATTCAGACGAAAGAGAAAACAAGTATCCTCGTCGCTCACCTGCAGCAGAGCCACACGGTGCTGCTCGCCCTTGTGAAAGGTTGGGCGTGTCTCTGTATCCACGCCCAATAGGGGGCGTGAGAGTAGATAATCTACGGCTTTGCGTGCATCCTGAACATTGCTCACCACAAAGATGCGGCCTTGAAAGACCACGCGTGGCAGAGAGGGTATACGTTTCTTGTCGAATTTGCTATATAATATTTTTTCCATATTCGGCTTTTTCAGCCTGCAAAATTAGAAAAAAGTTACGAAAAAGTACCATGTTATCCAGTTTTTTACTTACTTTTGCATCATAATTTTGGACTATACATTACAATGGCAAGGAAGAAATCTGAACGCAAAGCTAAAACATTCAGCGAGGCGATCGGCATAAACTATATCATCAACGACAAGACAGGATTCTTTTTGGGTCTTATTCTGCTGTTCTTTTCCGTATTCGTCATTCTGGCTCTCATCAGCTATTTCTCTACAGGACAGGCTGATCAGAGCCTTGTGGAGAGCCTGCGGCCGGGCGAGATGGAAAACAGTACCCACGAGTTTCAAAACTCTTGCGGTTCTGTGGGAGCTATCATATCCTATTATCTCATATCGCGCTGCTTCGGCATACCGGCTTTCTTCGTTCCCGTCTTTGTCATTCTGTGCGGACTGAAGCTCATGGGGGTGTATAAAAACATCAGCCTCTGGAAGTGGTTCTTCGGTACTATGCTGGTGATGATATGGAGTTCGGTGTTCTTTGCCAAATTCTTTACCCCAATTATGGGCGATCAGGTGTTCAATCCCGGCGGCGATCACGGCGAGTATGTATGCCAATGGCTTCAAAACGTGATTGGCGAACCGGGGCTTGTAGCTATTCTGTTGGTTGTGGCATTAGGTTTTCTCACCTACCTCACGTCTGAAACCATCACCGTGATACGCAAGATGCTTAATCCGGTAGGCTATATAAGAAATAAGGTGAAATTCACCGTAAAGGACAACTCGGATGAGATAGAGCCCAACGATGAGCCAATTGAAGTGCAGCCTGTAGCGGATGATGAGGATGAAGAAGTGCTAGGCAAGCCCATTGACCTGGGTACAAAGACTGACGACTCAGGCTCTGATGGTGCCAGCAAAGCAGACGACGACATGAAGGTAACTGATGATGCAAGTACGCCTAAAGACGAAACGGACCTCAATCTGAAGATAGCCAATACGAAGAAAGACGAGGAAGCCAGCGGCGGAGTGGTGGCCCCGACTAACGACATCAGCACCCCGATAAATCCTCGCACGCCTTTTGAGAACTATCACTTCCCTACCCTCAACCTTCTGAAGCATTACGATTCGGAGAAGAGAAGTTACGTTAACAACGAGGAACTGGAGAAGAACAAGAACAATATCATCAAGGCGCTGAGCGAATATGGCGTAGAAATACGCAGCATACAAGCCACTGTGGGCCCCACCATCACGCTATATGAGATTACTCCGGCGGCAGGTATACGTATCTCTAAGATTAAGAACCTGGAGAACGACCTCGCACTGAGGCTCGCAGCCATTGGCGTGCGAATCATAGCACCTATACCCGGCAAGGGCACCATAGGCATTGAGGTGCCTAACGCCCACCCCAACATCGTGTCGATGCTGAGCGTGCTGAACTCGAGAGCTTTCCAAACCACGAAGATGGAACTGCCTATCGCCTTGGGAAAGACCATCACCAACGAGGTGTTTATGGTTGACTTGGCTAAGATTCCACACCTGCTCGTTGCCGGTGCTACGGGTCAAGGAAAGTCTGTGGGACTGAATGCCATCATAACATCACTGCTATACAAGAAACATCCTAACGAGCTGAAGATTGTTCTGGTAGACCCCAAGAAGGTGGAATTCAGCCCCTATGCCCCCATAGCCAAACATTTCATGGCCGCAACATCCGATAACATGGATGAACCTATCATCACCGACGTGCAGAAAGTGGTGAGAACGCTCAAGGGACTGTGTGTGCTCATGGACCACAGATATGACTTGCTGAAGATGGCCGGCACGAGAAACATCAAGGAGTATAACCATAAGTTCCTGGAAAGAAAGCTGAACCCGAAAGAGGGACATGACTATATGCCCTACATCGTGGTGATAATCGATGAGTTCGGCGACCTCATTATGACAGCCGGCAGAGAGATTGAGCAGCCCATCACGCGTATTGCGCAGCTGGCACGTGCCGTAGGTATACACATGGTTATAGCCACTCAGCGACCTACAACTACCATTATTACTGGTAATATCAAGGCTAACTTCCCGGGCAGAATAGCCTTTAAGGTGGCACAGGGCATAGACTCTAAGATTATCCTAGACCGTCCGGGAGCCGAGCGACTGGTAGGTAGAGGTGACTTGCTCTACCTGAATGGCAACATGCCTACTCGTGTGCAGTGTGCTTTTGTTGACACACCAGAGATAGAAAATATCACCGAATACATATCAAAGCAAATGGGTCCGGTTGAACCACTTGAATTGCCTGATCCTCCTGTTGAGGGAGATGGTATCGGAAACGGTGAGAACAACGACATACATTCTGTAGATCCGCTGTTTGTTGACGTTGCTCATGCCCTCGTATTGAGCCAGTCGGGTTCCACCAGTATGATACAACGTAAATTCCAGATAGGCTATAACCGTGCAGGACGCATCATGGACCAGATGGAGAACTTCGGCATCGTGGGTGCGGCTCAGGGCGCAAAGCCTCGCGAAGTGCTGATTGGCGACGTGGAGTCTTTGGAGAATTATCTGAAAAGCTTGAAATAAAACGTTTGAGAATATGAAGAAAGAGTTATTCACTTTATTGCTGTTAGCCCTCATGGGCGTGTGCCTGGGCGCGCAAGCCCAAACAGCAGCCAAGGCTAAGGCAGTGTTAGACAAGGCCGCAACCAAGGTGAGCAGAGCGGGAGGTGCAAGTGCCAGCTTCACCATCAGCGGCAGTAAATATGGCAAAACCAGTGGAACAGTAGCTATCAAAGGACAGAAGTTCAGGGCAACAACCCCCAAAGCAATGGTTTGGTATGACGGTAAGACACAATGGATGTACCTTAAATCAACTAACGAGGTGAACGTGAGCTATCCCAGTGAGGCCCAACAACTGTCTATGAATCCTTATAAGTTCATCACGATGTATAAGAAAGGCTACAAAATGTCATTATCTACAAAGGGCGGAAGCTATGTGGTGCACCTCACGGCAACCAACTCTAGGCGTTCGGTGCCTGAGATGTACGTCACCGTAGGACGTAATTACGTGCCTCAAAAAGTTTCTATGAGGCAAGGCAAGTCATGGACCGTCATAACGATAAAAAACTTCCGCGCTCATAACCAAAGCGATGCTTCTTTCAGATTCAATTCAAAAGATTTTCCCAAAGCTGAAATCATAGACCTACGCTAATGAACCATAAAGAACTGTACGGCGTTCTGTGCCAGCATCAAAAACTCTCAGAACGCCGTAGTCCACTCTATGCTCAGAGCCGTGCATCCCGCATCGTAGGTGGCGTTTTGGCTTTTCTAGCCATCGGCTATCTCATGTTTCTATCTGTCATGCTGGCCATGATAGCCTTACACCTGAAACGTTATACGGGTTATGAGCTGATGTTTGTCATCTCACCCATTATCTTGGCACTTGACTTTTTGCTGCGGCTCACTTTTCAGCAAACACCGTCACAGCTCATCAAACCATACTTGCTCTTGCCCCTGCCACGCCATGCCTGCATAGACTGCTTCCTTTTTTCTTCTCTTACCAATACGTTCAACCTGCTGTGGTTTGCCCTCTTTGCACCTTATGCTCTGATGTGCATCGTGTTCAGCGAGGGCTTTTTTGTAGCCTGCGGATTTCTGCTTGGGCTCTATCTCCTTATTCTCATCAACTCGCAATGGTATCTGTTGGTTCGTTCGCTAATGATATCCGACATGCGTTGGAGCCTCCTGCCTCTGGCTTTCTACGGTGCCTTCATCGCATTGAGTGTAGCATGGGGCTTCAGTAAGTCGTCGCCCATGTTCATAGCTTTCGCTCGGTTGGGCAGCGGATTGTCTTTTTTCAACCCTTTATATATAATAGGTGTTGCGATTTTGCTGGCATTTCTGCTTTACGCCAACCGTATTTTGCAATACAAACTGATAAGAAAGGAGACCTCTAAGGAAGAAGAATCGGCCCCTAAACACACCTTCAGCATATCGTTTTTGGAGCACTTTGGGGTGATAGGTGAATACCTGAGACTTGAGGTGAAAAGCATCATGCGCAACAAGAACCTCAAGAAATCTTTTTTAGGCGGACTGGTCATCATCTGCATATACAGTGCCATGCTCACCTTTATGACCAACGATATCGACGACTCTTCCCGTCGCTTCATGTTTCTCTACTGCTTCATGTTCTATGGCTCAGTCACTCTGTGCTACATCATGTGCTATGAAGGCAATTACATAGATCTACTCATGATGCACAAAGAAGAGATTAACTCGCTGCTATGCGCCAAATATTATTTCTACAACATCTTGCTTCTCATACCCTTTGTGCTTTTGCTGCCAACACTGTTCATGGGTACAAGCACACTGCTGGAGCTGTTGGCTTACCTTATTTTCACGGCAGGAGTGATTCACTTCATACTCTTTCAGCTGGCTGTGTACAACAAACAAACTATGCCCCTGAACGAGAAGTTAACGGGAAAGAACGCCTCGTCGGGCCAATTCATCAAGGCCGCCATCGTCATGGGCGTGTTTGCCACTCCCGTCATCATCATTCAAGTGCTCTCAGCCTTTACTGACAACACCATCACCAATATCACACTGATAGTTATAGGCAGTGCCTTTATACTTAGCCACAGACTTTGGATCAACGGCATTTACCGCAGGCTGATGGCCCGGAAATACACCAATCTTGAGGGCTTTCATGCCACGAGGCAACTAAAATAACAATCAGTCATATAGCAGAGGGGCATAACGTTTTGCTAATCAACGCTATGCCCCTCTTCCTGACTATAATGCTTATGGTCTATCTTGGCAGGTTAAAAGCCTTAGTCATCTCTTTCATCTGCTCTTCTGTCATGCCTTTCGGCTCAAAGCCCATGGCCTTGCAGTCTAGATAAATCTTGGCACTCTTAGACAACACGTCTATTTGGTCGAAGGCATCCATCACGTCTTTGCCCTTGGCAAACACGCCATGCTTCTCCCACATCACCACATCATAGTTTTCAAGTTCGCGCAAAGTGCCTTGAGCGAGCTCCACACTGCCCGGCAAGGTATAGGGCACGATGCCCAGTCCTAACGGACAGAAAGCCTTTGTCTCTGGTATCATGCTCCAAAGAAGGTTGGTGAGCACGTCCTTACCCAAGAACTTATCGCAGTGACTCATAGCCACCAGCTCTATAGGATGAGTGTGAACCGTAGCCTTATAACCAGACTTAAGCTCTATCTGGCGGTTGTGAACGGCCAGGTGAGACGGCAATTCAGAGGTGGGCTGTACAGGATTGTCGGCTATAATCACGTAGCTTGCGCAGTCGTCTAAGATACGTATAACCGA
This sequence comes from uncultured Prevotella sp., assembly GCA_902496445.1. Classification (GTDB taxonomy): domain Bacteria; phylum Bacteroidota; class Bacteroidia; order Bacteroidales; family Bacteroidaceae; genus Prevotella. The sequence goes on along the minus strand of CABVAZ010000026.1, from coordinate 31,632 downwards.
ACCATTCTCCATCGGCCAACGAGCCAAGTCACGCATACGCTTGCCGGTTCCCTTGCAGAAGAAGTACTGTCCTTTCAAGAAAGGCAATGTCTCACCTATCTGCTTGACCTCTGAGATGGCCGGCATAGCCCTCATCTCATCATCAACATATTCAGTGATATTCACTGTTATATTGCCGCCATTGCGCTCAGCCCATCCGTTAGTCCACAGATAGCCAGCCACTTCGGCAATTTTTTCCACTTCACGTCTCAAGCCATTTCGGCCTTCTAAGATACTTTTCATAGTTCAGAATATGTGTTGTTAATAATTTCGGCAAAGTTAATTTATTATTCATTAACCGGCTAGAATTATTTGATATAATTGCCTTTAAATTTGAGAAAGGAAGTAATTAATGCCCGCAACCAACAGCTATTCTCTACCTATAAACCCAAAAACGACCACCATCAGAGGCGCAATACTTCTGCAAGAGTTGTTGTATAAAGGCCGCCGTATCCCTTACGTGCTGCTCATCGCCGTCATATCCGTTGATAAGTACGAGCAAGTGCGTGGTGCCGAGGTCCATCTTTGTGCGCTCATTGTCGGATGTGGGTGTACCAACGCCCCCCACCTCATCGCGGTAGAGGGGCAGGCCCGCAATGTTGATGGTTCCTCGTCCGATACCCTCGTAAGGCTCGCCCTCTCGGCCAATGCCCAAGGTGAGCGTGGTGCCCACCATTTTGTCAGCATCAAATCCGCCCATGCTATATCCAAACTTGATGCTGGCCAGATTGATCAGATCTACCAACGTGTCAATCTGATAGAGCTCCTTGCCCTTGAGCATCCTGCGGATGAGCGCCTCGGCTGCAGGCCTATAGCGCGACGGATCCTTACCACACGCTCTATAGACTGAGCGCGTTGCCGATATGGGAGGCATCGTCTTGAGCGACTCAGTGGTCAGTTGCGCTCTGAACTGCTCTTCCAGTTCATGTATCTCATCCCACAACGGTTGACAATACTGGCTATTCTTCACCCTAGCCTCTAGTGCGGCGCCCACAAAACGAGGGCATACCGATTCTATTTTGTCTGATACCAATATATTCATAAACCTTCAATTCATTTCGAAGTATCGGCAAGCCATCAGCCCTAGGCGCGCCAATGATGCTTTACGCCCTGAGACTTTTTACAACGGATGAGGCTAGCACAACCCTTCTTCACTACCATGCAAAGTTAGCAATAAAGGCTGGAAGAGAAAGAGCTTCAAGCACAAATAAATGTTAAAGCCTTATGCACGTATTGCAATAATGCCTATTTCAGCTTGCAATATAGGCTATTTCAGAAGGCAAAAGCATGGGTTTTGAAACGCGAAGAGGCCCTTATCTAAAGCATGTACATAAGTAATTGAGTCACAACATCTAACAAGCCGCTGCCCATGCCATAGGTTTTGTAAGGACGGCAGGCTGGTATAAAAAAGGTTGACTTAGCGTTCTTTAGCTTATCATCGGTTGAAAACATTCGTGAGTTTACTATTTTTTTTGTAACTTTGCACCCAAAATTCAGAATAAAGATATAGCAAAGAAATGATAACATTAACTAACCTTGCCATTCAGTTTGGCAAGCGCGTGCTTTATAAAGACGTAAACATCAAGTTCACACGAGGAAATATTTATGGCGTTATAGGTGCCAACGGAGCAGGAAAATCTACTCTGCTCAGAGCCATATCGGGCGATTTGGAGCCCAACAAAGGCTCGGTGGAGCTCGGTCCGGGCGAACGCCTCTCTGTATTGGAGCAGGATCACTTTAAATATGACAACTATAAGGTGCTCGACACCGTGCTCATGGGTCACGAACCCCTCTGGAAGAACATGAAAGAGCGCGAGGCTCTGTACGCAAAGCCGGAGATGACTGAGGAAGACGGCAACCGTGCCGCCGACCTGGAGCTGAAGTTTGCCGAAATGAACGGTTGGGAGGCCGAGAGCAACGCGGCGCAGCTGTTGCAAAATCTGGGCATTGCCGAGCCGCTGCACCAAAAGAATATGTCTGACCTATCCAACAACGAGAAGGTAAGGGTCATGCTGGCCAAAGCTCTGTTCGGCAAGCCAGACAACCTGCTCTTGGATGAGCCTACCAACGACTTGGACCTCGACACCGTGGAATGGTTAGAGGATTATCTGGGCGAAATAGACGAGAACCAAACCGTGCTCGTAGTAAGCCACGACCGACACTTCCTTGATGCAGTGAGCACACAGACCATAGATATAGACTATGGCAAGGTTACCGTGTTTGCCGGTAACTACAGCTTCTGGTACGAATCGTCACAGCTCGCACTGCGCCAGGCACAAAACCAGCGCATGAAAGCTGAGGAAAAGCGCAAGCAACTGGAAGAATTCATACGCAGGTTTTCTGCCAATGTGGCAAAGAGCAAGCAGACAACCAGTAGAAAGAAGATGCTTGAAAAGCTGAATGTTGAGGAAATCAAGCCGTCAAGCCGCAAATATCCGGGCATCATCTTCCAGATGGAGAGAGAGCCGGGCAACCAAATTCTTGAGGTGGAAGGTCTGAAAGCTGTTGACGCTGACGGAACGGTGCTCTTTGACAATGTAAACTTTACTATAGAGAAAGGACAGAAGGTGGTGTTCTTGAGCCATAACCCTAAGGCTATGACGGCCCTCTTCGAGATTATCAACGGCAACAGAAAAGCCGATGCAGGAACATACAAGTGGGGCGTAACCATCACAACGGCTTACCTGCCCTTGGACAATACGGCCTTCTTCAACTCTGACAAGAACCTCGTTGAATGGCTCAGCCAATACGGTCCGGGCAACGAGGTGGTGATGAAGTCATATCTTGGCAGGATGCTCTTCAGACAAGAAGAGGTAGAAAAGAAAGTAAACGTGCTCTCCGGAGGCGAGAAGATGAGATGTATGATAGCACGTATGCAGTTGCAAAATGCCAACTGCCTCATTCTGGACACGCCCACCAACCATCTTGACTTGGAGAGCATTCAGGCTTTCAACAACAACTTGGTGGCTTTTAAGGGCAATGTGCTCTTCAGTTCACACGACCATGAGTTTATCGAAACAGTGGCAAATCGCATCATAGAGCTCACACCTAAGGGCACAATAGACAAGCTCATGCCCTACGACGAATATATACATGACCCACAGATAAAGGAACAAAAGGAAGCCATGTATGCTAAGAACTAATGCTTGAAACACTTTGGCAAGGTTTTTGCAGATGCATTAACAAAAAATGAAAGCATTATGACAAATAAAGAAAAGAAAGAAACAAAAGACGAAGAACTAGAGCAGGAAGCTCAAAACAACAATAGACACGAGCAGCAACAAGAAGAGTGCTGCCAGCATAAAGACGAAGGCAAAGACAAGCACGAGGAGCATAAGGAGAGCAAAAAGGATGAGCTGGCACAGCTGAAGCAGGCCAACGACGACCTGAAAGATAAGTATCTCAGAGCTGTAGCTGAGTTTGACAACTACAAAAAGCGTACCTTGAAAGAGAAGGCCGACCTTATTCTGAACGGAGGAGAAAAGACTATCTCTGCCATCCTGCCCGTTCTGGATGACTTTGAGCGTGCCTTGAATGACAAGACAGACGACCCCAAGGCCATCAAAGAGGGTATGGAACTTATATATAAGAAGTTTGTCAGCACTCTGGAGTCTTTGGGCGTGAAGAAAATAGAGGCCAAAGACAAAGACTTCGACGTGGATTATCACGAGGCGGTGGCTATGGTTCCAGGTCTTGGCGATGACAAGAAAGGAAAGGTAATAGACTGTATCCAAGAGGGATACATGCTCAACGATAAAGTAATACGCCATGCAAAAGTGGCAGTAGGACAATAAACGGCAATGGCGAAAAGAGACTATTATGAGGTTTTGGGCGTTTCCAAAACAGCGAGTGAGGATGAGATAAAACGCGCTTACAGGAAACTTGCCATCAAATATCACCCTGACAGAAACCCGGGTGACAAAACGGCAGAAGAGAAATTTAAGGAAGCCGCTGAGGCTTACGATGTACTTCACGACCCCCAGAAGCGCCAGCAATATGACCAATTCGGCTTTAACGGCCCGATGGGAGATGGTGGATTTGGTGGCTTCGGAGGAGCTGGCGGCTTCTCTATGGATGACATCTTCTCAATGTTTGGCGACGTCTTCGGCGGTCATGGCGGTGGTTTCAGCGGCTTTGGAGGCGGCGGACACAGGCAGCCGGCACGCTATCGCGGCTCTGACCTTCGACTCAAGGTGAAGCTCACTCTGCAAGAAGTGGCTACAGGAGTGACCAAGAAGTTCAAGCTGCGCAAAGACGTAACCTGCCAGCACTGCCATGGCACGGGAGCAGAAAACGGCTCTGGCAAGGAGACATGCCCCAACTGCCACGGCTCCGGAGTAGAAGTTCGCACTCAACAAAGCATCTTCGGCGTGGTGCAAACCCAAACCACATGTCACGTTTGCGGCGGTGAGGGAACAGTTATAAAAGACAAATGCCATGAATGTGGCGGCACAGGTATCACCAAAGGTGAAGAAGTTGTAGAGATAAACATACCGGCTGGCGTTGCCGAAGGCATGGTAGTGAACGTTCCAGGAAAGGGTAACGCAGGCAAACACAACGGAATACCCGGAGACATTCAAGTTTATATTGAAGAAGAAGAAAACAGCACATTTGTCAGAGACGGACAAAACATCATCTACAACTTGCTGCTCGACATTCCTACAGCTGCTTTAGGAGGCTCGGTAGAGATACCAACTCTCTCTGGCTCAAAGCTCAAGATAAACATTGAACCGGGCACCCAGCCAGGCAAGACCCTACGGCTTAGAGGCAAAGGACTGCCAGCCGTGAAAGGCTATGGCACCGGCGTAGGCGACCTCATAGTACACGTGAGCATCTATATACCACAAACGCTCAGTCGAAGCGAAAAAGAAACACTGGAGAAGCTGCGTGAAAGCGACAACTTTAAGAGTGATGCCAGCACCAAGCAGACCATCTTCCAGAAATTCAAGAACTATTTTTCGAAAGAATAAATGAACTACAAGGAAACCGTTGAATATCTTTACAGAAGCACCCCCGTGTTTGAGCACGTGGGTGCTTCTGCTTATAAGGAGGGCCTTGACAATACGCTGGCCCTCGACAAACACTTCGGACACCCACACAGAAAGTTTCTTTCCATACACGTGGCAGGCACCAACGGAAAGGGATCGTGCTCACACACCCTTGCTGCCATACTTCAACAAGACGGTTACAAGGTAGGACTTTACACCTCACCTCATCTCGTTGATTTCAGAGAGCGCATAAGGGTTAATGGCAAAATGATACCAGAGCAGAGGGTCATTGACTTTGTTGAACAGGAAAAGCATTTCTTTGAGCCAATGCACCCATCGTTTTTCGAACTCACTACGGCGTTGGCCTTTCTCTATTTTGCCGAGCAAAAGGTAGATATAGCCGTCATAGAAGTGGGATTGGGTGGCCGACTCGACTGCACAAACATCATCACTCCCCTGCTGTCTGTCATCACCAACATATCTTTAGACCATACGCAATTCTTGGGAGATACCCTTGCCAAGATAGCAGCAGAAAAGGCTGGCATTATCAAACCAGGGGTTCCCGTCATCGTGGGAGAGGCTGTCAAGGAAACAGTCCCCGTCTTTATGGCCAAGGCTGAAGAGTGTGAATCGACGCTGGTTTTCGCTGAAGACATTCCGCAAGTGCTCTCGTCTACCTCACTGCCCACAGGAGGCAGACTGTATAAGACAAGATTTTTTGGCGAGATGGAGGGCGAATTGGGTGGCGACTATCAAGACAAGAACACCAATACAGTGCTCACCGCTTGTATGCAACTCATTAATAAAGGTGTAATACGCAATATAGACAGCGTGCCAAACGGTTTTAAGAAGGTGTGCGAGCTGACAGGCTTGGAAGGCAGATGGCAGAAAATACACAACGAGCCCACCGCTATTTGTGACACAGGGCATAACACGGGCGGATGGAAATATCTGTCTGAGCAAATCAAGAAGCAGCCCAATGAGGTGAAGCGCCTCGTGTTTGGCATGGTAGACGATAAGGATCTGGATGGCGTAATGGACATGTTGCCAAAAGATGCCATATACTACTTTACCCAGCCACAATGCAAAAGAGCCTTCAGCGTGAAGAAGATAGCAGCCGAGGGCGAAAAGCATCATCTGAAAGGAAAGTCTTACGAAACGGTGGGCAAAGCCTATGAGGCAGCCCTGGCTGACGCCAAGAAAGATGACTTTATCTTTGTAGGAGGCAGCAGCTACGTGGTAGCCGACCTGCTGGAGCACCTGCGAGACAGGGTGTGAACGGCCGCAAGCAGAAGAATGGGCTAAAAAAAAGAGGCTTGAAATGTGTTTAATTACTTTTAACATGATCGGAGAACCATTTTTGGGGGATTAACTTGCAATTACCGATTTTTTTAATTTACTTTGCAAGATAGAAGTTTAATCATAAATTCTCAACGACATGACGAACACAGAAGAAACACAAAACCTTTGTGGCCTGAAGAGAGAAGACTTCCAGACCACTGTCCAGGGTAAGAAAACAGACCTCTATATTCTTAAGAATGCTGCCGGTTACGAGGTGGCGGTGACTAATTATGGCGGTGCCATCGTAGCCATTATGGTTCCGGATAAAAATGGCAAGGTAGCCAACGTCATACAGGGACATGACAACATTCAGGATGTCATCAACTCTCCTGAGCCCTATCTGTCTACATTGATAGGCCGTTATGGCAACCGCATCTGCAAAGGCAAGTTCCATCTGCATGGTAAGGATTATCAGTTGGCAACAAACGACGGCCCTAACCACCTGCACGGAGGCAACCTAGGCTTTAATAAAAAGGTATGGGATGCCAATCAGGTGAGCAAGCAAGCCGTTGTAATGAAATATACAAGTCCTTACGGTGAGGAAGGATTTACGGGCGAGCTGAAGGTGATGGTGGCCTTTACATTCACCGATGACAACGAACTTGTGATAAAATACATGGCCACTACCAACAAGAAAACCATCGTAAATCTCACCGACCATGCGTTCTTCAGCCTGGCAGGTATTGGTAATCCTACACCGGTAATAGACAATGTTATTTGCCAGATTAATGCCGACTATTATCTGCCTATCGACGAGACAAGTATTCCTACAGGCGAGATAAGGTTCGTAAAAGACACACCGTTCGACTTCAGAACGCCCAAGCCCTTTGCGCCCGATATTAACGCTGACAACGAACAGATAAAGAACGGACACGGATTTGACCATAACTACGTGCTCAACAAGAAAGAAGAGGGCGAGTTGTCATTTGCTGCACGCATCAAAGAACCTGTATCGGGACGCACCATGGAGGTGTATACCACAGAGCCCGGACTGCAGCTTTACACCGGAAACTTTGAAACCGGCATATCAGGACAGTTTGGTGCTACGTTCCCCTATCGCTCGGCTGTCTGCCTGGAAGCACAGCACTTCCCCGATACCCCCAACCATCCCTACTTCCCATCTGTGGTTCTTAACCCCGGAGAGGAATATCATCAGAAGACAATCTATAAATTCGGTACAGAAGAATAAAATAAATAATGGAAATCGAATACCTAAGAAGCCGCTTTATAAAGCACTTTGACGGCAAAACCGGAAACATTTATTTTGCCCCCGGAAGAATTAACCTGATAGGTGAGCATACTGACTATAATGGAGGCTTTGTATTTCCTGGTGCCATAGATAAAGGCATCATGGCTGAGCTACGCCCCAACGGCACAGACACGGTGATATGCTACTCCATCGACCAAAAAGATCTGGTAAGCTTTAAAGTGGATGATCCTAAAGGTCCTAAAGCAACATGGGCAAGGTTTATATATGGCATTGTTCAGGAGATGCGCCTTCGCGGCGTCGATGTAAAAGGCTTTAACACGGCATTTGCAGGTGATGTTCCGCTGGGAGCAGGCATGTCGTCGTCTGCCGCTTTGGAGAGTTGCTTTGCTTGCGCACTGAACGATATGTTTGGTGACAACAAAGTATCTAAATGGGAGATGGTGCTAGCCGGTCAGGCCACAGAGCACAAATACATCGGCGTGAACTGTGGCGTAATGGATCAGTTTGCCAGTGTCTTCGGCAAGAAAGGTAAGTTGATGTGTCTGGATTGCCGCTCACGCGAGTTCGAATATTATCCTTTTGAGACCAACGACTATAAGCTTGTGCTGCTCGACTCTAAGGTTAAGCATGAGCTGAAAGGTTCCCCTTACAACGACAGACGTAATAGTTGTGAGAATGTTGTGAAGAAGATAGCTGAGAAAAATCCGTCCGGAAAATATGAAACACTGCGAGACTGCTCGTGGGAAGAGCTTAATGCCGTCAAGCCGCTGATAAGCGACGAGGACTTCAGACGAGCCCAATTTGTACTGGGAGAGAAAGACCGGGTAATGGCCGTTGGCGAAGCTTTGAAACGAGGTGACTTTGAAACAGTTGGTCAGAAGATGTATGAAACGCATCACGGTCTCAGCAAAGACTATGAGGTTTCGTGCGAAGAGCTAGACTTCTTGAACGACGTTGCTAAAGAAAACGGCGTGGCTGGAAGCAGAATAATGGGTGGTGGCTTCGGCGGCTGTACCATTAATCTGGTAAAAAACGATAAGTATGAGCAGTTCATAGCCGATGCTAAGAAACGCTTCAAAGAGAAATACGGACATGAGCCTGCCGTTTATGATGTAGTGATAAGCGAAGGCGCTCACCGCGTTTGCTGACAGTCATGTCAATAGAAAAGCCATGAGGTAAGGAAACTCTTATGAGGATAAGCCCCTACCCCATGGCTTTTTTTATATCACCTGTTTAGCTTTCAGTCTGTATACTCTTTGCCTGAGTTAACAGAAAAGGCTTACTCGTGATGATAAGGTTCACCTTTTATAATCGTACATGCCCGGTATAGCTGCTCTGTGAATATCAGACGAACCATCTGATGAGAAAAAGTCATCTTAGAAAGCGATACCAGTTCTGTGGCTCTGTCATATACCTCTTGCGAAAAACCGTAGGGACCACCTATCACAAACACTAATCTCCGGGCATTGAACTGCTTGCCCTGAAGCCACTTGGCAAACGCCACACTGCGCATCTCCTCACCATGTTCATCCAATAAGACGACCGTATCAGAGGGCTGCAACAGCTTGAGTATCAAACTACCTTCAGCTATTTTCTGCTGATCTTCAGTAAGAGACTTGGTGTTTTTTATCTCTTGTATGACCTTAATCTCAAAAGGCATGTAATGATTGATGCGTTCACTATAATCATTAATGCCTGCGATAAAATGCTTATTGGTCGTCTTACCTATCAATATAAGTACTGTTTTCATCGCTTTACATGCTATGCCCTTTCCGAACAGGGCAAATTGACTCGTCCTTACCTATTTTCTGATAACAGTCTTTTCGTTTGGGATTCATGGGAAACCAGCCCTTTTCTACACGCTTTTTCTGCGAAAAAAGCTCTCCGATGCCCCACAACAACGTGGCCCCTACCACACCCAGCAAGGCAGAAACAAAAAGGCCGTCAACAAAAAGGGCACCAATCAGACAGGCCAAACCGGCTATCAGCCATATCCACCATGGCTTAGTGCCAAAATAATATTCTGTCTTGATAACCAAAGGATGCGCAAGGCCTATTACAAGAAATGTGCATAAGGCCAATAATACACCCTCATAATTCAATTGGGCTAGCTGTGTGGCAAATGAATTCATAATTGCTGCAAAACGTTTATTTCTGATTGCAAAATTACAAAAAAAATCTTATAAGATTATTGCCATTTCATATTAAATAGTTAACTTTGTAGCAAATAAAATTCATCAAAACCAATTATATTATGGAAAATAATGCAGCCCTCATTGCTCAATGTGAGGAAAAAGCAAAACAGTGGCTCTCTCCCGCTTTTGACGAAGAGACACGCAAAAGTGTAAAAGAAATGTTGGAAGCAACCGACAAGACCGAGCTCATCGAATCGTTCTACAAGGATTTGGAATTCGGAACAGGTGGCTTGCGCGGCATTATGGGTGCGGGCTCTAACCGTATGAACATCTACACCGTGGGTATGGCTACCCAAGGATTTGCCAATTACCTGAAAAAGAACTTCAAAGATCGCAAGCAGATTAGCGTAGTGGTGTGCCATGACTGCCGTAACAATAGTGACCTCTTCGCTAAAACTGTTGCCAACATCTTCAGCGCAAACGGCATCAAGGTATATCTTTTCGAGGAAATGCGCCCAACACCTGAGTGCTCTTTCGCCATTCGCTACTTTAAAGCACAAGGCGGAGTGAATATAACAGCCAGCCACAACCCACGCGAATACAATGGTTACAAGGCTTACTGGGAAGATGGCGCGCAGGTGCTCACACCGCATGACACCGGCATCATTAATGAAGTAGGCAAGGTGAAGATAGAAGATGTGAAGTTTAAGGGTAACGACTCGCTTATACAAATGATAGGTGAAGACGTAGACAAGCCTTATCTCGAGAAGATTAAAGGCCTCTGCATAGACCCCGACGTCATCAAGAGACAGCACGATCTTTGCATCGTTTACACTCCTTTGCACGGCACCGGAATGACTGTCATACCCCGTTCACTGAAGATGTGGGGATTCGACAACGTGCATTGCGTAAAAGAGCAAATGATTAAGGACGGTAACTTCCCAACGGTAGACAGACCTAACCCTGAGTTTGCAGAAGCGCTCACACTGGGACTTCGCGATGCCAAGGCGCTGGATGCCGACATTCTTATGGCTTCTGACCCAGACGCCGACCGTGTAGGTATGGCTTGCAAGAATGATAAGGGCGAATGGGTGCTCATCAATGGCAACCAGACCTGCCTCATCTTCTTGTGGTATATCATCACCAATCGTCAGGCAGTGGGCAAGATGAAGCCAACAGACTTCATTGTTAAGACCATCGTCACAACTGAGGTGATACGCAAGATTGCTGACAAGAACCACATAGAAATGCGCGACTGCTATACAGGATTCAAATGGATTGCACACGAGATAGCACTCTCTGAAGGCAAACAGCAATACATTGGTGGTGGTGAGGAAAGCTATGGATTCTTGGCAGAAGACTTTGTGCGAGACAAGGATGCAGTTAGCGCTTGCTCGTTGCTTGCTGAGATATGCGCTTATGCTAAAGACCATGGCAAGACTCTATATGACATCTTGATGGACATATATCTGGAGTACGGCTTCTCAAAGGAGTTTACTATCAACGTAGAGCGTCCCGGAAAGACCGGCCATGAGGAGATTCTCAACATGATGGCTAACTTCAGAAACAATCCTCCAAAAGAATTAGGTGGAAGCAAAGTAGTGGTATGGAAAGACTATCAGACGTTGGAAGAAACCAAAGCCGATGGTTCAAAGACCAAACTCGTCATGCCGGAAACAAGCAACGTGCTGCAGTGGTTCTGCGAGGATGGCACAAAAGTAAGTGTTCGTCCTTCAGGTACTGAGCCAAAGATTAAGTTCTATCTTGAAGTAAAAGACAAGATGAACACGGCAGCCGACTATGAGGCATGTGACAAGCGCGGAGTTGAGAAGATCAATAAGATAAAAGAGAGTCTTGGACTTTAATAACTAAAAAGATTAATAAAAAGGGTGTACCCGCAATACGGTGCACCTTTTTTGTGTCCTCACCAATTCTCTAATAGTTGGCAATCAGGAAAAAAGCAGGTCAATGAAAATGAAATGACATTACACCTACATGACATATATGAAAAGCTCCGGTGACTGAGTGGCAGACACCGGAGCTTTTTTATAGCACTAGTGGGATTTAAAGCAATGCCTTAAACTTGTCTTCAAGAACATTCTTAGGCGCAGCACCTACAAACTTATCTACCAGTTTGCCATCCTTGAAGAAGAGAATGGTAGGAATGTTCCTTACACCAAACTCCATTGCTACGTCATCATTCTCCTCTACATCACACTTGCCTACAACGATTTTACCGTCATATTCTTGAGCGAGTTCTGAGATGATAGGACCGATCATACGGCATGGGCCACACCATTCAGCCCATAAATCTACTACCAAAGGCTTGTCACCATCCTTGTAAGAAGCGAAGTTGTCGCTTGTGATTTTTACTTCCATTTCTACTTTGTATTAATACTATAAAATATTCTTTCTATAAACATACACTTAAAGGCAAACATCATGCCATCTTATCCTATATGATAATCCAAATGTGGATTTGACTCAATGAAGTTCATCAGCTTGCCGTCAAGGTTCACTCCCGGCACATTAGAGCGCAAGAGCAGGGTTTCGTTGGGATCAGCTCCGCGCAACTGCAAGAACAGCTCCGTTTTGCCAGGACTTCCCTCAACAACTGTAGCCAAGTCGTTGACCAATGCCTCATCCATAACATCTATGTCTACGCCTATGGTGAGTCTGCCAATTTGGCTTGTCTTCACATCATACAGATATTGCACCTCATCATAACGTATAGTATAAACATTGCTGTCACGAAAACGCTGAACAGCTTTAGCCTTGATGAAAACAGGGTTGTCGCGCTTTAACATGCCATTATATTTAGCCCAATCGTCTGCCCAGAAAGCCAATTCTCCGGCCCCATCATAGTCCTCGATGGTAACAAAGGCGAATGGCTTTCCTGTCTTTGACGAGTAACGCTCATCCACTTTCGTCACCAATCCGCCAAAGGTTATGGTGTCACGCTTAGCCAACACATCCTTATCAGCATCCCTGCTCATCTCCGAGCAATGAGTGTTGCACATACTTTCCAGCACGACGCGATAATCATCCAATGGGTGTGCGGAGAGATAAATACCGATATATTCTTTCTCTTTATTGAGTTTCTCTATAACGGGCCACTTTTCTGCTTTTGACACGATAGGATGTTGCACAGCCACTTCATCATCACCAAACAATGATTGTGTGGCATTGAGCTTGTCGAGCTGGAACTGCTGCCCATATCTAATAAGGGCTTGCAAGAAGGTTTTGTCCTTTCCGCACTCAGAAAAAAATTGCTCACGGCTAATGCCAAACACATCGAAAGCCCCGCTAAGAGCCAAGGACTCCAGCACTTTTGAGTTTACTTTGTTAAAGTCAATCCTTTCTACAAAGTCATAAATATCCTTAAAGGGGCGCTTCTGACGCTCTTTTATGATAGCCAATGCCGGCACATCACCAATGCCCTTGATGGCAGCAAGGCCATAACGAATCTCACCTTTCTTGTTAACACCGAAGTATTCCCAACTCTCGTTTACGTCAGGACCAAGTGTCCTGATGTTAAGAGCCCGGCATTCTTCCATGAGCTTGGTTATCTCCTTGATGTCACTGCGCCGTCTGGTCATCAGAGCAGCCATGAATTCAGCGGGATAATGTGCCTTGAGATAAGCCGTTTGATAAGCCACCCATGAGTAACATGTTGCGTGCGACTTGTTGAATGCATAGCTGGCAAACTTTTCCCAGTCGCCCCATATCTTATCCAGCACCTTAGGATCGTAGCCATTTGCAGTTCCCTGCTTGATGAACTTTGGCTTCATGGCATCTACTATGGCCTTCTTTTTCTTTCCCATTGCCTTACGCAAAGCGTCACTTTCGCCACGCGTGAAGCTAGCCAGCTGACGGCTCAAGAGCATGACTTGCTCCTGATAGACCGTGATGCCATAGGTGTCCTTAAGATATTTTTCCATGCAAGGAATATCATAGGTAATCTTCTCCTTGCCGTTTTTGCGGGCAATAAAAGAAGGTATATAGTCCATGGGTCCCGGCCTATAGAGGGCATTCATGGCTATCAAGTCTTCAAATACCGTAGGTTTCAGCTCCCTAAGATACTTTTGCATACCTGCCGACTCAAACTGGAAAGTACCGATGGTGCGTCCTTCCTGATAGAGCTTATAGGTCAACTCGTCATCTATAGGAATCTTGTCTAAGTCTATGGTCTTGCCGGTTGTGAGCTTAATGTTGTGCACAGCCTCCTTCAACTCCGACAATGTTTTCAGTCCGAGGAAGTCCATCTTGATAAGTCCTGTGCTCTCAATGACATGACCATCATACTGAGTCACGGCTGTTTTTAGGTTCTTGAAGTCAGGATCATCGGCCGTACTCACAGGCACCCAATCGCTGATAGGGTCTCTACAGATAATAAATCCGCAGGCATGAATGCCCGTAGAGCGTATCGTTCCTTCCAGCATTTTGGCATACTTGATGGTATTGCTCTCACGTTGGTCGGTTGATACCTCAGCCTCTTGAAGTTCGGGTGTACATTTAATGGCATTCTCCAGATTCATCTTCAAGCCATCTGGCAGCCTGTCTGGTATAGCCTTGCAAAGCGCGTTAGAGGTTGCTATGGGCAAGCCCTCTACGCGAGCCACATCTTTAATAGAATTTTTTGTGGCCATTGTACCGTACGTAATGATGTGCGCACAGTTTTCTTCGCCATACTTCTCCATCACCCATCTGAGCACTTTCCCGCGTCCGTCGTCATCAAAGTCTGTATCGATATCAGGCAGGTTCACACGGTCTGGATTGAGGAAACGCTCAAACAGCAAGTCATATTTCAGCGGATCAATCTTTGTGATACCCAGACAATAAGCAACCACCGAGCCTGCAGCAGAGCCACGTCCCGGCCCTACCATCACGCCCAACTCATTGCGAGCCGCATTGATAAAGTCTTGTACGATAAGGAAGTAGCCCGGAAAGCCCATTGTCTTCATGACATGCAGCTCAAAGTTTACGTGCTCTTTCACTTCATCGGGCAGCGGTTCGCCATAACGTTGCTTGGCACCTTCAAAAGCAAGATGCCTGAGATACTCGGCCTCAAACTTTATTCTGTAAACCTTGTCATAGCCACCGAGCGACTCTATCTTTTTTTCTCCTTCCTCACGTGGGAGTGTATTCTGCCCATGTTCGTCAGAAGAGAACTCCTTCAGCAGGTCTTCCTTGCTATATTTCTTGCGTATATCCTCCTCCGTTCCGAAACTTTCAGGGATGGGAAAGTTAGGCATGATGGGGCCATGGTCTATGCTGTATATCTCTACCTTATTTAATATCTCCAGCGTGTTGCGCATAGCCTCAGGCACATCACTGAAGATGTCGTTCATTTCCTGCCGTGTTTTAAACCACTCCTGCTTGGTATAGCGCATTCGGTTGGGGTCATCCAAATCCTTACCCGTAGAGAGACACAGCAAATGGTCGTGCGCCTCGGCTGTCTCCTCATCCTCAAAGTGGCAGTCGTTGGTGCATATCAGCTTGATACCGTATTCCTTTGCAAAGGTCATCAGCCACTTATTGGCCTTCTGCTGCAAGGGGAAAGTCTCCCGGTTGGCCACTATATTAGGGTCTTTTACCTCATGGCGTTGCAACTCCAGATAATAATCGTCGCCAAAAACCTTGTGATACCATTGGCAAGCCTCTCGTGCGCCCTCTATGTCACCCTCTAATATCTTGGCAGGAACCTCACCGGCGATACACGCTGAGCAAACAATAAGGTCTTCATGATATTTCTCCAGATCGGCCCTATCCGTTCTCGGACGGTTGTAATACCCGTCAACCCAGGCGCGACTCACCAACTTGATAAGGTTCTTATAGCCATGATAATTCTTAGCCAACACAATGAGATGATAGCCAGACATATCACCATCTTTCTTCACCTTATCTTCCTTACGATGGCGTGCTACGTACATCTCACAGCCAAAGATAGGCTTGAAAGGTTCCAAGCCCTCCTTCTTGCGCCCGGCATTGACCTTTGCGCAATAGTCAGAAAATTCTTTTATGCCATACATCACGCCATGGTCAGTGATGGCCATGCCCTTCATTCCGTCTTTTATGGCCTTGTCTACCAAGTGTGGAACCTTAGACTGCCCGTCCAAGATAGAATAGTGCGTGTGCACATGCAAATGAACAAAATCTTCCATATTTTGAATTTTGACTTCAAAGTTACTTCTAAAAACCGACATAGCCAAAAGAATGACTATGAAAATTTGTCTGACTGATAAAAATAAACTACCTTTGCAATCAGAAAAAACGAGCATAAACACCATGGGGAAAAAGATAAAGAAGATAAAGAAAATAAGAATTCACCGTGAAGGGACCAACACTCTTGTATACGGGGGTGTGCTTCTTGCTATCATAGCCACGATGCTATGGCAATCGTTTGACACCAAAATACCATTCTGGCTGTTCCTGCTTGCTTCTGGAACTGTATATGGTATAACCACAAATTTTTATAGATGTCCCATCAGATATTTCCCTAACGACGACACCGACAATATTGTCGTGGCTCCTGCCGACGGCAAAGTGGTGGTTATAGAAGAGGTAGAAGAAAACGAATATTTTCACGATCGTCGGCTCATGATAAGCATCTTCATGAGTCTCTTTAATGTTCACGCCAACTGGTTCCCGGTGGATGGGCGCGTGAAATTCGTGCATCACCAAAACGGAAACTATCATAAAGCCTTCTTACCCAAAGCCAGCGAGGAGAACGAAAGGGCTGATGTGATGATTACAACGCCTGATGGCAAAGACATTCTATGCCGACAAATAGCCGGCGCAGTGGCACGGCGCATCGTGACCTATGCCAAGGAAGGCGAAGATTGCTATATAGACGAACATCTGGGATTTATCAAGTTGGGCAGTCGCGTAGACGTTTTCCTGCCCTTGGGCTCTGAGGTTTGCGTCACCATGGGACAGGCCACAACGGGTGACCAAACCATTATAGCTAAACTAAAGTAATTATGAAGAAGCACATACCCAACACCCTCACATGCTGTAACCTGCTCTCCGGATGCATAGCTACATGCTTTGCGTTTACCAATCAGGCTGGTATGGCATTACTTTTCATTATTATCGGAGCGGTATTCGATTTTTTCGACGGCATGAGTGCACGCTTACTGCATGTCAGTTCGCCTATTGGCAAAGAGCTAGACTCACTGGCAGACGATATAACCTTCGGTTTGGCACCCTCCATGATCGTGTTCAGCGAGCTGTTCATCCTACCCTACCCGTCTTTCTTAGACCCTTTGCGCAACTATCTGCCATACTTTGCCTTCATCATGGCAGCCTTTTCTGCGCTCAGATTGGCCAAGTTTAATCTCGACGAACGTCAAGCTCTAGGCTTCATAGGTCTGCCTACCCCTGCCAACGCCCTTTTCTGGGCGTCACTCATCACGGGTGGCAGCCACTTCATTGAGCAAAGCTCCTACTCTGTATTCTTTCTTCTTTTGGGCATCTGCGTGAGCAGTTGGCTCTTGGTGAGCGAAGTTCCCATGTTCGCATTGAAATTCAAGCACTGGAGTTGGAAAGGAAATGAAGTGAAATATGCCTTCTTGCTCACTTGCATTCCCTTGCTCTTGATATTCCGCATCAGCGCTTTTGCCATCATCATAGCATGGTATGTCATTTTGTCTGTATTAACCAACCGTAAGAAATGAGCTTTCTAGCCTTTATATTTTCCGTCTTTATCATCGGCTTCTTTGTTGTGCTGTTTGTGGCCATCAGCTTCTTTCTGAAGATAAGAAAGGCCACAAAGCAGTTTGGAAATCAGTTTCAAGGTAGTCCTAACAAGCCCAAAGGCGACTCCATAACAGATCGTCGAACGGAAGAAGAACGTAACAGACAAATTATTCCCGATGATGAGGGCGAATATGTTGACTATGAAGAGGTAGACGACAGTAAGTCGGGCGACTCTCATTAGCTCTTTATAGCTGATTCTTTCTTTGCGTCTCACTCAGTCAGATGCAAGTTATGAATAATCTCAGGATAACATCCTATATAATAAGGTGTATGCGTCAGCCTTCTTAAACCATCCTTCGTAATAGGCTAACAGACGTAAAAAGAAAAAGCTGAAGCAGCAAACCGCACCTTGTGAAGCAACAAGCAGAATTATGAAAAAAAGCATTCTGGCATTAGCCATTGGCACATTCCTTCTCGGCATGGCCGAATTTGTGATGGAAGGCATTCTGCCTGACATATCCAAAGATATGAGCGTGTCCATCCCAGTAGCCGGTCATCTCATCTCAGCTTATGCACTGGGCGTGTGCGTAGGGGCCACTTTTCTTGTCATTCTTCACAACAAGTCGCCCAAGAAAATCATTCTCATGCTTGAGAGCCTCATGCTTGTGGGTGCCCTCCTTTCTGTTTCTGCCCAAAGCTATATATGGCTTTTTGTTGCCAGATTCATCAGCGGACTGCCTCACGGAGCGTTCTACGGCGTGGGAACACTTGTTGCCGTGCAACTAGCCGACGAGCGGCACAAAACAACAGCCGTGTCGCTCATGTGCTCGGGCATGACCTTCGCCAACCTATTGGGCGTTCCTTTGGCTACCTTTCTGAGTGGCAGCCTCTCCTGGCGACTCTCCTTCGCAGTGATAGCACTGATGAGTTGCATAGCCCTGATACTTGCCGCAAAATGCATTCCCAACATCCCACCTAAGTCAAAAGGCAAATTCATGGGGCAGTTTCACTTTCTGCGGCATCTTGCACCATGGCTCATCATCCTGGCAACCATGTTCGGCAATGGCGGCATCTTGGCATGGTATAGCTACATCTCACCTACCCTCACCATCTTAGGAGGCTTGCCCGCCAAGCTCCTACCACTACTCATGGCAATAGCGGGCGCGGGCATGGTGACGGGAAATCTGGCCAGCGGTTATTTCTCCGACAAGTTTTTGCCTGGCAAGACAGCCGCTTGCCTGCAACTGATAGCAGCTCTGGGATTGCTGCTCATTTTCTTCACCGCTCACATACTTTGGCTTAGCATCGTGCTCATGGTGGTTTGCTGCGCCTGTCTGTTCGGCATAGGCTCGCCCGAACAGTTTCTCATCATTCGTCATTCAAGGGGTGGCGAGATGATGGGAGGCTGTTGCATTCAGATAGCCTTTAACTTTGGCAACGCAGCCGGAGCTTTCTTGGGCGGTCTGCCGGTCAGTGCCGGCTGGGGATATGCTTTCCCCGCTCTCGTAGGATTTCCTTTTGTTTTCATGGGATTTATTCTTTTGGCATGGTTCAGCCATCGATATGAGAGGAGATAAGCAGGCAATCTCTGGAAGCTACAAGCCTTGAAAGCTTGACACATCATGCCTTTCCGTTCACTCCCGCGCCGAAAAGGGCAAAGTCGCCCTTTAAAGGATCATCGGGAAAAACGGTACTTAACACCTCCGTAAGCTGCCTGACAGCACTCCATGTGGGCGACTTTTGGCTGATAAGGCCTAACTGCTGAGCCATGCTGAACACATGCGTGTCCATCGGGACGAGCAAATGACGCTTGTCCACAAAGCCACTCCATAGCCCCAGGTCAACGGGCGAATGGTCTCTCACCATCCATCTCAGAAACATACAAGGCCGCTTGCAGAGCGATGATACAGGTTTGGGCACCAATCCTTTGATAGCCCTTTGTTGAAAATAGCCGCTAAGCGACAATAGCACTGCCATGACATCAGTTTGCGAGGGCTCTCTGTTGCCTACTGCATAGCGGGCAAAGTGACCTATCGAACCATAATCTCTGAGCAGACTTTGCAACGCTTGCAAAAAACAATGAATATCCTTATAAGTATAAAACCGATAATAGCAGTGGTCAGACTCGCCTATGTCGTCACGAAACAAGCCCTCTGCCACCCAACGATATATATTGCCTTGCGATGCCTTCAGCATATAATCTACTTTGGGCATGAACAGCTTTCGCGTACCAAAACTGAGACATGAGGCTATGAAGGCCATAACTTCCTGATTGCGGGTGCCCTCCACTTGATGCATGAACCAAGACGGATCGCCTGTCAGAAAAGCGGCTGTCTCATACTGCGACGCATAGGCTTCCAGCCGCGTCACCACGCTTTTATCAAGTGATTTGATATTTTCCACCAACTAACTGTTTATCAACTATTTATACAAAGCATATAAGCAACCTTGCAAAATAGGCACTTTAAGCTTGCAAAATAGGCCTTTTTGCGTTGTAAAAATACCTATTTTGCAAAGCCAAAACATGCCTTTCAGGATGAGATGAATTAGTTATGAACCAACGTTCCTATTTCTTCACCCTCCAGAACACGGTGCAAATTGCCTACAACATCCATGTTAAAGACGTAGATAGGCAAGTTGTTTTCCTTGCACATGGTGGTAGCCGTAAGGTCCATCACCTTCAGTCCACGGTTGTAAATCTCATCATACGTGATGTCACTGAACTTCTTTGCCGTAGGATCTTTCTCGGGGTCGGCTGTGTAAATGCCGTCCACACGCGTGCCCTTCAGCATCACGTCGGCCTCTATCTCAATGCCGCGCAACGACGCTCCGGTGTCTGTTGTGAAATAAGGGCAACCCGTTCCGGCAGAGAAGATGCACACACACCCCTGCTCCATGGCCTCTATGGCCTTCCATTTGCTGTAGAATTCGCCTATTGGCTCCATCCTGATAGCAGTAAACACCTTGTTCTTCACGCCTTGAGCACCCAGTGCCGAGCTTAGCGCAAGCGAGTTGATGACGGTTGCGCACATACCCATCTGGTCGCCTTTCACACGGTCGAAGCCCTTCTGAGAGCCACTCAACCCGCGGAAGATGTTACCACCGCCTATCACGATGCCTATCTGTACGCCCATGTCATGAGCCTCCTTAATCTGTCGGGCATAGTCGCCCAGCCGCTCAGCATCAATACCATAGTTTTGTTTACCCATCAAGCTCTCACCTGAAAGCTTGAGCAAAATACGCTTGAATCTTGCCATAATGTTGATTATATAATGATTATTATTCCTCGTTATTTACTTTAATATAGAACCGTAAAGAACTTAATATCAGCGCATATTATTACTTTTCGGTTTTAATAATAGCTTTCACTTCCTTAAACTCATACGTGTTCACTCTTCCCTCCTTATCACGCAGCACCAGCAAACCATCATCTTGCACCTCAACAATAGCAGCATCAAATTCGCCACGGGCATCCTGATAGGGATAAAAGCCATGACGACGATACAGATACTCATGATATAGGGCCGACAATGTGCCATAATCACCGTTAACTATCAAGCGATAATACTTCTTAAAAGCCTTGATCACGGCGTTCATCAACTCATCCCGGTCTACATCATGGCCTAATATCTGTCTCAATGACACAGGATTGGGCGCATCGCTCATAAACTTTTGCTGATTAACGTTAATGCCCGTGCCCAGTATGAAGCTGCCTATACCGCGGCTACTGAGCTTGGTCTCTATGAGCGTTCCGCTTATTTTACTGTCATGATAATAGATATCGTTGGGCCATTTCACCATGAAGCCATCAGCATATCCGCTCAAAGCCTCTCTCAACGCCAGTGCATGAGCCTCTGAAAGCATGAACTGCCTGTTAACGGGAAGCATGGTGGGATGCACAAGAAGCGAGAAAAGAAGGTTCTTGCCGGCCTCACTCTCCCAGCTGTTGGTGCCCTGCCCGCGCCCTGCCGTCTGATTATCGGCCACAACGAGAGTCATCTCCTCATTCTCAGACGGCTGATATTGCCTCAAATATCTGTTTGTACTGTCTACCGTATCAAGCCTTATCACCCGCAAACCATCGTCTTTTGGAGCCGCAATAAAAGGCTTTACGATTTTCTTTAATAGATTTTTCATATCTCTAAATGATTATAAATACTTACTAATAAGGCAGAAAGGCATTAGGAATATGTGTGACGACAGCCGTTTCGGGCGATGTGCCAACCACCGTAATGATGTCGAACCGAACATCGGCATGAATATTTGCCATGCGTATGAAGGCGTTGGCAGCTATCGTCAGCGAGTGTATCTTCTGCTTGTCTACGGCAGTCACGGCATCGGCAAAGCGCTCGTTGCTGCGCGTCTTTACCTCTACAATAACCAGTGTTTGCTCATCTGCCATGGCTATGATGTCGAGGTCACGGTGACCATAGCGCCAGTCGCGACGCAAAATATAATAATCTTTCGACTCAAGATACTTTGCCGCAAGGTCTTCTCCCCAATGTCCCAAATCGTTATGTTGTGCCATATTAGTTAACTAAACTAGTTTCTCATACGTTAGTTATGTGCAAATTTACATGAAATCGGGCGGAAAACAAAATAAAAGTCGTACTTTTGCGTAATACAACCAATAAGTTTATGACAAATACAGAAGAACAGCAACAAGCAGACGAGCGCTATATGCGCAAGGCAATAGCAGAGGCGCAGCAAGCCTATGATGAGGGTGAGATACCCGTAGGGGCTGTAATAGTGTGCCAGGGCAAGGTGCTTGCCAGCGCGCACAACCTCACCGAGACACTGCATGACGTTACGGCCCACGCCGAAATGCAGGCCATAACGGCGGCTGCCAATGCCCTTGGGGGCAAATATCTCACAGGCTGCACGCTCTATGTTACGGTAGAGCCTTGCGCCATGTGCGCCGGTGCCATAGGCTGGGCTCAGCTCAGCAGAGTGGTATATGGTGCTCCAGATGACAAAAGAGGTTATCACTTGCTGGCTCCCAACGCCCTCCATCCCCGCACAAAGGTGCTGAGTGGCGTGCTCGAAGAGCCTTGTCGACAGCTCATGCAAAGGTTCTTCGCAGAGAGGAGATGAACGCACAAATCAGTTGAATAGCATTTTTTAAGAAAAAACAACTTTGTAATAACAAAGAAATAACTATCTTTGCAAGATGAACAATTTGTAATCCAACATTAACAGAATATTACAGACAATGAAAAAAATTTTCCTTTCCATGCTCGTGATGATGGCAATGGCTACCTACTCTCATGCCATACGCCCCATTCACGTGGCTTTTCCTCACAAGCAGAGTGACGGAACCACCATCATGGCCTACCTGCATGGCGATGGCTTTGAGGCTTACTTCACTTCGCTCGACGGAAAGATTCTGGTGCGCAACAGCAACAACGACCTTTGCTACGCACAGTTCTCCAACAACAAGCTTCTGCCTTCTTCATTGATTGCGCATGAGGCTGACAGCCGGAGCGCCGAGGAGCAGAGCTTTCTGAACAGCCATGAGCTGACCGAAGCTGAAGCAATGAAGGCTTTTGAAGCGCAACCCGGCTCGCCTATTACCAGGAAGTTGCTTTATGCCTCAACCGCTGACGGACTGGGAAAGAAGGGCACTAAGTCGGGCGGCGACATGCCCAGCATAGGCAATTATACCATACCGGTCATCATGGTGCAGTTTACTGATAAGAAATTCCAGGCAACAACTACGGCTGACAAGATGTCTCGTTTCTACAATGAAGAGGGTTATAGCGAAGAAAATGGCGCGGTTGGTTCAGTGAAAGACTACTTCAAGAAACAGAGCGACGGCGCATTCGTGCCCACATTCAACATCGTTGCAACCGTAACACTTGATCGCAGTTATGCTTACTACGGTGCAGACGCTACTACAAGCTTCGGCTCCGGACGCACGGACACCAATGTCCTGCAGATGGTCAAAGATGCTGTTGCAAAGGCAGTAGACCAGGGTGTTGACTTCAGCATGTATTATTACAACCCCGACAACAAAGGCAGCCGCGTGCCTCTGGTGGCTATTCTCTATGCAGGATGCGGCCAGGCAACGGGCGGTGACAACAATACGGTGTGGCCACACTTCAGGCCACTGACAAGCACCAGCATTTATGGTTCGAACTTTACACCCATGAGCAACTACAACTTTGGCTCTTATTTCGTAGGGAACGAGCTGTATGGCACTGACACCAACAACTCACTGATGGGCATGGGTGTCTTTACGCACGAGTTTGGACACGCACTCGGCCTGCCCGACTTCTACGTTACCGACTATTCTTACAACGATGACGCCGGCTTCGGTTATTGGTCTGTCATGGACGAAGGCCCTTACGTGAACGGCGGACGCGCACCTATCGGCTACACTGCTTATGAAAAGAGCTACATGGGATGGCTCGACATCCCCACCCTTTCAGGCGAGCAGAGCGTAACCTTACAACCGGGTAAGGCTGTGCTGATACGCAATACAAACAACACGAATGAATACTTTGTGCTTGAGAACAGAGAGCCTGACACGTGGTATCCTGCTTCTATGGGCAGCGGTCTGCTCGTTTCGCGCTATGCATACAATCAATCTGCATGGAGTGGCAACACCGTCAACAACCAGCAAGACTATAAGCGTGCCAAAGTGGTGACGGCAGACGGCTCGACTATCAAAGGAAACAACGAGAACCAACTGCAACTCTACGGCAACGTTATCATGAACATTCCTTCGTTCACGTTGTATAATCAAACTGAGCAAACCACAACTCCTGTTTATAAAATAACCAAGAACAGCGACAACAGCATCACGCTTAACTATCTGAACCGCGACTTGGCTATTGCCCAGCAAACGGGTACACCTTATTATAAGGTGACAGACGTGAGCCAACTGACCACGAAAGACTCTGTGATATTTGTGTGTGAGAGTGACGGCATGGCTATGGGCAAGCTGAAAGATACCAGCAAGCGTGGCGGTGTGAGCATCTATGTGAAAGACGGGGTGGCCTACGCCAACAGCAACGTGCAGACCATGCAGCTGCTCAAGAACACCACAAAAGAGCTTTGGGGCTTCCGCTTCGATGGCAAATATCTTAGTGAAGGAAGCACAAAAGGACAGCTTACGCAGTCTACTACCGCCGGAAATAACGTCATGGCAGCTATCACCTTCGACAACGGAAATGCCAACATACAGTTTCAGGGAAAAAACAAACAGTATGTGAAGTATAACTATGACTATGGCTACTTCTCTTGCTTTACATCGGGTGACACCGACATACAGTTGTATTCTAACCGTAAAACAGCGACAGGTATAAATGGCATCAAGGCCAACGAAAACTCTAAAGCCGACGCAATTTATACGCTTACAGGCCAAAGAGTGAACCGCCAGGACATGCACCAGGGCATTTACATCGTCAACGGAAAGAAAGTTGTAGTGAAATAACTTACACCTTCATATTATCGAATACAGGGAGCCGCCATACGGCTCCCTGTATTTGTTTATCATAAAAAGAATTCATATAACATCTAAGGCTATCAGCTATTGGATAACAAACAAGAATATCAGATGTAGCAGTAGCAACTTCTGCTCATGAAAATCATTACACATACATCATATCAGCCATCACCATATCACTCACTTTGATGCCATTGCGGGTGAGAGAGAGCCTACCAGCAGACAGAGTGAGCAATCCACGGCTAATGTAAGGGGCTGCCATGCGGAGCATATAACTGCGATAAGGCTCTGTCACAGCATCCACCTCAATGCCTTCTGACGTACGGAGAGCCGTGGTGATGAGGTCGTCATAACGTGTGGAGTCGCTCAGTTGCTCACGCTCCATGGGCACGATGCCCTTGTCAATGCTCTTTATATAATCATCTACATTAGCCACGTTCCATTGACGTGAGCGTATGTCGAAGGAATGGGCAGCCGCTCCTAAGCCGATATAAGGCGTTTGGTGCCAGTAAGAACTGTTGTGCCGCGAGCGAAATCCGGGCTTGGCAAAGTTGCTTATCTCGTAATGCTCATAGCCACCCTCTGTCAGAAGGTCACACAAACGGTCATACATGTCATTGCTCAGCTGCTCGTCTATCTCGCTCACCCGTCCGTCGTTAAGCATCTTATAGAGCGGTGTGCCCTCCTCATACATCAGGCTATAAGCCGAGATATGCTCAACATTAAGAGCCAAAGCCTCGTTGATGTCGCTCTCCCACTCCGCCATCGTCTCACCGGGAAAACCAAACATCAGGTCGATGCTGATGTTGCCGATGCCTGCCTCGCGCAATATCGTTACGGCATGGCGCGCCTCCTGGGCCGTATGGCGGCGGTGAAGAAACCTCAATCTGCTGCTAGAGAATGTCTGAACGCCCATGCTCACCCTGTTGATGGGCAGCAAGGCAAGCTGTCGGGCGTATGCCTCGGTCACGTCATCAGGATTACATTCTATGGTTACTTCACCTTGTGGCCGACCATACACATCTTCTATATTACTAAAAAGCAATTGCAACAGCTCGGCAGGAAGCTGACTAGGCGTGCCACCTCCCAGATAAACAGTGCGCAAGGTGCCCTTGAGATAGCCGCTTCTGAGCCGCATCTCAGCACAAACGGCATCAACATAACACCTCATGAGCTGCGAACGCGTGGTGGAATAAAAGCCGCAATAAACGCAACGGCTTGCACAGAAAGGTACGTGAATATATAGTCCGAAATTTGACATGATGAGCTTTGTTTGGCGCAAAATTACTAATTAGTTTTAAAAGATTAGTACTTTTGCACACTTTGTTTTGGACTTTCGAGCAAAAATGTATAACTTTAACCGCGATTTAGTGAGGGTACATTCTCGCTATAACCATGGAAACAAATTTATTAACGCTTTAAACCTAAATGATATGAGAGTATATCAGACCGACGAAATCAAAAACATTGCATTGCTTGGCAGTGCGGGTAGCGGCAAGACCACGCTTGCCGAGAGTATGTTATATGGTGCCGGCATCATCAAACGCCGCGGATCTGTAGAGGCCAAAAACACGGTTAGCGACTACTTCCCCGTTGAGCAGGAGTATGGCTATTCGGTGTTTCCTACGGTTTTCCACGTAGAGTGGAACGGCAAAAAACTCAACTTCATTGATTGCCCGGGCAGCGATGACTTCGTGGGAGGATGCATCACAGCCCTTAATGTGACAGATCAGGCCGTTATACTCATCAACGGACAGTATGGCCCGGAGGTAGGAACGCAAAACAACTTTAGATATACCGAGAAACTGGGCAAGCCAGTTATTTTCCTCATCAATCAGCTTGACTCTGACAAATGCGACTTCGATGCCATCATAAACACCATGAAGGACATCTACGGAAGCAAGTGCGTGCAGATTCAATATCCTGTGAAGACAGGGCCGGACTTCAACGAAATCATCGACGTATTGCTGATGAAGAAGTACAGTTGGAAAGCTGAGGGAGGCATGCCTATCATAGAAGACATTCCTGAAGACCAGATGGAGAAGGCCATGGAGCTGCATAAAGCACTTGTGGAGGCAGCTGCCGAGAACGATGACTCGCTCATGGAAAAATTCTTTGAGAGCGAAACGCTCACCGAAGACGAGATGCGCGAAGGCATCAGAAAGGGATTGGTGACGCGCAGCATCTTCCCCGTGTTCTGCGTGTGCGCCGGTCAGGACAAGGGCGTACGCAGGCTTATGGAGTTCTTGGGCAACGTAGTGCCCTTTGTGAGCGAGATGCCTAAGGTGCACAACACACGAGGCGAGGCCATTACTCCTGATATAAAGGGGCCTGAAAGCCTTTACTTCTTCAAGACAGGTATGGAGCCACACATCGGCGAAGTGTCTTACTTCAAGGTGATGAGTGGCTGCGTGAAGCCCGGTGATGACCTTACCAATGCCGACAGAGGCTCAAAAGAGCGTTTAGGACAAATATACGCGTGTGCCGGAGCAACCAGAATACCGGTTGAACAGCTTGACGCGGGCGACCTGGGATGCACCGTAAAGCTGAAAGACGTGAAGACCGGCAACACGCTAAACGGCAAAGATTGCGACTGGAGATTCGACTTTATCAAGTATCCTAACTCTAAATACTCACGTGCCATCAAGGCCGTTAACTCGGCAGAAACCGAAAAACTTATGGCAGCTCTGCTCAAGATGCGCCAAGAAGACCCCACTTGGGTGGTGGAACAAAGCAAAGAACTCAGGCAGACCATCGTTCACGGACAGGGAGAGTTCCACTTGCGCACGCTGAAATGGCGCTTGGAGAACAACGAAAAGATAAAGGTGGAATTCAAAGAACCACGCATACCCTATCGCGAAACTATCACCAAGCAGGCCAAAGCCGAATACAGACACAAGAAACAGTCGGGTGGCGCAGGCCAATTCGGCGAAGTTCACCTCATCGTAGAGCCTTATGCAGAGGGTATGCCCGACCCCGTGAGCTACAAGTTCGGCGGTCAGGAGTTCAAGATGAATATCAAAGGTAAGGAAGAACGCGACTTGCCATGGGGCGGAAAGCTGGTGTTCATCAACTCGGTTGTTGGTGGTGCTATCGACCAACGCTTCATGCCAGCCATTCTGAAAGGTGTGATGGACTGCATGGAGAAAGGTCCGCTCACCGGAAGCTATGCAAGAGACGTGCGCGTAGTGGTGTACGACGGAAAGATGCACCCTGTAGACTCTAATGAACTTTCGTTCACCTTGGCTGCCCGCCATGCGTTCAGCCAAGCCTTTAAAGAGGCCGGACCGAAGATTCTTGAGCCTATATACGACTTGGAGGTGTATGTTCCCGACAACTATCTGGGCGACGTAATGAGCGACTTGCAGGGTAGACGCGCCATGATTATGGGCATGGACAGCGAGGCTGGCTATCAGAAACTCATGGCCAAGATACCTCTGAAAGAACTGAGCAACTACTCTATCTCTCTCAGTTCGCTCACCGGTGGACGCGCATCTTTCACCACTAAGTTTGCCAGCTACGAGCTTGTGCCAAACGATATTCAGCAAAAGCTGATAGCAGAACATGAGGCAGAAGCTAAGGAAGACGACGAATAATACGACAAGCATGAGGATGCCGGGTCGCTGACCTGGCATCTCAGACAAGACAAATAAAAACGGGGGTATGACAATATGCATTGCCATGCCCTTGTTTGTCTAAGTAACCAACTCCAACACCCGCGCTTCAGGAGCATAAAAAAGCATTCCACACATAACAGAAGTGCACCTCTAACAGAGCATAAGCCACTTCCTCCAGAAGCAAAGAGTTAGCCCAAGCCAAATGATAACCGGCATACGGATCGACGAAAAGCTTTATTCGACATGCTACTGGTACTATTTATGTTTATATAGAACACGCAAATCCCATAATATCGTTAATATTATTAAATTACGGGAAATACTTTAACGGTTACTTGTTAATTATTTAATATTTCATTGTATCTTTGCCAACATGAAAAAGAAAACGATTTGGACGATAGCAGTTATCATGGGACTGTCTTTCTTGGCACTGCTTTTCCTTCAACTGAAATATATTGAGGAAATGGCTGAAATGAAGAAAGAACAGTTTGACGAGTCTGTAAACCGTGCACTCTATCAGGCATCACGCAACCTGGAACTGAACGAAACGCTTAAATATCTCGAGCAGGATGTAACCAGTACGCAGCATGATGGAACAGAAGCAAGCACGGATGAGACCGACAGCATGCCTAATTCCAATCAGACAAACACAACAGCAAAAAGCAAGAACATATACTCTTCGTTCGACTTGAAGACGCTGAAGAACAATCCTGCACAGATACCCAAGGCCATGATTATGCGCAACAACGACAACTCGTTGACCGCAACTAAGAAATCAATGCAGGAGATTGTGCGCAACAGATACGTGTATCAGAAGGCCATGCTCGACGAAGTTGTGATGAACATACTATACTCGGCATCCAATAAGCCATTGAAAGAGCGCATTAACTTTAAGTTGCTCGACCAAGACTTAAAGGCCGAAATGATGAACAATGGCATCAATATTCCCTACCACTTCACAGTGTCTACACAAGACGGAAGAGAGGTTTACAGATGCCCGGACTATACCGACGAGGGCGAAGAAAACACTTACTCGCAAGTGCTTTTCAGGAATGACCCACAGTCGAAGATGGGAGTTGTGAAGGTGCACTTCCCCGATATGAACAGCTATATATTCTCCAGCGTGAGGTTTATGATACCCAGTATCATCTTCACCTTCGTGCTTCTGGTGACGTTCATCTTCACGATAGCCATCATATTCAGGCAGAAACGATATTCTGAAATAAAGAACGACTTCATCAACAACATGACACATGAGCTGAAAACGCCCATTGCCAGTATTTCATTGGCTGCTCAGATGATGAACGACAAGAATATGGTTAAGACACCTAAATTGTTGGAACATCTTGCCAGTGTAATCAACGACGAATCCAAACGCCTCAGATTTCTGGTAGAGAAAGTGCTGCAAATGAGCATGTATGACAGAAAAAAGGCTGTGCTGAAGAAGAAGAAGCTTGACCTGAACGAAATGGTTGAGAACATAGCCAACTCGTTCACGCTGCGCGTAGAACACACTGGCGGCAAGGTATTTACCGAAATCGGAGCCGTGGAGTCTACTATCTATGTAGACGAGATGCACTTCCAGAACGTGATATTCAACCTGCTAGACAATGCCGTAAAGTATGGCAAGCCCGATGAACCCTTGAGTGTATACCTGAAGACATGGGACGAAAACGACCATGTTTACTTGAGTGTGAGAGACACCGGTATGGGTATTAAGAAAGAGAACTTAAAGAAGATATTCGATAAGTTCTACAGAGTGCACACCGGCAACCGCCATGACGTAAAAGGGTTTGGCCTCGGTCTGGCCTACGTAAAGAAGATGGTGGATTTGCACGGAGGTGAAATCAAGGTAGACAGCACGTATGGCAAGGGCACAACCTTCACCATCAAGCTGCCCGTAATAAAAGATGACTTATAATAAAATCAAGAATAATAATTATTAACTAAAAGTATAACGACTATGGACGAGAAACTTAAAATTCTGTTGTGTGAGGATGATGAGAATTTAGGTATGCTGCTTCGTGAGTATCTTCAGGCCAAGGATTATGTGGCTACACTTTGCCCTGACGGTGAAGCTGGTTACAAAGAATTCTTGAAAAACAAGTACGACATCTGTGTGCTTGACGTGATGATGCCTAAGAAAGACGGCTTCACGCTGGCTCAAGAAATTCGTCAGGCCAACGCCGACATGCCTATCATCTTCCTTACTGCAAAGACTTTGAAAGAAGATATACTTGAAGGTTTCAAGCTGGGAGCCGATGATTACATCACAAAACCGTTCTCAATGGAAGAGCTCGTTATGCGTATTGAGGCTATTCTGAGAAGAGTAAGGGGCAAAAAGAACAAAGAGAGCACACTGTATCACATCGGAAGATTCACTTTCGACACACAGAAGCAACTCCTTACTCTGGACAACGATCCGGAAAAGCAGACCAAGCTCACCACTAAGGAGAACGAGTTGCTGGCTCTGCTTTGCTCACATGCCAACGAAATATTGCAGCGCGACTATGCTTTAAAGACCATTTGGATAGACGACAATTATTTCAATGCCAGGTCAATGGATGTGTATATCACAAAGCTTCGCAAGCACCTGAAGGCTGACGATCAGATAGAGATCATCAACATACACGGCAAAGGCTATAAGCTTATCACTCCAGAAGAGGATTAAAGGTACAAATAAGATAAGTGACAAGAAAGTTTGCGCTTCCTGACTTAACTTCTTTATGAATAAGAAAGAATAAAGTTGGGAAGCGCAAAGCATTATCTTCGCGTGATGATCAGTATTTGCTTTGACGCTTTAGCATCCATACATAAACTATCACTCCTATTATAATAAGGAGTAATGACAAGAATAATATCCAGTCATGAACAGTAAGGCCGAAAGCAAAACTAACGGCAAGCAACAACACCCCCAAGCAAACCAGGGCTAAGCCCAACTTATCTTTATATCTACTCATAATAATGCAAAATTACAAAAAACATTTGGTCATGTCAAAGAAAAACCGTAATTTTGCACCGCATTTTAGGATTATGCCTCATAAAGGTGTGATTTTCAATGCAAAACATATATTTTTTAATAATTACATTTTCAAAGTAGTATGAATCAATACGAAACCGTTTTCATTTTGACTCCCGTTTTGTCTGATGA
>CABVAZ010000025.1:0-40897 GCA_902496445.1 uncultured Prevotella sp. | reverse complement strand
ACGCTATTGGATAAAATGATAAAGAAAATTCTGCTGTAAAGCAGATCAGTAAACTTTCACTGAGAGTGTAAAGCTCTTCAGAAAACAAGAAAAAAATTGTACACCAATTCAGTAATAATTAACCAAACAGTGTGAAGTAATATCAGGCCTAGTCAAATCTGCTGACAAAACCATGCTTTTTGCCTCGCAAAATAGGCCTTTTCGCAAGGCGAAAGTGCCTATTTGGGCACGCAAAAAGGGCCGTTTTGCAAATCGCTCATAATAAGGCGGTTGCGCAACCTCCCCGAAAGAGTAAGACAAAGGGCTAGCGCAGCTCGCGCAAGGTGTATATCATAATGGGCACGGTGAGCGCGAAAGAGCATCCATCACTGATGGCCTGACACATCTCTACGCCCGTCAATCCCCAGAAAAGAGGCAGCGTCAGGATGAGCGGAACAAAGAACAGACCACTGCGCGAGGCCGCAAGCAGATTGGCGCGCACGGGCTTGCGGCAGGTTTGCGTGAGCATGTTGCTGGCCATAATGGTGGCATTGAGGGGCAGGGTGCACAGCTGCCAGCGCAGAGCCACCGTGCCCACGGCTATCACGGCAGCATCGTTGCGGAACACGGAGATGACCTGACTGCTTATCAAAAAGCCTATGACGGAGATGAACAAGAGAAATACGGTGCCCAGAACAACGGTGAACCGATAGCCCGACTTAAGCCTGCGGAAGAGGCGCGCGCCGTAGCAGAAGCCGCAAACGGGCTGAAAGCCCTGGCCCAAGCCTATGACAAAAGCCATGACAAGCATGGTGATGCGGTTGACGATAGACATGCCGGCGATGGCCGCGTCGCCATACTGCGCCGCAGCATGGTTGAGCAGCATGGTGGCAATGCACAAAAGGCCCTGCCTGCTGAGCGACGGACTGCCGCCGAGGAATATCTCATAAAGAGCCCGCCAGGTGGGCTTGAAGTTGCTCCAACGTATGGCTATGTTGTCGCCACGGCGCGTCATGGCAAACAGAAGCACCGCGCTCACCACCTGTCCTATCACCGTTGCCACGGCCGCACCCGCTATGCCCATGTGGAAGACAAAGATGAGCAGAGGGTCGAGACCCACATTGAGCACGGCACCGGCCACTATTCCCACCATGGCATAAGAGGCATTGCCTTGCAAACGAAGCTGATTGTTGATGGTGAGCGACGACGTGAAGAAGGGCGCGCCCAGCAAGACGATGCCCAAATAGCGCTCGGTGTAAGGCAGAATGGTGGGCGTTGAGCCCAACATATAGGCTATGGGGCGCAAAAAGATCAGGCCGACTACGGCAAAGCACAGCCCCGTGGCAAAGGAAAAGAAGAAGCCGCTGGCCGCCATGCGTCCCGCATTGTCCTTATGTTTGGCGCCTAACTCGCGCGACATATAGTTGCCTGAGCCATGGCCAAAGAAGAAGCCGAGGGCCTGAATGAAGAACATCAGCGAGAAGACAACGCCCACAGCCGCCGTAGACTGGGTGTCGAGCTGACCCACAAAGAAGGTGTCGGCCATGTTGTATAGTCCCGTCACCAACATGCACACAATGGTGGGAACGGCCATTGTGACGATGACACGGTGAATGGGGGCTGATGTAAGATAAGTGTAATTGTCTACTCCGTCATGCATAATTATTGCTTCTTCTTTAATGCTGCCTCATTTTGCAGCCCGCCTATTCGGCTCCCTGCCGAAGAAAGGGCGCAGGGCAACAAGCCGAAAAGCACTTGCAAAGTTACTGAATATTGAATGATTGCCCAAACACTGCTGTGGGTTTTTCTGTTTTCACGCTTTTTCTTAACGCCCAAGCATCCATATAAAGACTCATACTTGGAGCCTTATGTTCGTCTCATCGCCCATCACACAACGGTATATATAATGAGGATAGCGCACGCAAGTCATCGGAGTATTATAATAAAGTACGCGCGCGCAAGTGGCCGGAACATTTATGAGGTTGGTTCAAAGAATGAGATTGAGACGTATTCGGCAAGGCTTTGCGTAGCAAAACGTAAGTTGAAAGGGGAATGTAGCGGGCTACATGACCGACGATACATGACGTTTTGATGCCAATAGATGCTGAAGAAGGCCGAACAGGCATAAGCGTCATGCCGGTCAACATCATTAGCCCGATTTATGGAAACGGCCATTAGCAATAGAGGCGGAGCTTCATGTGAAGGTCCGCCTCTATCGCTTTGATACTTTCAATTACTTTCTCACTGCCACTTTTTTGCTGCCATATACATAGATGCCGGGCTGCAAAGCGCTCACCACAGAGGGCGTAGCGTTGCGCGCGATGAGCCTTCCGCTCAGGTCGTACACATCGGCGTGTGAGCCGGGGGCAGCCTCAACAGCCTGAATGCCGGTAGGCTCAGAACCGTCATACTTGCCGGTATAAGTGGCCTTATACTGTGTTTCAAAATATTTCGAGGCGTTACGGGTGTTGGTAATCTTGCATCCGTTGATAAACTTTATGCCGTCGCAGTAAGCCAGAAACATGCCTTTGGCAGCCGAAACCTGCACATTGTCTAGTGTAATGTTGCGCACGTGGCTCTCCGGCAGACCATATATATAAATGGGGAAGTAGGCCTTTTTGCTGGAGTTGTAGGGTGTGCCGGTAGACGTAACATTCTGTATGAGGATGTCATGGAAGTAAGGCGTTGTGGCCGTACTGTCCTTTACAGTTGCCGTGGCGGGCGAAGATGGCTGGCCGTCATACCACGCGTCTATGCTGATGGGGTTGTTCACGTTCTTCATGGTGCAGTTGCGCATGGTGAGATTATACACACTTCCGCTTCTGCCACGCTGGCTCTTGAGACGGAAACCACAGTCGGTGCCGTCGAAAGATATGTTCTCATAGAGTATGTCATGCAGCTCTGAGGTGAAGCTACCGAATGATGCGCCATGCCCGGTACCGAACTGACAGTTCCAAACATGCACATACTGAGCTTTTGAGTCCATCACAACATTGTCGTCGCCATTGCTGATGTCGCAGTTGTATATATTCACATGATCGGCCCACACGGGTATTCCGTCGGTGTTGTGACTGGGAAATTGATTTTTGGAAGGATTAAACTTCACGGTAGAAGCCGGCTCTCTTATCACCACATCGTGTATGGTGCAGTTGCTGCCCTTGCCGCTTTGGCCCACTGTGATGTTCACTCCGGGGGCGTTTTGTATCTTCAGATTGCGCACCAGGAAGCGTTGTGCCTTGGTGTTGAAGCGTATAACACAGCCGCGCTTGATGTAGTTCCAGGCCGGTTTGCTCTCATCACGCAACCTCCACCAGTCAGATCCCTGGCCTTCTATCACCGAAGTTTCCTTGCTCTCGCCCTCAATAATGAGGTCGTTGGCATTGTCGTTGTAAGGCGAGATGAAGTCTTGCAGGGTGACTGAAGAGGCTATCGTGCCCACCGTTCCGGGGTATTGACCGAAAGGCAAGAGCTTGAGGGTAGCCCCGGCAGCCAGATGCAGCACCGTCTTAGCCTTCAGCTTGATGGGTCCGCAGAGCCATGTGCCGGCCGGAATGACTACCATGCCGCCCGCAGTAGGCACAGCATTGAGAGCCGACTGTATGGCCTTGGTGTTATCAGGCGAATCTTGCGACGCACCATAATTGGTGATATCAAAAGTGTTATCAGCTGTGATGGCGGGTATGGCAGGCAACTTCACGGCTGTCCACCCTGCGGGAGTGTTTTGCTCGGCAGCCTCAGCCGAAACGTCACTTTGTGCCAACGCACTAGCCGGCATAAGCATATATGTAGCCAGCAAAGATGCAAAAAGAATTGATTTCTTCATTATTAATAGTTTGTTTTAAGTGCCTGCAAAGTTATCTATTATCTTTTGAATAACCAAAATATGAAGTATTTTTCTCAAAAAAAGCAAGTCCGAGCGTCTAAATAACCAACACGCAAAAGGCGCGCAAGCCCAACTTGCGGAGCTGGAGATGGCCGACAGAATGGGCTGCGGCACATTTTTGCAATATCGACTTGACAAAGTTTGCGGGTTTTAGAATAAATAACACATTAAAATAATGATTATTCATCGCATTGCTTCTTTTTTTTATTAACTTTGCGGAGCATTACAAAGAGAGAATAACTATATAAAATACGTTTATTATGGAATACTTAACTAATGACAAACTCGTAATTGTCGGTGCTGCCGGCATGATTGGTTCCAACATGACTCAAACCGCTTTGATGCTTGGTCTGACCCCTAACATCTGCCTGTATGATGTTTTCTCAGCTGAGGGCGTGGCCGAAGAAATGCGCCAGAGCGGCTTTGACGATGCCAATATTGTTGCCACCACAGACCCGAAAGAGGCCTTCACCGGTGCCAAATACATCATCTCTTCAGGTGGCGCACCCCGTAAGGAGGGCATGACACGCGAGGATTTGCTCGTTGGCAACTCTAAGGCAGCTCAGGAACTGGGCGATAACATCAAGAAGTATTGTCCGGATGCTAAGTTCTGCGTGGTGATCTTCAACCCTGCAGACATCACCGGTCTGGTGACACTGGTACACTCTGGCCTCAAGCCTAACCAGGTTGCAACACTCGCAGCACTCGACTCTACCCGTCTGAAGGGCGCTCTTGCCAAGCACTTCGGCGTAAGCCAGGCTGTTGTGAAGAACGCTTATACCTATGGCGGACACGGCGAGAAGATGGCTGTATTTGCTTCTCCTACCACTGTAGACGGCGTTAAGCTGCTCGACGTGATAGCAGGCAAGGCTACCGTAAACGGCAAGGGCCTCACTCCTGAGGAGTGGAAGAACATGCAGGTAGAGGTTACCAAGGGTGGCGCCAAGATTATTGAGCTCCGCCGTCGCAGCTCTTTCCAGAGCCCTGCTTACCTGGCCGTGAAGATGATAGAGGCTGCCATGGGCGGCGAGGAGTTCTATTATCCAGCCGGAACGTATGCTGACACAGCACGCTACAACCATGTCATGATGGCTATGCCTACACGCATCACCTCTGACGGCGTTTATACAAAGCCCGTTATCGGTACTGCTGACGAGATAGCATCACTCGATGCATCTTACAAGCACCTGCAGGGTATGCGCAATCAGGTGATAGAACTGGGCGCGCTTCCTAAGGTTGAGGACTGGAACAAGATCAATCCTAACCTCTAAGGCAAAGGCCA
Organism: uncultured Prevotella sp.; assembly: GCA_902496445.1. Lineage (GTDB taxonomy): Bacteria > Bacteroidota > Bacteroidia > Bacteroidales > Bacteroidaceae > Prevotella. The sequence goes on along the minus strand of CABVAZ010000025.1, from coordinate 35,753 downwards.
TAGCCGATTGACCAACCCATATTAAGTGAGAGGCTTCGCCCGACTGATGTCGCAGCGAAGCCTCTCTCTTTGGTTCTGTATGTCTCTTCAGGCCGATTAGATAAATCAGGTAAACGAAGAGGACAGGCAATATGGCCTTGTAAAAAGCATGTTTTTGCGAGCCGAAACAGGCACTTTTGCCTTGCAAAAAGGCCTGTTTCGCTTTCTCATCTGCCCTGTTTTACTTTTGCGTCCGGGCACGCCCGCATGACAAAGCCGGCACGAAAGCCGGCCTGAAGGTTAGAAATCGATGTCAAGCCCCACGCCTAGCACCTTGTTGGTGCGTGTAAAGTCATCGGTGTTATGCACGTCCACGCTCTGTCCGGCAGCCGCTATGGTCTGGTCATAGCTCTTCTTGAAGTGCTCATAGTGAGTCCAGAAGTAGGCTATGTTGAGCTTGGCGTTCTTGGCAATGCTTATCTTTGCGCCAAAGCCCACACTGTAACTGCTTGTCACAAAGCTCATGTCAGATAGATAGCCGCCGTCGCCCAGTCCGTATTTTGTGCGTTGTCCGCCCGCGCTCACCGTCACTGCGGGCAATACATCCCACTCCATTCCGGCCAGATATTCCTGCGTGTTGCCCGACAAGGCGCGCTGCTTGTTGCGGTCCATGCGCGCATCTTTGTCAAAGAAATAGTGATAGCTGGCCATGGCGCGAAGAGTCTTGGTCACCTCATATTGCGCTCCGAAGGCCAGGATGCCGGGCAGGTCGTTGTGCGTATTCACGCCGTCTTGAAACATACCCGTGTCGTCTACCTTGGTGTTGTTCTCTATATTAAACTTTGTGGTGAACTCATAGCGCGCGCCGAAGTTCCATTTGCCGGTGCGATAGTCAACGCCTATGATGGGCGTTATGCCCCATCCGCGCTGCGTGCAGTCGAGGTTGCGATCGGCAAACTGTGTTTGTGCCTGCGTCATCTGCTCGGCTCCCTGCTTATATTTCTGCGCCGTGGCAAGATACTGTGCCTTGGTTTGGGGGTCGGTTATCTCTGCCGCACGCATGTTATAGTAGAAAGCCATCAGGTTGAGCGTAGAGGCTTGGTCGCCAAAGTAGTCGTGCAGGTTCTGCATCGTACCGCCTATGCTGGCACTGATGCCGGATATGCTGCCTTGATAATGATTGAAGATATAGTTGAAACGGAAACCGGCATAAACAGACAGGTGCTTGTTGAACTTATAAGTAGTGCCCAGCTGCACGCCATAGTCGTATTGCTGACCGTTCATATAGCTGGTCATGCTATAGGCCGGAGCGTCGGTGGTGATGCCCTGACTATACAACAAGGCCGGGATGAGGGCCACCTGACGCTCGAAGGAGCCCAGACCATCGTTGAAAGAAGCCTTGCCGCCACCGCCATGCAACGCAAATCCTAGCTGAAAGCCCCAGTTGTCGTAGTTGAGCGCTGCCTGAAACGAGGGCAGAATGGGCACGGAGGCCTTGCCCTTATACTGCTTCACGCCGTTCTGGTCGGCGCCGTTCAGTTTGAGAGGCTGATAGAAAGGCGTGCCGCTAAGCGACGGAACATCCATACCAGAGGTGATGACGCGCGTTTGATATACATTCTGCACATTGAACGAGAGATGAAAGCCACGGCCCAGAAAGGCCACACCGGCCGGATTGCTGTACACTCCGTCGATGCCGATAGCGCCCTCGCGGGCAAAGTTACGGTTGAATGCGATGTTCTGATTGGTGTTGGTCAGCAAACCGCCAGCCATGGCTGTGTTTGCCCAAAGCATAGCCGTAGCCATGCCTAATACGTGTAATGACTTCATAAGATACCTTTGCAAAATTGGCTGCAAAGGTATCTAAATTGTTCGGAAATTCCAAATAATTGCTCTATTATTTACTTCTCGAGCTTTCTTCTTTCTTGAGCTCGGGATATTGAATGCGCGTGTGATACATGGCTTTCAGACGTTCGATGAGCACCAGCTTGGCCGTCTTGATATCCCTGAAGGTGATAGGACAATCCTCAAAGAAGCCATTGGCCACCTGGTCGTCTATTATCTTGTTGACAAGACGCGCTATGCTCTCTTCCGTATACTCCTTGAGTGAGCGCGAAGCAGCCTCAACGGCATCGCTCATCATGAGTATAGCCTGCTCGCGGGTGAACGGGTTGGGGCCCGGATAGGTGAAGGGTTGCGGGTCTACATCCTCATTAGGATGTTCGTTTTTATAGGTTATATAGAAGTATTTGGTCAGTCCGGTGCCGTGATGTGTGGCAATGAAGTCCTTAATGACGCGCGGCAGATTGTACTGCTCGGCTATCTTCAGGCCATTGGTGACGTGCGATATGATGATGCGCGCGCTCGACTTGGCATCCAAACGGGTGTGGGGATTGATGCCCGACTGGTTTTCGGTGAAGAAGACGGGGTGTTCCATCTTGCCAATGTCGTGATAGAGGGCGCCGGTACGCACCAGTTGGCTCTTTGCCCCTATCTTGTTGGCTATCTCAGATGCCAGATTTCCCACTGTTATGCTGTGCTGGAAGGTGCCCGGAGCCTCTTCGCTGAGCTTGCGCAAGAGGGGGTTGTTGGTATTAGACAGCTCGAAGAGGGTCACCGTAGAGATAAATCCAAAGGTCTTTTCTATGACCAGCATGAGCGGATAAGCAAACAAAAGGAAGAAGCCATTGACCGCAAAGTGGAAGTACATGGTGTGGTCCAGGCTGGAGATATTGTTGCTCTGAATGAGCTGCAAGGCCAGATAACTGACGGCAGAAGCCACAGTTACGAGCAGCGCAGTGAGGAATATCTGGCTTCGCTTGGACAGTTCGCGCAAGGAATAGATGGCCACCAGGCCTGCAACAAGCTGCACAATGATGAACTCATACTGATATTTCACTGCTACGGCGCAGATGAGTATCATCGTGGTATGGGTGATAAAGGCCGTGCGAGAGTCGAAGAACACCCTGATGAAGATAGGCACCATGGCAAAAGGAAGAATGTAAACGCTTAAGATGGAATGCTTCATCATGAGCGAAACCAAGATGGGATAAATAACAATCATGGCATATAGCATGGTGATGTTGCGCGGCTTGCTGAAGTAATCTTTCCTGAAAAGCACCAGATATTCAGTGAACAGGAAGACAAGCACAAAGACATAGACCATCTGTCCGATGAAGGTTGACTCTATTTCCTCATCAGAAGCATTGCGCTGCTCCATGGCTTTCTCAAACGAACTGAGCACACGGTAGGTGTAAGACGTCACCATGTCGCCCCGGTCTATGATGCGCTGACCCTCCATCACCATGCCGTCGGCCTGCGGAATGAGGCTCAGCATGTCGTTGCGCTCGGTTTCGCTGCGCTCCTTATCATATATAAGGTTAGGCTCTATATAGTTGTTGAGGTTGCAACGCTGCAAGGCCGAGCGCATGGGGCCCAGCTTCTCGTCCATAAAGAGTTGCTCATAGGCACCTGGAGTAGAAAAGGTACTGTCTACGGAAACGGTATGTGCCTCCTTGCCGTCTACCACCCTGATTTGCTTTCCGGGCACTTTGCTCAGGTTGTTGTATTCTCTTGGGTCGATAACACCTATATTATATATCTTCTGAAGCTTGCGTACGATCAGCCCCTTATAAGAATCGGGTATGCCTGGCATACCATTGCTGAAGTCGTTAAGGAACTTTTGTATCTCGGCATGTTCTATGTTCTGGTCGCGATTGTAATAGGGCTGGAAGCTGTTATAAACCGTGTCGCGCTCGGCCTGCAGGGCTTCGTCGGTCTTAAACACGGGAAAATCGAACTTCGCAATGAGTTGGCCATACATCCAAGGCTTGCCCACGTCATAGTGAAACATCTTGCCTTCGGTTCGGGGAAGGAACCATACGATAATAGAAACTGTGATGATGACGAGTGCCCAAAGCATAAGTAAGTTTTTCCACTTATTACTTTTGTTGTACTTAAACTTTACCATAGTTGCGCAACTAATTTCTTATCAAAATGCGAAAATACGAAAAATAATCGCAAAACTCAAAAATTTGTGTTATTTTTGCACAAAAATTTTATATCAATATCATTAGTAATAATGGCAGAAAGACGCGTTAGGGTGCGCTTTGCACCTAGTCCTACGGGACCGTTACATATTGGTGGTGTGCGCACAGCACTGTATAACTATCTCTTTGCAAAGCAACATGGCGGTGACTTGGTGTTCAGAATAGAGGACACCGACAGTCATCGGTTTGTGCCAGGTGCAGAGGATTATATTTTGGAATCGTTTAAGTGGCTCGGCATCAAGTTCGACGAGGGCGTGAGCTTTGGGGGCGACAAGGACCCCTACAGGCAGAGTGAGCGGCGAGAGATATACAAGAAGTATGTCAAAATACTGCTCGACAGCGGCAAGGCTTACATTGCTTTCGACAAGCCCGAGGAACTTGAGACCAAGCGAAAGGCTATCCCCAACTTTCAGTACGACGCTTCTACCCGCATGACGATGCGCAACTCGCTCACCATGCCGGCCGATGAGGTGAACCAACTGATGGAGCAGGGCGAGCAATATGTGGTGCGTTTCAAGATAGAACCGGGCGAAGAGGTGCACGTGCACGACTTGATACGCGGCGAAGTGGTTATTAAGAGCGACATACTAGACGATAAGGTGCTCTATAAGAGCGCTGATGAGCTGCCCACATATCACTTGGCCAACATCGTAGACGACCATCTCATGGAGATAACGCACGTTATCAGAGGCGAGGAGTGGCTTCCGTCGGCTCCATTGCACGTGCTGCTCTACCGCGCTTTTGGCTGGGAGAGCACCATGCCACAGTTTGCTCACCTGCCCTTGCTGCTCAAACCAGAAGGCAAAGGCAAGCTGTCTAAGCGCGATGGCGACCGCCTGGGATTTCCGGTATTCCCACTTGAGTGGCACGACCCCAAGACGGGAGAGGTTAGCTCGGGCTATAGAGAGAGCGGATATTTCCCCGAAGCCGTGGTGAACTTCCTGGCTTTGCTGGGCTGGAACCCCGGAACAGAGCAGGAGATATTCTCGCTCGACGAGCTGGTAAAGGCTTTCGACATCACGAAATGCTCAAAGTCGGGCGCAAAATTCGACTACAAGAAGGGCATTTGGTTTAATCATGAGTACATATTGCGCAAGAGTGACGATGAGATAGCACGCCTCTTCGCACCTATCGTGGCCAATAATGGCGTTGAAACGACACTCGACCGCGTGAGACAAGTGGTGCACATGATGAAAGACCGTGTGGATTTTGTGAAGGAGCTATGGCCTCTTTGCTCGTTCTTCTTCATCGCGCCAACATCTTATGATGAGAAGACGGTGCGCAAACGCTGGAAAGAATATTCGGCAAAACAAATGACAGAACTGGCACAAGTGCTTGCCGACATAGACGATTTCTCACTCGAAAACCAGGAGAAAGTGGTTATGAAGTGGGTTGAGGACAAGGGCTACAAGCTGGGAGACGTGATGAACGCCTTCAGACTGGCATTGGTTGGCATCGGCAAAGGACCGGGCATGTTCGACATCTCAGCCTTCTTGGGCAAGGACGAGACACTGGCCCGTCTGCATAAAGCAATAGAAACGCTTCATTAATACAAAACTTTTTCGCGATGTATAACTTCGCTATGTATATGTGCCAGCTTGGCATCATGATCTATAGCCTCTTCAACGAGAAAGTAAGAAAGATGTGGAGAGGTGAGCGTGAGGCCATTCAGGTAATAAAAAATAAGATTGACCCGGATGCTGAATACATCTGGTTTCATGCCGCTTCGCTGGGAGAATTCGAGCAAGGCAGGCCTCTGATAGAGCAGATACGCCGCGACCACCCTGATTATAAGATTCTTCTCACCTTCTTTTCTCCGTCTGGTTATGAGGTGAGGAAGAACTATCAGGGGGCCGACATCATTTGTTATCTGCCAATAGACACAGTGGGCAACGCCCGCAAATTCTTGCGGACAATACGCCCAGTGATGGCGTTCTTCATCAAATATGAGTTCTGGTACAACTACCTCCACGTCCTGAAGCATCGCAATGTGCCCGTCTACAGCGTGTCAAGCATATTCCGTCCCGACCAGATATTCTTTAAGTTCTATGGCCGGCACTATGCCGGAGTGCTCAAATGCTTTACTCGTTTGTTTGTGCAAAACGCCATCAGCAAGGAGCTGCTGGCTAAGATAGGCATCACAGATGTAGACATTGTGGGCGACACACGCTTCGACAGGGTTCTTCAAATCAAGGCTGCCAGCAAGCAACTGCCCATTGTTGACACGTTCTGCCAAGGCACATCGCAAGGTAATGATAAGCCTCTGGTGTTCGTGGCCGGCAGCTCTTGGCCGCCAGACGAGGACATCTTCATACCTTATTTCAACGTTCACCGCAACTGGAAGCTCATCATAGCACCGCATGTGATAGCAGAGGAGCACCTCAAACAGATCATGTCTATGCTCGATGGCCGCAAGGTGATACGCTATACGCAGGCCGCCCTAGCCACAGAAGAGGAACTGAGAGAGGCCGAAGTGCTCATCATCGACTGCTTCGGACTGCTGTCCAGCGTTTACCATTACGGCACTGTGGCCTACGTGGGGGGCGGCTTTGGCGTCGGCATACACAATGTGCTGGAAGCTGCCGTATGGAATATGCCTGTGCTGTTTGGCCCTAACAATGAGCACTTCCGTGAGGCGCAAGGACTGAAAACAGCCGGTGGCGGCATAGAAATAAGCAACAAGCACGACTTCATGTCGGCCATTAGCCAACTGGAAAGCGATACGGCCTATCTCAAGCAATGCGGCAAAGAGGCCGGCAACTATGTCAAGAGCCGAAGCGGAGCCACGCAAGTTGTGCTGAAAGCAGTGGGATTATAAACTCAAAAAAACAGATATGAGATACCAAATCACATGTGATAATTGCGGCAAAAAATTCTTAATAGAAGCCGAAGGCGGACAAACCGTTCGCTGCAAATGCCCCCAGTGCCATTCTGTCATGCAGATTACGCTGCCTGACGTGGACAAGGGCGAACAATATAATGCCGCTAACGATGAGCCCACCTATAACGGGCAACCACTGGACAATCATGACGATCAGCCTCAAAAGAAGGGTAGCCACACCGTAGTACTGACCGTCATCATCACCATCATCGTGATGATTGTGCTGGGACTTGCCTTTTTTGGCATGAGAGACTTCGGCAATCACCCCGCCGACACCACCGCTGTGGCACCGGAAGACACATTACAGGAGGAGCCTCAACCCATAGAAGAGACGGAACAGACGCCCGACACGGAGGTGATAGAAGAGGTGAAACAGCCCGAACAGGAGGCTCCGCAGGAGCAAGAAACGGCTCCCGAAGAGCAGCAAGAAGAAAACGTTCAGGCTCCCGCAAACAACAATCAAGAGAACGAAGCACCTGCAAAACCGGACACAACCAAGACAAAACGATAGTTAGCTGACCGGTTCATGCAATATATCAACAGTATTTGCATTCTTATAATAAAACATTATAAGCTTATGAGAAAATATTTTTTAGGTTTCGCTATGGCGACTCTTGTGGCCGCAAGTATTCTTGCCGGCTGTTCAGATAGCGATGATGGCGTTTACAACATAGACTTTACGACAGAGAGTGTAGCGGGCAACTGGAAGATAGCACAGATAGACACGACCACTCAGAAGGATGCGGCGCTAGGCTCATCTTCGCCTCAAGACCTCTTCGTAACGTTCAATTCGCCCAAGTACACGTGTTATAAGAGCGACAACGGCACCAACAACACGTTGCAAAGTGGCACATATAAGGTGGGAAGATTCTACATTGCACTCTCTCATGGCGCCACAACCGACACCTTCACAGTTATCAATCAAGACATGGCAGAGGGCAAAAGGCTCAAGCTACGCAAGGTTTTGAAAAACCACAACAGGCTCACCCTATTGCTCAACAAGGCCGATTAACAGTTAGGAAAAATGGATAACGAAGTATTAAAAGCTATCAGAGAACGTCGCAGCATCAGGCGCTTTAAGCCTGAACAGGTTACAGACGAAGAACTGAAGACCATTTTGGAGGCCGGCACATGGGCTCCCACAGGTCACGGAAGTCAAGATCCTTGGATCGTGGCAGTGCAGAATGAGGCACTTCGCAAGCGCCTCACGCAGCTCAACGCGCAGATAATGGGCGTAAGCAGCGACCCTTATTATGGCGCACCCACCCTGGTTCTGGTGTTTGCCAGCAAGGATAATGAGAACAACTATCGTGATGGTTCGCTCGTATTAGGCAACATGATGCTTGCCGCCCACAGCATCGGCCTGGCCTCATGTTGGATAAACCGCGAGGACAAGATGTTTGAAACGGCCGAAGGAAAGCAGATTATGAAAGAGCTGAACCTGCCCGACGGCCTCATGGGGGTAGGCGCGCTGAGCCTCGGTTATGCCGCTTCACAACCCCATACCGTCAAGCCCCGCAAGGAAGAATACTACAGAATAGTGAAATAACACCATCTTGTACGCAACTATTTATTATCCACAATGACTGCCATTGTGGATATTTTTTTGTACTTTTGCACGCAAAGCAAGAAACAATTTACAACAAACAAATATATGGGAAAGATTATACTGACGGGCGACCGTCCTACCGGAAAACTTCATTTAGGCCATTATATAGGTTCGTTGAAGCGACGCGTAGAGCTTCAAAATGCCAACGACTACAGCCGGATGTTTGTCTTTATGGCAGACGTACAGGCACTTACCGACAACGCCGACAACCCGGAGAAGATACGTCAAAACATCATTGAGGTGGCATTAGACTATCTTTCTGTGGGTCTGGACCCCAATAAGTGCACCTTATATATACAGAGTCAGATTCCAGAACTGGCCGAGCTAACCACTTATCTCATGAACTTGGTGTCGGTGAGCCGCGTGCAACGCAACCCAACTGTCAAGACTGAGATTAAGATGCGCAACTTCGAAGCCAACATTCCATTGGGTTTCTTCTGCTATCCTGTTAGTCAAGCCGCTGACATAACAGCCTTCAAGGCCACTACCATACCTGCCGGCGAAGACCAGAGCCCTATGATTGAGCTTTGCCGCGAGCTGGCACGACGCTTCAATCAGATATATGCGCCCGTGCTGGTAGAGCCAGACATTCTGCTTCCAGACAATGCCGTAGCGCGCCGTTTGCCTGGTACTGACGGCAAGGAGAAGATGAGCAAGAGCCTGGGCAACTGCATCTACCTCTCCGACGACAGCGCTACCGTATGGCAAAAGGTTAAGGGCATGTACACCGACCCTACCCATCTCAATGTCAGCGACCCCGGTCATGTAGAGGGAAATGCCGTGTTCACCTACATGGACGCTTTCTCTACCGACGCCGATTTTGCCGAGTTCTGGCCCGAATACCAGAACCTTGAAGAGCTGAAAGCAGCCTATACCAAGGGTGGCGTAGGCGACATGAAGTGCAAGAAGTTCCTCAACAAGGTCATCAACAAGATGCTCGACCCCATCCGCGAGCGCCGTCATGAGTATGAGCAAGACATTCCTGAGATATACAACATCCTCAAGAAGGGCTCTGAAAGCGCGCGTGAAGCTGCCGCACAAACCATGGACGAGGTGCGCAAAGCCATGCAAATCAACTACTTCAATGACACTGAGCTCATTCAGAGCCAGGCCGAAAAGTACAAGAAACAAGCCTAGTGAGAGCCTTGAGCAGGCCACTATAACATACAGCAATCCCCATTCCTCACTATACAGAGATGAAGAATGGGGATTTATCATATTCTTTTCTCACGCCTTACACTCAGGAAGTTCGTCCTCCATATAAGGAGCCAGCACCCTGGCCATGCGTGTCAGGCCCTCCAGCATCTGCTTTCTGGGGCAGGCAATGTTGATGCGCAGATAGCCCTGACCGGCCTTTCTGCCATACAGCGTACCACTGTTTATCAGCACCTTACCCTCCTTCAAGAGCATCTGCTGAGCCTCATCACTTGTCAGTTCTATGCCGCTTATGTCCACCCAGACAAGGTATGTGCCTTCCAGACGAATCACTTCCAGCTTGGGCATATACTCTCTGAAGAATTCTTTCAGAGCCTTATAGTTCTCCCAAAGATAGCTGTTAAGCTGGTCCAGCCAGTCTTCGCTCTCGTTATAAGCCGCCTCTATGGCAGCCGGAGCAAAGCAGTTAACGTCGCAAACCTCAAAGATATTCACCACACGGTCTATTCTCCGCCGCCATTCAGGGTTCTTACAGATAATATTAGCCATCTGCAAGCCCGCCATATTAAACGATTTCGACGGCGAATTGAGTGTCACCGAGTTGGCCAGACACGCATCATTCACGCTGGCAAAGGGCGTAAATGTGTGGCTGGGCATCACCAGCTCGCAGTGTATCTCGTCACTTATCACCTTCACGCCATGCCTCATGCAGATGTCGTTCATGCGTTCCAACTCGTCCTTTGTCCACACCCTGCCCGCCGGATTATGGGGATTGCAGAGCAAGAACACCGTCACCTTCTCGTCGGCACACTTACGTTCAAAGTCATCAAAATCTATTTTATACGTGTCGGCCTCACGCACCAGCTCTGTTTCTTCCACCACACAGCCCTGGTTTCTGATGCTTGAGAAGAAGCAGTTGTACACCGGTGTCATCACGAGCACCTTCTCTCCGGGCAGTGTCAGAGCCTTGACAGCGCACGAAATGGCAGGCACCACGCCCGTGGTATAGAGCATCCACTCGCGCTCTATGGTCCAGTTATGCCGTCTTTTAAACCAGTTTATCACCGCCTCATAATAGCTGTCGGGCACCATAGAGTAGCCGTAAATGCCATGACCGGCACGTTTCATCACCGCCTCCTTGATGGGCTGAGCCACCTGAAAGTCCATGTCGGCCACCCACATGGGCAGCACATCTGCGTCGCCTGCCTCTTCCCATTTCACGCTATTGGTGCCTTGACGGCTCACTATCTCGTCAAAATCGTATTTCATGCCCCGTCTTATTTCGTTTCATCATGCGATATAATCTTGCACTCATGCCCTTTGGCATATTCATCATAGGTAATCTTCCCGATGCTGTCAGCCTCGATGCGTCCGGAGATAGGATTCTTTATCTCGGTGATAGCGCCCTTGATGGTAGCCTGAATGTTGCTTGTATCCTCAAAGCAGCGGTCGCAGGCCGGGTCAAACGTACAGTCTTCCAGCACAATGCCGTCAGAGTAGCACAGAGGTTGCTCGCCGCTGATGTGGCATCTCACGAATTTCACGTTATGTGAGTGCCATGCCAGATACTCGCCATCGATATCTGAGTCGTAAACCGTCACATTGTCACACTCCCAGAACGAGTCTTTCGTCACTATCTTTGCATTGTGCACCTCTACGTTTTGGCAATACTGAAACACATACTTGGCATCCGACACCAGCCCGTCTACATATATATTCTTAGAGAACATAAAGGGGTAAGTGCCCTCATGCAACGTTACGTTCTTGAGTTTCAGGCCATCTATGCGCCAAAACGTCTCATCGGCATCGTTTATCTGCACATCTTCCAGCTCCAGGTTGTGCATCTCTCTGAAGAACTTAGGGCCGTCGATAACACAGCTCTTCATCACCATGTCGTTGCTGTACCATATAGCCGAGCGCGAGCCAGCGGCAAAGTAACAGCCCGTAATCTTACTTCTGTCAACATGCCACCAGGGATATTTGCCATAAAACTTACTGTCGCGGCACTCTATGTCGTGGCAGCATTTGATGCCAGACTCACCATCTGTTATCGTAATATTGTCTAGCTGCACATCGTGGGCGCCGAAGAGTGGCCTCTCACCACCAAAGGTCAAGTCGTGTATTCTGTCCATTTCCTTACTTATTTGTATTTATTTTAATGTCTGCAAAGATACAAAAATCATACCAAACACCACTTACCCTAATTGCAGAATTATGAAACCATACTCACTCTCTTACGAATATCGCGCCTTGAAAGAACTCATCTGCCTGACTGATCCTTCTACTTATGCTCGGGCAAAAAGAGCCTTCCGCGGGCAAAAAAGCCATCCAATCACCATCAAATACGAAAAATCCACCTTTTCAACTGAATAATCCACCCCCTCTTTTGCCTATTTCCCTACTTTTGCACCAGTCTTTTAGCTGTCACCACGTTATCGCAAGAAGGGAGAAGGCGGCGAGACAAACCAGGAAACAAACGCTGATATAATCTGAAATCTATATATTAACAACCAAGAAACAGCTTAAACTATGAAACGAAGCATTACTTTCATGGCAGCCTGCGTGGCATTGCTATCCCTGGGCCAAACAGACTTACGGGCGCAGACCTATCCTTATCAGAACCCGGCACTCAGCTTTCACGAGCGCGCCAAGAACCTTGTGTCACTTCTAACCCTTGATGAGAAGATCAATCAGATAGGACATAGCACCGACGCCGTGGTACGCGACGGCATCAATCTGCCAGCTTACAACTATTGGAACGAGGCACTTCACGGTGTAGCACGCTCCGGATTGGCCACCTCTTTTCCCGAATCAAAAGGCATGTCAGCCTCTTGGGACCGTCAGCTCATCTACGATTGTGCCTGGGCTACGAGCGATGAGGCACGCGTATATAACAATACCAAGAAGAAAGGACTGATATATTGGTGTCCAACCATCAATATGAGCCGCGACCCGAGATGGGGTCGTGACGAGGAAAACTATGGCGAAGACCCCTTTCTCACCGCTGAGCTGGCCATTGCCTACGTCAAAGGCATGCAGGGAGAAGACGGCCAACAGCACAAGTATTACAAGACGATAGCCACCGCCAAGCACTTTGCTGCCAACAATTATGAGAGGGGCAGGCACAACACATCATCGGATGTGAGCGAGACTAACCTTCGCGAATACTATCTGCCAGCCTTCGAACGCGTGGTGAAAGAGGCCAACGTGCGATCCATCATGAGTGCTTACAACAGGCTGAACGGCACACCCTGCTGCGCCAACGGCATCTTGCTCAACAACATTCTGCGCGATGAGTGGGGCTTCAGCGGCTTTGTTACGAGCGACTGCGGCGCCATAGACGACATCTATAACAAGCATCACTTTGTGGCCACGGCGGCTGAAGCCAGTGGCATAGCCATCACCAACGGCGAGGATCTCAACTGTGGTTCCACCTTCCAACAATATTGCAAGGAGGCCATAGAGAAGGGTTACCTCACCGAGGCACAGATAGACACGGCGCTGACCCGAGTGCTTGAGGCGCGCTTCTCCGTGGGCGAATTCGACAGCAAGGCCGATGTAGACTGGTCGCAGACCCCTGACAGCCTGCTCAACTGCCAGGCTCACCAACAACTGGCACGCAAGGCGGCACAAGAATCCATCGTTCTTCTGAAGAACGAAGCCAACATCCTGCCTCTCACCAAGGATAAGAAGGTGGCCGTGATAGGTCCCTTGGGCAACACCATCATGCTGGGTGGCTACAGCGGATCGCCCTCTGCCATCACCACACCCCTGCAAGGCATCGCACAAAAGATGGGCGTAACGGTAAACGATGGCACCATACAGTTTGAGGATAATGACGACCAGAATGTGCTGAGCGGCAATAAACGGCTCACCCATGAGGCCAACGGATCTGCCGGAAACATCGGTTACATATACAACGGTGACTGGCTTTCTTACAACAACGTAAACTTAGGCACGGGCTGCACCAAGCTGGAGGTGTGCTCAGGAGCCAAGAACAACAATCCCACAGTGATGGAAGTATATGTAGATTCGCTCGACGACAGCCCCGAAGCTACCGTCACCTTGCAGCCTACAGGCAACTGGAGCAAGTATGCTTCTTCCATTGTTGATGTAGACCCTACCCTATTCAAGGGCACGCACACCTTATACATGAAGTTCACCTTCACAGGTAATAAGTACGGAGCCAATATGGATTGGTTCAAGTTCTATAACCCCAACGACCCCGATCCACTGCAAACCACAGGCCCATTATACTTTGCCAAGGGCTGTAATGTAACGGGCAACGTGAACCTCGACATCGAGACTGCCAAGAAGGTAGCACAAAAAGCCGACGTTGTGGTCATGGTGCTGGGCACTAACCTCGATGTGAGCGACGAGGGCAACGACCGCTCTTCACTCGCATTACCGGGCCATCAGCAAGAGCTTATAGAACAAGTGTATGCCGTAAACCCCAATATGGCCGTTGTGTTAGAGAGCTGTTCGTCACTCGACATAGCGTGGGCCAAGCAGCATGTGCCTGCCATCATGGAGGCATGGTATGGAGGTCAGGCTCAGGGACAGGCCATTGCCGATGTGCTCTACGGCGACTATAATCCCTCTGGCAAGCTCACCACCACGTGGTATGGCACTCAGAGCGACCTGCCCGACAACATGCTGGCTTACAACATCGACAGTGCCAAGTACACTTATATGTATTATGACAAAACGCCTCTCTATCCCTTTGGCTACGGATTATCATATACCACCTATCAATATAGCGACCTCACCATCACGCCACAGGCGCTGAAGAAGGGCGATACGGCCCACATCACCTTCAAGGTGAAGAATACAGGCAGCAAGGCGGGCGCCGAGACGGCTCAGCTCTACATACACACCAACGGCACTTTGGGCAGACAGAAGCAACAGCTGAAAGGCTTTGAGCGCATAACACTGGCTCCCGGCGAAGAGAAGATGGTTACGCTCAGCCTGCCTTACGACGAGCTCGCTCATTACAATCCGGCTGATGGCAGCAAGACATTTGATGTTGAGAGGGGTAACGTAGACGTAATGATAGGCGCAAGTTCTGCCGATATCCGTCTGCGCGGTACGCTCAACGTGGCTGAAGGCGGCACGGTGAAGTACACTTACGAGCATCCTGCTCCCACCAGAATAAAGGGCTTGCAGGCCGATAAGGCTCATCACTCATGCCAATGGGTATATAACGCGCAAGGCAACATCGTGGGCACGGCCAACAACTTCGATGCGCTGCCCGCCGGATTCTATATTCTTAACGGTGAGAAAGTCATCAAACAGAATCATTAGAAGGCAATGCTTTTGCCGCACGATATTGAGACGGGGTAACTCCCGTCTCTTTTTTGAATGTACGGCTGAAGTATTTGGGATCAGAGAAGCCCGTCAGATAAGCCACCTGATTAATGCCTTCGTCTGAATGGGCAAGCAGAAACATGGCTTGCTCCATGCGCTTGGCACGCACAAAGCCACTCGGTGTCATGCCCGTAAGGTCGTGTATGCGCCTTCTGAAAGCACTCTCACTCATGTTCACCGCAGCGGCCATATCCTCAGCCTTCATATCCGGGTCGCTCAGATGCTCCTCCAGATAATCCTTCAGCAACATCATGAACTTCGCATCCGTGTTCTCCGTGTGCGGATGGGTGCGCATAAAGGTGCTCTTCATGCGCAAGGTGCGCAACTGTTCTGACAACTTCTCCATGGTAAGCCGGATTTTCGAGCGAAGCGTATAGATGTATATGGCCAGCGCAATGGCACCTGCCAGCAAAAGCACATAGAGCACCTTGGCCCACGGAGTCTCCCAGAAGGTGGGCTCAGAGAGCAGGATGAGGGCACGCGTATTGCCCATCCACACGCCATCTTGGTTGGTAGACCTGACCAGCAAGCGCAACTTGCCGGGCGGAAGGTCGCGAAACGAGGCACAACGGCTCGTGCCCACGTAGGTCCAGGCGCTGTCTTTGCCCTCTATCTTATAAGCGTAGCTGATGCCGTCGTTGCCCCGATAATCAATGGCCGAGAAGTAGATGGTGAGGTTGCGGCGGTCCTTTGGCACGCTCAGCTTGGCCGCGTTGAGCAACGGTTGCATGGCGTTGTCGCCCTGAAAGCGCACACCCGTAAACACTATGCGCGGACAGTAGTTGTCCTTGCGCAGTTTTTGTGGCGAGAGTATTACCACGCCACCGGTCACAGCGAGGCCCACCGTGTGGCTCTTGACGTCAAAGAAGGGCTTGGCCTCAGTATAGCTTGCGTTGTCAACCCAATCATGCAGGCCATAACTTCCTATGTTCCTGCCCTTAGCGTCTATCACATCCAGGCGGTCCTCACGCACCACCCACAGCCTGTTGCGGTTATCTTCTACGGCAGAGAATATCATTCCGCCACCGTCGCTCAACCCCTTCGGGCTCATCATGCTAAGCCGCGAACGCAACAAATCGGCATTCTTGCTAAGCTGCAGGCCCCCGCCCATGGTCACGACACACAACCGGCCACTGCGCAAGGGCACACCCTGCAGCACATCATCGGTCATGATGCTCTGGCCCGACGCATCTCTCTGCGACACATAGCACCTCCACGGCGCCGCTCCCTTGGCTTGTGCCGTAACCAGACCATTGTTGGTGGAAAAGATGAGCGTGCCGTCTACCCTGTGACTCACACGCCTCACCTTATTAAAAAGGTGCATAGAATAATTTCTGAACAGCTCGCCTGCCCGCCTGAACTGCACACCCCTTGTCCGCTCATCCACCAGAACGGGACCTCCACCATAGGTTGCCATCCATATACGCCCTTGATTATCGATGTCGAAATCATATATGTTGCCATCCGGCAAATCGCCTTTTCCACCTCCTTTGACATATTGGCGCAACCTGCCATCAGCCTCTCTAACATACAGTCCGTTGCCTTTGGTACCTATCCACAACCGTCCGCGCCGGTCGGTCATCAGCGCATAGACGCGCGGAGCAAACACCTGCGGAGCCCGTTGCAGCCTGCCCGATGAGTCCATATAGCCAATGACGCGCCCCGACAACGTGGCCAAAGCGAGCCGCCCCTCACCGGTTCCTATCCACACATTGCCCTTGCCGTCGGGTGTCATGGCACGCGTGTCGTCGTTCTTGGCCACAGATATAAAGACGAAAGAGCTTCGGCTGAACGTGGCACAATAGAGCCCGTGCACGGCGGAGAACCACATATTGCCCTGACTGTCCACGAAATAGCGTTTCACTTGCGGTATAATGTCACCAAACGAACCATACATACGCAACACGTAAGGCACCAGTGCATGGAGCGAGGCATCATAATAACTGAACGTGCCACCCTTGGCTATCACCCATACCGTGCCACTTGGGTCCTCCACGAAAAGCGGATGATCACTCACTGTGGCCTCACCGGCATTGGCCGCCATGCCTTGCAGCCACTCTGCTTGTCCGTTGCTGCCAATGCGCCACACCCCTCCTGAGGCATCAAAAGCCCATAGGCTGCCCTGACGGTCGGCATATACGTCGCTGACAGACTTGCCCGGCAGATGCCAAACAACCTTGCCGCGCGGCGCAGTGACATCGATGAGGGCCAAGCCACGGTTGGTTGCCAAAGCCACATGGCGCCGACCCACGGCGCACATACCCTGGCATGCCACCTTATTTCCCACACTGACGATGGATGTCTGCCCTTTATGCGCACGAGAAGCTATGGCTACGGTGCCATCGGTAGACGCAAACACAGGCACACTTCGCACAATAGCCGAATAGGCATAAGGCTTATCGCTTAGTCTGCCCTTGCCATAAGCCCACAAACCATGCGCCGTGAGCAGCCACACCTGCCCCGAAGCATCCAAAACAACCTTGTTGATGTCGCGCAGACGGCACACAGCCAGCACGCCTGAGGATGCCTCATCCGACGCATCAGCCGCCATCCTGCTGTCTGACAGGCAGTAGCTCGGCGCGCCATCATCGCCTATCACCCACGTGGTACCGTTAACCAGAGCAAACACCTTGCGCACTTTCAACGGCTTGCGGGCGTGTGGCAACCTGCTTTGCACATCGTGGAAGCGACATGTATGGGTATCGAACAAGTAGAGCGAACGGTCATAGGTGATGCACCACACATCGTTGCGACTGTTGGGTGCCAGCATGGCCATGCGCCGGGAAGAAAGAAAATGCTTACTGCCGGGGTTACTGCTGAAAGCCGTAAAGCCATAACCATCATAACAGCAGAGCCCGTTCCACGTGCCCAACCAAATGAGTTGGTCGGCGCTCTGCTCTATTGCGCTGAGCGACATAGCCGACAATCCGTCGGCAGAAGTGAAGTGCCTGACGCGACAAAGGGGCTGACCAGACACCTGACTAACGAACAGCCACAATGCAAACAGTTGGAATAAGAAACGGTTATATAAACACATTCAGCAGTAGTATTAGGTAGTGCAAAGTTAGAAAAAAACGTGGATAATGGCAAATAAAAAGACTTTAATAAGGTAATAATATCTTACACCGTCCAGTGAAGTATCCGTTTTGCGTGATAAAAGCAATCATTTTGCATCGCTAAACCCATGCTTTTGCCAGCTGAAAGTGCCTATTTCGGAAGCCGGAAATGCCTATTTTGAAACGCGAAACAGTGTATCTATCCAAGTTTCTGAGCCTCAACGATTTACAAAGAAAGCCACATTCACAGTGCTATCAGCCGTAAGAGGGTGGGCTGAAACATGTTGTTGGCTAAATAATTTTACAAAGTAAGCGAATGAAGAGAGGGGCATAAAGGGCTGAAACAGCGCAAACAGGTGGGCGGTAAGATGACGGGCAAGGCGTAAGGTTGCAAGCGCTGAAGGCGAGAAGCCCGAGACGAAGACACATGAAGGCGGATGACAGGACGAAATATCAGGGTCTATCATTTGTAGATTTCCCCATTTTCGTGTATCTTTGCAAAGTATATGCTATACGTTGACGTTATCTTGCCACTGCCACTCGACGGCACTTTCACCTATTCGGTGCCCGACACGCTCGCCCCAAAGGTGAAGCCGGGCATGCGCCTTGTTGTGCCTTTGGGCAAGAGCAAGACTTACACGGCCATCGCTCTCACCCTGCCGTATGCCAAAACCGACGAGCAGACCAGGGCAAACGGCAAGGCTATAACGTTTAAACCCATCATAACGGTGCCCGACACAAAGCCCGTGCTGCTGCCACACCAACTGAAGTTGTGGCTATGGATGGCTGATTACTACCTCTCTCCGCTGGGCGACATCTTCAAGGCGGCCCTTCCGTCGGGCCTGAAAGAGGAAGATGGCTATCGGCCACGCACCGAAACCTACGTTACATTGGGCCAACAGTATCGCAGCGAGCAGGCTTTGCAGGTGGCATTTGCCATGCTCAAGCGGTCGGCCAAGGCCACGGCACTGCTCAAGAGCTACCTGGCCCTGTCGCATTGGCAGTCGTTGCAGGGCACGACACCACGCGACCCAATAACCGAAATAACCCGCGAAGAACTAATAAATGAGTCTAACGCCACCCTATTCGCCATACAATCGCTCATGAAACGCAACATTCTGACCACCTATCAGAAGGAGGTGGGCAGACTGAACGACGGCAACGGCAAGTCCACAGAGCCTAGTACAAGGCTGAGCGAGGCACAGCAAGATACCTATAACAACATCCTGATGCAGTTTCTATCTAAAGACGTGGTGCTGCTACACGGGGTTACGTCGAGCGGTAAGACCGAGATATACATCCATCTCATAGAGAAGGCACTGGCTGAACATAAGCAGGTGCTGTATCTTTTACCCGAAATAGCCCTCACCGTGCAGATAACGGAGCGGCTGAAACGCGTCTTTGGCAACCGGCTGGGCATATATCACAGCCGGTATAGCGACGCCGAGCGCGTGGAGATATGGCAGAAGCAACTGTCGGGGCATCCTTATGACGTGATATTGGGTGCACGCTCGGCTGTTTTCCTGCCCTTTCAGAACCTGGGACTCGTCATTATAGACGAGGAACATGAGACGAGCTTCAAGCAACAAGACCCTTCGCCACGCTATCATGCCCGCTCTGTGGCCATCATGATGGCCAGACAGTTTGGCGCAAAGACCCTCTTGGGTACGGCAACGCCCTGCATGGAGAGCTTCTACAACGCACAGAAAGGCAAGTATGGCTATGTGAAGCTCACCCAACGGTATAAGGGACTGGAGCTGCCTCTGATAGAAGTGGCCGACATCAAAGACCTATACAGGCGCAAGATGATGCAAGGTCCGTTCTCGCCGGTGCTGCTTGGCGCCGTGAAAAAGGCGCTGGCAAACGGCGAACAGGCTATATTGTTTCAGAACAGAAGGGGCTTCGCGCCCATGGTGGAGTGTCATGACTGTGGCTGGGTGCCCAAATGCCCCAACTGCGACGTGTCGCTCACGCTGCATAAGAACATGAACCAGCTGGTGTGCCACTACTGCGGCTTTGTGTATAGGGTGCCCGACAGATGTCCCAACTGCGGATGCGAGGACATGAGGAGCAGGGGCTTCGGCACGGAAAAGATAGAGGATGAGGTGCAAAGGCTGCTGCCTGAGGCCCGCATCGCACGCATGGACCTGGACACAACACGCACCAAGAATGCCTATGAGCGCATCATACACAACTTTGCTTCGGGCAAGACAAACCTGCTCATAGGCACACAGATGGTGAGCAAGGGGCTTGACTTCGGCAAGGTCTCGGTGGTGGGAATACTCAACGCCGACAGTATGCTGAACTATCCCGACTTCAGAGCCTACGAACATGCCTATATGATGATGGCACAAGTGAGCGGAAGGGCCGGACGAAGAGGGCACAGAGGCATGGTGGTGCTGCAAACCAAGCACCCTGAGCTGCCCGTGATTAGAGAGGTGGTGAACAACGATTATGAGACGTTCTACCAAGCGTTGCTCACCGAACGGCGCGACTTTCACTATCCGCCGTTCTGCCATCTCATCTACGTATTCCTCAAACACCGCAACGAGCATATCGTGGAGACGGCCTCAACAGAGATGGGCACACGGCTGAGAGCCTACTTTGCCAACCGCGTTCTGGGCCCCGACAAACCCGCCGTGGCCAGGGTGAAGACGCTGAGCATACGCAAGATAGTGCTCAAGCTGGAGATTGGCATCGACATGAAAAGGGTGAGACAGTGTCTGAGAATGGTGCAGCAAGACATGCTGAAAGACCGGCTTTACGGGGCACTGCAGATATACTATGACGTAGATCCACTATAATTATAAACAAATCAAAAAAGAAGAGCATGAAAAAGACAATCATTCTGGCCCTGTTGCTGACCCTGCTGACCACAGCGAAAGCACAACAGAAGTATGCCAACTACTACACCAACCTGCCCAAACCCATGGCGCAGGCGCAGGAACCTAACATTCCGGACTATGCCATATCGCTGAAAGACTATGGCGGAAAGGGCGACGGACTGACACTGAACACGGAGGCCTTCAGGCAGGCCATAGCACATCTGACGGCTAAAGGGGGCGGACATCTGAACGTGCCTGACGGCATCTACCTCACGGCAGCCATCACACTGGGCAGCCACATAGACTTGCACCTGAGCAAGAATGCCATCATCGTGATGACACCCGAAAAGAAAGACATGATAAGAAAGGACGGAAAGCGCAGCGCACCAGGCATTTCGGCCGAAGACTGCACCGACATCAGCGTGACGGGCGAGGGCATCATAGACGGCAACGGCGAATGGTGGAGACCCGTGAAAAGGAGTAAGATGAGCGACGTGGAGTGGAAAACATACCTGAGCAAGGGCGGCACGGTGAGCAAGGACGGCACGATGTGGTATCCGGCTCCGCTGAAACACTTGGCGCAGATAACCGAATCGCCGGAGAAGGAGACCAATATACGCGAAGACGTGGTGCGCTTCACCGACTGCCAGAGGGTGATGCTGAAGGGCGTAACGGTGCTCAACTCACCCCGGTTTCACGTGCATCCCGTGACATGTACCGACGTTATCATCGACGGCATCAACGTGAGGTGCGACTGGAACGTGCAGAACGGCGACGGCATAGACCTGTCGTCATGCAAGAGATGCCTTGTGGTGAACAACACGCTGAACGTGGGTGACGACGGCATCTGCATGAAGAGCGGCAGCGGAGAGAAAGGTTTGAAAGACGGACCTTGCGAGGATATACTGATACAAGGCAACACCGTGTTTCATGCGCACGGCGGTTTCGTCATCGGTTCTGACGTGTCGGGCGGCATGAAGAACATCGTGGTGCGCGACAACAGGTTCTGTATGACCGACATAGGTCTGCGCTTCAAGAGCAACATAGACCGTGGCGGAAAAACAGAAGACATATACATCAGCCATATATATATGACGGATATAGCCAACGCGGCCATCTTCTTTGAGACCACATACGAAAACAACAAGCTGAAGGATGGCGCTGAGGGGCAGACAAAATTCTCGCCTAACTTCCAGGATATTCATATCTCTGACATCGTGTGCCGGGGCTGTAAGACGGGCATATATGCCAAGGGCGGCGACGGAATGATACACGACATAGACGTGGAACGGGCCAACATCTTCTACACAGACAAGGCTACGGACATAGGAAGCAACTGCGGCATCAGACTGAAAGATGTGGTGCTGAAGACATTTGACATGTAAGCATCTCGCCACGAGCTGGCTTACACCTTATATAATATATAAACCAGGAAACAGAAACGGAGGAACGGACAATGGCAAACTCTATGTTACAGCAGCTCTTCACCGAGATTAAAGACACGGTGATAAGCAAGATACACGGCAACAAGAAGGAAGTGGCTCTTGTGCTCTCATGCGGAGGGGCAAGAGGACTGGTGCACATAGGGGCCATTGAGGCTCTTGAGGATCGCGGATACCACATACACTCTATTGCGGGAACATCCATGGGAGCACTCGTGGCCGGCATGTATGCTGCCGGAAAGCTGGAAGATTACAGGGAATGGATGAAGACTATAGACAAGAAAAAGATTAGAGAGCTGACCGATTTCTCGCCTAACTTCGACCATCTGGTAAAGGGCAAGCGAATCATAGAGGTCATGAAGAAGATTGTTCCGGACACTGACATCGAACAACTGCGCATTCCCTACGCTGCCGTAGCAACCGACTGGGAGAGCGGACACGAGGTGGTGTTTGAGCATGGAAGCCTCTATAGAGCCATCAGGGCCAGCATATCGCTGCCCGGTTTCTTCTCTCCCGTGAAGGCTGGAGGGCGCGTCCTCATTGACGGAGGCACCACCAACCCTCTGCCACTGAACCGTGTGAAGCGAAAAAAAGGTGACTTGCTCGTGGCCGTGAACGTGGCCGGACATGACTATAAGCAGGAGGCCATGCTGAAAAAGATGGCCGAAAGGAGGCGCGTGAACAGCTCGCTGCCCCTGCAAATCATTGATAAGATTCTGCCCAACAGCCTGCATCCGGAGTTCAACTACTATACCCTGCTCAACCGAACAGCCAGCATCATGATACATCAGAACACAGAACTGAGCATCAGACTGACACCGCCGGACATCTTATTAAACATGCCGCTGAAACGGTATGGCGGCTTCGACTATGACAAATCAGAGCGATTGGTGAGGCTGGGCTACATGGGGATGAGCCGGTTGCTGGACGATTATGAAAGCTAAGAGCCGCTTTCCTGACACAGAAAGTAAGAAGGCAAAAGACGGTATAATAAAAATTCCGTCTTTTAAGCCTTCTGGTTGGAAAATAACATACCAGACGAAGCCGCGAAAAACATATTCAGCTGAGGATTAAGACATTATCAAAAATAATAAAAAATAAAAGTTCTTAGCCCTTGCATTTTCACTTTTTTTACTTTTCTTTGCAGCAATTAGTTGAAAAATGATGTATTTTGCAGCGCATCATAAAGAAACAACTATCAAGAAATAAGCACAAAAGTGAACCTAAAGTGACATTTCTTACAAACCCGTATTACTAACAAAGCTGCTCAAACCACTTTTTTACACATGACACACATTAATGTATCAACATCCATTAGACAGTTTCTGCAAGGCAGAAACAGCCTAACCATGTACAAAGCCCTGTCAGGAAGAAAGTATGGAGGCTTAAGAAAAGACATGCTTACAGCCCTGTTCATGCTCACATTTTTAGTATGCGCATCGGCTAACACATGGGCCCAAGCCATAAAACCCGACTGGAGCATCAAGCTGAACACAGAAGCCAACTTCAAACTTTTCAAGGTAATAGACAACAACAACGATCAGTCTACATGGACATTCTACACAGACGGCAGCGGCCAGTCGAGTGCTTGCTATGTCTACAACTCACTAAACGATGCCGACGACTGGCTTGTGACACCGGCCATCACGCTTCAAGCGGGCGTGCACTACAGGGTTTCGTTTCACGCGAAGGCCAATAGCGACTATTACAAGGAGAACCTTGAGGTGAAAGCGGCTATGAACGCTTCGGCCAGCAGCCTATCTGAGGGCACAGAAATCATGCCCAACACACAGCTAGGAAGTGAGAACCGACAGATGGTATATACATTTACACCGACTAAGAATGGTGATTACTACATTGGTTTTCATGCCGTATCACCTGCCAATGCCAACCGTCTTTTCCTCTACGACGTGAGTGTTACGGTAGGAGCAGCTGACAATGCACCCTCACCCATCAGCAATCTCACTGTTACGCCCGACGCTACGGGCGAACTGGCAGCAAAGATTCAGTTCACCACACCATCTACCAAAGTGGACGGAACAGCGCTCAACACGCTAGACAGCGTTGTAATCAGCCGCAACGGCACACGCATAGCCACTCTCACGGACGTCGCTCCCAACAGCAAGAGAACGTATGATGACAATGACGTTACACAGAACGGTGACAACACCTACAGCCTAACAGCCTATGCGGGAGGATTGGGAAGCAATGCCGTAACAGCCACTGAATACATTGGTGTGGTGCCTCCCACGCGCCCGGCATCCTTTACCATAACGGACAACACCACAAGTATCGCAACGAAATGGAACAAAGTGACAACGCCGGCTATGGAAGGCAGGTTCAATCCAGAAAGGCTTAACTATGAGATATACGGCTTCGACAGCAACAACCAGCCTACTCAGGAGATTGTAACCGTGAACGGCGACACTACATATACGATGAATACGCCTACAAACGAAGGCGACCAGCACATACTGCAATATGCCATAAGGGCGGCCAATCAGGCCGGAGCAAGCGACTTCACCTACTCTAACGCCATCATAGCCGGTGCTCCTTACGCCCTGCCTTACCGGGAATCGTTTACCAACAAAGGCATCGCCGGTTTCCAACACTTCTGGTGGATGGACGGAGAAGGCAACGGATATGATTACGGAATATCCACAATAGCCTTTGACCAAAGTTCTTCTGACGGTGACAACGCATCCTTGAAGTTCTCCATCTATGGTTATAACGACAAGTTGAATCTTAAGACTGGAAAGATAAAACTGAAAAACTCAAACAGGCTGAAGATGGCTTTCGACTATCGTACAGACGGCGCCGACAAGTGTGTGATGAACGTTGGCGCCATCATGCAGGATGGTTCGGTGCTCAACTTGCAGAAATTTTCTTTGGCAAATGCCTCTTCTTGGCAGAAGGCTGTGGTCAACCTGCCTTCTTATCTCGGCTTGCTAGACCACGTTATGCTGCAAATACAGATGGAATGCCAAGGATCTCCAGCCGACATTCAGACTCTATATATAGATAATGTAAACATTGCCGATGCAGCAAACAAGGATCTCAGCGTGAGCCTGTCACTTCCTCAGAGCGTACAAAGAGGCAAAGAAGCGCAGCTAAAGGTGCGCGTGAGCAACATGGGCTCAGACGATGCCACTGCCTATCAGCTGAATGTGAATGTTGGAAACAAGACTGTGCTGACTCAAAACGTAACCGAAAAACTCGCAGCTTTTGCTTACAGAGACTTTATTGTTAACTATAAGCCAAGCGCGGTAGAGGGCGCTGACAGCATCACAGTGAATGCTGACGTGACGCTTTCGGGCGATGAGGATACGAACAACAACAATACAAGTGGCAAGTTCGGACTGTATGACTATGACGGAATGACCATTTCGAACCTCGAAGGCAAGGAGAACGACGGCCATGTGAACCTTACCTGGATGGCTCCCGCCACCCACAACGAAAGAGTAACTGAAAGTTTTGAGAGCTACGCGCCTTGGTTGACAACCGGCATAGGCGACTGGATAACCATTGCCAATGACAATGCCATAGCAGGATCGCTGTTTGATGACATCCAAATGCCACACGAACACGAGAACTATGCGTTTATGGTGACAAACTTCGAACCTGACTATCATGCCGGCGCCTACTATCCCGGACACTCCGGCTACAGCTATCTGTCGTCCGTATATGGCATCACCACCGACGGAACAGCACACGCTGCCACCGACCATTGGCTCATCAGTCCCGACTTGTCTGGCAATGCTCAGACCATAAGCTTCTACGCCATGAAGCATGACGCACAGGCAAATACGTATAATGAACGTGTAAACGTGCTCTACTCAACCACCGACACAAACATCGAAAGCTTCACTATCATTGGCGACACTACTATTATCTCAGGGACTGACTGGCAACTGGTGAGTGCCAGCATACCCGAAGGCGCTCGCTATTTTGCCATAGAAAGCAAGAACAAGCCGGGCACTTGCAACTGGCTGACCATAGACGATATAACCTATGAAAGAGGTACTGGCTACGTGAAATGTTACCGCATATACCGCGACGGCGAACTGATAGGCACAAGTAACGATGCCACATCGTTTACCGACACTACGGTACAGCCTGGCACATACACCTATCAAGTAACCGTGCTTTATGTGAACGGAAACGAGTCTGCGCCGCTTTCAGTTACCGTAACGGTGGGCACCACGGGCATAGAATCAATTGCTGCCAATGGCTCAACCTTTAAGGTGTACAGCCTCAACGGCACGCTGATTAAAGATAATGCCACAAACCTTAATGGACTTACCAAAGGCGTGTATGTCATAAACGGCAAGAAAGTACTTGTGAAATAGTTCTGTTCAATATCAGGCATAGGACTGACAGGTGTCAGTCTACATGACATAAAAAACAAGCAGAATGCTCCTTTATAGGACATTCTGCTTGTTTTGCGTTTCAACATTAAGATAGTCAGGTATCAAAAGCCTTTGCTCAAAAAAAAGGATGCGTCACTTTGTCAGTTAGAAGCCTTGGAGATGACCTTCATAAACTCATCGCCCGTGATGGTTTCTTTCTTCAGAAGAATGTCTGCGGCGGCATTCATCTCATTCTGATGAGCCGTGATAATGCTTACAGCCTTGGCGTGTGCTTGCTTGACAATGGCGCACACCTCATCGTCGATGGCCTTAGCTGTCTCGCCAGAACAGGTCAGAGTGCTGCGCCCATCCAGGTATTTGTTGCGCTGTTCCTCTAGCTGAACCATGCCGAAACGGTCGCTCATGCCATACGTTGTTATCATGGCACGAGCCAGTTGGGTGGCCTTTTCTATATCGTTTGAGGCTCCTGTGGTGCACGTATGGCACATCACCTCCTCGGCGGCACGCCCACCTGTGAGGGTGGCAATGCGGTTGAGCATCTCTTCTTTGCTCATCAGATGACGCTCACCGGCATCCACCTGCATGGTATAACCCAAGGCTCCGCTCGTACGAGGCACGATGGTTATCTTCTGAATGGGAGCTGAATGGCTTTGAATAGCAGCCACCATGGCGTGTCCTATCTCATGATAAGAGATGATACGCTTCTCTTCTTGCGAGATGACAGCACCCTTTTTCTGCTCTCCGGCAATGACGGTCTCAACGCTCTCTTCTATATCCTCGGTCTCCACCTCGGCCTTGCCAAGGCGCACGGCACGCAAAGCAGCCTCGTTAACGATATTGGCTATGTCGGCACCTGATGACCCTGCGGTGGCCCGACCCACCACATCAAGGTCTATATCGCCGTGCTTCACATCCTTGAGATGCACTCTGAAAATGGCTTTACGGCCCTCCAGGTCAGGCAGCTCCATAATAACGCGCCTGTCGAAACGGCCCGGACGAAGCAAAGCCTTGTCCAGACTCTCCGGCCGATTGGTCGCCGCGAGGATGACAACACCCTTTGTAGCATCAAAACCATCCATCTCTGTGAGCAGCTGATTGAGGGTTTGCTCGCGCTCGTCGTTGCCTATTGCGCGGTCGCGGCTCTGTCCTATGGCATCAATCTCATCGATAAAGATGATGCAAGGTGCCTTTTGCGCCGCCTGACGAAACAGGTCGCGCACCTTGGCCGCACCCATACCCACGAACATCTGCACAAATTCAGAGCCCGAAATAGAGAAGAAGGGCACGTGAGCTTCGCCTGCCACGGCTCGCGCAATAAGGGTTTTGCCGGTTCCGGGAGGGCCTACGAGCAAGGCACCCTTAGGCAGACGGGCTCCGAGAGCAGTGTATTTTTGAGGGTTATGAAGGAAGTCTACCAGCTCTTTGAGTGTAGCTTTGGCCTCGTCCTGACCTGCCACATCGGCAAAGCGAGTCTTGACGTCGCTCTCTGCATATACTTTTGCGCCCGACTTACCCAACTGTAAGAATCCGCCGGCAGAGCCTTTTATCATCTTCTGAGCACCCACTCGCCATATCCAATAGAATATCAGACCGGGCAAAATCCACCAAATGAAGAAGTCGACGATAGGAGAATTCTTCTCAGGGAGTTCCTTCGAGATGACTATCCTACCCGACTTTGACGTACTCTTGGCCTTGAGCAGACGACCGACAAGGGCCGGATCGTCTACTTCGGTGGTCTTATACGTTACTTCCTTACCGTCTTTTTGAGGTATGGCATAATAGATATAGCCGTCCTTGAAGTTTACTTTCGACACCTTACCTTGATTGATTTCAGAAACAAAGGTGCCGTAATCACTGTCTTTTACTACGGGTTTGGCAAAGTTAGGATAGAGCAAGCTGTTGATGAGCAGCAGCATGAGCAAACCCAAAAAGATACCGTTGAGATTGAACCACTGGGGATTCTTGGGGGGTTGTTTCTTATTCATAACGCACGATTGTATTTATGCTATGATGTTATATACACCAACCTAACAGCAATTTACGTGCCAGGCAGAGAGCAAGAAACAGAAAAGCTCCGCCCGACATCTCACTTGTAGATGCCTGGCGGAGCCTATAATAGGTGGTATGTTATGGCTTAAACTTAGAAGAAATAAGCCAGACCAATCTGCCAAGAACTGTTGCGGCTCTTAGACTTAGACACTTGTTCGGCCACCTTTGTGAGGTTTACATCGGCTGTCTTGCCGCATGCGATATTATAGTTGGCCGTTACTTGAAGGTGCTTTGCAAAGGTAGCGCCGAGTCCGACGTTCACACTGAAGTTGCTTTTCTTCAGTGAATAGCTGCTGCCTGAAGTCCAGTTGAAGTCTTTATCGCCCACATTAATGCCCCATTGCGGACCTGCAAAGGCAAAGACACTGGCCACGCTGCCCAGCCCGATGCCGTAGCGGAGGTTGACAGGAATGGCAATTTGCTGCTGCTTGATGGTTTCTTCCTCAGAGCCGGTGCCTGCAGTAACCTTCGCAGAACGATAGTCATAGAGCGCCGCACCATCTACGCTGAGCCCCGTGAGAGGCAATGCCACCTTGATAGTAGGACCGATAAACCAACCTGCTTGGTTAGAAGCGTCGAACACATCCTCGCTAAGCTTCATGTCGGTGACATTCAATCCGCCTTTCACACCAAAGCTAACTTGTGCCGAAGCTGGTGTTGCTGCCAATAAACTAACTGCAACTACGAGTAAAGAGAAGAATTTTTTCATAACTGTTTACTATATTAAAAATGATACACAACTGCCTGAAGAGCGTTCCTCAGGCAGCATGAAATAATCTGAATTAGTGACGTTCTCTCCTTACAGAGATACGTGCGGACGACGAGCCACCGCCACTTGACGATGAAGAGCGGCGCGAGGTCTTGACGCGCGAGGTGGTAGTACCACTGCGACGTGAGCGGCGTACCTTCTTCGTTCCCTTGTCATTAGCCTCCTTGGCGGCCTGAATGCTGTCGAGAGAATCGCGCTTGGCCTGATCGCCGAAGATATTCTTCTCAAAGTCGGTGAGCTCTTTCTCTATTCGCTTCTGCTCAGCTGTCATAGCCGAATCAGTGGGACAATATTGCGAAAGCGTGCGACCCAGCATATTAGTGGTCTTGTATATCTTGCCCTTATACATGTTCATGGTGAAGTAATCATCAAGACTCATCGTGGCAGCGTTATTCAAATTGCTCGTCATAATGGTCTGTTTGGCCAGAAAAGGTGCCAAGTCATCATACTTAACCCAAAAGAGCGGATACTTGGAAGAGCCGTCGCCGAAGTCGTCGTCACGATACATGATGGGACATAAGGCTATAACCTTGCGATGGAAAGTAGAGGTTCCCTGATCATAATAGGCACTCTCCTTGAGATAATAGCCCTTCACTTCCTTAGACGGAATATCACTATTATCCAGCTGAATGCTGTTTCCCTTGCGCTCATAGTAGATATGATAGTTGTTAAGAAAGTCGAGTGGCTTCACCCGGGCAGAGTCTGTGAAGAGCTCATTGCCATCCAAACGGTATTCATAAACACGGATATAACCTCTCATCATGAGCTTAAAGATATACGTAAACAAGTTTACCTGACTGCCAACAGGCTCAACCGGGTAATAAAGACCGGCATTCGCATCATCAGTAAGGTTCAACTCACGGTATATATCACGTCTCCACACAACGTCTTCAGGCATCTCCTGCGCAGTGGGAAAGGATATGCGCGACCGTGTGGTGATGTTCTGGGCATTAGACTGCTGGGTGTTTTGCTGCTGTTGCACACGCCTTCGCGCCGGCTGAGCATACACACCCATGGCTATCGATGCCAATAAAGCTATGATATATAATCTTTTCATTCTATATAAACTTTGTCTTTTCAAACTTGTTATGTATCTCATTACTACCTCACTATCACCTCCATAGCTCCCGGAAGGGTGCGTGTGATGCCGTCAGGACCAACTGCTCTGACGCGGGTGATATAGAAACGGCGATTGCGTGAGAGGTGTCTGAACTGCTCGCGCTGGCGCTCTGTAAACGAAGAACCTGACGAAGCGAGGGGCACAGCGTTGCCCATGTTGTCGTAAAACACCGTCTCAAAGCTCAGCACCTTGAAAGGAATGTCGAGCAAGCCATCGTCTATCGCCGCATTAATGCCCGGAGCTCCCATGATGGAAGCCTTAGCCAGTGCACCGCTCTTGAAGCGATCGTTGCCCACAAGTATATAAGGTGTGGGGTCGGGAAGCTTGCGAACATGGAATGTAAACGACCCTACCGGCCTGCCTTTAGCCGAAACATTGAACGTTACATCATGGCCTACGGCCGAGGGGATGGCAATGTAATGGCCCGGACCAGACGATCTCAAGACGCCGCCCGACATGCTTACGCTCACGCTGCTCTGCGGAGTGTTGCTCACACTGACGCTCAATGGGTTGTTATAACCTGCATAGAGCACGTTCATCAGGTCTGCCGAGAGCGTAGCGCCATTAGGAGCGAGGGGTGGAGCAATGACAGAATACTTCTGAATGAAGTTGCGCCGCAGTACCTCACCACGCGTATTACGCATCAGAATATAGCCGGAGAACTGGTGCTCGCCCACCCCTCCAACGTTGAACGAGTAGGTGTCGCCTGATATTTTACGTCCGTTCACATATACTTCCGGCCTCTGTGTGGTGTCAACGGCAGCCATCACCATCTTGGCGGTAAGCTTATCGCCCGGATAAAGGCGTGTTGCGCTAGGCACTACAAAGGCTTGCAACTTGTTGACACGAACATCTTTCAGGCCCACGTTGGCCACAAGGGTGTGCAATACCTCACCTTCTGCATAGCGAACGTCATTCTGCAACTTAGAGAGAAGGGTGACGGCGGCAGCCACCGGCATATTCTCGAACATATATTCCTGCCAATTCTTGCCCATCGTCGCACTGGTCTTAGGCACTGTCGTAGACAGGTTGCTGGCTATGATGCGCCTTTGCAACGGGTCGGCCACCATGGCAAGGATGCGCTCTCTATAAGAATTGATAGCATTATACAACTTCTTTCCTTTTCCCGAGATAGGCGCTAGCATAACCTCTCCGGCCGCTTCAAGGTTGTCCTTATTGTCTATATGAAGAGGGTCGCCATCAGGACCGTCGGCCTTACGCACGATAGCTACCTTCAGTTCTTGGGCAAAATTGTATAGCGAATCGCTCATATCCTTCACGGCAGTGGCCTTTTCAAACCACTCGCGCACCTTTTCGGGATTGTCCTTCATCTGATCTGACAAGTCACCATAGAGGGCATTGTTGACCGCGGACGAGTTTTTTGTGGTGCGGTTCAGGCTTTCCTCCACAATAGAGAAGCCGTTGAGCACCTCCGGAGTGATGTTCAAAGCAAGCATCGCCATCAGAAGAACGTACATCAGATTGATCATCTTCTGACGTGGAGAAACTTTTCTTTTCTTTATTGCCATAGAGAATTCTATAGATTAAAGCTCTGGATTATGAGGCGCAGAAGTTGCCGCGCCTGGTGCGGCAACACGCATATTCACCGTCATGGCCTCTATCATTCGGGCATATATCTTATTGAGCTGTTCTATCTGTTGAGCCATCTTGCGCGTCTGCTCGTTGATTTGGTCTATCGTACCTACCTGCTGGCTGGCGCCCTTGAGCTGCATCTCGTATATCTTAGAGATGCCCGTGAGAGTTCTGTTCAGGTTTTCCATCTCCTCGCTGTCACGTGTCAGACGGGTGCTCTGCTCGTTCACCTTACCCAAAGTCTCTACCAGTTTGTTGAGCTCTTCAACATATTTGCTCTGTGCATCCTGCATTTCGGGAGTCTGCTGTTGCTGCTGGGCTATCCACGCGCCCTGGTTGCGCATAGCCTCGGCCACTTCGGCAGCCGACGGCACACTGGCCGCTCCGCCCTCAGCCGGGCTTGCAGCACTCTCCTCAGCAGCCTGACCAACCGGCGAAGCCGATGGCGCCATGCCGCCACCTATTATAATAGTGTTGCCACTGGCGTGCGATTCACCGGATGTCTGCTGCACGGGTTGCTCTTCAGCCGTGCTTTGCGCGCCGCCCTTACCGTAGGTAACCTTACCTGTTTCCAGATATTCTTCAGTTACATGTGTGGGAATATCCTTTCCGTCGTCGGTCTTATCAAAGGGCCGGTCGAATGCTGAAAGGAAGAAAACCACAACCTCTGTGCCCATACCAACAAACAACATGGTGTTGGCACCGGGCAAGTGTGTGAGCTTGAAAAGCGCACCCAAGATGACGACTGAGGCGCCCCAACTGTAACCATAATTCAGGAATGTCTGTCCTGGCACGCTATCCATCCACTTTTGCAGACGATAGATGATATTGAATTTGCTGTGATATGACATATTTATCTTCGCTTACTTTTTTTCTTATTCATTTTAGCTGCCTCGCTGGATGAGCTGGCCAATGACCTGACACAGCGGAAGCCGATGTATGAGCGTGGCTGATTTTCATACTCCCATGTACGCCATGCCGAGCGGATATACGACTCAGGGTCTTTCCACGAGCCGCCTCTCACGCTCTTCTTCTTCAGCCTATAAGGGTCTTCCTTGGCTGCGTTGTAAGACAACTCAGGGTTCAGATCGTTCATGGCATCAACACCTGCCTCGGTATAAACGGTGCTTGTCCACTCGGCCACATTGCCGGCCATGTCGTAAAGTCCGTTAGAATTAGCCGAGTAGATGCCCACCTTACTGGTTATAAGGTTGCCGTCTTTGGTATAATTACCTCTATCCGGCTTGAAGTTGGCATAGAAACAGCCGTTGCCATTCTTTACATCTTGGTTGTTCCAAGGGAACTCGTTCTGATCCTTACCACGTGCCGCATACTCCCATTCAGCCTCGGTGGGCAGCCGATAGCGCTGTATATAGCGTGCCTCACCGCCCATGCCCTTGAGCAAATAGTCGGTGCGCCATGCGCAGAAGGCATTGGCCTGCTCCCACGTTACGCCCACAACGGGATAATCGTTATAGGTGGGATTGCTGAAATAATTGCGCAGATAGACCTCGTTATCCGAATTTCTGAAGTCGTTTACCCAACATGTAGTGTCGGGATATACATTCACTATGTAGGTATTCAAGAAGTCCCAAGGCCCTGACAACGGTCGGTTGATGGTTTCACGATGTATGTTTCCGTCATCGTCAACATAAGCCGTGTCCTTGCTTATCATCACCACCTCGTTGGGATTTACGGGCACATCGGTGTTCAGGTTGCGCTCAGCAGGATTCAGCCTGTTGCGTCGCAAAGCCGCTGTAGTATAGTCGTAAATCTCATACTTATAGTTCAGTTGCTTGGCATCGAGCATCTTTTCGCCCGTCACCGGATTGGTTACGTAAAGGCTCTCAAAGGCTCTTTGCTCATCCTCGTTAGGCTTACGGGGCAGAGGCTTGCGCCAGTTGAGGTGCGGAGTGACGGGGTCGCCGTTCTTATCTTCCGTAATCATATAGGTTTCATCGCCGCCATAAGACGGGTCGGCCAAGCGAGTGCGCAGGATAGAGTCGCGCACCCAGTACACAAACTGCTTGTACTCAGAGTTAGTCACTTCCGTCTCGTCCATCCAGAAGCCGTCTACAGAGATGTCCTTCACCGGTGTTTGCTTTCCCCAAAGGCTGTCCGTCTTGTCGATTCCCATTTTCAGGTAGCCACGCTTAACAAGCGTCATGCCGTAAGGAGCGGGTTCTTTGAAGCTGCGTCCGCCGCCCACGCCGGTCACCTCGCCACCGCGTCCCGATGACGTAGCTTTTCCGCCGAAGCAGGCAGTAAGCGATGTAAGTGAGACAAAGCCCACCACGAGTACCAAAACTATTTTCTTTATCGTCATATTCACTATATCACTAAAGATATCTAACACTTTTATGCAAGTTGCGTCCTTTCTTTTGGAGGTTGATGTCAGTCTGATAACTGATGACAATCTCATGACTTCCGTTGCCCGGATTGATGGCCTTGGTGTAATATTCGTAGCTATAGCCCACATTGATGCCGTGAAAGCGACCTCCGATAAGGGCAGTAACTGAGTTGGTGGGGCTGTAGGTCACGCCGGCATACATCATCTTCTTGTCGTTGGTATATACCAGCCTGGCCGTTACATCGGCGCGATAGGCATGGCCGTCATAGCGTGCCAGCACCGAAGTGGGCACTTTAAGAAACGGATTTCTTAACTTTATATTGTATCCGCCCGTTAAATAATAGGACGGTTCTACCTTGAGCTGGTTTCTCTCGCCAAGGTCTATGGTAGGCGAAGTGAGGTGTTGGGCAGAAGCGCCGGCATACCATGCGCCGTGTGTATAATACAGTCCGAAGCCCACATCGAGCGAGTTGCCGCTGATTTGAGAGTTGGTGAAAGCCGGATCGCTGGCGTCCTCAAGGTCAAGCTTTGTACCGTCGAAGCTCTCCATGAGCAATCCGAGCTGCACACCCACAGCCATATTGCCGCCAAAGAGCTTATGCCTGTAAGCATATTGGCCCGATATGCGCTGGTGAGTGAAGAGACCTATCTTGTCGTTAAGCATATACAGTCCCACACCATGATAGTTCTTCAGAAAATAAACGGGCATGTCGGCTCCGATAAATGCCGTTTGAGGATTATGCTCAAAGCCGGCAAAGTCTATGGCATAAGCACCTGTGACATTCAAAATAGAAGCCTTGCCAACGGCAGCAGGGTTGAAATAGGGCTCCATCATCCAGTAATGACTGAACGACGCGTCGTATTGAGCCCGCGCACTCACCGTGAACAAGCAAGCTAGGACAGCTGTATAAAATAAACGCTTAAACACAGCAGAATAACGCAAAAGATGATAAAATATTGCAATACGAACACAAAAAGACAGTAAAGGGTGCCCTAAAAATCCTCTGTCCGGCTACTCGAGCCATGGCAAGCGCGGAGTATTCGCATCCAAGAAGAGCCCCCGTGAGAGCTAGCATAGCCATCATGACTTATAGCAGATTTACTTTACACCGTTTTAACATTAAAAATTAAAATGGGAA